>JAQXBM010000062.1 GCA_029252405.1 Crocinitomicaceae bacterium
TGACCACGTTTTCTTGTGAATATCTATTCCAATGAATAGCTTTGGGGTATTGGCATCATGTAATTGCATAATTGAAAGGTTTTAGTCAACTTATAAGTTATGCTTTTACATCGGTGCTATGCCCCAGCGCCGCTTTTCCCTTCGGGAATCTGTCTTTTCATATGGAAAAAAACATTAATTTCAAGAAAACGATTCTGGTTAGCGCCGTTGCATAGCCCTACTCGTTGTAAAGCATTTAAGATGAGAAACACAATCACATTACTACTAATTTTCATTTCGAGTTATATGAATGCACAAAAGATTAATTCCGAAGTAAATAAACAGTTAAATATTCAGGTGCCTATAGACTTGCAAACTTTGTGGAGTGATAAAGGCTTTGATACCGTGAATCGAAAATTTATCTATTGTAACTATGGCGAGATGATTTTCTTATCTAATTCAGATTTACATGAATATACGGTCTCAAGAGAAGTAAGCGGAGCAATGAATGAGTCAAATTCAATGTATTTCAAACAAAAAGAAGGTTCAATTACTGAAAATGAATACAGAAAGAATAAAGAGCTTTTCTTTCTTGACCCTGTAATGACTTCAAAAATGGTTGATGGACATTTGAGAAGCACTTATCCATCAATAAAAAAGTGTTTAGTTTTTTCGGTATCGACTTGGCAAGAAGGATTTACTTATTTATTCTATGGATTCAATGAGAATAATGAAAACTTAGGTGTTTGGATTTGGAAATTGGAAAATTCCAGATATCCTGTTAAGGTGGCAGATGAATTATCTCAAATTTTTGGAGATGGCTTAAAACATGGTTTTGCTAATGTTGCAGATTTAAATAAGTTCTTGATGAAATATCATAGCGATGAAATAATCCCCAAAAATGATTTTCCTTATGGAATATTTCCTCAATATGATTTAAGAGAAATTGCAAAGGAAAATACATCTGGAATAGTATTGTTTACCGACGAATATATAAGGTATACACCTCCAGCGATTTTAGAAAAGATAAAACAACTCTACTCAGAAGAGGGAATTGATGTTGATTTTGAAAATTTTCAAGACACTTATTTAAAAGAGTTTGTCGATAAAATTAATAAAGAAAACGTTGACCCGAATAAAGAATCAAATTACTTCATAATTCATATATCATTATCGTATAAAACTGGTCTTGTATTAATTAGTTCGGAACAAGGAAAGAATTTGAATAAATACAGCTTGATTCCTTTTGGAGGAAGAAAGGAGACTGATTTAGCTTTTAAATTTCTGGATTATTGACAAAAACGCTTTACAACAATGTATATACAAAATAGGCGAAACATTTGTAAATTCAACGGCTGTAGCCCGCTTCAAAATTGTAACGGGTTGATAAGTTTGAAGCCCGCAATCGTCTACTTTGCATATACTAAACGTTATAAACAATAGAATAGTGACGCGTAAAATAACTACGTAAATTTGATTCAATTATTCAAATCGAGTGGAAGAACTTAAAGCATATTTTAATGGAATCTCAGTGCTAAGTGATTCAACTTGGGACAAAATAGTTCCTCTTTTCAATGAAAGAAGAATAAAACGGAAAGATTATTTTGTACGGGAGCATGAGTTGGCAAGAGAAATTGCATTTTTGAAAACAGGAGTCGTCAGAGCTTACTTCACAAATGAAGAAGGAAAAGAATATAATAAACAATTCTTCGTCGGATCAACAATTATAGGAGCCTATACATCTTTGCTCACCGGAAAATCGAATATCATTGCTCAACAAGCCCTAACTGATTGTGTCGTATATGCATGTAAATACAAAAGCTTAACTGATTTGTATGACACACATCCCGACTTGGAACGGTTTGCCCGAAAAATAGCAGAACATTATTTTTTGGAAAAAGAAAAGAAAGAAATTGAAATTGTTTTACTCGATGCAACAGAACGTTACAGCATTTTTAAAAATGAATTCCCGACACTGGAACAATTGATCCCTCAATTGCACATTGCATCATATCTTGGAATATCTGCTACACAATTAAGTCGAATTAGAAAAGAACTCATTTCACAATAGCACCTTCATTTCTTTACCTATGTAAAGAGTTTTACGGTCTGAAGGCCGTTGCTTTGTACTTCACAAATAAGATGAAGTAATGAAAAACAAAAGTTTCACAATAGTCGTTCTGGCAGCTCTAATAGTGGGTTCATGCGGGCTTAAACCAACACGTTATTATCCAGAACCCGCCCCGAGCTTTGAAGGAAGCATCGCCCTCAACGAAGAACTTGTAAACAGCGATACGATTGGAATAAGTGGCTTGTTAGGACCTGAAGACATTATCTTCGATAAACAAGGAAATCTTTACACAGGAGTACACAACGAAGATTTTACGGATGGAAAAATATTAAAAATTGATCCCGAGGGAAACTCAGAAGTGTTTTATGAGGCTGGCTCTTGGGTTGCTGGGTTACATTTCGACCAAGAGGACAACCTCATAGCATTGAGCCACAGGGAAGGACTAATAAGTATCAGTCCAGATAAAACAGTTACAGTTTTAGCAAAAACAGACGAAACAGGCAAGCCATTTCTGATTCCAAACGGTTTAGATATTGCCGATAATGGGATGATTTATTTCAGCAATACATCCGAATCAGAGGTTTACTCTGTGAAGTATGGCAGAAAAATTATCATGGAAATGAGACCTTTAGGTGGTCTACATCAATATAATCCAAAAACAAATCAAATCAAAACACTCATCAGAGGATCGTACTTTGCCAATGGAGTTGTCGTATCTAAAGATCAAAAATACCTTTTGATGGCAGAAACCACCAAATATCGCGTGCTAAAGTATTGGTTGACAGGTGAAAAGGCAGGAGAAACCGAAATATTCATTGATAACCTGCCAGGATTTCCAAACGGCATTTCCATACGCGAAAACGGCAGTTATTGGCTTGGGTTTTCAACTAAGAGAAACGAAGCTTTGGATAAAATACATCCCAAGGTCGGCATGAAAAAATTAGTTTATTCATTGCCCGAATTTATGCAACCAAAAGCAGATCCTTTTGCGATGGTCCTAAATATTTCTGAGAATGGAATTATTTTAAGCTCGCTTTTTGACACCAAGGGTACAATGTTGCAAGAAGCAGGTTCCGTGAAAGAATACAATGGATACTTGTATTTGGGTGGCGACTTGAACCCTTACATAACGAAGTACAAGTTATAAGAACATGATTAAATTTTTAACAAAGCCAAAATCAATTGAACTCTTTCTGCATGAAGTAAGTGCATAACATAGAACTGAGCTAAAAACCAACTATTTTCTTTCTTATTAAGCTGCTACTTTTCTTCTATAATTTTCATCGTAAATCAAGTCATTTTTGCACACACCATAAGCTTGTTTGATCAACTTATTACAAACTGCTATTAAAGCTAATTTCTTCGACTTTCCTTTCGCTACAATTCGTTCATATAAATCTCGGCATTGTGGGTTGTTTTGACAAGCTGTAAATGAGCACATAAACAGATGATGCCTGAGCATTGGATCTCCTTTCTTACTAATATAGCTTCGTCCACGAATGCTACTTCCAGAAGTCCTTTCTACTGGAGCGAGACCAACGTATGATGTTACTTGTTTTGCACTATCAAAATCTCGGAAATTATTCGTGGTCACCATCATTAACATCGCTGTTTTCTTCCCTATTCCAGGGATGCTTCTAATGTTGGTCATAACATCTGGCGCATGCTCTTTCAATAAATTCTCCAAATTCGTTTCAAGCTTCTTTATTTCAACCTTAATACGTTTCAATTGAAGGTTTAGCGAGCGAACCATCACACCTTTTTCAACTCCTCCGCTTCGAAGGTTGTCAAGTTTGTTTTTGAGCTGTGTCTGCTGCTTAACGTACATTTGAATCAAGGTGGTCATCAACTTCCCCTTTTCAATAAAAGCCGGTTCTGGCTCCCACAACTTTGGATTTTGCTCTTCACCATACTGGGCGATCATATACGCATCATGCTTGTCTGTTTTCACCTTTTGCCTCTTCATTTGAATAAAACGTTTGATCACCAAAGGGTTCTCTACGCTTACCTTGAAACCTCGTTCATAGAGGTAATTAGCAAACTGAATGTGATAGCAACCTGTGGCTTCCATCACACTATGATCTTCTTTATTCAAGAACTTCTTGAAAGACTTAAAACCTTCCTTGTTATTACTGAATTTAAGATGTCCAAGCTCTTCGCTGAACACATCAAACGTGCTTTTTGAAATATCAATTCCAATCGTTTTCATAACTTTAAGTTTGAGAGAGAACTGATGTACCGGATACTGCTACCTCAAATCAGGCTTCCACACCTTGAGAACTGATCGTATTTGGGTACTAAAAAGAGTGGGGACTTGCTATGTTGACGTGTTCTTGGACACTGCACCTAAGAGAACCTTATTCCACTCTTTAGTTCTTTCTTGTTTAATAGATAAGATACTTGATTGCTAACTTAGGA
>JAQXBM010000087.1 GCA_029252405.1 Crocinitomicaceae bacterium
CCAACTATCCAACTATCCAACTATCCAACTATCCAACTATCCAACTATCCAACTATCCAACTATCCAACTATCCAACTATCCAACTATCCAATAGCGAAGCGAATCCAATTCCTTATCTTTGCACCAAATCAATCTCCAACATGAAAAATCTACTCTTTATTTTCACCTTACTTATCAGCACGTCGTCTTTTGCTCAACTCACCATGGATGTGATGTGCTACAACGTTCTCAACTTCCCAAATGGCAGCAACAGAGAAGACACCCTGAAGAAAGTACTCTCGTATTACACACCAGACATTTTGATGCTACAAGAATTGAAATCGGGTGGAGGAATGGATCAAATCACCAATGTCCTGAACGAACTTTCTGATGATATTTACGCTTCTGGAACGTGGGTAGCGCAGCAATCTGGAAGTACTTCGTACAAATTGCAACAAAACATCATTTACAACACGAAGATTTTCGGATTGACGGAGGAGTACTATTTGTTAACCGACCACCGAGATGTGAATGTCTTCAAACTATTCATCCGCGATGAGGATTTACCAACAACGAACGATACGACCTTTTTGTATGTGTACGTGACGCACTTGAAATCTTCTCAAGGATCGACGAACGAAGCTGCACGTTATCAAATGGCTCAAGTGATGCGAGCAGACATCAATACGCTTCCTCCAAACAGTTATGTGTTGGCAGGTGGTGATTTCAACGTATACACGAGTACTGAAGACGCATACCAACATTTAACCGCAACAGGTTTGAACAATACCTTGGCTGACCCAATTGGAATGCCAGGAAATTGGCACAGCTCAACATTTCCAAACAAGGAAATTTTAACGCAGTCAACACGCTTGAACTCCCTTTCTGATGGAGCCGGAGGTGGATTGGATGATCGCTTCGATTTTGTACTTCACAGTACAGAATTACTGGCTGGAAATGCAGAATTAACATATGCAGGAGGCTCTTACAAGGCTTTAGGAAATAACGGAACGTGCTACAACACGGATATTTTCAATTGCTCGACGGTTAACAACGTGCCCGATTCTATTTTATGGGCGCTATATTACTGCTCTGATCACTTGCCGGTGGTTTTTTCATTGGTCAGCGATATCGTTTTATCAGTGGATGAAAGCAGTATTCCCCAGTTCACGATCTTCCCGAATCCAGCGAAACACGAACTCACAGTTGATATCAAATCAAACGAAGTTCTCCAAGCACAAATTATCGATCTAACGGGTAAAATTCAAGCGCAGGAAATCATTTCGGGTGCTACTCGATTGGATGTTTCTTTCTTGAAAGCAGGAGTTTACTTTGTAAGAGTTGAAGGCTCGAATGCGACCCTGAAGTTTGTAAAAGAGTAAACTCAGTTATGAGCTTTCGTTAAGTGTTTTTTTGGCGTTTTATCGCGCTATTCGCTATATCTTGTTTTCGAAAACTCAAACAAGGATGTCGCTGCCATCCCGAACGCGAAAGAGCTACGCTAATCACACAATCAAGCTAAATTTGATTCATGCACCAATTGTTTTCCAATCTTAGATTCGTGTTGTTTAATGATGAATCATCAATTGCGGAGGTGAAATGCGCACTGCATGAATATAAAACACTTCTAGAGGAAGCTTCCATCATTGATATTAACGAATTCAACGATCAAGCTCATGTTCATCTTGATACAGGAATAGCCATTGGATTAAAATGGGCAGCTAGTTGTTTGGACGATTCTATTCGTACACAAAAGTTTATCAGAGGAACAAAGCGCGCCATTGAGGATAAGCTGAAAGGGAAAGGGTGCGTGCAGGTCTTGTATGGTGGAACGGGCCCATTTGCAACTTTAATATTGCCTTTGTTAGCGCATTTTTCGGCAGATCAATTAAAAGTCACTTTGCTCGATGTCAATCCTCGAAGTATCAAAAATGTCTCACAAATTATCGAGCACTTCGGGTTTCAGAATCATGTGGAAGAAATTCGCTGCGCGGATGCAACCAAAACTGTTTTCAATAATGCTTCAGTATTCGATATTTTGCTCGTCGAAACGATGCAGCACGCACTTCAAGATGAACAGCAACTTTTAATTTCAAGTCGCTTGTTGAATCAGATGCCAGAAGACGCGCTATTAGTTCCTCAATCCATTTATCTCGATTTAATTCGCTTGAATTCCTCGGGAGATAATCCTATTAGAGAGCTAATGAAGGTTGATGCCGATTTCTTAAGGAAGCATCATCCAATGAATGCTAAATGGTGCTTTGAAAGTAAGATTGAACTCGATGAAAAGGCGTATTCAGAGAAGGATTTACTGGCAATTGCCACGAAGATTCACGTGTATGCAGAGGAAACAATAGAATGGAACGAGAGTGGCTTGACATCGCCTAAAATCGTTTCCCCAATGACCGATATTAGGAACAATAAGTCCATTTATTCCAGGTATGTGCTAGAGCCAAATCCAGGCTTCGAGATTAGATACCAATGACAAGTACGTCAAAGGAAGATCGGTCGAAACGAAATCGTTGCGATAATTGATTTACTTCAAAACACTAATATGTCCAGAGTATTCTAATGCGGATTTTTCACCAGCATTGTAGTTGTTCGGCCAAACGATGAATTTGTAGGTATATGTTCCAGTTTGAACTGGTTGACCTCGGAACGTTCCGTCCCATTGTACATTCGCTGCATTGTCATCAGCTCCTTCAAAAATGAGCTCGCCCCAACGGTTGTAAACCTGCATTTCAATCCATTTGATGTCCGTTGCGTGTCCGAAGAAAGTCTCATTAATTCCATCTCCATCCGGAGTGAATGAGTTTGGTGCGTAGAATACGAAGATTGAAGGCACGGTGATAATGCGTATCGCAGTATCCAAACATCCATGTTCGAAATTGTGCGCTACGAGCATCACTTCGTACGTCGCTTCTTCACCATCTGTATTGAAATTATAGAAATACGGCAAGAAGACGTCTGGATCATAAAGGAAATCGACGTTGTTGTCCATGTGCCAAATTGCCTCATCCGTATTCTGACTTGATTCGTTGATGAAGGTGAAGTTGGTTGATGTTCCGAGCGAATAATCATTTGTGTAAGAGAATTCAGCGTCTATGCTCACGTCAATTACGTTAACAGAATCGTAGTGTGACCAACATCCAGCCGTGTCTGTATACTGATTGTACACCCATCCACCAATGCTTCCTGTCCAATCGATTGTGGCGAGATCGGTTCCCTGTCCGCTTGTGACGAATGCACCTCCGTTTTCATTTGTAACTGTCCATTCGTACCAAGGCTGGCCTAAGGGCATTTCAATCTGATAATCTGCTAACTCGTAACATTCTGTGCTGTCGTGCAAGATGTATGGTGCACCTGGAGTTTTATAGGCTAAAGTATAGTGCTCATCCACAAAATCAGTCTCGTTGAACGCGCTTACGTAGCTGTAATCGGGATCAGAGTATTCACCATGATCGTAAATTACACGCCAAGTCGGGTTGTTCCATTGCGCAACGTCTGGATAATATCCATCTTGTGGAGGGTAGTGCGCAAAATCGAGTTGATAACGATTCGTCGGATTTGCCGAGTTGAATGTATAGAAATATCTATTCTGAATTTTACAAAGCGACGTATCCATGTCCGCTTCGAAAGCTCCCACAAAATCTGGCGTGTGATGATGGAAGGTCACAATCGCGGTATCACTTGGATCACTCGAATTCATCAAAATCTTGATAGGTCGATGACGCGTTGAACCTTGTTTTGATCCCGTTGGTATTAAATTGAGTTCGCCTTGAAGGAGGTGTTTCTTGATAAAGCCGTCTTCATCAGTACTGATCATTCCTTCCGCTCCAAATGTTGCATCGTAAATGATGGCATTCACATCCGAGCTATCGACATAAAGTGTCTGAGCATGAACGGCTAACTCGCGATTCGTCAAATCCAAAATGCTTCGCACTCGAATATCTTGCCCTTGATCTTTGATGTTGAAACCAGTTAATTGAAGGTCCCAGAAGCGTGAAACGCTATCGCCTAAAAACCATTGATTGTTCCCGTACATTTCAACATGACCTTCAGAAATCAACAGAAGTCCGTTGTTTACCCAATCATTTTCAATTCGGTAATCTCCACTGGAAATAACAATTCCTTGGTTTTGAAGTTCGAAATTTCCTGGAGTGACATCTTCGTAGGTTTGAATGAAGCCTTCATTTTCTAAAACAGAAATCGGTCCATCAGTTATTACATCACCAAATACATGCATTTCAGCATCTTCAGCAACAAACAATACGTTCGATTGATTGAATACAGTTGCATCTTGACCCAAAACGGGCAAAGAAATTAAGAACGCTATCCAAGCAATGTGCTTCATCTATTATTCTGCTGTAACTTGAAATTGATCGTATCCTGCAGGAACTTCGAAAATAGAAGCGTCCAATGTTTGCGCCTCAGCCACCAAGTCGATTGTGTAAGAACCTGTGTTTTTGTTTACAACTAGTTTACGCGGTAATTTACTCGAGTTTAGCGCATCCAATAATTCATAAACAGGATCATTGAAATAATCTGAGAATCCTGTCAAGTTTACATCTTCAGGCCCGAAGTAAGCAACAGCGCTTCCATTGTCTGTGACAACTGTATACCCTTCGCACATTACACCATCAATTTCGATCGCGTCCGTTTGAACTTGTTTTAAGATCGTGAGTGAATCATTTTTTTCTACTGATCCAGCTGTATACATGTAATATCCTTTTTGATCGAACTCAGGAACATCCATGCACAATTTGAGCTGACCTGCCGAGCGGTTTAATAGAATCTTGTAGCTTCCAGTTGGGTCGCTTGATACAACTGCAATCTGATTTCCTTTTACGTAGAAATCAAAATTCGTGACCACTCCGTTTTGCGTTTTGGTGCAGTGAATAATTCCTTCGAAAGCCGAAACTCCACTCGAAAGGATTACTGCTGCAACTAATATGAGGTGCTTTAATTTCATCTTAAATTCCAATTTGTCCACGAATGGAAACGGTTTGATAATCGCCATCTTCAATGTTCACGGTTCCGGTTCGCTTAATAGCGAAGCCAGGTTGACCGGGTGACACGTTCAAGAGAGCGTTGTAAATGCTGTTTGAGATACCATTAAGTATTCCAGAAAGTCCAGGGATTGGTGCACAGATCGTTCCGATAAACGGAATGCTGATACAAATTTCCAATGAGGTTCCAGTAAAATCTACAGGATTGGCGATGGTTCCTCCGGGTTCTCCGAAATCACCTCCAGCTCCACCATTCGCTTTAACGGCAAAGGTTCCCTGAATTGGTCCGAATGCGAACGGCTGTGAGATTCCTTTGCTCACCGCGGCTCCTTCATCATCGTCGTAAAGGGACTCAGCGTCATTTCCACTTTCCCACAATCCTAGAATGATATTACAGATTCCTTGGGTGTCTCCACCACCAAGACCGTCAGGCATTCCACCACTTCCTCCAGCACCAACGGCTAGACAGATAGTAAAAGGTCCTAAATTGACAGGTTGGAAAATCCCGACTGTTAAGCCCGCGCCTCCACCAGCATAAATCATTCCTGTGTTTCTAAATTCAGTATCGCAACCAAGGATCATGGCGTCTCCACCATCTTGTCCATTCACTGTCATTTGAATTGGAGCACTTCCACCACGACCGAAAACCAATCCTCTGTGAATGATTCCCATTTTACATGCTGGGTTGATCGCTCCTGTTGTGAATGCAGGAATTGTAGCATCAGCAGAGCGAATCGAAACGTTTTCTTCAATGGTAACAACTACACAATTGTTTCCTGTAATTCCGTTTGCTGAGAGATCGTAGTTCGTTTGATCCGTTATGATATCAACCAAGTCGCACATGGCAACATTGATCGTTAATGTTTTTGCAACAATGCGATCTCCACAATTCGCGAAGATGGTTACAAAGTGATCACCACCGCGCTCAAAGACGTTCGTTTGGATATCTACGTTGATTGTCGTTGTACCTGTAACTGAATATTGGCTCAACACAACATCCGTTTCTTCTGTGAACGTATGAACTACCGTTAAATCAACAGGAAGAGTTGTTCCACCAGGTGTTGATTGAGTGATTGTCACTGGAGCCGAAATGGACATCGTTGTCATTCGGTCAATGTTGTAAGTCGCTTGTTGGAAAGCAATATCGACTTCACAGTCATCACAATCTTCTAAATAGGTTGGCACCCAGCAGGTTCCATTCCAAATTTCTTCTTGAAGTTCATCCGTATGATAGATAATTAATCCGACGGCTGGAGCGGCGATTGCATCTCGTTCTAGTGTTGTCAAGCGGGGAACAAGCAGTCCTTGATCGTCTGATTCAAGGTGCAGAACAGCCGATGGATCGGGCGTGTTCGTGTTGATTCCAACGTTTTTATTTTGACCAAAACTAGCAAAAGCGAGTAGCAAACCCGAAGCGAGTAGTGTTATTTTCATCATTAGCATAGGCTTAAATGTACATATAATACGTCTAATATTGCTGCACGGTTGCCATTAAATCGGGATAAATTTTATCAACAAGAGATGATTTCAAACTGGCAGTTTTTGTAATTCGTCTTACGATGATCAAAAATTAGGCGATTCGAGGTGTGAACCGACTTTCAAGTGGTTTAAATTGGTATAATTGTTGAGATAGTTTCGACAAAACTGAATCAAACAATATGAAAACAATTTTACTAGGCCTTTTAATCGTTCCTTTTTTAACATTTGCTCAAAGCGAAACAACAGAACCGGATGGTTCACAAGGGACATTCAATCATTATAATTGGGAAATCGGAGTCAATGGAGGCGTGAATATCACAAACGTTGCCGGGCTTGCAGATTCGTTGAGTTCGATTCGAAGATTCGGAAGTCTCTATGGAGCAACCTTAACCTATCATTTTAATCGTTTTCTTGCCATTAAGACAGATTTCGATTTTGAAAATAAAGGATGGACAATTAACGACCTTGAAGTCTTGGCTGCTGATGGAATAACGACAACGACACAAAATGTCAGCCAGCACCTTGATTACTTCGATATTCCAGCTTTCTTTCGAGTTGGTTTCGGAAACCGAATTAAATTCGATTTCAACTTCGGTCCTTACATTGCTTTTTTAACCGAGAATAGAACGTTCTACACCGATCCGAGTGGAATAGAGATACCAGTGGCGAACGAGTTTTTCGATAATTTCAGCAAAACAGACTTCGGACTTGTTTACGGAGGCGGAATAGATTTTGCAATCGGAAAAAGATGGTCGTTCGGTTTCGACTTGCTCTATGAGCACGGTTTGAAAGAAATCAACGCAAATGGTCTCAAAAACACGTCTATAGACTTTGATTTTGGAATCAATTACTTATTCGGAGCTAAGAAAAAGAAATAGAACGTGTGATCAGTCAATTAACTTGACTGATCAATTTTTTTCACCATCGTAAGAATCGTTGCTAGCGCTACTGTTTCGCCGGTTTCGTCGTAAACGTCCACAAGGAACTTCACAATTCCTTTTGCAATGTCGTCTTCTGAGCGTTTTTCTTGATCAATTTTTTCCTTCACAGTGAATCGAACACCGATTGTTGCACCAGGATAAACTGGTTTTACGAATCGAGCTTCTTCAACTCCATAGTTCAACAGAACTGGACCTTTCTTCGGATCAACAAATAACCCAGCAGCCTTTGATAGGATGAAGTAACCGTGAGCTACTCGCTGTTCGAAAATCGTTCCATCAAGAGAAGTCGCGTCCATGTGAGCATAGAAATTATCTCCTGAGACATTCGCGAAATTCACAATGTCAGCATCAGTCACAGTGTGCTTGTGTGTGAACACAGTATCGCCAATTACCAAATCTTCAAAGTATTGTCTGAAAACATGAGGATTGGCCTCTGGTTGAGCTGCTCCAACTTGGAACTGCTGTGTAATTTTTGTAATTGTTGTTGGGTGACCTTGAATTGAGGTACGTTGCAAGTAGTGCAAAATTCCACGTTTACCACCCATTTCTTCTCCACCACCAGCTCGACCTGGTCCACCATGTGTTAACAATGGCATTGGAGAACCGTGACCTGTACTTTCTTTAGCACATGCTTCGTTCAAGACCAAGATACGACCATGCATACTTGCTGCACCTACCACGTATTCTCTTGCTTCCTGATCGTTTGGAGTTACAATTGACGAAACCAATGATCCTTTACCCATTCGTGCCAATTCAATGGCATCATCCATACTTTTATAAGGCATGATTGTCGAAACTGGACCAAATGCCTCCACTTCGTGAACGTCTGTTTTTGTGAATGGATCATCGTTGTAGAAAAGAACAGGAGAGAAGAACGCCCCTTTTTCTTTGTTTCCACCTTTTATTTCGAAATTGTCCATGTCTCCATAAACAATCTCTTGGGAACCAGCTAATAATTCAACACTTTCGCGAACTCTATCTACCTGTGTTCTAGTCGCCAAAGCACCCATGCGAACTCCTTCTTCACTTGGATCACCGATTACTGTTCGAGCCAAGCGATCTGAGATTCCTTTTTGAACATCTCCAACCAAATTTTCTGGAACAATGATTCTACGAATAGCGGTACATTTCTGTCCTGCTTTTACGGTAATTTCCTTCGTCGCTTCCTTGATGAATAAATCGAATTCAGCAGTTCCCGGTTTGGCGTGCTCACCCAAAATTGTCGCATTCAACGAGTCTGCTTCCAAGTTGAAAGAAACGCTGTTGTCAACAATTTGAGGCAAAGATTTTAAGATTTTTCCTGTTGATGCCGAACCAGTAAATGTTACTGTGTCTTCACTTTGAACATGATCAATGATTCCTCGACCCAATCCACAAACGAGTTGCAATGCACCTTCTGGCAATATTTTCGATTCGATGATGTTACGCACCATTACTTCGGTTAAGAAACATGTATATTCCGAAGGTTTAACCACGGTTGGCACACCGGCCATTAAGTTCACAGCAATTTTTTCTAGCATTCCCCAAATAGGGAAGTTAAATGCGTTGATATGAACAGCGATTCCTTGTTTTGGCACCATGATATGGTGTCCAATGAACGTTCCTTCTTTTGAAAGTGGAGCAGCTGCACCATCTACGTAGTAAGGCAAGTCTGGAAATTGTTTACGTAATGAGGCATTGGCAAATAAGTTTCCAATTCCTCCTTCGATGTCAATCCATGAATCGATTTTGGTTGCTCCCGTCCAAGCACTTACTTCGTAATAATATTTCTTTTTTGTCAAAAGGTGAAGGGCAAGCGCTTTGATCATGCGTCCTCTCTCTTGGAAAGTCATTTTGCGAAGTGGTCGACCTCCCGTCTTACGGCCGTACTCTAGAATATCGGCGTAGTTGAATCCTTCGCTGGAAACAGAACCAATTTCTTCGCCATTGATGGCATTGTACAATGAAGTTTCAACTCCTTTCCCTTCAGTCCATTGACCGAGGATATAACTTTGATAGGTACGCATGTTTTTCTTATTTTGGCGTCTCAAAGATACTTAATCTTAAGTGAACTTAGACAAGGACTTTTTAAAGCTTTTTGAATCTGAACTGCTCTTTGAGTCAGTTGTTGAAGGTATAACGCTTTATATTTTCGATTACAAGATTAATTATACGCACGTTCCTCCATATACGAAGATGACTTTATCCGCGGCTAAAGGGCTTCGGTCTGCTGTTATTGATTTTTATGAGGGTAAGGATGTCGACTTTTGTAATATCATTAAGTTTATGTCATCCGCGGATATTGATCCAGATGCCAGGGAATGGGGAGCGAATCGACCAACTGAAGTTACGTCAATTTCTGATTCAATGGTGATTCGTGGAATGGCGCATAAGCTCATTGCGAATTTCTACTTAACAATTAACCAACCTGAGAAACCAACTAAGTTATTTAACAACCTTGAAGGATCAATTTCTTGGTCTTTGGAGCAATTGGAAAAGCGAAAATCCGCCTGATTTCTTTTTGAGGCTCACAATCGAATAAACTCGTTCACTAGTATCCGTTTCTTCAAGTTTTCATCGTGCTTGGCTTTGACCGATAGTCTACAAGATGCTTTACTGTGTTGACAAATTTGAAATGAATAGCTCCATAGCTAGATCTCCACTTATTCTTCATGTTTTCTTAGTGCTTGGTTTTGATCGGCAAATCTACAATAGACTTTTCATCCCTGACATGGTTAGATGAACTGCTTCGCAGACCTTGCATGATTGAAAAGTCTATTGTGACGATTGCCTAAAAACAAGTACTATGAAAACATTTCAAACAACAGCGTTAGACGAGAATCAAGTTTCGGAGCTACTATTTAGACAATTATTCATTTTCCAAAGTCAACTTGAGAGTGGAACTTACACTTCCTATGAACAACAGGAGGTTGAAGAGATCATTTACTTGATTGATGAATTATTGGCTGTGATGATCGATTGTTATCGATCAGAAAAGGAATGACAAATTTGATTCTGATTTACGGGCGGGTTGAAAGATACTCGCTCGTTTTTTTATTCTAAAGCGCGAATTCGAAATTCTCCGCGTTTTCTCCGATGTAGTTAAGAGTGTCCTTGATTTCTTGCAAATCGAAAGAAGTCACCAATTTGATTCGGTAATCTTTAAAGTGGGAAATTCCTTTGAAGTAATTCGTATAGTGACGCTTCATTTCGGCAATTCCCAATGTTTCACCCTTCCAATCGATACTCATGTTGAGGTGTTGCATGGCTGCTTCAACGCGATCAGTAACGGATGGTTTTTCTAGGTGAGTCCCTGTCTTTTGGAAGTGCTTGATTTCATTGAAGATCCAAGGGTAACCAATACTTGCGCGACCGATCATTAATCCATCAACTCCGTAGCGTTCTTTGTAGAGCACTGCTTTTTCGGGTGTGTTGATATCACCATTTCCAAAAACGGGAATTTTCATCCGTGGATTTTCCTTTACGGCGGCAATCAAAGACCAATCAGCCTCGCCTTTATACATTTGCTTACGTGTTCTTCCGTGAATTGAAATCGCTTCAATTCCCACATCTTGCAAGCGCTCGGCTACTTCAACAATGTACTTTGTATTGTCATCCCAACCCAATCGTGTTTTTACGGTAACGGGAAGTTTAGTTGACTTCACAATTTCGGAAGTCATTTTCACCATTTTCGGAATGTCCTGAAGGATTCCAGCTCCAGCACCTTTGCACGCTACTTTCTTAACTGGACAACCGTAGTTGATATCAATGATATCTGGGTTTGTACGTTCTGTGATTTCTGTAGCGAGTTTCATGCTCTCGATATCATAACCGAAAATTTGAATCCCAATTGGGCGCTCATACTCGTAAATATCGAGTTTGGAAACACTTTTTACGGCATCGCGAATCAATCCTTCCGATGAGATGAACTCGGTGTACATCAAATCAGCTCCGTGCTTTTTGCAAAGTGCACGAAAGGGTGGATCACTTACATCCTCCATTGGAGCTAAGAGGAGTGGGAAATCACCTAATTCTATGTCGCGTATTTTGGCCATGTGACCGCAAAGGTACGTTGTTTTCGTTGAATTCGAAATTCTTACATATAATTCAGAGTAATTTACCTTCTGATTGCCAAAGCGAATTTCAATAGTTCAATTATCTTTGCGAGATGCAACAAAAAGAAGACAATCTGAAGAGTATTATTTCTCATGCGAAGGAATATGGTTTTGTGTTTCAATCATCAGAGATTTACGATGGGCTTTCGGCGACATATGATTACGGTCAATTGGGAGCTGAGTTGAAAAACAACATCAAATCGTATTGGTGGAAATCGATGGTGCAAATGCACGAAAACATCGTTGGATTGGATTCTGCGATTTTCATGCACCCTTCAACTTGGAAGGCTTCAGGTCACGTTGATGCATTTAACGATCCATTGATTGATAATAAAGATTCGAAGAAACGCTACCGCGCGGATGTTTTGATTGAAGATGCAATCGAGAAGATTCGCAAGAAAATCGATAAGGAAGTTGCAAAAGGATTGAAGCGTTTTGGTGACGATTTCAACGAAGAAGAATTCAGAAAAACGAATCCGAATGTACTTCGAAATGTTACAAAGATAACTGACATCGAAGATCGCATGCGTGCGACTTTAGGTGAAAATGATTTGGAGGGAGTTCGTGATCTCATTTTAGATTTAGGAATCGTTTGTCCAATCTCAGGAACAAAGAACTGGACGGAAGTTCGCCAGTTTAACTTGATGTTCTCTACTGAGTTGGGATCTGTTGCAGGTGATGCTTCGACTATTTACCTTCGACCAGAAACGGCGCAAGGTATTTTTGTGAACTTCTTGAATGTTCAGAAAACGGGTCGTATGAAGATTCCATTTGGAATCGCTCAGATTGGTAAAGCCTTCAGAAACGAGATTGTGGCTCGTCAGTTTATCTTCCGTATGCGTGAGTTCGAACAAATGGAGATGCAATTCTTCGTTCGTCCTGGTGAAGAAATGAAGTGGTACGACTACTGGAAAAATGCGCGCATCAAGTGGCACCAAGCCTTGGGAATTGCTGAGGAGAATTACCGTTTTCACGATCACATTAAATTGGCACACTACGCAAACGCAGCATCTGATATAGAATTCAATTTCCCAATGGGATTCAAGGAGCTGGAAGGAGTTCACTCTCGCACAGACTTCGATTTGAAGCAGCACGAAGCGCTTTCAGGAAAGAAATTGCAATACTTCGACCCGGAGTTGAATGAAAGCTACACTCCCTTTGTTGTGGAGACATCAATCGGATTAGATAGAATGTTCTTGGCTATTTTGAGTTCGGCGTACAAAGAGGAAAAGTTGGAAAACAATTCCGAACGTGTTGTATTGGCTTTGCCTGCATCACTCGCCCCGTATAAAGTGGCAATCATGCCTTTGACGAAGAAAGATGGGTTGCCAGATAAAGCGCGTGAAATCATGAATGATTTGAAGTTTGATTTCAATTGTATTTATGATGAAAAGGGTGCAGCAGGACGTCGTTACAGAATTCAGGATGCAATGGGAACTCCTTTCTGTGTGATGGTCGATCATCAGACGTTGGAAGATAATACGGTAACTATTCGCGATCGCGATACGATGGAGCAGGAGCGCGTTGCTATTTCAGAGTTGGGTGGAATTTTCGCTAAGCGTTGCAGTATGACGAATTTGCTGAAGTAGAACACAATTTTTTCTTCCTGGTAGGAAATAAACTGCAAAAAACCCAAGGCGCAAAGCCTGTGTTGACTGTGTTTTTTTATGCTGACACAAGTGACTTTCCAGTCATTTCTTCGGGTTGATTAACACCCAATCGACTTAAAATAGTTGGTGCGACGTCTGCTAGAATTCCGCTCTTGAGTGTTACTTTGTCTTCAGTGACTAACACTACCGGAACAGGGTTAAGTGAGTGCGCAGTATTCGGACTTCCATCTGGATTAACAGCATAGTCAGCGTTTCCATGGTCGGCAATCACGATAAATTCGTACCCAAATTCTTCTCCACAGTGCACGACATCTTTTAAGCAACGATCGATTGTTTCAACAGCTGTTACAATCGCTGCATACACACCTGTATGTCCAACCATATCAGGATTGGCAAAGTTCAAACAGATAAAATCAGGTTGTTCATTCCGGATGTTATTCGTGATACGATCTCGAACTTCAGGTGCGCTCATTTCTGGCTGCAAATCGTATGTTGCCACCTTCGGTGAGTTCACTAAAATTCGATTTTCACTATCAAATTCTTTTTCGCGACCTCCACTAAAGAAAAATGTCACGTGTGGATATTTTTCCGTTTCAGCGATTCGAACTTGAGACAATTTATTCTCCGAAAGGACTTCTCCGAGTGTATTTGAAAGATTGTCTTTCTCGAAAATTACGTTGACGTTTTCGAATGTTCTGTCGTAATTTGTCATCGTGTAATACGCGAGATTCAACTTTTTCATTTCCTCCGCTTCAAAATCTTTTTGCGTTAAAGCGATAGATATTTCGCGCGGTCGATCTGTTCTAAAGTTGAAGGAAACAACGATGTCGCCATCTTCAATTGCCCCTGACTTTTCTCCAATAGTTTTGATAACACTTGGTTCGATGAATTCGTCCGTGATATCATTTGAATAGGAAGATTGAATCGCATCTGAAGCACTTTCAAATTCTGATCCAGTTCTGTGGACCATTAAATCGTACGCTTTTTTGATTCTTGCCCAGCGATTATCGCGATCCATGGCGAAGTATCGTCCTATTACTGAAGCGATTTGAACGGGTGTGTTTTCAATTTCTTTTTGAAGTGTGTCAATGAAATGGATTCCACTTTTCGGGTCACAATCACGACCGTCTGTAAAGGCATGAATGAAGGCATTTTGAAGATTGTATTCCACTGCCATTTTGCACAAAGCGTGCAAGTGTTCTTGCGAACTGTGAACGCCTCCGTTGGATACTAATCCCATGAAGTGAATCGATTTTCCACTGTCTTTTGCACGCTGAAACGCCTCTTTCAAAACAGGGTTTTCAAAGAACTCACCATCACGAATCGACTTGTTGATGCGTGTCAATTCTTGATACACAATTCGACCTGCCCCAATGTTCAAGTGTCCAACTTCTGAATTACCCATCTGACCATCTGGCAATCCAACATTTTCTCCGCTAGTGAGCAATTCAGCCGATGGGTATTTTGCCATCAATTGATCCATAAATGGAGTGCGAGCGTTGTAGATTGCATCTGATTCGGATTTGTCGCCAATGCCCCAGCCATCGAGAATGATAAGTCCAATCTTTTTAGTCATGATTTAATGCGATTGTGAAGCATGCACCTTTAGGATTATTCTCTGAATAGTTGATCGTTCCTCCATGGAGATAGACCAATTTCGAGACGATGTACAAGCCAAGGCCTGATCCTTTTTGAGTGCGCGTGTCTTCGCTACCTGAGCGGTAGAATTTCTTAAATATTTCTGTTTGATCCTTGGATGGAACTCCTGGACCATTGTCTTTTACTCCAAATCCTCCGTTGCTGCTAAAAATGATGATTTCGGCAGAGTTTCCTGCATATTTCAGCGCGTTTTCGATGAGGTTGTTCAGTATGGTTTCGATCAATAAACGATCTCCTTTGATCAGTGTGTTCTCCTTCATTTCCAGCTTAAAATCAGCGTTAGGAGACAATTGCTTGAATCGCTCGATGGATGATGTTGCCAAGGAATTGAACTCAAACGTTTCTTTGGTAACTTGTAATGCTTTGTTTTCGAGTCGTGAAGCGTTCAGGATATTGTCAATCATGCGCTCCAATCGATCGTTTTCTTCAATTGCTTTGATCAACAATTGATCGCGCTGTTCCTTTTCTAATTCTCGTTTTACAATCGTCTGAAGGTAGAGTTTGTTAGACGCGAGTGGTGTTTTCAATTCATGCGTTACTGAAAGAAGAAAATTGCTTTGGCGCTCCGAAAGCTTGATGTCTCTGATTATTGATCGTCGAACGTACCAGATCCCTGCGACTAAAATCAAGAGGAAAACAGCTCCCTCACCAAGAATCATGGTCACACGATTGTTGACGACTCCCGTTTTTCCTTCGACGGCTTGTGTTAAATCAATAATGTGGTAGCCCCACCAAATGAATTGGAGTATTACGTATGCACTGAGTACATAAAGAACAACAGCGGTGCGGCCTTTCATATTTGCTTAGTAAGCGCGTTCGTTTTTACCTTCTTTCCAGTTGATAAATGCTTTGTTCACTACTTTATTTCCACCTGGAGTTGGGTAATTTCCTGTAAAATACCAATCTCCGGTGTTATTTGGGCAAGCCGCGTGCAAGTTTTCAATTGTTTGGTAAATGATTTCGACCTCCGTGCTGATGCTTGGTGGCGTTAACATCTCGCTGATTTTTGCTGAAATCTCAACAGGTGAGAAGGCTGAGTAAATCTTGCGAACTGCATTTTTTTGTTGAACTCGTGGAAGCTTCGTTTGCTCCAAGCAATCTTTGTACACTTCTTCAATCACGTTTTCCATTCCGCGTTCTTTCAACAGAGCAACAGCTGCTTCGAAAGCAATGAAATCGCCCATTTTCGCCATGTCGATTCCATAGCAATCTGGGTAACGGATTTGCGGTGCCGAAGATACAACTACGATCTTTTTTGGATCCAAACGGTCCAGAATTCTCAAAATTGATTGCTTCAATGTCGTTCCTCGAACAATGCTGTCGTCAATAACAACCAAGTTATCCGTGTCTCGGTTCACACTACCGTAGGTAATATCGTAAATGTGCGCAACTAGGTCGTCGCGTGAATCATCTTGTGTGATGAATGTTCTCAATTTCGCATCCTTGATCGCGATTTTCTCTAATCGAGCACGTTTCAGAAGGATTTCGCGAATGGCCTCTGGATTTGGTTTTTCTCCAAGGGCGATAATGTCTTTAATTTTTTCTTCGTTCAGATGATCCTCCAAACCTTTCATCATTCCATAAAACGATACTTCTGCAGTGTTTGGAATAAAAGAGAATACTGAATTATCGAAGTCGTAATCGATTGATTCGAGAATTTGCGGAACGATATTCTTTCCAAGCTGCTTGCGCTCTTCATAAATTCCTGCATCGTTTCCACGAGAGAAATAGATACGTTCGAATGAACATTTTGCAGGCGTTGTTGGTTCGTTGATTAAAGTCTCCGTTACATCTCCATTTTTACGAACGATCAAGGCATGTCCGGGCTTCAATTCTTGAATTTGTTCAGGCTTCAGGTTGAAAGCCGTTTGAATCACTGGACGTTCAGAAGTAACGACACAAACTTCGTCATCTTCGTACCAGAAAGCTGGACGAACACCGGCTGGATCGCGCAATACAAATGCATCACCATGGCCAAATAATCCAGCCATTGCGTATCCACCATCCCAATCTGCCGAGGCATTTTTTAAAATACCTTCAACATCGAGAGTTTCTCCAATTCGCTTGTAAATTGAAGGATTATCATACCCCTGAGACTTGAGTTGATTGTATTTCTCTTCGTTCTCAACATCTAAGAAATGTCCAATTTTCTCAAGAACAGTAACAGTATCAGATTTCTCTTTTGGGTGCTGCCCAATGTTCAATAAAACATCAAATAACTCGTCGACATTCGTCAAGTTGAAGTTTCCAGCAACCACTAAATTTCTAGTGATCCAGTTGTTTTGTCTTAAGAATGGGTGACAGCTTTCAATAGAATTTCTTCCGAATGTACCGTAGCGCAAGTGGCCTAAAAAGAGTTCTCCTGTAAATCCAGCATTTTTCTTCAAATATTCAACATCGTTGATTTTATCAGGATGCTCTTCGGCAATATCTTTGAAACGCCCGTTGATTTTATCGAAAATATCTTGAATCGGTTTGCTGTCTGTTGAACGATACCTTGAAATATATCTGTCTCCAGGATTCATGTCCAATTTGATGTTAGCAACACCCGCGCCATCTTGACCACGATTGTGTTGTTTTTCCATCAAAAGGTGCAGTTTGTTCAGACCGTAAAACGCAGACCCATACTTGTCTACATAGTATTGAAGAGGTTTTTTTAATCGAAGGAGTGCTATTCCACACTCGTGTTTTATCGGATCACTCATGGCAAGTACGCTTAAATACGCGACAAATTTACACTATTAATTGTACGTAGAACGATTATTTTTGGCTTAGTTTTTGTCTTAAAAGAGGCAACCAATCGTTGAATTAAGCGATTTAGGAGTAAGCGGTTGAGTCTTTGGACGTTCTTATTGATGGAATGGTTCAAGCGTCTCGCTTTTTTATAGTAATTTTCATGTTCATGAAGAATCTGGTAATCACGTGTTTTCTGATGTCGTTCTTAAGCAGCTTTGCTTGGGGGCAAGATATCTGGATGCATCCGAATGCTGGACAATGGGACAATCGAATTTTGTATAAAATTGATCTCAACGAGGGGGACATGTACATCGAAAAAGATGGTTTCACTTTCTTCTTGCACGACGGCAAGCAAATAATGTCGCACGATCACGATCATGATCACGAAGGATCAGACCATCACGAAGATGAATCAGATTCCATCCAATTTCACAACATTCAATCAAAATTTATAGGATCCAACTGGCAAGGACAAACTGAGCTAGTTGATTCTTCGTATTTCTATCGCAACTATTTCATCGGTAACGATCGCTCAAAATGGAAGAGCAAATTGCATAGTTACAATCACCTTCTTCTGAAAGATTTCTATTCTGGGATCGATCTTGAGATGCTTGGGAAAGAAGGTCAATTGAAATATTCGTTGATTGTTCAGCCAGGAGTGGATGCCGATCAAATTGCTTTCACATATTCTGGACAGTACGGAATTAAGATTGATGAAGATGGAAATCTGCGCATTCAGAATCGCTTTGGAGAAATTGTAGAAAAGAAACCTGTTGCTTGGGTTGTTGGTGATTACGGTAAGAAATCTGTTGAAGTTGAATTTGAGCTTGATGGTGAGACTGTGAAATTCATTTTCCCCGAAGGGTATGATGCTTCAAAGAAGTTAGTCATTGATCCAGATTTGACATTTTCGAGCTTTACAGGTTCGACAGCGGATAATTGGGGATTCACAGCAGCGCCAGATGCTGCGGGTAATCTCTTCGGAGGTGGAGTTGTGTTCGGAACGGGTTATCCAATTTTGAATGGAGCTTACGATGGAATATTTAATGGAGGAACCATTGACTTGGGGATTTCCAAATTCAATACGACGGGAACCAATTTGCTTTACTCGACATACATCGGTGGTTCAGGTTCTGAAACTCCAAACAGTATTGTGAGTTCAGCATCGGGTGAATTATACATCTTTGGTCTGACATCTTCTACAGATTTTCCAATGGCAGGATCTCCATTTGATAACACATACAATGGTGGTCCAATTATCCCAAATACTGAAACGAACAACCTTGGGTTTACAGGTGGATCGGATTTGTATGTCGCTCGATTGAGTGCCAACGGCTCGAACTTGATTGCTTCGACATATGTCGGTGGAACAGGAACAGATGGGTTGAACACTTCCTCACTTCGCTACAATTACGGCGATCAGTTTAGAGGAGATATTGTATTAGATGGTGCCAACAATGTGTATGTCGCTTCACATACTTTGTCACCAGATTTCCCAATTGTGGCTGGATCTCAACCTGCACTTTCAGGTGCTCAAGACGCAGTGGTATTCAAGCTCAACGCGAATTTAAGCACAATGCTCTGGTCGACGTATTTAGGAGGTGCTGGAGATGATACAGGTAACTCATTACAATTATCAAGTACTGGAGATGTATACGTGGCAGGAGGCACAGCCTCTCCAAACATGGCATTCCCAACTGGTTTTGATTTAGCGTATGATGGTGGCGTTTCTGATGGTTACTTAGCTCGACTCAATGGAGGAACTGGAAGCATGATTTCTGGAACCTACATGGGACTGAATGAATACGATCAAGCGTATTTCGTTCAACTTGATATTGATGATAAAGTGTATGTTTTGGGGCAAACTGAAACTGCTTGGGCGATCACGCCAGGTTGTTATGGAAATGCGAATTCAGGACAATACATTCGAAAGTACAACACGGATTTGATGACAATTGACTGGACAACCATGATTGGTGCCGGAACGGGTCACGTGGAAATTTCACCAACAGCATTTTTAATTTCAGATTGCTACGACATTTATTTATCAGGCTGGGGAGGATACCTCAACACGATCGCTGGATCTCAATCGACGAACTCAACGAGTAATGGTTTCCCCGTTACCTTAACTCCGCCAAATGCAGCATTTCAGGCAACGACGAATGGTAGTAATTTTTACATCGCCGTGCTCGATCAAGATGCAACGAACCTGAAATATGGAACGTACATGGGTGGTGTTGTGAGTAGTAACAATCACGTTGACGGTGGAACAAGTCGTTTTGATAAATCAGGACGAATTTACCATGCGGTATGTGGTTCATGTGGGGCTGCAACGAATGGTTTCACGACTACACCCGGAGTTTGGGCACCATCAAATCCAAGCACCAATTGTAACCTGGCGGCATTCAAATTCGAGTTAAGTACGATTGACGCTGTTGTTTCAAATCCGAATCCACTCGTTTGTCTTCCCGATCCCGTTATTTTCAATAATAATAGTGCCAATGGGAACGCATTTTTCTGGGATTTCGGTGACAACACAACTTCAATCGATATCAACCCAGTTCATTTTTATTCAGGACCAGGAACATACACCGTGACATTGGTTGTTTCTGATACAAACGGATGTTTCTCACCTGATTCAACTGAGTTCACCGTGGAAATTGGAGATTTCCAAGGAGGAGTAGTTCAGCCTCCAGGACCAATATGTCCGGGTGAACCCTTCCAATTTGAAGCGTTCGGAGGAACCGTTTACGAATGGTCGCCAGCTCAATTTTTGGATGATCCAAACATTTTCAATCCAACGGCAACAATTGATCAAACAACAACTTTTCAAGTAATAATTTCTGATACTTGTGGAATTGATACGGTGAACGTAACGCTGGAAGTCTTTCTGGGAAGTGCGACGGTGTCCAATGACACCAGTATCTGTATCGGTAACGACGTTGATCTCTTTGCTACAGGTGGAGTAGATTACGTCTGGAGTCCTCCGACCTATCTGAACGACCCAACGAGCCCGACACCTACGAGTACACCGACAAATTCTGTGAGTTATACAGTGACGATTACAACATCGAACAATTGTATTTTGACAGAAACAGTGGATATTGATGTTTATTTCACGCCGCCAATTCCTGTCATGCCCGATAGTGTTTTCCTCTGCGAAGGAACGTCTTTGGATATTTCAGTTTCTGGAGGTGACACTTATGCATGGGATCCTCATCCAACGATAACGCCAATTACAGGGCCAGATGTCACGATTTCTCCGACAACAGATATGTATTATTATTGTGATTTCTTCAATGCATGTGGTGCGGCACAAGATAGTATGTTCGCAAGTATTATTTCTCCTAATGTTGTGGCTGGAAATGACACGACTATTTGTCCAGGTCAATTAGCAACTTTATGGGCGCAGGGTGGAGTCAATTATTATTGGACGCCTGCAGGATCCTTGAACGATCCGACCATTTCACAGGTAATTGCTTCTCCATCAAACTCAACAACTTATTATGTAACGGGAGTAGATGAATACGGTTGTTCTGCGACAGATTCTGTGGTTGTCGACTTGTTCCCGCTTGCGTTTATTCAAACCGTTCCTGATGTGTATGCCTTCCTTGGAGATAATATCCAACTTGGCGCGACAAGCAGCACTCCAGGGACGTATGTTTGGTCACCGAGTGAATATTTGAGTTGTATCGTGTGTACAGATCCGATTGCCAATCCTGATCAGAATTACACATACAAAGTGACATACACTGATATCAACGGATGTATTTCTGCGGATACGGTGAACATCTACTTCGATCCAATTTTATATGTTCCGAATACATTTACACCTGGAGATGATCCGCTAAATGTCAATGATTTATTCTTTGCTCAAGGAGGGAATATCGCGTATTTTGAAATGCAGATATTTAACCGTTGGGGTGAGTTAATTCATACAATTCAAGGCTTGGAAGACACTTGGGACGGGAAGTACAATGGTGTTTACTGTCAAGATGGGACCTATACATGGAAAGCGACAATCACTGATTTAGAAGGTGAGGAGTCTGTTCATGTTGGGCACGTGAATCTACTGAGATAATTATCTCCAAATTCTATTTAAATCTTTCTGAAGTGCTTCAGCTTTTTCCTGCTGATAGCCGTCGTTGTGTTTTAGGAATTTCTCGAGTTGAGCTTCCGCCTCATCTCCTTGGTCATTTGCCAGTAAAGAAAGAATCAATTGCCATTCAAGTGAGACAAAATTGGATGATTCATTTTTCATTTCGATTTCCAGAAGTTCAATGGCCTTCTTAGCTTGATCAGAATTTGTCAATGAAACAGCCTCATATAGAACAAGCAAGTCATATTCTGTTCCACTCAGCCGAGCTTTTTTAAGCAGTTTTGCCGCTTCATCATATTTTTCTTTGTTATACGCTGACATCGCTTCGGTAACATAGTCTTGATCTGAAACCCCCATAGTCGTGACGCGATCTGGATAAGGCTCAGAATAGTCCGCGAAGAGATGCTGATCATTGAATTGATTGTTCAGAATGAAGTAAGAAGGAACGATTAGCACCAATAGGACGGCTGCTACTTTTAGTAAGGTTCCACCAAATGATCCGCCCGATTTCTTCTCGTTCATTGCATGAATCTTATCCTTGGTTTCAATGTATGCGGCAGCTTCTAGCAAGGCGAATGTTTTTCGCTGCAGTTCAACTTCTGTTTTCAATTCGACATCAGTTTCGAGTTGTTGCTCGAAGGCTTTTTTCTCTTCCGATGACATTGAATCGGAGAGGTAAGCGTCTATTTTTGCTGTACGTTCGTCCATCTGATTCAATTTAAATAACTCAATAATAGTTCTCTGTGAGAAGCACTATCCTTCACGATATCCTTCAACTTTGTCAAGCAGCGATTCTTTTTGTTCATCGCAATTTGGGAGTTTTTGTATCCCAACTGAACAGAAATATCACTCATTGAATAATGCTGTGCCCACATTTCAAGCACTTTTTTACACGCTTCACCCACGCTTGAAAGCAAATACGAAACTTCTGATTTGATTTGCTGCTCATTGAATTGTTGGAGTGGGGAATCTGCCGAATCCTCCATCAGAATAATGCCATCATCATCCGTATAGCGCTTATTTTTCTTCAAAGATTTTAGCCAAAGACTTCGGCAAATGGCGAAAAGATAAGTGCTCAAGCTGCTATCTCCACGAAATTTTCCTTTACGCACATTGAAAACTAATTCAGTAACACCTTCAACGAGAATTGTCTCTGCATCTGAGGAATTCCCACTGTTTTTTAGGACGTACGACGAGATCTTCGATCGATTTTGATCGAGTAATTGTTGAATTGCTCGCGATTCTTTGCGGCCTCCTTCCTTGAGGTATTCAACAACGTTATAATCTGATATACGTAGTATTTGCAGCACTTTAAGTAAGTATTAAGCGTTAAATTCAAACGAATCGAAGGTATAAAAATTTCATCGATCTGAAAACAATCGCATTCTTTGGTTATGTTATCTTCGCGAAACATAACCAAATTTCAAAAAACATTATGAAACGATTTAGTTTAGTTGCAGCAACAAGCGCTGTATTTTTGACGTTCTCAGGATTAGTTTGTTCGCAAACAACAACTCCTAATGATCCGAACACAATTAGCCATGCCCATCTGGGCGGTGGACAAAACGAGTATGAGGTCGCACCTTTAACGCCTAGTCAAAATGGTGCGTATTATTCCTACTTATGGTGGAGTGGAGACAATGATTTCAGTTTTGTGTCGATGCCGCAACATACGCATCACGATACAAAGGGAAATCCAAATTTCCCACAGGTTAAGATGTCGGCCATTACAACCGAAAATTATGGGACAGGTGGACCGCCGCCATTAACCTATACTTTCACGACAAATATTGGTAATACAAGTCCAAGAAGAGTACTTCCTACGGGAACTGACATCTACATGCAAAGTTACAGGAATGCCGTAATTGGAGATGTGATGTATTTAATAGTGAGTTACGGGAATTCAACGGGCAGACCAATTTCTGGAACAATTAGGTTGACTGTAGGAACCCACGCTCGAATCGCGACGTCCGTATTAAATGATCACCCACATTTTATGTCGAATGGTGAGAGATGGGATCCGAATAGAGATGAGTGCACTTTCAGAGATTTGAACCCGGGTGAGGAAAGATCAATTCTCGTTCCAGTTGAAATTCTTAGAAACGAAGAGGATCAATTAGAAATGCGCGTGGACTTCCTGAAAGGAACTAGTCAAGAGCACACCAATCAGCTTGGTCTAGATTACTTCATGATACGACCTGATGTTGCTCATTCGCACGATCCCAACATGATGATCGAACATTCGAATGCACAGAATGAATGTGATTACCGAAACAAAAAGATTCACTACACAGTGAAATTCCAGAATGAGGGAACGGGACCAACCAGCTACGTACGTGTTGAGTGCCAACTGGATGATAAGGTGAACTTAAATGCAATTTCGGGCATCACATTCCCAGATTTCTACTCAATGAATCAATCTGGAAGTATCGCTGGAATCCATGATCCAGGTGCTGGAGCCATTTATCACATTGATCACACGAGGCGAGTTATCACTTTTGAAATGCACGATTTAAGACTTGAATCGATCAAAGACCCTAACTTGACCAATTTGGAGCTTGCTCGAGACCAGGTTGAATTCGATATTTTGGTGAAGAATAATTACGTATTTGGTCCTGCGACTGTGGCTCAATCAGTGATTTACTTCGACAAGAATGAACCAATCGAAACGAATGAAGTTCAAACTATTTGTGGTGATCCTTTGCCAAAAGATAAAGGTGGAGGTTTTCAGACACGAACGGATGTGAAGGAAATTCATACGAAGGAAGAAAAAATGATCAAGAGGTAATTGTACCTGAGGTATGAAAGAACCAGCCGAAAGGCTGGTTTCTTTGTTTATAAACAATTGAATTATTGGTGTTTATATCGTTCTTGTTAATTATCCTCTTGCTTATTGTCCTGTTGATTCGCAATAAAAGAAAGCGCAATAAGCTCTTAAAACGATTAGAAAAAGCGGAGTAATATTTTCTGTAAATTAGCGGCATGGGCAAACGACTTGTGCTGCTATTTTCGCTTTTCGCACTGATTTTCTGTGTTGTTTCTATTCAATCTAAGAATAGTGGAACGACGGACTCTAAAGTGAAAGGAGGCCAAATTAAATTGGCTGAACCTGCTTCTGACTCGCTGTTGTCGTGGATGACGGCTTTGAAAAATGAAAGTCAAGAGCTCAGAAATCAAGGGGATATTCCACAATCCGTGCTAAAACTGACTCGTGCGATTGATCTTCGTTGGAGAGAACCCATTACAGATGAGGAATTTGAAAAATTAGCTTGGATTTACACGAATCGAGCTTACCTCTATCACGAAAGACAGGGCGATTTCTTAGCGGCAAAAGAAGATTACCTTTCTGCTCTCCGACAATTTGAATCGTGCGAACCCTCCGATTATCTCGTTGCGCGCTACGTTTATCAACCCTTAGGAAACATTTACACACGGTTAGGTGAAAATGAAATCGCGATTTCCATGCTCGAGAAATTTAAACGAGTCTGCGAAGAGAATAGTGAAACGGAGGCTTTGATGAATTCCTACAATGATATCGGTCGTGCATACATGAATTCATGGAAATTGGAGGTAGCCATTGAGTGGTTTTCCAAAGGAATAGCATTGGACGAAACTGATTATTTCAACATAGGTTTGCTGTATTCGAGTAAAGCTGAAGCTGAACAGAAGAATGGAGATTTTGAGGAAGGATATCTCTCCGCAGAGAAAAGTATTCGGAATCTAGATCGGGTAATTCAATCAACGGATACCTCAGATTTTCATCATATCGCGGCTAAACGTTACAAGATAGGCGTGTTGTCTACAATGGGAAAAGTTATTGCATCTAAAGAAGGGGAGTTCCTTGCCCATCCTTATTACATTGAAGCCGTTGTACTCGCACAGGAACTTTACCCAGAAAAGCACAGGGGGTTGGCCAGAGCTTATGTCGATCTTGGTGCTTCATGGTCAGCGAATAGTGATGAAATCAAAGCTCTTCGCAATTACCAATTAGGTTTGGGAGCCATGCTTGACGAGGTTAACTCTGAAGAGTTTGAGAAAAACCCAAAGAAGTCTGATTTATACGCCGATGTCGTAATCGGTGAAGCCTTGGTGCAAAAAGCGAAAACAGCGTATAAGTTGTATCAGAAAGAGAAGAACAACCTTGAGTGGCTGTATGTCTCTGCGAATGCTTATTTGACGTACTTTGATTGGGTTGAAATTCAACGGTCAGAGCAATTTGAATTCAACTCTAAGCTTGGTACTGCAAATGAAATTCATCGAATTGGCGAATTTGCGATGACTACATTTTTCGATTTATACAAGCGAACAAAAGAGACGAAGTGGATTGATACAGCTTTCGTTTTAATGGATCAGACAAAGGCGATTGTTCTTGCTGAGGAGCGAGGGTTTAAAGATTTGGCGGAGAAGAATCCAAAGATGCGCGGAATGCTCAAAGAACAGGATGCCTTGAAGTTTCAACGATCACGATTCGAATCGGATATAAAAAGTTTGGATGAGTTCAATCCAGAAGATGGAAAGGAACGAATTCGATTGAAGAAGCGTCTCACCGAACTGGATAAACAATCGCAGCTTTTGGATCAGGATATCCGAGCTCTGTTTCCATCGTATCGAACAGTAGTGGGTTCAAAATTGGAAGGAGAGAGCTACATTCAGTTGAAGAATAAATTGAAAGAGAAAAAGGCGAGTGCATTAAGTTATTTCGTTGGTGATGAATGGGTGTACGCCATCATGGGGACGCCAGGTAAGTTCAAATTCACTCGGTTCTCCCAGGATGAGCTAGTGGACAAGACGGTTTCCTTCATGCTTGAACTGAACGCACCAAATTCATCCACGGAATCCTCGTATTCGAAAGCGGGTAAGGCACTATTCGACCTTCTTGTTGGTGATAAAGCCAAGCGACTCGGCGCAAACTGGGTTGTATTGCCAGATGGAGCGCTAAACAATTTCCCTTTCGAAGCATTGGTGTCGAGTGAGAAGGGAACGTCATTTAAGAAGTTGAATTATTTGATGCGTGATCACGTAATCCATTACGCGCCCTCCGCCTTTTTCTTTGCTCATAATGATGCAGGTGAGAAGGCAAAACAATCCTTTTTAGGAATTGCACCTGTGTTCAAAAGCTCTAAATCCTATGACTACCTACCAAAATCGAAAGATGAGTTGGAAGCGGGGACTTCTTTGTTTTCTGGTGAAGAATTGACTGGGTCGAAGGCAACGAAGAAGCAATTCTTCAAAAAGGCCGAGCAATACGACATCCTGCATATTTCCACTCATGCCGGGACAAATTCTGGAACGAATAATGACGCGTGGATGGTGTTTTCAGATAGCAAGTCGGTAGATCATAAATTGGAGGCGCACGAATTGTTGAAATTGGACTTGCCCGCCAGTTTGGTTGTTCTGAACGCGTGTGAAACCGGAAAAGGAACAGTTTTCAAAGGTGAAGGCCCAATGAGTTTAGCGCGTGGTTTTTTGAATGCAGGATCGGAATCTGCCATCATGAATTTGTGGAGTGTTAACCACGAGTCGAATGCTCAGATCATGAAGAGTTTTTACGGAAATTTGAGTGAAACACAATCGCCAGCGCAGTCATTGAATCAGGCGAAACGCGATTATCTTTCAAGTAGTGAAGTAGATGAAGCGAGCGCGCATCCGTATTATTGGTCATCGGCCATTTTGGTTGGGACGGATGAATCAGTGATTACTCCAAAATCTTCATTAATGAAGACATGGATAATAATGGGATTAATATCAATCGTAAGTGTAATCTTAGTATTGATCGTAATCCGAAAGAGGCGAAATATGAAAGGTGCTGCCTAAACGAAACGTTCGTCAACCTCCATCACATGTCCACAGTTGTCACATGTTCTGTTATCCTCAGAAGCATAGAATGAACGGAATCTTGAAATGAAATCATGCTCGATATCAACTAAGTTGAATTTGTACTCGTGCAGTTGGTGATTACATTCATCACAGAACCACATCAAACCATCGATCATGTCTGTTCCTTTGCGAACACGCTCAATCACCAATCCAACTGTATTTTCTCCACGAATAGGCGAGTGAGGAATGTTTCCAGGGAGCAAAAAGATCTCGCCCGGTCCGATTTTCACTTCTCGTGCTTTTCCATCTTCCTGAACTTTAACCGTAATTTCACCTTCGAGCTGGTAGAATAACTCTTCGCTTTCGTTGTAGTGATAATCCTTTCGAGCATTCGGTCCTCCGACGATCATCACAATAAAATCTCCTGCTTCAACATAAAGATTCTTGTTAGATACTGGCGGTTTGAGTAGATCGCGATTTTCATCGATCCATTTCTGAAGATTGAATGGTGCTCTCATGGAATTGAATTTGTGCTAAAGTTAAGAAATCTGCATAAAAAAAGCGTCCCGATTACTATCGGGACGCTTTCATATAACTTTTAGTTCGTCCTATTGAAGAACAATACGGAACGTTTTTCTAGCTGAATCGTTGTAAACTTCAATCAAGTAGATTCCTGTTTCCAGTCCTCCAAGATCGATTTCAGTTGACGTTGATCCGTTAATCGCTGATGAAGCACCACCGATTACGCTACCTTTTACGTCTGTTACTTCGTAGCTGAATACTTCAGCTGAACCGAAGTTCGTGATGTTCACAATTCCATTAGATGGATTTGGGAATACACTCATATCTCCAAAGTATAACTCTTGAACATCAAGGTGATCACAAGAAGGTGATACAATTACTTCAACATTCGATGTGTCCGCTGGACAAACACCGTTTGATGTAATGTAATCGTAGTTGAACGATCCTGGGATTCCACTAGCTGTTATTGAAGAACTAGTTGGGTTGTTTGATGGATCATACCAGTCACCTCCTAAATCAACCGTACCGTTAAGTCCGTTAACTAGGTCAAGAGGTTGGTTTTGACAAACAGTAATAGTACCATCATCACCAGCACTTGAAGGTGCGAAGATTTCAACTTGTTGAATTGCTGTATCAGCAGCACATCCGTCAGTTACTACGTATTGGAAATCGAATACTTGGTAAGCCAATCCTGCCGATGGGAAGATCGGATCCGCAAAGTTTGCAGTTGGAATTGTTTCTAACCAAACTCCCCCAGCATCTTGACCAGACATTCCGTCGTTCAAGTTTACTGTGTCTCCAGTACAGATTTCAATCAATCCTGTTGTTGCACCAGAATTCACTACGATCTCACGAAGAGAGATAGAGTAAACCCCTGTAGTAAATGTACTCCATGAATCGTGCATCAAGTAGTAAGTGTTACCTGGTGTCAATCCACAAAGGCTGAAATCAGGAGCAGGAGAACTGAAGTCTAATGCATCATCATTCGCCGCTACTAGTGTGTAAGTTGAGAAATCAGCACAATCAGTTGCTTCGTAAATTGCAATTTGACCGTCGAACCCTGCATCAGTACCAGAAACATAGATGCTTCCAGATGCTGGTGCGTCAAACGTAAACCAAGTTGTGAATGTTAAGTTAGCATCACCCCATCCGTCAGTAGTATTGTAACCAGTTGTTGGAGGTGCAACGTTAATTTCATTTACTTGAGTTGTCGCTCCAGTGTTATCGAAAGAGTAAGCTACTCCATCTACCGGAAGTGTTTCAGCCAAACAAGTTGAATCATTTGTCAACGGCATTGTGAAAGACACAGGCCCGATGAAGTTAGATGTATCTGTTCCACATACAGCCTGAACGTATACTTCGTATACACCGCCAGCTAAGAAAGAAGCATCGAAAGTAGTATCTGTGAAGTTGTTATCCGCTGCAACTGTTGTTCCAGAGTATAAGTTGAATCCTGTAGGACCGTATTGTACGTTGAATCCAGTAGAAGGGTAAGTTCCAACACCACTGCTTTCAACCCATGACCAAGCAGTAAACAATGAATCTACTGCAGTACCTGCAGACAATCCTGTTACATCTGAACAGTTTGGTGGCGTAGTGAACGTTCCAAATAAACCTCCGACACTTTGTGTTACTCCTGGATCACAATCTGCTAAGATGTATACCTCGTAACACGTGATGTCAGTTAATCCAGACAAAATTGCAACGTTCGTTCCAGAAGTGATTGTAGTTCCAGTCAATGCTGGATCAAAACCACAAGGTCCGTAAATAATCGTCCAGTTAGTTTCAGCACCTAAACCAGCATCCCAAGTAATTCCTGCATCCGCAGGGTTCACATATGTTGCAGTGAAGTTCGTTGGATTTGGACAATCAGTATAGAAGAAGTGAGCACAAGAGTTATCAGTCAAATACTGTTGGTTATTGAATGAAAGCTCGATGTCTTGGTTAGGACCAGCAGCACCAACTGTTGCCGAACCACCGTAATCGTTAAATCCATCACCTACAGATACAACATTGTACAAGTAGTAAATTTCATTTGACGCTTCGTCAATCACTGCTTGGAAGATGTACGCTTGACCGTTTCCTCCTAGGTGAGGCTTGTTCCATTGAACAATAAATTGTTGGTTTGGAGCAGTACCGATTGTTTCAAAGTAAACACCGTCAGATGGGCTGTTTTCAGGACCTAAATCATCCCAGAATGGGTAAAGTCCGTCTGCTGCACCTGCCATTGCTTGATTCGTGAATCCAACTTGAGCAGTTGTTGTTCCGAATACAAGCGCTCCGTTTGAACCGATAGTCATATCAGCGTAAGGAGTTCCTTGGTATAATAATGTAAATGGCATTGTTGTACCAACTTCACCGTCATCTCCAAGTGTATTCAAAGCACCAGTTGTTGAGATATCATTGAATCCAGGCCCACATGCGTTATCCGCATCCATGAACAAACCTTGGTTGAACGTGTTGAACGAAAGTGGTCCAACATATCCTGAAGTATCACCAAGAGAACAAGCCGCACGAACGTAAATTTCAAAGAATTGGTTTGAAGGCAATCCAGTGATTACTTCCAAGATATTATTCGTTGTCAATGAGGAAGTTCCAGTTCCAGGAGTAAATCCAGGAGCTCCGTATTCTAGTGCCCACTGAGTTTCAGAGAATCCAGGTGTCCAAGAGAAGGTTGCACTTGTCAAATCAGAAGCATTCAATGCTAAGTTTGTTGGGTTTGGACAAGTAGGAGCTTCAGAAATTGCGATATCGTCTATACAGATATCTCCTTCAAATCCACCGTTTGCCGTAGCTGTGAAACGGAACTGAACAACACCTGAATAACCAACCAAAACGCTTTCGCTCAAAAGGAAAGCATCAGCCTGAGCAGATTGTTGTTGTCCAGCAAGAGTAGTTAGGTTCGTCCAAGTTAGTCCACCATCATCAGAAATTTCTGCGTCTAATGTACCCATTTGTCCACCAACCATGTGGTAGTAAAATGAGAACTGTGGCAAAGTCATACCAGTAAGATCAACTTCAGGCGTTACCAATTCTGCCGTTACGCCAACACCTGCACCAGATGCTTCTGTGTAGAAGAAGTTATTTCCACTGTTCGCAGCTAAAGCTCCTGTAAAACTAGATGGAGTTGTACCAGTTCCTGTTACATTCCAATCATAACCAGTCGCTGCTGAAGTTGTCCAACAGTTGACAGGTCCCAAAGACGTCGTTGCAGGAATTGACTCTACATCATCTAACCAAGGAGAAGCCTCAATTGGACACGGTGGTAGTGGAGAAGTGTTCTCCCAAGTTACCGTACGACATGAGTTTTGTGTACCACAAGCAGCATCAGTGTTGACCTGTGTGTAGAACGTACCACTTGAAGCAGCCGTGAACGATAATGGACCTGGTCCAAAAGCCACGACGGTAAGTGATTGATCATAAACAGTGAAGTAATCTCCAAGTGAGCTAGCAACAGTGTAGTCATCACCAGAAACAACACCGTTTACAGTATTGTATTCCCCCGCGAAATTACACGTGGTTATTGTTGATGTCGCGCCAGGGGTGGGAGCCGTTCCAGTAGCAAAGGCAACTCCCTGAGGACACTGCGCCAATGCTAAACCTGAACTCAGCGCGATAGCACCAAACATGAGTAGAATTTTTTTCATAATTGTAAATTAGATTGTCTATTTAATAGTATTAACCAACAAATATACGAAAATAGGGCGTGAGGAGTTGGGTTAAAGTGTTAATTGTGCGAATATTGGCGCTGGGCATAATTGTCCGTAAATAAGGATTTAGAAGTCATTTCTTCTTGTATTTTTGCATTAAACTTAGAGGAACGAATATGGAATTGAAAGGTAAACAAGCGGTAGTCTGTGGAAGTACACAGGGAATAGGTTTTGCAACAGCTAAATTAATGGCTGAAAGAGGTGCATCTGTTGTATTGGTTGCGAGAAATGAGGAGCGTCTTAACGAAGCTTTGGGAAATCTTGCTTCGTCTGCCAATCAAAAGCATCAACTGTTGGTTGCTGATTTCACGAATCCTCAAGAGTTGAAAACGAAGTTAGAGACGTTTGTTCAGAGCGGAAATAACCCGGATATTCTTGTCAATAATACTGGTGGACCAAAAGGTGGGCCAATTATCGATGCAGAAACGTCGGAGTTTTTGGCTGCTTTCAACCAACACTTGATTTGCAATCACATTTTGGTTCAAGCTCTGTACCCAGGAATGAAATCAAAAGGTGGTGGGAAAATCATCAACGTAATTTCAACAAGCGTAAAACAACCATTGAACGGTTTGGGTGTATCCAATACGATCCGAGGAGCAGTTGCCAATTGGAGCAAAACACTAGCGAACGAATTGGGTCAGTTTAACATCACAGTGAACAATGTTCTTCCGGGTGCAACGAATACAGGGCGTTTGAATAGCATCGCAGAATCCAAAGCAGGAAAAGTGAACAAAACAGCAGATGAAGTATTAGGCGACATGGCAAAGCAATCGCCAATGCAGCGAATTGCTCAACCCGATGAGGTAGCGGAAGCAATCGCTTTCTTAGCTTCTGATCGCGCTTCATATATTAACGGAATTAATGTTCCAGTTGATGGTGGAAGAACGAAATCACTGTAAATTTTAGAATACGTTTTTAAGTGTTTCTGAAAGAAGTTACCTCAGAACATTCACGTGGCCTGCAATGGTCTTGCGCCTTTCGGAATTTGTCAAGAATTCAATCTTGTAAGTATACACTCCGTCTGGCACGTAGAGTCCTGTATAGGTTCCATCCCAAATAAAATCGAGTTCGTTCGAAGTGAAAACAGCCTCTCCCCATCGGTTGTAAATCGCAATGCTCAAGGTTTGGATACCGACCGTGCTGATTCTAAAGTCATTGTTGAATCGATCTCCATCTGGAGTAAACGCGTTCGGAACGTAGATGTACCACTCTTCCTCAATTTCAATTGGACGCATGATCGTGTCTGTACATCCTTTGTCATCGTAAGCGATCAAGGTAACATCGTAGAATCCAGGCTCTGAGTAGATGTTGCTCGGATGAACATCTGTCGAACCATTATTGTCACCGAAATCCCAAACGTACGTAGTTCCGTTCACCGTCAAGTTTTCGAATTGAATCGGTAAATTATTGAACACCGTTTCACTACTAATGGTGAAGTTCGCTGTAGGTTTCACGATGGCAACTTCAACGCTACCATTTACTACGAAGGTTTGACATTCGTCAGAAACAATTACGAAATACGTTGTGGTCTCGTTTGGATGAACATAAACCGATTGAGTCGTTTCACCACTGTGCGGCCAAAGGAAGAAATAGGATCCAAATCCGCCGTCAGGTATTACGCTGATTTCGATTGAATCGCCAGGACAAATTTCTACATCTGGTGACATTGTCAGGGTAAGTGGAGGACTAGTAATCGTGTATACAATGTTTTCCGTGACACTGTTGCCACAATCATCCATCACTGTTACTGTGTAAGTTGTCGTTGTTGGAGGTTGAATGTCAATAGTTGCTGTTGTCCCCAAGTTTGGGTCAAAATTGGATGACCACTGGTATGTGTAATTTCCAGAACCACCTGTCGGATTTGCTTCCAAAGTTTCAGGAAGATAAGGACATATTTCTGTAATATCTGGAGTTTCATTCAACACGAGAGGAGGAAGAACAGGCACTACAACTTCGAAGTTATCTGTTGCTGTTTGATTCAAACAATCGTCAGTTACAGAAACTGAATACATGGTTGTCGCTCCTGGAGTTACAGTAATGCTTTGTGTTGTTTGACCGCCTGGCGCCCATAGATATGTATACGGAGCAGCTCCACCAGAAGGGGTTGCCGTCAATGTTACTTCTTCTCCGGGACAGTTGATGGTACCTCCTTGAACATCGACATCTACATCTTGTATGTCTTCAATGAAGAGTTCCAAAACGAGTGGCGTTAAGTTTCCGCACGGATCGAGAAGGGGCAATGTTATTAATATATTCTCCTGACCTTCGACAATTCCATCCTGGAATGCGTTGAAGGTAAATGAAACTGTCTGCACACCTGCGGGGAAAGTCACTGAGGCTGGAATATCAGAATAATCCACGAGTTCAATTGCCGATCCAGAAAGGTTAATCGGAATAGTCATTGGCGAAGCTAAATCATTCGTTCCGCGCTCTAAAGTTACCGTTGTCGTCACACAACCCTCTGCCATCGTATTCGGATTTGCGAACAAATTCTGAGACATTGTGTGCGAAATTTCAACAGGTGTTTTAGAAGACAAACTGTTCGCTTCGAGGAAAATTCCCGAATCGAAAATTTCGTCACCAACATCTGCAATGGCAATGATCAAGTGATACGTTTCACCACATTGAACTTCTGATTCAGCAGTAAGAACTTGTGTAAATCCATCATACTGAATAAAGTTTGATGAGCCGTTTTGAGGAGCGCTACTTCCGTCTCCATTATTTACAAAGTAAAAAGGATTCGTGATTGCATTTACGTTGTTAATCGCTACGACATCGCCATTTGGCAGCTTCGCAATATTTTGCATTCCTCCAAGAATTCCTGGGCCTGAAATGAAAAATCCGAAAACATCGTTGAAGGTTGAACCAACATATTCAGGATATTCTTCGGAACCAAAAACATAATTGAATCGAACTGTATCCGAGTATGGTACGAAATCGAATTCTAGAACTGCCGCGTTGTACGTTCCTGTTCCACCAACTAAGTTTGAGAGCAATCCTAAACCAGGTGCCCCATTGTCAATACCTGAGTCTGGTTTGTTGTTTGGACCGTGAGGCCCATCGCCTGTTCCTGAGTTGATTACTGTTCCTGTTGTCATGACAACACCTGAATTCAAACCGACATTACAAGCTGAACCATCAAATTCTCCAATGGAAATGGGTGCGCCGTTAAATGTAATATTTGAAACTGACACTCCTGAACCAAGAAGTACATTTTGAACCAAACCTGCCGGAGATTGGGCAGTGCTCGTCGTCAACTGACCCATCGAAAAGAATGGAAAAAGTATAGCTGATATGTAAATTAAGTACTTCAAGTATAGTATAGACGTAAAGTTAATCAAAACGTTTGCTTGTTTCAGTGCAAATTTCAGACCAACATTCAGATTTATACTTTGTTAACGAATAGAACTGCGATTTATTTGCGGAAATATGATTAAATGATCAGTTTTGTAGCGCATGAATTGGTTCAAGAAATTTTCTCGTCGACTTCAGAAGAACGTCAAGTACTCTGCGTCTGATCCAAAGACCTTTGATGATATTTGGAGCTTTCAAAGCACGACGATCCGTCTTGTCAGTTTGTTCCTTATTATAATGATTGCCGTGGGTGGGCTTTCTGCTTACCTTTTCTCGGGATTGTTTGATGGTTTGGCAGGAGATCCGAAAATCGATCGAAACAAATTAGAGGAACAGGAGATTCAAATAGGTGAGTTGAAAAATAAAGTTGCTGTTCAGGCTAACTATATTGAAAACATCCGATTGATTCTTTCTGGACAGGTTCCAATGAGAATTGAAGGCGATACAATTACTCAAGTTCATCAAGTTGACGTTGACAAAGTTCGAGAGAATCAAACGAAAGCGGAAAGCAAACTTTCAAAAGAAGTGCGAAGCGACATGAGTACGCCTAAGGATTCGAAAGAATCGATTAAATTCTTTGGAAGTCCAGTGTTGGGAGAAATCAGTCAGGAATTTAAAGCACCCAATCACCCTGGGATTGATGTTGTAACGACGAAAAACGAAACGGTAAAAGCGTGTTTGGGTGGAACGGTGATATACTCAGGATATACACGAAAAGATGGTCATATTTTGATTATTGCACATCCTGGAGATTACGTTTCCGTTTACAAACACAATAAAACCTTACTCAAGAAAGTAGGTCGTAAAGTTCAATTGGGAGATCCTATCGCGATTGTAGGGAATACGGGAGAAAATACCAACGGACCACATTTACACTTCGAGTTGTGGTATCAGCAAACGCCTGTCAACCCGGCCGATTACATGAAGTTTACTCGGTAATTCCCTGCAGGGATGAAAGTTTGTGATAGGTTCCTTTGAGTTTCATCAATTCTTCGTGCGTTCCCGATTCCATGATTTCACCTTTTGACAATACAATAATATTATCTGCATTTCGAATCGTACTCAAACGGTGCGCAATGACCAAACTTGTTCTGTCCTTCATCAAGTTGTCCAAGGCTTCTTGAACCAAGTACTCAGATTCTGTATCTAGTGCTGACGTCGCTTCATCCAAAATTAAGATCGGAGGATTCTTCAATACAGCTCTCGCGATGCTCATGCGTTGGCGCTGTCCACCAGACAATCGATTTCCTCGCTCACCAATATTTGTAGCATACCCTTCAGGCAATTCCATGATGAAATCGTGTGCGTTGGCAATTTTCGCCGCTCGAATGATTTCTTCGTCGGACGCTTCGACCATTCCGAAGGCGATGTTTTCTCTTATTGTAGCATTGAACAATATCGATTCCTGTGAAACGATTCCAATCTGCTGACGCAATTCCAAAATGCGCGCTTCTTTGATATCGACTCCGTCAAATGAAATGGAGCCTTCCTGGACGTCATAAAATCTAGGGAGTAAATCCGCAATGGTCGATTTCCCACTGCCTGATTCCCCGACCAAAGCAATCGTCTTTCCAATTGGAATTGAGAATGAAATGTCCTTCAGGACGTATTCGTCGCCGTATCGGAATGACACATTGTTGTACGCTACTTCAGATTTCAACTCTGGTAACTCAACTGGATTCTCTAATTCGTAGATTTTTTCATCAGCATTTAATATATCATTGATCCGATCTTGAGATGCTTTTGATTTATTCAAGTTGGCAACCGATCGCGCCATCCCTTGAATCGGTCTCAACAGTTGTGAGAACACTATTATAAAGGTTACAAATTCTTCTCCTGAGAATGAAGAGTTATCTGGGTCGTCTAATATTAAAGAACCGCCATACCATACTATGCAGAGCATGACGATTGCACCAACGGTTTCATTTAAGGGAGAGGATAAATCTCTTTTGCGGAAGGCCTTCGTGATGAGCTTTTGATGCTTTAGGTTCTCGTGTTTGAAATTGCCCAAAACTTGCTTCATCGCATTAAATGCTTTGATGATACGAATTCCGCCCAGTGTTTCCTCCATCATTGAGTATACAAGTCCCATTTGCTCTTGCCCTTGCTTTGCTGTTCGCTTTAGGCTTTTTCCAATTATGCTGATAATAAGTGCAGTAAATGGAAGTAATATGATTGAAAACAAAGTTAATTCAGGGCTCCAATAAATAAGAAGACCCAGATGAATGATGATCGAAAGTGGTTCACGGAAAATTAATTCGAGCATAGAAATAACAGCCACTTCGATTTCGCCAACATCGCTTTGCATGCGCGCCATTAAATCTCCTTTTCGTTCGTCCGTGTAATAAGAAAGTGGCAAACGAAGCGATTTTTCGAACAAGGCATCTCTTAAATCACGAACAACAGCCATTCGCAATTGCGATTGAAACCAAACAGCGCCATAACGGAACAAGTTTTTCAAAAGGAAAGCGATCGCAACAGAGATACACACAAACAGCAAGGCTCCTTTTGGATCCGACTGCGACATATCTGTCATCACATAGTTGAAATATTCTGATAGGTATTTAAAAAAGTTCACGAACCCACCTTCGTATTCAGGTTGAGCGACTGTCGCAATTGCTTTTTCCTTCGTGAACAAGATTTGTAAAAAAGGCACAAAAAGCGCCAAAGAGAGCAAGTTGAAGATGACATATAATATGTTGCAACCAATCACTAAAAACGCAGTTCCTCTGTACTTAAATGAGTAACCAATAATTTCCCTCAATCCTTTCATTGTACGCAAAGATAAGTTTAAATCTGAGTGTGTTTTACTGTCTAAGTCAGGTTTTTGTTCACCCGTAGATAACGTTGACGGAATCAATTCCTTATTTTTGCAGCATGGGTACAATCAGACAAAGTAGAATTGAAGAGGTGATTCGGGAAGAATTATCAATGTATTTTCAACGCAGTGCGCGTGAAATATGTTTAGGAGCGATGGTTACTGTGACCACAGTTCGAGTAACGCCAGATTTGTCGCTTGCCCGTGTATACATGAGTGTTTTCGCTGGTCCGCCGAAAGAAGAAGTACTAGAGAATATCAATGAGAACGCATCTAAAATCCGAGGTGAAGTGGGAAGAAGACTGAAGAACATGAAAAAATGTCCAGGATTGAGATTCTTTATTGATGATTCCTTGGATTATGCGATGGAAATTGACGAATTGTTGAAGAAGTAGACTTCGGCTCCGCTCAGCCTATGGGTATTCGGAGCATTGATCAGTAGTAAATAAGAGTAAAAAATTGAAGGGCGCTGTCTAAGCGGATCCGAAGACAGAAGCCTGAAACCCAATAAACATCAACGTTCCCTTTTACATAGCGCGCAGATACCTTTCTTCAAAGAAGAAGAAAAATGTGATCAATCTGATTACACGTATTTCCGTGGTGGGGATTGCTGCGATCACTGCGGCATTGATTATTCTGCTTTCAGCTTTTAACGGAATTGAGAAGATGATTGAAGAATTGTACTCTGAGTATGATACAGACATCACCATTCGACCAGAGGTTGGGAAAACCTTCAACGAGCGCCAAATAGACATAGAAAAACTGGAGAGTATTGATGGAGTAATCAACTATACCAGAGCTGTAGAGGAAGTTGTGATCCTCAAGCACGAAAAGAAGTGGGTCAATGCAAAAATGATCGGAATCGACTCGTCATTTTTGAATATCACAAACATGTCAAAGCACATGATTGATGGTGATCCCACGGTAAAAGCAGATACTACGTTTGAGTTGATTTCCTTGATGGAGGAATACGATGACGAGCCAGAAGACACATTAATTACTATTCAGCATTACGGAGTAATCGGTGCAGGGCTGCTTGATAAGTTGGATGGGTACATTCCCGAAAATGTAGGTCACGAAACCATCATTTGTTACGTTCCAAAACGAAAAATCAAGATTGGCTTTGGAAAGAATCCATTTAGAACGAATACCATTCGCGTTTCAGGTCGAATGAACTACAACCGTGAGGTGAACTCAGAAAACTTCGTCGTTCCAATTGATTTTGCGAAGGAACTGATGCTATACGATGATCACATTTCAGCGATTTATGTTGATGTCGATCCAACGTACGATAACGAATCTGTGCGAGACGATATCAAGGAGTTAATCGGTTCTGAATTTGTCGTGAAAACGAATTTTGAGAAAAATGAACTCATATACAAAACGAGCCGTTCTGAAAAATTGATCGTGTTGTTCATTCTGCTTTTCATCTTTATTTTGGCAGCTTTCAATTTGGTGGCGTCGCTTACGATGCTGTTCGTAGAGAAGCTGGATAATATTGAAACGATGCAGAGTTTCGGAGCTAACAGGAAATTCATTTTCAACATTTTCTTCTTTGAAGGATTGTTGATTGCTGGAAAAGGAATTTTGTTCGGTGCGCTTGCCGGGTATCTGATTTGCTTCCTTCAGTTGAAATTCTCACTGCTCACAATGCCGAACTCGGCGGGAGATGCATTTCCAATTGCCATTTCTTGGGTCGATGGAGTGCTGATTATTTCCATGGTGACAATCCTAAGCGTATTATTCAGCTATTTTCCTGTGAAATATTTGATCTACAAAAATGTAAAGTCAGTCAATTCGTAAATCAGGCGTTTTCTAATTATTATCCTGCTTGATGATCTTGTGCGAATGAACTCCAAACGAGTCGAAAATTCGAATGGTATAAACACCGCTTTCACCGGGAATGTTCAGTGAAATACTTCCAGTATTGACGAGCGTTCTATCATCCACAAGTTGTCCCAAAACATTGGTTATTTCAATTCGAACAATCGATTGCTCAGCATCGTAGTTCAATGTAATTTCGCCAGTCGTTGGATTTGGGAAGATCTCCAATTGTTCTCCAAAGATTTCATCGACGCTGATTACTGAAATGACTGAACACGCTGAGGTATCTGTACAACCATTTTCCTCAATTACCACTGCATATTCTCCATTGTTCGAAGGAGAAAAACTCGCACTAGTTGCGCCAGGAATAATGGCGTTTCCGTCCAAACAATTAATCCATTGGTAAGAACTTGCATTGGTATTATTTGCGCTAAGTGTGATATCATTAGTCAGGGTCGTTGATACGTCAATCGCATCAATGATCACGTTTTGATCCACGAAAACTGAGTTTCCTGCTGAGTTGGTGAATTCCCAAGAGATGATGTAATTCCCTGACTCATTAAACGTCGTTGGGTCACTTGTGATTCCCGAAACGGTTCCGTCACAATTATCTGTTGTCATTGGAGTATCTACAATTAATTCGCAGTTTCCTTGAAGGTCCGCTAAAACAACTGAGTCGGGAGATCCGCCCCAAACTTCAATTTGATCAACATAAATTAACGTGTCCGATCCATAAGCGTTGGTAGCAATCAATTGTATTGTATAGGTTCCAGGAGCTGTAAACGAAACTTGAGGTTCAAACCAAGTGTTGTTAGTTCCTGTTTCGTAAGTGAAATTGGATGGAGAGATGCTCCATTCGTAAGTGTCTGCGTTCGTGCTTGCATTGTTGAGGGTAACAATCTGATTCGCTAAATCACACACGAAAGTGTCCGAAACACTGTAATTCGCAAGCGGACTTGTGAAGATGTTGATGTCGTCAATCGCCAAATCAGAGTGGAAACCACCACCCGTGCTCCCTCTGAATACCGCTACGATTTGTTGACCAACGAATGGACTCAAATCAGCTTCGAGGTTCAACCATTGATCTCCTTGAGCGCCTATTACAGGGGTAATTACATCTTCATGCAATTGTCCGTCAGCAAGAATATCAACATGCAGTTCGCCAATGCTTGCTCCATATGCGTGATACCAAAAAGACATTTTAGGCTGATTGGTTCCTGTTAAATCAATACACGGTCCGTGCAAAATCGCCTCTTTGTTGTAGCAGGTTGATCCCTCCAAATACAAGTATTTCCCGGCACCACTTGTGTGATCTCCCGATGGTCCGGAATTGACCGTTCCAGTTGCATTATTGTGCGTTCTCCAGTCGATATCATCAACAATAAAATTCTGCAAGTTCTTCCAACCTTCGGTAAGCAAACAATTTTCACCTTCGCAATTCCAGCTAGTCCCGCAATTCGTAAATGCATCGAAATCTTGGATGAGGGGAAGGGACATCGATGTGCCTGCGTAGAAGTGAATACTATCTGAAACTGTGTCGTTCAAGAAATTTGATTCCAGCGGGAATTCAGTCCAAACTTCAAGCAAATGACTTCCGCTTAAAATCGGAGGATTCGTGAAGAAGAATTCTAAATATTGACCTGAGAGTAATGTTGCTTGAATCGTATCCAGAACAGGAGCTCCTCCATCCAAACGATAAGCAACAGGAATACTTGAGAGTGCATTCACTCCTGGATTCTGCACCAGCACTTTCAACGGTAGGTTTGCTGTCATGCACGATGGAATTTGCATTTCTGGACTCAATAGTTCGACTAGTGCCGCGTCGTTCTCAACGCAATTGACATCATTTGGAGGTCGTTCAATGGCAATCATTCGTCGTCCGGTAATTCCGCTTTTGTATCCAGCGACCGAAACATATTCGTATTCCGTCATTGAGAAATTGTGTAAAAGAATTGAGTTGGAGCTTGTGTATGCCACAGAATCCATGAAATTACCAAGGATTCGATACAGAACATAACCATCAACACCTGGTTGATCGTCCCAAACAAAGAGTGATGAATCGGCACAGGACCAAACCAGCTCAAGGTTGTCAGGCTGACCATATATAGTAAATGGACCATCACTTGTTCCTTCATTCGAATTTCGAACGACTTTCACTTTGGCCAAGTTTGTGGCATGATCGGGAATAGTCCAGTCGTAATGGCGCAGGTCTGAGCTAAGACCAGAAACGATCGTGTTCCAAGTTACTCCGTCATCAATGGTATACAAAAGATCGAAAGTGGATGTGTTCCCGAACGCATCCCAACGAATCGCTTCTTCTCCTCCAGTGACAAATTTCTCCCCTCCATGCGGATGGATGACAACAATGTCGTCGTAAATTATATCGTAATTCATGAAGTATGCTTGTGGTCCCTGAGGAATGGAAGTCCCAGTTATATCGAGTTGATAAGTTCCAGGAACTGGATCGAGAATGGTTACTTGCTCGACGTTGTTCAATGAGTCAGTTGCACGAACGGCTGGATCGGCCAATGTTGCTTGTCCAAAAGTAGGATTCAGTACCCAAGGCTGATACGTTTGCATATTCGGATCTGTCAAAAGGATATCTAAATCGTTGACGATAGAGCGCGTTGTGATTCCGGCGGTCGCTTCCCAATCGACCCAATACACCATAACTTTCACTTGCTTAGCATTTGGTGGGACAACTAAAGTATGCGAATTCGTCATGCCTTGAATCATATCGCCTGAGTCGTGTTGTCCTAAGCGAATGATGTCGTAAGCTCGACGTGCGTTTACTTTTCCATAACCTGTGAGAAAATCAGGGCCATGATTCAATACATCATCCGCTGAATTCATTATGATTGACTTGATCAATCCAGAATTCGGAACGAATCCAAAATTGTGGTATTTGTACGCATGATTCAAAATCGCGAAGGTTCCTGCATAATTTGGAGAAGCGTAAGATGTTCCACCCATTCCTGGTGAACAAACAGTCGGTAAGATCCGTCCGTCTTTGGCAGGCCCATGAGAACTAAAACCAGCAAGATTATCGTCGTGTACCATTGAGCCAATAAGACTCAAGTTCTTTCCCATTTTAGGAATCCCAGTGATGTTTCCGTAGCCAGGAACGCCTGCATAGCAGTCTGAACCTCCAGCATTTCCGCAGGAGAAAGTCACCATAAATGATGTGTTTGTACGGATCAAAAAGTCGTAATTTTGAGATGATCCATTGTAGGTCGTGGAATTCGATGAGCATCCCCATCCGTATGAATGCGAAACAATGCGCAGATCGTTGTTGATTGCAATTCCGTAATTATTCCCAGTCAATCCTCCTGAATAAATCTCGCTGTTGTAAGCAACGCCGCGTTCTCGCGGATCAATGTTTCCTGCGGCACCTGCGCGAATGGCGCATCCTGTTTTGTGGCCGCTTGGTCCACTTCCAATTTCGAAGGTTCTGTTCAATCTCGATTTGAAATTCGGATCTTGAGCTGAATCAACATTCCCGCCTTCATCGATTCCTGCTGCAACTCCCAATCCGTTGAAAAAGTAACCCATTGGCGGGTTGTTGCTGATGTAAGTTGTTCTAGAGTTTTGGACATCGCTTTGAACGGCACTTTCATATTCTAATTGAATTTCTGGTTGAGCAAAGTCGATGTACTGCACCATTGGATGCGCTGCAAGGTTTACAAGCTTTTGCCATTCACCTTTGATTTGAAAAGAACTCGATAATTTAGTTTTTCCAATGAGCGTGATCGAAAATGGGGCGAGGATCGACACGCGTTCTTGCGGGGATAAGTCCTTTAAAAAGATGACTTCTCCGCGTGCGATGTTTTCATCAATTTGGGCATGTTCAGGAACAGTGCCGTCGCGTAATTCTTTTGATATTTTCCAAGAAGCGTCTATTGCTGAAATTGAACGGATGGAAATACCTGTCAATTGTGTTGGATCAAAGTTCGGGTCAATTTCCGAGAGCCAAGCGTAATTAGGAACGTAGTGCAAAAGGTTGATTCCAAGTGAACTTAATTGGTCTTTTTGATCAGATGTTGGAATCGAGTTGAATTGCACCAAAGCGTATACCTGTTGATTAAATTGTGCAGAGACATCATCTTTGAGTTCTTCCCAATCTGACAGCACATTAACTGTTTCAAATGAAATTGGGCTATCTGAAACATGAACTAGGTAGTTCGGTTTTTGAATTTGAGCCCCAACAAATGATGGCAGCAAAAGAATAGAAGCAAGCAGAATTCGAATCATGGTAGTCGATTATGTGATCATCCTGAAATAACGAGGATTGCCCATAAAGATAGAGAAATAGTGCATTAAACGAGGTGTTGTTTATTAATGAAGGTTGGAATCCAATGATTGATAAATGCTGGGTTAGACAGAAATTGAAAAAAACCATGGTTCTTTGCAACGATCATACGCAACAAGAAATTGAACAATGCGGGAGTATTGGAATTCGACTTTTCTTACGAGCTGAATTTTCCAGATGGAGCAAATTCAATTGCCGCATATCTTGGGAATCAAAAAGTCGACGAAATCCAAGGGAAAATCAAGCTTGGAGGTTATGCAATTGAGGAATGAGTTGAATAATTCGGGAAGCCTCGGAATTCGGCTAAATATTTATTCACAATCGCCTTGTTTCTATAATAAAACACGTATATTTGCACCGAAATTCCAGTGGGAATTGCATCGAAAAACGTTTCAATGTAACCCCCAACAAAGGAAAACGGAATGCTGTTAATTACAATAAATAGACGCCAACATGTCGAATATTAAAGGTAAAATTTCACAGGTAATTGGACCTGTAGTAGATGTACACTTCGAAAAAGGATCTGAACTTCCTAGTATCTATGATGCACTAGAAGTATTTAAAGAAGATGGAACACGAGTTGTTCTTGAGGTACAAGCTCACGTAGGAGAGAACTCTGTTCGTGCGATTTCAATGGATTCTACAGATGGATTCTTGAGAGGTATGAATGTTACTTCTACTGGTTCTGCGATCAAAATGCCAGCTGGTGAAGAAATCAAAGGACGTTTGTTCAACGTAGTTGGAGAGGCGATCGATGGTCTTGGAGAGTTAGATAACACTGACGGAAATCCAATCCACCGTGAAGCACCAAAATTCGAAGATCTTTCAACTGCAACTGAAGTACTTTTTACAGGTATTAAAGTAATCGACTTGATTGAGCCTTACGCAAAAGGAGGTAAAATTGGATTGTTCGGTGGAGCAGGAGTTGGTAAAACAGTATTGATTCAGGAGTTGATTAACAACATTGCAAAAGGGCACGGTGGTTTGTCTGTATTCGCAGGAGTTGGTGAGCGTACTCGTGAAGGAAACGATTTACTTCGTGAGATGTTGGAGTCAGGAATTATCAAGTATGGTGATGACTTCATGCACTCAATGGAAGAAGGAGGTTGGGACCTTTCCAAAGTAGATAAAGAAACAATGAAAGAATCGAAAGCGACATTCGTTTTCGGTCAAATGAATGAGCCTCCAGGTGCACGTGCTCGTGTTGCATTGTCAGGATTGACAATGGCTGAGTACTACCGTGATGGAGAAGGAGACGGACAAGGAAAAGATATCCTTTTCTTCGTTGATAACATCTTCCGATTCACTCAAGCAGGTTCTGAGGTGTCAGCACTTCTTGGACGTATGCCTTCAGCGGTAGGTTACCAACCGACATTGGCAACTGAGATGGGAGCAATGCAAGAGCGTATTACTTCAACAAAGAACGGATCGATTACATCGGTACAAGCGGTATACGTACCTGCTGATGACCTTACCGATCCAGCACCAGCGAACACATTTGCTCACTTGGATGCAACAACAGTATTGTCACGTAAGATTGCTGAGCTTGGAATTTACCCGGCGGTAGATCCATTGGATTCTACTTCTAGAATTCTTACTCCAGAGATCGTTGGTGAAGAGCACTACGCATGTGCTGAGCGTGTGAAAGTAACTTTACAACGATACAAAGAGCTTCAAGATATTATCGCCATCCTTGGTATGGATGAGTTGTCTGAAGAAGATAAACTGATTGTACACAGAGCACGTCGTGTTCAACGTTTCCTTTCTCAACCTTTCCACGTAGCTGAGCAGTTTACAGGATTGAAAGGTGTATTGGTTGATATCCAAGATACAATCAAAGCATTCAACGAGATTTTGGACGGTAAATACGATCAGTATCCAGAGGCTGCTTTCAACTTGAAAGGAGGAATCGAGGATGTAATCGCTGCTGGAGACAAAATGTTAGCAGAGAACGCTTAATAACAGAACGAAATGCAAGTAGAGATCATCACACCAGAAATGGAAATTTTTAAGGGAGAAGCTGAAGCAGTTCAGTTCCCTGGATTGGATGGATCATTTCAAGTATTGTCAGGTCACGCTCCAATTATTTCAGCCTTGGTTGAAGGAGATTTGAAAGTGAACCTAACGGAAAATTTCGTTTCTGACGAGAACACAAGCGCTACGGTATCAACTGAAGGTAACGACAAGAAAGTGATTCGCGTAGCGATCAAAGGTGGCGTTATGGAGATGTTGAACAACAAAGTGATTGTTTTAGCTGAGTAAGCGTTATTGAAAAGAATATAAAAAGGGATCCCGATAGCTATCGGGATCCCTTTTTTGCTTTCAGTATTCTGGGCTTAGAAGGATTGAACAATCCCATTCAACCGGATATCAACATAATCCAGAATCATCTTATCAATCGTTTGATCTTTATCTTCTCGACTCAGCCATTTCGTAATGAAGAATTCATCCAAATCAACCAAAACCTCCAAAGAAACAGATCGAAAGACTCCTTGTTTGATCCCTTGAGCATACAGATTCTTTAATGTTTCCAACAAACGATTCATGAACTCATTGATCAGCTCCCATGAATGTGGGAAGTTGTTCTCAAGTTGATTGAGAAAGGAAAATGAAATATCATCCAAGTGGTTGATGAGCCAGTCAATCAATGAATTGTATGTTAAAAGAACCGATTCCTCTTCCGAAGGTTCGGGTAGATCATCCAATTTGGTAATCCTTTGCTCAACAGCCGTATAAATGATGCCTTGCTTCGATTCGAAGTACTCGTAAATAGTCGATTTACTCTTTTTTGTTAGTGTTGCGATGTCGTCGACGGTCAGCTGAGAAAGGTCTTTACCAGCAAGAGCGGGTATGAGCATCTCCAGCCAGACCTTCATTTTTGGAGATAAAGGTTTGCGTGTTTTTTCAATCGACTTTCTTCCCATGTTTGCAAGTTATAAATAATCGAACTATATTTGACTGAATAGTTCGAAAATAAATTTATGAGGGATTTGAAGTACTTAGCTGCTTACATCGCGCCAATTTTGGTGTTCGTGGGCGTGTATTTTGGCGGGGTGGTCACGCTTTCGGCGTTTGTCTTTGCCTTTATTCTCGTTCCGATTCTTGACAGTACGTTGCCTCAATCCAAACGAAATTTCTCCGAAGATGAGGTTGAAACGAAGTTGTCGAACAAACTGTTTGATGTGCTGTTGTACCTGAATTTGCCACTCGTATGGGGAGGGATTGCCTATTTTTTAGTTGGATTGGTCAACGATCAATACACGACCTTCGAATTAGTTGGGAACATGCTTTCGCTTGGTGTAGTTATGGGGGCAAGTGGAATCAATGTGGCGCACGAACTCGGGCATCGTTTTACCAGAGGAGAACAGTGGATGGCGCAGGCTTTATTACTTCCTTCATTGTACATGCACTTTTATGTTGAGCACAATATTGGTCACCACAAGCACGTAGCAACACCAGAAGACCCATCGACGGCTAGATACAACGAGGCAATTTACGTATTCTGGATTCGCTCTACCTGGCAGAGTTACATCAACGCGTGGAAACTCGAATCACGCAAACTGCGAAGAGAAGGTTACCAATTTTGGAGTATTCGAAATCGCATGATTCACTTTACAGTAGTGCAGGCAATTTATCTTGCGGTTGTTTTTATTTTGACGTCGTGGCAAGGGCTGCTCGCCATGTTGATCTTGGCGGTCTTTTCATTTTTGCTTCTTGAAACAATCAATTACATCGAGCACTACGGACTTGTTCGAGAGAAAAAAAAGAATGGCGAATACGAACGTGTTTCACCAAAGCATTCGTGGAACTCAAACCATGTGTTGGGTCGAGTAGTGCTGTATGAATTGACACGACACAGCGATCATCATTTCATTGCTTCGAAGAAATATCAAATCTTAGATCATCAAGAAGAGGCACTCATGATGCCGTTTGGGTATCCCACTTCAATGTTGCTGAGCTTGTTTCCTCCGGTTTGGTTTAAAGTGATGAATCGGAAACTGAAGGAAGGAAATTGATCTTAATTTCGAGAGTGAAACTCCTCAATCGTTTCACCCAATTTATACCCTTCAATCAACAAAGGCAAAGTGTCACTCGTCACTTCAAAAAACGGTAATTCGCCAGAGTCAAGCTTTTCGTCCAGCTCTTCTTTTGGTAGGAAGTGATTCGCGTGATCCAAATACGTTCCGCTCAACATATGTCTAAATTCGTGTTGAAAGATGACAGCGGCGAAACCTTCCAATCTTCCTTTTCTAACTTCACCTTTTTGGTTCTGACAGCTGTATTCAATCCACTCGTACGTTGCTACGTTTCCTCTATTTTCACCATCAGCGCTCAGGCATCCATGCCAAAAGTTCATGCGTTTTTTTGATGTTTTTGTGATGACAGGGTTGATAAAAACCTGCTTCTCAACGGGTCCGAGTACTTTATACCGTGGATTGCTCGACTTTGCTTCAATCATAAAAATCTGCAAACTCTTCCCTAATTGGTTGGAAGCAATTCCGACTCCCGCCGTTCTCAACATCACGGCATACATGCTGTCGATGTATAGCGCGAGTTCAGGGGAATTGAATTCACTCTCAGCGATCTCTCGCGGTATGATGTAGAGGGTGTTTTTATCTCTACCTTTCTCATCACTTGGAATATGCTGAACGACCTCAAAACCAGCTTCTGGAATTTCAAAAGTAAGTGAAGGATCGGGTGGTGAGCAGCTTTGAATTAGTAAAGAAATATACAGTGCAGAAAAGAAAAAGTAAGCTTGCTTCATAGCATGAATTTAACACTTATGGCAATACAATCGTGTTAAGTTTGGGTAAAACTCTCTCCCTTTCAGAAATTGAATTATTTGATTCCTATCGAGTTTCCCTTCCAAGAATTAATGGTTTCATAACCCGCAATTAATTGTTACACAGTTATTTTTTGACTATTTTTATGCGGCTAAACCATTTCTTATGAAAACTCTATTTAAAGCATTATTGGTTGCAATACTACTTTTTGCATGCGTTCCAACAATGTTCTCCCAAATTACTATGACTGGCGGTCAAACTGCACAGCAACTTGCTGAATTCTTGGCGGGACCGAATATCACAGTAACAAACGCAGTACTATCTCAAGGAAATACGGTGTTACCTACATTGTCCAGTGCACCAGCAGCAGGTACCTTCGCAGGAGTCAACTCTGATATCGGATTTGATTCAGGTGTGATACTTTCTTCTGGAAATATTACGGAAGCCCCAGGACCAAATACCAGTGCAAATACTGGAGCTGACTTGGGATATTCTGGAACGACTCAGATGAATGGTTTAGCAGGGGTCAATACTTTTGATGCCATAACACTGGAGTTCGATTTCGAGGTTCAATCGTCGTTTATCCAGTTCAATTACGTGTTTGCTTCAGAGGAGTACCCAGAATTCGCTCCACCAAACAACTCATCCTTCAATGATGTATTCGCATTTTTTATAAGTGGACCTGGGATCGTTGGAGAGCAAAACATTGCATTGGTACCAAACTCTACCAGTCCAGTTGCCATTAACAACATTAACCCTGTAACGAACAGCCAGTATTACATCGATAATTCAGTTGGACTTGATATTGAATTTGATGGATTCACAACAATTTTAGAGGCAACCCGAAACAATTTGACACCATGTGAGGTGTATCATTTGAAATTGGTGATCACGGATGCAGGAGATGGCGTCTATAGTTCAGCGGTATTTCTTCAAGAGAATTCACTTGTTCAAGGTTTAGTTGATGTACAAACACAAACAATCAATGCGGATGATATCGCCTTGGAAGGATGTATTCCAGCGAGCTTCACTTTCTCTTACGATGATGTCAGCAACCAAGATCGAATCATCAATTACTACGTTGGTGGTACAGCTGTAAATGGTGTAGATTACCAATACGTAGATAGTTCGTTGACGATTGTTGCCGGAGATACTTCAGCAACAATTTATATTGATGCCTTTTCTGATGGACTAACGGAAGGACAAGAATCCATTTGGATCATTTATCAACCTGCGGCCTGTGCCGACTTTGACACTGCATACTTATATATAAACGATGCGCAGCCAATCGATTTCTCACTTGATGAGTATCATTTGGACTGTTTTGAAGATAACTCAGGAGAAATTCTTGTCAATTCTACAGGTGGATTCCCACCTTACACCTATTATGTCACCGACCCGAACGGCGTCGAAACGCAAACCACAGCCAATCCAATAACTGGACTCGCAGCTGGAACATACACCGTTCAGGTATATGATTCCTATGGTTGTCAAGCTGATGCTTTGGTCATTGGTGGAATCTACGATGCAGATACAACCTTCTTACCAGATGTTCCGAACGGTTCGGTAATAACGTATGATGCACCGCTGAATATTACAGGGTTCACAGCTGGACAAACAATCAACGACGTCAGTCAGATCCAACAGATCTGTGCGACGATGGAGCACTCTTATTTGGGAGATTTGCAAATTACAGTTGAGGCACCCTCAGGTCAAGTAGTTGTATTAAAGCAGCAAAATGGTGGTGGGTCATGTGACCTTGGACAACCTTTCGCTTCAGCACCAGTTGATGGGGCAAACAGTAACTTAACCGATCCTGGAATTGGATATGAGTATTGTTTTAATGCCAATCCAATTTTCCTGACCATGGTCGGAGAATCGAATAACTTCACACACACTATTCCTTCCTCAACAGGAGGAACGTATACCGATAATTACCTGCCTGCAGGTTCATACACTCCTTTTGGATCTTTTAACAGTCTGATAGGTGCTGATATGAACGGTACATGGGAGATGCACGTTACCGATCAGTTCGCATTGGACAACGGTTACATCTTCAACTGGTACATCAGTTTAATTGGAGACATGCCTGATACTACCGTAACATTGCTTCAACCAAGTGAAATTGTTACAACAGGATTTGTCACCGACGCAACATGTGGAGGTAGCGATGGCTCGATTGATATAAATATTCAAGATGCCGTTTTACCGTATACTGTGTCTTGGAGTAATGGCGCGACAACTGAAGATTTGGTTGGAGTAGCAGCAGGAACTTATACTGTTACAGTAACAGATGGTAATGGGTGTCAATCACAAGAAACATTCATAGTAAACAATATTGGATCATTAAGTATTGCATCAACTTCAACACCTGCTTCATGTTTCGGTGGAAGTGATGGTACAATTGATATTACGCCAGCGGGTGGATCAACTCCATATACTTTCTCTTGGGATTCGGGTCAATCGACAGAAGATATTTCGGGACTTTCCGCAGGAGATTATACCGTAACAATGACCGACCAGCTTGGTTGTGTATTCTCAGAATTGATAACTGTTGGAGAAAGCTCTCAGATTATGATCAATGCAGTGAGTGTATTCGACGAAGAGTGTAATACGGATAACGGTTCAATCGATATCAGTGTTTCGGGCGGAACAGGTTCGTTTGGTTATCAATGGTCAAATGGATCCACTTCTCAAGATATTTCAGGCTTAACAGCTGCAACATATACAGTCAATGTGGTTGACGGGAATGGATGTACGGCAAACGAATCGTATACCATTGTAAATGATGTTTCGAACTGTTCAGCTTTCTGTTTCATTGAAGTAGAAGCGAATGTTGTGACAGACGAATTGTGTGGAGCAGCAAATGGAAGCATTGACATTAATGTATTGAACGCAGTAGCCCCAGTTTCTTATTCTTGGAGTAATGGTGCCACAACAGAAGATATTACAGGTTTGTCTGCAGGTACCTACACAGTTGTGGCTACTGACGCCAACAACTGTTCTGAAGTGATGACATTTACTGTTCTTAATGACGCGGGAACATTGGAGATTTCAAATGCTTCAGTTGGAGTAGAGAATTGTGGAAACTTGAATGGGTCAATTGATATCACGGTAGTTGGTGGAGCTATGCCTTACACATACGACTGGTCAAATGGTGCAACTACTGAAGACATAACAGGATTGGCTGCAGGAACATACGATATCACAATCACGGATGGTAACGGATGTGAAACTTCAGCATCATATGTTGTAGCAAACAACGCAGGTTCATTGGCCGCGACGGCAACTGTTCTTTCTGAGATATGTACTGCAGCGAATGGTTCCATCGATCAAACAATCACTGGAGGAAACGGTGTATTGACTTTTGCTTGGGACAGTGGACAAACAACTGAAGACCTTTCAAACTTACCTGCAGGAACGTACAATTGTACAATCACGGACGAAACAGGATGTTACATCATTCAACCTTACACGGTAACTCAGACGACAGGAGATATCTCAGTGATCGGTGTGAATATCGTAAACGAAGTTTGTGGGAACGGACAAGGTGAAGTTAACATTACGGTTACTGGAAATAACTTGACGTTCGTATGGTCAAATGGAGCAACAACTGAAGATCTTACAGGAGTTTCAGCAGGAGATTATTCCTGTGTTATTTCAAATGCTCAAGGTTGTACCTACACAACACCATTATACTCGGTGATCAATGCTTCAGGAACCTTAAACGTAACGACGCAATTAGTAACGGACGAAATCTGTGGAAATAACGGCGGAGCAATCAACATGAATATTACTGGAGGTACAGCACCATTTACTATTAGTTGGTCGAACGGAGCCACAAGTGAAGATATTGTTGGTTTATCAGCAGGAACGTATTCGATTACTGTTACAGATGCGAATGGTTGTACAGAAAGCCAATCAGTAACGGTGAATTCAAATTCTGGAACCCTAGCAATTCAAAACGCGATCATAACGGATGAATTATGTGGCGATCAGGCTGGAGCCATTGACGTAATCACAATTGGTGGAACGGGTACATTAACCTACTCTTGGAGTTCAGGACAGTCTTCAGAAGATCTTTCAGGTCTCGCTGCTGGAACTTACACTATTACAATTACAGATCAGAATGGATGTACGGCGACAGAAACGTACACAGTAAATAACCAAGCGAGCGGTTTGGCATTCACTTCAGCAATTACCAATGAGATTTGTTCAAACGGACAAGGTCAAATTACCTTAACTGTATCAGGAGGAAATGCTCCTTACACATACGCATGGTCGAATGGAGGAACAACAGCAACGATCACAGGGCTTTCATCAGGACTTTATTCTTGTACGATAACGGATAACTCTGGTTGTTCAATTGTCACTGGAGATCTTTCAGTTGGAAATACAGCAAACGGCTTGAGTGCATCTACGACTGTAGTCGATGCGAATTGTTCAAACAATGGTTCGATTGACCTTACCGTGAACGGTGGAGCACTTCCATTAACGTTCTCTTGGTCGAATGGTGCTACTACCGAAGATATTTCTGGTCTTGCAGGAGGAACATACGATTATACAGTTACGGATAACAACAGTTGTGTAGTGACAGGTTCAGTAACAGTTCTTCAAACGAACGGAAACATTACTTACACGTTCACAACAACGAGTGAAATCTGTGGAAACGGCGTTGGTGCAATTGACTTAACGCCTTCAGGTGGAGTTGGACCTTATACCTTCGTATGGTCAAACGGACCAACCACTGAGGACTTATCAGGTCTTTCTGCCGGAACGTACACATGTGATATCACAGACAACACAGGTTGTACAATTACTACAGCTGCGATTTCAGTAACTGATCTTCCGGGAACATTGAGCATTACGAACCTCATTGCAACAGATGAGACATGTTCAAACGGATTGGGTAGTATCGATATCTCCGTATCGGGAGGAGCTGCTCCAATTACCTACTCTTGGTCAAATGGACCAACAACACAAGATGTTACAAACTTGACTTCTGGAACGTATGATGTAACTGTTACGGACAACAACGGTTGTCAAGTGACGGCGCAAGCAGCGATTAATTCAGCATCAGGATCATTTGCAATTACTCAACCAATCGTAACGGACGAAAACTGTTCGAACGGTCAAGGAGCAATTGATATCTCAGTTACAGGGCAATCAAATCCTGTGACTTTCGTGTGGTCGAACGGTGCAACAACAGAAGACATTTCTGGATTGTCGGCTGGGGTGTACTCGGTAACGGCAACAGATAATAACGGATGTGTTGAAACGACTTCTTACACTGTTTCAAATAGCGGTGCTTCACTTTCAATTGGAAACGCCAATGTCACGGATGAATATTGTGGATCTGGTTCAGGTTCAGTTACGATAACTGTTTCTGGCGGAACCGCACCATTTAATTATGTGTGGTCAAACGGAGGAACAACAAATGGAGTAGACAATTTATCCGCTGGAACATATACCGTAACAGTAACGGATGGTAGTGGTTGTCAAGTGCAAGGAACTTACACGGTGACAAACAACCCTGGAAACTTAGCATTGACTGCCGTTGTTACAGATGAAAACTGTGGCGATGGTCAAGGTGCAATCGACATTACAACGACGGGAGGAAACTTACCACTCTTGTACGCTTGGAGTTCAGGACAAACAACTGAAGATATCGGTCCAGTTTCCGAAGGAACGTACGATTTAGTGATCACCGATCAATTTGGATGTACAGCCAACTACAACGGAGTCGTTGCGAACATTACTGGTGGACTTGGAGTTACAGTAACCTCTGTAACAGATGAAAACTGTGGTCAATCAGATGGAGCCATCGATATCACGACTACAGGTACGGGAATCATCTCGACAGTATGGAGTTCAGGACAAACAACAGAAGACATTACAGCTATTTCTGCTGGAACATATACAGTGACGGTTTCAACCGCTACATGTTCTGTGACAGAAACAGTGACGGTTGTCAATCAAACTGGAACATTGGCCACAACGTTCACTTACATTCAAGATGAAAACTGTGGAGACGCTCAAGGATTCATTGATATTGACGTTACAGGAGCAGGACCATTCACTTACTTATGGAGTAATGGTCAGACGACTCAAGACGCAATCGGATTATCAGGAGGAACATATTCAGTAACGATTACAGACAACAATGGCTGTGATTTAACTGAAACATTCACGGTAAACAGTACGAATATTACTAACATGACTGCCTCTGGCACAACAACTGATATTTTGTGTGCTACCGATGATGGAGCAATCGATCTATCAGTTTCTGGAGGAATCGGGCCATTTACTTACTTATGGAGTAATGGTTCAACGACACAAGACATTTCGAACTTACCAGTTGGAAGTTACACAGTGGTCGTAACAGATGCTGCAAGTTGCACTGCGACAGAAATACTGACAATTGGAGGTACGCAACAATCGAATCTTGGGTTTACAAACATCAACATCAACGATGAAGACTGTGGAAATCAAGATGGAAGCATGGTTTACTTCACTGGAGGTACTGCTGATGATTACTATTTAGATGGAGTCAACCTTGGAGGATTCAATGCAACGAACTTATCCGCAGGAACTTATTTAGCAGCTATTACCGATAACCTAGGTTGTTACGCGGATACAATTGTAACAGTTGGGTCAACAGGAAACTTCAACCTTACTTCGACATCTGTAGATGAAACATGTGGTCAATCAAACGGTTCCATCGATGTAACAGTTACTGGAGGAACAGGTATGACATATCTTTGGGATTCAGGTCAAACGACTCAAGATCTTACAGGAGTGCCTGCTGGAACATATACGTTAACGGCAACGGACAATACTAACTGTTCGGTTCAAATTACGGTGGACGTAGTAAACCAAACGGGAGCCTTTGGAGCAAGTCTTACAAGCCTCGGAAACGAAGATTGTCAAAATGGGCAAGGATTCATTGATATTGATGTTGTTGGAACAGGGCCGTTCACATACGCATGGGATTCGGGTCAAACGACGCAAGACATCACAGGATTGTCGGCAGGAACATACTCAGTTACCATCACAGATGGAGCGGGTTGTCAATTGACAGAATCATATCAAGTTGATAACAATGCGACGTACTCGGTGAGTGCAGTCATCGTTGAAGAATTCTGTACATCTGTTGATGGATCAATTAACTTAACATTAACTGGTGGTGCAGCTCCTTATACCTTCACATGGTCGAATGGAGCAACAACGGAAGATCTATTCAACGTTGCAGCTGGAACATACACGGTGACAATTGCAGATGCGTTCAACTGTCAATCAGTTGAGACATTTGTAGTACCTCAAGGAAGTAACGGTATTCAACTTACCAACTTTGTAATTGTAAACGATTTCTGTGGACAGGGCATTGGGGATGTGAACTTCAACTCTGGAGGAACGGTTGATGATTATTATATCGACGGAGTTCTGCTTCCATCATCACACGCTTACAACTTAACAGCTGGAACATACGTGATTTCTGGAACAGATAACCAAGGATGTTATGTTGAGGAGATCGTTACCGTAGGTAATGATGTGAACTTCACGTTATCTCAAACGACTACTGACGAAACATGTGGTCAATTTGATGGAGCGATTGATGTTACAGCTTCAACAACGGGGCTCCTTTACTCTTGGGACTCAGGTCAAACTACTGAAGATTTGTTGAACGTGGCAGCAGGAACATACACCGTGACTGCAACAGATAATGTTGGTTGTTCAGTTTCATTGACTTCAACAATTGCGAATCAAACAGGAACGCTTGGAATTACATCTGGAATCGTAACTGACGAAAACTGTCAGGACGGTCAAGGTGCAATCGATATCGACGTAGCAGGAACTGGACCTTTCATTTACACGTGGAGCTCAGGTCAAACAACTCAGGATATCACTGGATTGACTGCTGGGACTTATACAGTAATCGTTGCAGACGGAAGTGGATGTCAATTGACAGAATCTTACACTGTGAATGATAACGCTTCTTACACAGTTACGGCTGCAATCACTGAAGAGTTCTGTACATCTACGGACGGTGAAATTGACTTAACTGTAATAGGTGCTGGTGCTCCAATCTCATTCGCTTGGGACAATGGTGCAACAACAGAAGACCTCACTGGTCTCGTTGCTGGCGATTACACAGTTGTGATCACAGACGGATCAGGATGTCAATTCACAGAAACATATACGGTAACTCAAGGTAGTACAGGACTTCAACTTGTCAACTTCCAAATCACAGATGAAAACTGTGGTAACGGAGATGGAGAGGTTGATTTTGGTTCTGGTGGTACTGCAGATGATTATTACATCGATGGTGTTCTTTTGCCTTCGTCAGATGCTGATAACTTGAGTGCTGGAACTTATGTTATTTCGGCTACGGATAACCAAGGGTGTTATGTTGATAGTACGATTACAATCGGATCAACAGGAACATTTACATTATCTCATGTGACTACGCACGAAAGTTGTGAACTTGGAAATGGAGCAATTGACTTAACAGTAACTGGAGGGTCAACAATGTCATACGCTTGGTCGAATGGAGCAACGACACAAGATCTTACCGGTCTTTCTGCTGGAACTTATTCGCTCACTGCTACCTCAACAGGTGGAGGAACATGTACAGTCGATTATACGGTGATTGTCAATAACGATAACTCTTTTGAAATCACATCGTCACAAACCGATGATTACTGTGGAGCATTAAATGGTGTGATTGATCAACAAATCATCTTTGGAGCAGGATTAACATACTCGTGGAATACAGGACAGACAACGCAGGACCTTACAGGTATCACTGCTGGAACGTACACATGTACAATCACTGATCCTGCAACGAACGGTTGTACATTCAGCTACGATTACACAATTGGCAACGGAACAAACGGTATGACTCCTACGGAGAGCATTACTAACGAGTTCTGTTCTTACGGTGACGGTGCAATTGACTTAACAATGTCAGGAGGTACTGGATCGTTTAGCTTCGCTTGGGATAACGGTGCAACCACAGAAGACATTTCAAGCTTAGCGGCTGGAACGTACGTTGTGACAATCACCGATCTTGGTGATAACTGTCAAATGACTGTTTCGTATGATTTGACCAACTCGGCAACGATGGTGGCAACGGAAATCATCACGAACGATCAATGTACAAGTGGAGTTGGAGCAATCGACTTAACAATGTCGGCAGGTTCAGGAAACTACACCTTCGCTTGGGATAATGGTGAAACAACGGAAGACATTTCGAACTTGTCACCAGGAACCTACTCTGTTCTGATTATAGATGTGGCAGATAACTGTCAAATTACAGAGGTCTACGTTGTAGGTGATACAATTTCAACCCTAGCTGCAACGGCAAGCATAACAGACGAGTTGTGTAATGACGGAGCAGGTGAGATTGATTTGACTGTTACAGGTGATGCTGGTCCATACTCATACTCTTGGGATAATGGAGAGATCACTGAAGACATCACCAACTTGTCAGCTGGAAATTACGAAGTGACAGTAACAGATCAGGCTTCTGGATGTACAATCACTGAAACATACACAGTGGGTAATTCTACGGTGATCTTTGGAGGGTCGGCCGTGATAGTTGATGCAACCTGCATGACGTGTGCTGATGGTTCGATCGACGTAACTCTGAACCCTGGTGCTTACACGTACTCTTGGGCGAGTGGGGAGACAACAGAAGATCTCTCGAACTTGAATCCAGGAACGTATACCTTAACGGTGAGTCTTGGCGGTTGTGATACAACTATGGTATTCGAGGTACTGGAAATGGTGTCCTTGGATGAAGAATCATTGTTGAGCATCTCGATGACAGTTCACCCGAACCCTGCGTACGATCACTTCAATGTGAATTACGTACTTCCTGCAGGAGAAGAAGGGAAGATAATCGTAACGGATGCCTTCGGTCGATTGATTGAAGTACACAACGTGAGCGGCGCAGATCAGTTTACGATCAGCACGGTTGAAAAAGCAATGGGCGTGTATTTCGTGACTCTCGAGTCCAAATACGCAACGAAAGTCGAGCGCGTCGTTGTCGGGAAAAAGTAAAGATTGAATAATTTTTTAAATCGTCCGTGGAGGTTTCTACGGGCGATTTTTTTTTGGCTTGAATTGTAATTTGACTAATTGTTTTTGTAGTATTCTGTGTTCCTTCTCAATATATTCTGTTGTTGAATATTTAGTTTTTCCCAGTTCGAGTTATAGAAATCAAGTATTTGTGCCCTTAATTCAGATTCCTCACCATAGTTTTCAATCATTACAATTCCGTGGTGAATAAGACTTAACTTTTTCGAACTCGGTCTCCTATCTATTTTCATTCTTGACTCAACGAATTTTTCAATCTTAGGTAGAGCGCTTTTATCATCAATAGCGAATAATGCCCATAGGACAAAGACAATTTGAATCCTTTTCTCATTAAGCAATGACAAAATAAACTCAGTTGAATCATTCTTCCCTATTTGAGCTATTGTTAGAATGCAAATTGCTTGTAAATCCTTCTTCCCAAGATGGATACAGTTTTCAAGAGCTTTTAGACTCTTTTTTGTTCCAATTTCCCTTAACGCAATTCCAGCATCTTGTTTTAAATGATACGAGGAATTTTCATCTTCTAGAATGGAAATCATAGACTGCTCATCAAACGAAATATTCCTTTTCTTAAAATCGTCAAGCATCCATTTCCTTGAAATATCATTAATTGGAAAGTTTTCTCGCATTTCGTTTAAATAAGCACAACTATTTACAGGATGTCACAAAATAGCAATTTATCCCGCAAAGCTTCCGCAAAGAGCCAACCAAGTTTCACACGAACAATCACTTCAAACTGTTAACCAAAGTTAACGTTAACAGCTCTTAACACTCACACCTTCAAGCCAAAACACAATTTCCCTACTTTGGTTTCATAATTCGGAAATCGAACCCTATGAAACCCAACATCCTGCTATTGGTTGCGTCTTTATTCATCGCTTCATTTTCGCTGTTCGGGCAAAATGTCCAAAACGAGGTCATTTCAACACAACCGAATACGATCAATTCTAATTCTTCAGAACGACTCATTATTGGACGTGTCAACATCGAGGGTGCTGAAAACTACGACCGAAGTGCCATCAAAGTCATTGCGGGATTAAACGAAGGAATGGTCATTCATATTCCAGGAGATGAGGTGTCAAATGCCATTCAAAATCTTTGGAACGAGAAAATCTTTGCTGATGTCGATATTTCCATCGAGAGCCGAAAAGATGAAATGGTGCACCTGCTTATCCGCCTAACATCCTTACCCACACTTTCGCGTTTTCGTTTTGAAGGAATCAACAGGCGGGAAGCCGATAAACTGCGTGAAGAAATCAAGCTGTTTTCAGGAAAGACGATTACAAAAGGGCTCATTTTCACTACGAAGTCAAGTATCCGTGACTTTTTCAAACAAAAAGGCTTTCACGCAGTTGAAGTAGAAATCATTGAATCGGATGATCCTGTTATGGACGATTCGAAAGTATTCACCATCGTCATCGATAAAAAGAAACGGGTGAAGATTGGTGCCATCGATCTGCAAGGTGCGGAATCCATCAAACCGTGGCGTCTGAAAATGGCGATGCGAAACACCAAGCAAAAGGCCTTTTGGCGATTCTACAAACGATCGAAGTTTGATGAAAACGGTTACCGAGAAGATAAACTAACCGTCCTGAATGAATACAACAAAATCGGCTTGCGTGACGCGGTCTTCTCGAAAGATTCCGTGTACTACGCGAATCCAGAAGAATTGAACATCGACCTAAATATTGACGAAGGAAAGGTGTATTACTTCGGAGAGATCGAATGGGTGGGGAACACGAAATTCAGATCGAGCTTTTTGGATACCGTTCTTGGAGTTAATCCTGGCGATGTATTCAATAAGCAATTGTTCGAGCAACGACTTTTTATGAGCATGGACGGACGCGATGTCTCTTCGCTGTATATGGATCGCGGTTACCTCTTTTTTAAATTGATTCCAATCGAAACGTCCATTGTCGATAACAAAGTCAATTATCAAATTCGCATCATCGAGGGAGAACAAGCACGGGTGCGAAAGGTTATCATCAAAGGTAACACCCGAACCAATGATCACGTTATCCGAAGAGAAATTAGAACAAAGCCTGGTGATTTATTCAACCGAAACGACATCATTCGAACACGACGTGAACTCGCACAACTCGGATTTTTCAATCCTCAAGGTTTCCAAGTGAACCCCATTCCAAATCCACAAGATGGAACGGTGGACATCGAATACACCGTTCAGGAGCAATCGGCGGATAAGTTCGAATTGTCAGGAAGCATTGGAGGAAATGGCACGGAGGACAATGCAACGCGCTTAATCGGATCGGCGGGTTTTTCTTTCAATAATTTCAGCATGAAAAACATGTTCAAAGGAAAAGATCAGTGGAGACCTGTTCCAATGGGCGATGGTCAGAAATTACAGTTGCGTGCAAGTACTACGACGAATTTCCTCAGTGGAATGATTTCATTCACCGAACCATGGTTGGGAGGAAAACGTCCGAATGCACTTTCAGTGTGGGCGAGAGCGGATCGAAATGGAAACACGTGGCGCGAAGATGATCCCGATTATAGGGGAATCAAAGTGTATGATTTTGGCGTGAGTCTTGGTCGTCGAAGAAAATGGCCAGATGATTATTTTTCAGAGAAATTTGAAGTTAACTTTCGTCGTTATGATGTCATCAATGCCTCAGATTTCGTGGCATTCGATACAGGGTTTGCCAATGATTTGAGTTTTGGCTATTCCCTGCAACGCAACAACCTCAGCAGTCCAATTTACCCGCAGTCGGGTTCAAAAATCGCCTTCACAGGGAAAGCAACCTTGCCGTATTCCTTGTTTGATGGTGTCGATGATTACAGCAATTTCACCGATCAAGAGCGATACAAGAATCTCGAGTACTTCAAGCTCAAACTCACAGGAGAATGGCATTTGCCGCTGACACCGGATAGAAAATTAGTCCTCATGCCGCGCATCGGATTTGGTTACGTTGGAATGTACAACGCTTCCAAAGGTTTGACTCCTTTCGAACGCTTTTCAATGGGAGGTAACGGAATGTTTGGTTCAGCGAATTCACTCAATGGGCAGGAATCAATTGCGCTTCGTGGTTATCAAAACGCGGATTTGAGTTCTGTAAATGGTGATCCACTTATCGCGAAGTATTCCCTCGAATTGCGCTATCCAATTTCATTGAATCCGCAATTCACCTGTTATGCCTTGGCATTTGCGGAAGCGGGAAACACCTTCCCAACCTTGGGTGATTTCAATCCGCTCAACGTGAAAAAGTCGGCAGGGATCGGACTCCGATTCTATGTCCCAATGTTTGGACTCATCGGAATTGATTACGGTCTCGGCTTCGATCGACTGGATAACTGGTCGCAGGGGGCACTGGATCACAATAAGGTCATCAACAATCAAGGTTATTCTCAAAAGTTCAATTTCACACTTGGGTTTAATATTGGAGAACTGTAGGAAAGTATGGGCTTCAGCTCTACTCAGCCCTCCGTTTATTAGTGCTTAATTCGGGGAGGACCATGATGGCTGAGCGGAGCCGAAGTCGGAATGTTTTTCCGTCTGAATACTCCAAAAAAATCCCCTATCTTTGCACTTTCTTTTGTTAAAGTACGTTAAGTGTCGTAGCTTGTATTATAGGCGAATACGATACTTTGCTTATTTTCGTTAATTATTGAAATGAATGAGTTTGCTACACAAAATTAACCGTGATACCGCACCGAGGCACATAGCTATCATTATGGATGGAAATGGCCGTTGGGCTCAACAACAAGGCGAAGATCGCTTGTTTGGGCATAACTTTGGGGTAGAAGCAGTTCGTGAAACACTCAAAGCCGCACAAGAAATTGGGGTTGAGTACTTGACACTGTATGCATTTTCAACTGAAAATTGGAACCGCCCGAAGGAAGAAGTGGACGGATTGATGGACTTATTAGTTCGTACAATTAGTGGAGAAGTGGAGGAATTGCACGAAAGCAACGTGATCATTTCGAGTATTGGAGATACAGAAGGACTTCCAACCTCTTGTAAGGAAGAATTGGAAGCAGCGTTCGAAAGAACGAAAAATAACACTGGGATCAACCTAATTTTGGCGCTCAACTACAGCGCAAAATGGGAGTTGATTCGAGCAACAAAGCAAATCGCGCGATTGGTCAAGTCGGGTGAAATTGAATTAGATCAGGTGGACGACGATATGATGGCAAGTATGCTTTCAACACGTGGAATTCCTGATCCAGAATTATTGATTAGAACAAGTGGAGAGAATAGAGTGAGTAACTTCCTTTTGTGGCAGATTGCTTATGCTGAATTCCATTTTACTGAAGTCCTTTGGCCAGACTTTAAACGAGAACATTTATACAAAGCAGTACTGGACTACCAATCGCGCGAACGTCGTTTCGGATTGGTTTCAGCTCAACTGGAAAAAAACACATAATGCTGAAACAACTTTCTTTCCTACTTCTACTTGCTAGCTTCATGCTAGTACCTGCAACGTTCAGTCAAATAAATGGCGGACAGGCAGTTGGTGGAGATATCGGTTTTGATATCCTTCGTCCAGAACAATACCAAGTAGGACCCATTAGAGTTGTTGGAGCTGACAACTACGATCACAATGCGATTAAGCTAATCGCTGGATTGCGACAAGGAAGCACTATCACAATTCCAGGAGAGGATATTTCAAAAGCAATCAAGAACCTTTGGAATGAGGGAATTTTCTCAGATGTTGAAATTGGTGCCGATAAAGAAGTTGCTGGTGTGATCTACTTGGTGATCAAAGTAACGCCAAGACCAAAATTGTCACGTTTCCGATTCAGAGGAATTAACAAACGTGATGCAGATAAGATCCGTGAGGAAATCAACTTGTTCTCAGGAAAAACGATAACTGAAAACCTCGTTTTTGCGACAAAAAGCAGAATCAAAGGGTACTTCAGAGAAAAAGGATATTACTCAGTAGATGTAAACATATCACGCGCCGCGGATTCACTCATGCTGAATTCGGAGATTTTCACCATTGATATCGATAAAAACGATCGAGTTAAGATCGGTCAAATCAACTTCAATAATTCAGAATCAGTGAAGGATTGGAAGTTGAGAATGGCGATGAAGGACACAAAGCAGAAAGCATTTTGGCGTTTCTTCAAGCGATCTAAATTCTCGAATTCTGCCTACAAAAGAGATAAAAAAGCAGTAGTTGAAAAGTTCAATGCAATTGGACTTCGTGATGCTACAATTGAGAGCGATACAGTTTTCCTTGCTGATAGCAAAAGCCTTCAAATTGATTTGGATATCAACGAAGGGAGCTTGTACTATTTTGGGGACATCGAATGGATTGGAAACACAAAGTTCCGTTCATCGTTCTTGGATACCGTGCTTGGGATCAATAAAGGAGACATTTACAACAAATCATTGTTCGATCAGCGTATTTTCATGAGTCCTGACGGAAGAGATATCTCTTCGTTGTACATGGATCGTGGTTACCTTTTCTTCCAGCCAATTGTGGTGGAGACAGGAGTCACGGATAATCACATCAACTACCAAATTCGAATCATTGAAGGGAAGCAAGCCCGCGTTCGTCGTGTTATCATTAAAGGAAACACAAAAACGAACGAACACGTAATTCGAAGAGAAATCCGTACAAAACCGGGAGATCTTTTCAATCGAAACGACATTATTCGTACTAACCGTGAATTGACTCAGTTGGGATACTTCAACGAGCAAGCTTTTCAGGTAAACCCAATACCGAACCCGCAAGATGGAACAGTAGACATTGAATATGTAGTGGAGGAGAAATCTTCCGATCAAATTGAGTTGTCCGGTGGATACGGTGGAGCAGGAGTGAACGGTCAAGGTGGTCGTTTAATTGGAACCCTCGGATTGGTGTTCAATAACTTCAGCGTGAAGAACATGTTCAAAAAAGGTGCTTGGACGCCGCTTCCAGGTGGAGATGGACAGAAACTTCAAATCCGAGCGCAAACAAACGGACGATTCTACCAAGGGTACAACTTCTCATTTACTGAACCATGGTTGGGTGGTAAAAAACCAAATTCATTATCAGTTTGGATGAACCACACGGCGCTTGGAAATGGATTCCTTCGTGGAAACGAAAATTACTCAGGATTGGGAATTACTGGAGTCGGTGTTGGTCTTGGGCGTCGTAAGAAATGGCCGGATGATTACTTCCAAGCTTACTACGAATTGAGCTACCAATACTACGATGTAGTAGACGATGCACGTTTCGGAATTTTCGATAACGGTTACGCCAACGATATCGCACTGACGTATAGATTACAGCGTAGCTCGGTGAGTTCACCAATTTACCCGCAAGGAGGTTCAAGTTTGAAGTTCTCAGCGAAATCAACTTTACCGTATTCTTATTTTGACGGGAGAGATGACTACTCCGGATTGGATAATCAAGAGCGATACAAATTCTTGGAGTACTATAAAATCAAATTTACTGGAGAATGGTACTTACCGTTAACTGCAGATAAGAAATTGATCTTGATGCCACGTATTGGATTCGGATTCATCGGAACATATACTGCTGATAAAGGATTGACACCATTCGATCGATTTACACTTGGAGGTAGTGGTTTGACAGGAGTGAATCAAATTGGTGGTCGTGAGATCATCGCACTTCGAGGTTACGAGGATAACTCATTGAACTCGGTTAACGCTGACCCATTAATTGCTAAATATACTTTAGAGCTTCGTTACCCAATTTCATTGAATCCACAAGCGACATTCTACGCCTTGGTTTTCGCCGAAGCAGGTAACACATTCCCTTCATTTGAGCGCTTCAATCCATTCAACGTGAAGCGAGCTGCAGGAGTTGGAATTCGCGTATTCTTACCAATGTTCGGAATGCTCGGATTGGACTACGGTCTAGGTTTTGATAAGCTCGATCCATGGTCAAGTGGATACGGCGGAGTGTCAGACGGAGCAATCGATCGCCAAGGGTTCTACCCTAAATTGAACTTCACTATTGGTATGAATTTAGGAGAGCTCTAAAACAAGATTCAACGGAAAATTCACAATAAATGTATTAACTTCGCGTTCCGCAGGAAACAAATTCTATGAAAGCACTTATTCTAGCACTCACATTGATTTTTGGCACAGGGTTTGCCTATTCTCAGAAGTATGCATACATCGACTCTGATTATATCTTGTCTAACATGACGGAATACACAGATGCAAAAGCCAAATTGGACAAATTAGCAGATCGATGGACAAAGGATATCGAAAAACGTTACGAGGCCTTAAAACAAAAGAAGGACAACTTCGCACGAGAAGAGGTCTTGCTTCCAGCTGAAGAAAGAAAAAAGCGACAGGAAGAAATTGACAAATTGGAAACAGAAGCAATGGAGATGCAGAAAACGCGCTTCGGAGTGAAAGGAGATTATTTCGCGAAACGTCAAGAATTAATCAAACCTATTCAAGACCGAGTGTACGATGCAATGCAGAAAGTTGCCTCTAAGAGAAACTATTCGTTTGTATTCGATAAAGCCAATCAAAGCAATTTGATTTATGCTGATGACAAATACGACATTAGTGAACAAGTGTTAAGAGAACTGAAAAAGTAATTGATCGCATAGATCAGTGAGTGTAAACTAGAAAATGAACGGCGAAAGCCGACTAATTAAACAATTGAGAATGAAAAAGGTATTACTAATAGCATTAGTTGTAATCGGAGCAGGATTCGCTTCAGCACAATCGAAAATGGCCCACTTGAATTCAACAGAGATCATGGAGGCTATGCCATCATATAAAGATGCAGTGAACAAACTTCAAACGTTCGAAAAAGAAGGTTACGAAGAATTGCAAGCAATGAAAACTGATTTTGACAAAGCAGTTCAAGCGTACCAAGCAGATGTTCAGTCTGGAAACTTGACGCCTGTTTTGCAACAATCAAGAGAGCAACGTTTGGCTAAGAAAGAGCAAGATTTGATGGAAAGACAACAATCTTTGCAAACTGAAATGCAAGCATACTCTCAAGAGTTGAACAAGCCAATCTTGGAAACAGTTGAGAAAGCAGTTGAAATCGTTTCAGAACGTGAAGGATACGAATACGTATTCGATAGAACGACTTTGATGATCGCTAACGGTCCAGATATCACCGAAGCAGTGATTACAGAAATCATGAGAATTGAATCAGAATCAGCGACTACACCAGAATAGTAGTAAGCTCATAAAAAATACTAAAAGGAGGCTCAAACGGGCTTCCTTTTTTTGTGTCGTGGAATTCGATCCTTAAATTCATTGAACATTAAAAAAAATATGGGCTTCGGCTCCGCTCAGCCCGCGCGCATTTCAAGGAGTTCGTGTCGAGGGCTGAGCGGAGCCGAAGCCCAGCATCAACACTAATCAATAATCAACACCTATGAACAAGCTCTTTGTAATACCCCTTTTTTTATTTTGCTCATTTCTGATAAACGCTCAATCGAACATTGCGCACCTGAATTCGCAAGAAGTTATGGCGTCCCTGCCTTCCTATGGTGAAGCCATCAAAAAGTTGGAAGATTTTCAAAGAGAGGTTTTGACTGAATTTCAAGAAATGAAGCAAGATTTTGAAGACGAACTTGGGAAATTGGAAGAAATGATTGCGAATGGAGAATCACCAACGTTGATTCAAATTCAAGAACAGAAATTGACCAAAAAGGATGCTGCTATTCAGCAAAGACAACAAGAGATTCAAGGCGAGATTGATGCCTATTCACGCGAGTTGAATTATCCAATTATTACGAAAGTGGAGAAAGCCGTAAACATTGTTGCTGATCGTCACAATTACCTGTATGTTTTTGACGTTAGTTCGCTCATGATTCACAGGGGACCAGATATCACGAAAGAAGTAATTACAGAAGTTAATCTTTTGGAAAATGCACCACCACCTCAAGAGGAAATTAGAGAGGAGGTCCGTCCTTAGAGAAATTAGGACTTCGACTCCGCTCAGCCCTAGAACTTTCATTTCAGGGAGCACGCGCCGAGGGCTGAGCGGAGTCGAAGCCCACAATCAATTCAAATCGAATCATCAGAAAATCGAATCATCGGAAAATCGACTTATCTTTACCCTATGGGACCAATCGGTGTTTTTGATTCTGGCTACGGAGGCTTAACAATTCTCGCAGAACTGCGCGAAAAGTTGCCTGAATACGATTACCTCTACCTCGGTGATAATGCCAGAGCGCCTTACGGTACGCGATCATTCGATGTCGTGTACGAATTTACCTTACAAGCTGTTCAAGAATTGTTTGATCGCGGTTGTCACCTCGTGATTCTCGCTTGTAACACGGCATCAGCGAAAGCATTGCGTACGATTCAACAAAAAGACTTACCAACCTTGGCGCCGAACAAACGTGTCCTCGGAGTTATTCGTCCAAGCACAGAAATTCTTGGTTCGATTTCTCAAAGCAAGCGCATTGGCGTTTTGGCAACGCAAGGAACGGTCGCTTCGGATTCCTACGTGATTGAAATCGGTAAATTTTCTCCTGAGGCGACAGTAGTGCAGCAGGCGTGTCCAATGTGGGTGCCGCTCATCGAGAACAACGAACACGATAAAGATGCTGGACGGGAATTCATCAGAAAGGACATTGAAACACTGTTGGAAAAGGACGACCAGATCGATACACTTGTGTTAGGTTGCACGCACTATCCTGTTTTGAAGTCATTCATAGAATCAATTGTTCCTCGGAACGTGAAAGTGATTGCCCAAGGAAAGATCGTTGCCGAAAGTTTAGCGGATTACTTAAATCGACACCCAGAAATTGAAGCGAACTGCCTGAAAAATGGTGTTGTTTCCTACCTCACATCTGAGAATACACAGGAATTTGATCAAAACGCATCAATTTTTGCGAAAGATGATGTGAGATCAAGTCACGTTTCATTACACTAGCCCCCTAATTCGTTCATTTTTCAACAAATTTCACCTTGATGCAACTTCATGAAGGTCAAAGGCGTCTATCATTCAAAGCGAGAAGTTATTTATTGTATTTTTGCTAAACTGACACTACAAATCGAAATGAAACGTATGAAAAAATTATTGCTATCAGGTTTTCTTTTTTGCTCCCTTCTAGGTATGGCCAATCAAGAATTTCCAACTCCTGTTGCTGTGTTGACTGAAGGTATTGAAATGCCAGATGAGTGGACAGAGTATACTACTATTGACGGAGTGAAAATCGAGTACAAGATGAAACAATGTGGGGGCGACGACAGTAAGATGCGTGCTCAAAATTTGTTGCTCTTCAAATTCACGAACACGACAGATCAGGAATTAACGATTTCTTGGGTTACTCAAGAATTCAGAAATGGTGAATGCTGGAACTGTGAACAAATGTATGATGGTGATTTCAATCATACCTTAACATTGGCAGCAGGTGAAGTGATGGAAGGCGATGGTACAACCAAAGAAAACAAAGAAGTGTACATCTTTGGAAATTTCATCAAGCTTATTCCAGGAATGTTGGAACAAACTCTCACGAATTTTGAACTTGTAGATTTAACAGTTCGCTAATCACACTACACTATTAATTATGAAGATCTTAAAAACAATACTAGGAGCTCTCTTGATTACAGCTTTAACTCCTTCTGTGATTGCACAATGTAATCTTTCGACAACTCCAGCGACTGCTACAGTTGACTGTGGTTCGCCGTTGAACATTAGTGCATTGGGATTATCTCCCACACCTGCATTGGCCACAACTTTTGATGGTGGTGTAATCGGACCTGGTTGGTCTACAACTGCAATTATGTTGTACAACAACCCATGTGGTCCTACGTTGGATGGTACACCAGGCGCTTGGTTTGGTAACGTGCCACTTCCAAGAACATTGACAACAAACGGTTTCGACCTCTCTTGTGGAGCTCAAATCTGTTTCGATATTGATTTTGCAGGTGATGATGCCTGTGGAGGATGTAGCGATTGTGAGGATCCAGATTTATTGGATGAGGGAGTCTTCTTCCGTTATTCAATTGACAACGGAGTAACTTGGGTAGATATTTTCTACTTCCAATCAAACGCAGCAAACAACACACCTTACTACCAATGGACAAACAACTGTTTCATTCTTCCACCAGAAGCATGGACGGCTAACACAATGTTCCAATGGGATCAACCAAACATTTCGAGTAGTGTGAATGATCACTGGGGAATAGATAACGTAACAGTTGTTCCTGTTGATTGTAACTTCTGGTACGATTGGTCGCAGGTTCCTGGATTCCCAGATGATCCAAACCAAGTAGTAACACCAAACGCTGATACTACTTACTACATTACATATACTGACGGTTTTACAGTTTGTTTGGATTCAGTAGTAGTAACAGTAAACCCATTAGTAATCGACATCGTTGGTAACCCTAACCCTGTTGATTGCGGTTCTTGTACTGATCTTTCTGTTGAATTCTTGAACGGAAACAACGGATCTATTGTAGATGAATTCGAAGGAGGTTTTGATCCATTAACTTGGGGAGACGTTCAAAGTGGCGCTTCATCAACCATATGTGGTGGTGGTGCAACCGGTGACGCCCTCTATTTCGATGGTGCAGGCGCCGATAGGTATGCCGAAACCGTCCCTGTAGATGCAACAACGTGTGGAAACATAGATTTCTGTCTTTACATGGGTAATACTGCCTCGGGTGGTAACCCTTGTGAGAACAACGAGAATGGTGATGACATTATTCTTGAGTACTCAACTGACCTTGGTGCAACTTGGGTTCCAATTGCAACATACCTTCAATCTTTGTGGGATGGAGCGAACTACCAGCAATGCTTCTCTGAAGTAATGCCAGTTGGAGCGCAAACAACATCGACAATGTTCAGATGGAGACAAACTGCATTCTTCCCAGCAAACGGTTCAGATAACTGGAGTTTGGATGATGTAAACATCGCGTGTAACCCACCAACAATTACTTACAACTGGACAACAGGTACAGTAGATGACGCGACAGCTCAAGCACCGCTTGGATGTCCTGGTCAAACAGAATTGTACACAGTATCAATGGACAACACAATTACTGGTTGTAGTGCAACGGATACTTCAACGATCTTCGTGAACGTTTGTTCATGTTTCTTCTACCAATTTGACGGAAGCGTTGTGTGTCAGCCAGGTGGAGTGTTTGATGTAACAGGTACTTTCGCTCACGCATACAGTCCAACAACTGGAACGATTGAAGTGGAAGCTACGAATGGAACGGGAACGTATTCAACATCGTTCAACGGACCATTTACTGACAGCTCAGTAGTGAACTATACAATTACAGGTATTCCAAATGATGGAACAACAACAACATTGTACATCTACTTCTCAGATTCATTGAGTTGTAACATGACCTTTGATGTGACTCCACCAGTTTTACCTACGGTAACTGGAATCGCAGGAGGTTCGACTTACTGTGCAGGTGAAGCAGTTACAGCTATTACGGCTGACGTAACTGGAACTGGACCATGGACAGTTGAATACACAGTAGACGGTGTACCAACAACAGCGACTGGAGCGACAAGCCCAATTGACCTTGGAACGGCTCCTGGAGTATACGTTATTACTGGAGTAGTAGATCAAATTTGTTTGAACGCTGCAGCAGGATCAGAAACGATTGCAGTGAATCCATTACCAACGGTAAATGCAGGAGCTGATCAAGCGCTATGTGACGGTGAGCAATCACAATTATCAGGAACGGGTGCAGTGAACTACACTTGGGACAATGGAGTTACAGATGGTGTTGCATTTACATCACCAGTTGGAACAACGACGTACACAGTTACAGGTATTGATGCAAACGGTTGTGAAAACACGAGCTCAATGAATATTGTAGTGACGGCTTACCCGCCAGCTCCTGCAGTAACTCCTCAAGATGGTGAGCACTGTTCAAGCAGCTCTGAAATTCCTCCATTCTTGGCAACAGGAACAGGTCAAACATTCACGTGGTATGCAGACCCAACTCTTTCGGCTGTGCTCGGAACAGGTACAACGTTGACGCCATCAATTATTGAAGGAACAACAAATTACTACGTAACACAATCAGTAAACGGTTGTGAAGGACCTGAATCAATGGTTGGAATCTTCCTTGAGAATTGTGAAGCAACGATCGTAATGCCAAACGTGTTTACACCAAACGCTTCGGATGATATTAACGGTTTGTTCCACCCAGTATTTATGGATGGAGTAACAACTGCTGAAACAACTATCTTAAACCGTTGGGGTAACGTAATCTTCCAAACTGATGATCAAGACATCAACTGGAATGGATTAGATGCCGGAGGAAAAGAAGTTCAAGAAGGAACTTATTTCTGGAAAATGGTTTATACTGATCTTAACAATGATGAGTACGTCATTCACGGAAATATCCAGTTGATTAGATAATTACAACAAATCATATACAAAGCGCCTCTTGGAAACAAGGGGCGTTTTTTGTGTGGGAAACTTTAGGTTTCAAATTTCGGTACTTCGACAGGCTCAGTGACCTCCTAGGATTGTATTAAATGACGGACATCCATTCGGTATTCGGCTCCGCTCACCCCTCGCGCAATTTCCTTGAATAATCGTAACCACAAACCGAGGACAGAGTCGGACATCGAGCGGAGTCGAGATGGGAGCTGAAGTCCAGCATCAAATACCAATTACTGATATTGTCTTGGACAATCGGACAATCGGACAATCGGATAATCGGGAAATCAGAAAATCTACCCATGCTTACTCTTAGTCGTCCAACCAACCAAGAAAGCGCGCTGCTTTGCCAGTTCCGCTTTTTCTCCTGTGAAGTGAGCATCAACTGTAGCATTGAACAATGCCAACCAGCGATCGAAGTGTTCCTGTTTTAAGCGCATGTGTGCGTGCTTTTCAGTAACGTCTGTTGTGTATCCCGCTTCATCGAGCAAAACAAAAGCCCAAAAATTCACCATCTTCGGAAGGTGCATGTCGAAATCAAGGTTGATGAAAAACGGAGCGAGAACATCATCTTGAACCACTCTTTCGTAAAAAGATTCCACCAAGAACTGCACATCATCGCGAGATTCTATCTGTTTCATGTCCTTCTATTTTTCCAAATGGAGCGAAGCAGGAGTAGCCCCATTCCGCTCGCGATTACTAGATATGTTACATTGTCGAGGAAGTGATACGCAAAGAAAGAAGCAACACCAATAAAGGTGAAAATAAATTGTTGTCCCAAAGCGTAGCTTCGATCCGTGCTTTTCTGAACTTGCACTTCGAGCTCGCCTTGATTCGCCTTGGATAGAAACATTGAAAGTTCCCCAGGCAGTTGAAGCAAAGCCGTGAATTGCTGTTTAACGGCATCTAAAATCATTTTTCGAACTCCGCCATCCTGTGTGACCAACTTCTTCATGTAAGGACGAATAACGTCCATAGGATTCATTTCCGGAGCTAGCGAAGAACTCGTACCAATTAATAATTGGAAAGTTCTGTCGAGCAAAATCCATTCTTTTGGAATTCGAATGATTTTCGTTAGTTCTTTGATTCCAATTTCCTTCCTGAAATCATCGATGCTACTGCCCTTGATATCGTCCAGTTTGATGTCTTTGATATTCAGTGAATCCAACTTCACTTCGTTTTGCAAAAATTGACTCAAGGCGTTAATTAACTTTTTGGCCACTTTCGATGATTCCGCATCAGAACCGATGAATCCAAGTTTCTTGAGTGAGATCAATATTTTCGCTTCATCTTTTCGCAAAATCGCTTGAAGCAGCACCGGAATTTCATTTCGCATTCCATCGCTCAATCGTGAAACAGCTCCAAAATCCAAAATGATCAATTCTCCTTGTTCGTTGACCAACAAATTTCCAGGATGGGGATCAGCATGAAACAAACCATCCTCAAGAATCATTCTGAAATAAGCGAGAATGAATTTTTCTGCCAGTGCTTTCCGATCAATCTTCCATTCGTCCAATTGATTGACGTTCGTGATTTTCGTTCCTTCCTCAAACTGAGTTGTTAGAATCCGTTGAGAGGAGTGCGAAGCGAACACCTTTGGAATCCGAACACCCTCGACTCCCGAAATATTTTCCGAAATCTGGTTCATGGAATTCGCTTCCTTTTCATAATCGAGTTCTTCTTCAATCATGATTTTCACCTGACCATAAACGTGCTCGATTCCTTGAATTTTCACGAAGTACGAAATCCGTTTGATGAGCTTTTCGATAATGACCAAATCCGCCGCGGCTAGTTCTTCAATGTTTGAATGTTGAATTTTAACCGCTACTTTTTCTCCCGATTTCAGTGTTGCGCGATACACTTGTCCGATAGATGCCGAAGCAATTGGCGCCCAGCCGAACTCATTAAATAATTCCTCAATGGTGCCGTTCAGCTCCTTTTCAATCAAAAGTTTCGTGTCCTCGAAGGGCGAAGCTGGAGCATCATCTTGCAAGGATTCTAATGCCTGCATGTATTGATCGGGAAGAATGTGCGAAAGTGTAGAAAGCAATTGACCCGCTTTCGTGAACAAGCCCTTCAATTCGGAAATTGTTTCTTTAACGCGCTTGGCATTTTTTGCATGAACCCGATCTATGCGTTTTTCATAGAAGCGAGCGCCGAAAATTCGCTTTCCGAGGTAAAGAGTCAAATAGCTGAACAATAGCTGATTGGAGAGTCGATAAGCCTTGCCGCTTCGTTTACGAATCGATATACCTGATTTCATACAGATGGATTTTAATCCTGTGCTTTAAAAGTACACTCGCGCCGCGAACAATCCTAAATTCCATTGGCAAGAAATGTTAAGAATTTCATCTGGTAAATAATCTCTAGGATCTTTTCCCGTTATTGGAGTATGAAAGCACTATATCTCTTCTGTTTTTTGTTGATTTCAGGTTCACTGAGTACTGTTTATGCTCAAAACGAAGAGGTCGTTCTCAATCTCTCCGCTACAGAATTTAATGGAAAAGTACTGTTAACGTGGGCGGTCACTCAAGGAAACACATGTAATGGAATCAATGTTTTGCATTCAACCGACACAACGAATTTCAGCCAAGTTGGATCGATAGAGGGCATTTGCGGGAGCACAGCAGAGACTATTGATTATCAATTTACAGATGATATTCCGAGCGTGAATCAAACGAATTATTACAGATTGAGCCTTGGAGGAATTGGTTTTTCCTATATCGTGAATGTCGATGTTATTGATGCTGGAACTCAAAATTACATTGTCACTCCGAATCCCGTTGAAGATAAATCCCAGTTGATTTTTGACAATGAGAATCAGGAAAAAGTGACGATTACATTTTTCAATGAGAGGGGAGAAATCATGCTTGAGGAAACGAGTAGTGAGCAGTCCATTGCAATCGATCGTGAGAAATTCAAGCAAGGTGTTTACTTCTTTGTGCTGAAATCTGATGGTGCACTAGAATCCTTTTCAGGGAAGTTTTCGGTGATCTAGCTATTTTGTAGAATCGATTTCGATGGTTTCGGATTCGGTTGTTTCCTCTTCCTCAACTGTTACTTCTTTCATTTTAGAGAACAACCAGTCGTACATGTCATTTTTTCGAAATTCGCGTTCCATTGCACCATGACTGGCCCCAGCAATTTCTTTGTAAATGAGATTTTTTCCTCCATCGCACGCTTTGATCGCTTTCACGATGTTTCGAGATTCGGAAACAGGAACAGGTTTGTCTGCTGTACCGTGTTGAATCCACAAAGGAACTTGCGATAAGTTACAGGCATCACTGGACTTTCCGCCTCCGCATAGCGCGACACCTGCAGTTAGTTTGTCTGGATGTTTGCCAATGAAATGCAAAGTTCCATATCCGCCCAAGCTCATTCCGCACACATAAACGCGGTTGGTGTCCGTTTCATATTGAGATTGAATATCCTGAAGCAAGGTCAACAATTTATCCGGATTCCAAGCATTTCCTGACTTCACTTGAGGCGCAATGACAATTGCAGGAATTTGTCTTCCCTTTTCGATTTCAGAGATTACGCCATAGCGTTTTACCTTGTTCAAATCCGTTCCAGAAAGACTTCTTCCGTGAAGGAAAATGAGGATTGGCGGGTTCGAATTCAAAATACTATCCGCTGGAAGGTTGATCCAATAGTTGTAACTCGATTTCCCTTTCACCGCGCTCAATTGAGCATTCGATGAGTATCCGATCATGATGAAACTGATTAAAACGATAAAGCGCATATTGATTCTTTTATTGATGTTGCCATTCGAGTTTGGTTGCTGAGAGCAGCCGAAGCACAAAACTACCCAATCTCTATAACGCAACGATCCAAAATAAGTTAAAGCTTTATTTATCAGGAAGAAACAAGAATGCCATATTCGCGAAGTTGAAGCATGGCATTTGAATACCAAAAAGGCTCAAAATCATCGAAATACGTTTCGAAATCTTTTTTCAACGCAGCGATTGTTTTGCGAGAAGGTGATTCAACCGTAAGGTCCTCCAATTGATCGATGAACCAAATTCCTTCTTCCAAAGGTAGAGACACTTCAATTAGATCTGTTCTTGTGTGAATCGTCACCCCGAGCATTTCCCACGTTTCGCCTCGCTTCGATTTCTCGAACCTCGAAACTTCAGGATCACCACCCAGCCAAATGGGTTTCGCCGTGGATTTCATGAATTCCATGGGTTCATTTTCGAGGCATTCTTCAATATAGTTCGATGGAATTGTTGTTCGAGGTACTTTGAATCCCATTTCGTTCTGATCAAACCAATCAGAAAGTGGAAGGTCAAATCCAAGTCCGTGCATGAAATTGAACAATGATTTTTTCAGTCCAAAACTGAATTTGTTGTGATCGATTCCAGTTGCATCGGTGAACTGAACATCGTTGTTAGCAAAAGTGATGTCGTTTAAATGTGGCGTGATTCCATACTCCTCGGGACTTTGTCCAATTGGACTGTGCGTTGTCAGTGCAAATTGATGCCAGAAGCCTGATTGAATGATGCCCAGCTCAAAGAGTTGTCGCACCATCTCCAAACTATCAATGGTTTCCTGAACCGTCTGCGTAGGATATCCATACATCAAATACGAGTGCACCATGATTCCAGCTTCGGTGAAATTGCGCGTCACTCGTGCGACTTGCTCAACCGAAACGCCTTTGTCAATCAATTTCAATAAACGATCCGATGCCACTTCAAGTCCCCCCGAAACGCCAATGCACCCAGATTCCTTCAAAAGAACGACCAAATCATGTGTGAAGCTCTTCTCAAATCGAATGTTGGTCCACCACGTAACGACCAGTTTTCTTCGAATAATTTCAATTGCCAAAGCACGCATTAAGGCCGGAGGAGCCGCCTCGTCCACAAAGTGAAATCCACTTTCTCCGGTTTGCGCAGTCAACTCTTCCATTCGATCAACGAGCAACTTTGCCGCAACAGGTTCGTAGAGTTTGATGTAGTCGAGTGAGATGTCACAAAACGTACATTTCCCCCAATAGCAACCATGCGCCATTGTGAGTTTGTTCCAACGACCATCGCTCCATAAACTGTGCATGGGATTCGCTACTTCAATGACGGAAATGTAAGAGTCGAGCAGTAGGTCGGAGTAATCTGGGGTCCCAACTTGCGCTTGTTTGTAGTCTGCTTGCGCGCAGGAATTGTCGTATTGAACGGTTCCATTTTCACAATAGAATGTGCGCTTGAATGCGACATCCTTTTCGGAAAGCGATCGAACCAATAATTCAACAGGTAATTCTCCATCGTCGAGGGTGATGTAATCGAAAAAGTCAAAAACGCGCGAATCTGAAACTGAGCGCAATTCAGTATTGGGGAATCCTCCGCCCATGGCGACTGTTATCTCTGGATTCGATTCTTGGATCATTTCCGCGCAGCGAAAAGCACTGTATAAATTCCCGGGAAATGGCACTGAGAAGCAGATCAACTTTGGTTCCAGTTGTTCAATCTTCTCAGACAATAATTCCAAAACAATTTTATCGACGTACGAAGGTTCGTTTTGCAGTTGATCATAGAGTTCGTCAAAACTATTTGCGCTAAATCCTAATCGCTCTGCATATCGACTGAACCCAAATTCTGGATCAATACATTCAACGATAAAATCAGAGATGTCTTCCAAGAAAAGTGTCGCCAAATGCTTTGCTTTGTCCTGCATTCCCATCGATCCAAACGCCCATTCCAAATCGTCAATTTGATCAAATCTACTGGCTTCAGGAAAGAAGTTTCGGGTGCAAATTTGACGCGCTAATGACGGTTGTTTTCCATGCAAGAAATCGATCGCAGCACCAATGGTTTTTAAATAATCCGCCCGCAGGTAAAACATCCGCTCTGCATTTTCAGAACTGATTGATCCCTCTCGATCTGCTAAAAAGAAGATTTCTCGAAGTCCATGATGGGAGAATATCTTTAGGATTACTTCGATCCCCAAATCGCATTGAAAGGACGAGATATCCTTGGTATTCAAGAACCCCTTCAAATAGGCCGTTGCGGGGTACGGTGTATTCAATTGGGTAAATGGAGGAGTGATGAGAAGAACGTCTTTCACACGAATGTTTTATGCAGATAAAGGTACAGGATTCTAGGAACAAACATGGATCAAGTATTCGAAATGTCAAAATGGGTATTTGTACGTATATTGAAACGACAATCGTATTCTAACTTGCGGTTGACTTCTTCGATCTGATATCAATTAAGAAATTAATATATCACTACATCAAAATAAAAAAGCATGGCAAAGCAATACAAAACTCCCGGAGTATACATCACAGAAGTGAATTCTTTCGGTTCCAGCATTGTTGCAAATGAAACGGCAATACCTGTATTTTTAGGTTTAACGGAATATGCTAATAATCCTAAGGGTGACTCGCTAAACAAAGTTAAAGGGTCAAGCATTGTAACTGAACCAGTTCTGGTTGGTAGCATACTGGAATATGAAAATACGTTTGGAGGACCTGATGAAACTGGAAGAATCTATGTGACAGCATCAACTGATAAAGACGGAAAGGTCTACTCAGCTCAAAATAAGAATCAAGATGGAACAGAAGATTACGAACCTGGATTGATGCACCCATCAGTTTTTAACTTCTTTTCCAATGGAGGAGGAAGTTGCTACATTGTTTCATTAGGAAAGTATGAGGATTTCAAGAATGAAATGGCCTCAACGATAACAACTGAAATGAACTTTATTGAGGAAGCGATCAAAATGGCAGAAACCGCAACATTGATTCTACCTACAGATTTAATTCGTTTTGGTGGCTCAAATTACTACAATTGGGGAACTCAACTCACGAATTTCTCAGAGCAAGAAAAGAAGTACTTCACGGTACTTGATGTTATTCAGGAAGAGCCAAATAATCCAGTGTTCAAAACAAATGATATTGATGCCTACAGGGATTCGGTTACTCCAGATTTTCCAAGTTATGCCGGAGCTTACTTCCCTTATTTGAAATCACGAACTCCTTATGCGTTTAAAGGCGATTTATCAAATGTTTATTTAGATGAAAAGCTATTGGCAGATAGCGATAGTGCTACGATCGAATCGGTAAAAACGTTTTTAGCAACGAATTACATCAATATGCCTCCTTCGCCATTTATGGCTGGAATTTACAGCCGTTTGGATAACGCATCGGGTGTTTGGACGCCTCCAGCAAATGTTAGTCCAATAGACGTTTCTGGACCTTTAGTGCCATTGACAAACAAAGAACAAGAAGGTCTCAATGTAGATGCAACATCAGGTAAATCGATCAATGCAATTCGCAGTTTCACAGGACAAGGAACGCTGGTTTGGGGTGCTCGAACGAACGATGGAAACAGCATGGATTGGAGATACGTCAATGTTCGACGCCTTTTTATTGCTATGGAAACGGATATCAGCATGGCGCTCGAAGCATTTGTCTTCAAACCAAATGTCCACAATACATGGGTAGAAGTGAAAACCATGATAGAGAGCTACCTGTTAGGTTTGTTTAACGACGGAGCGTTCGCTGGAACGACTCCTGAAACGAGCTATCAAGTTATGGTTGGGAAAGGTGAAACGATGACCGACGAGGATATCTTGAATGGTTACATGCGCGTTTCCATTCAGGTTGCACCAGTGAGACCAGCAGAATTCATTGTTTTGACATTTACTCAGATGGTTGGGGACCATTAATTTTTGACGATTCTCTCAGTCACGATTGTTCCATTTTCGCTAAAAATCTTACACAGATAAACACCGTTTGTGAGTGAACTCATGTCGACAGTATTTGTCGTTTCCATCATTTCGTTGGATAGCACTACCTCGCCCGTAAGACTGAACAGTTCATAGCGCACTTGTCCATTCATTTCATCCGAAAACTCAATCGTAAAGAAGTTGTTCGTTGGATTTGGGTATATCAACACTTCATCCGCAGCCAAATCTTCAACACCGACATCGCAAACACTTGAACAATTCGTAACGGTTCCAGCTACGCTTCCAATATTTACATCGAATCCACCACCTGGACTTTGATCGCAAATATCGAGCGTACCAGTCACGGTACCAGAGTTCGTTGAGTTGTTGATGATACAGTATCGGCCTGATCCAGAAAGAGCATCAGTATTTAAAAAATCGTTATCAATACCAACAGCACCATCATTTACGATTGATGCACTGCCGCCCAAAGTGTCGCCTGAAAGCATGTCATTTCCAACCAAAATTACAGCGGTTGAGGTAAAGGTGATGTCACCAGCGTTATAGAAATTGTTCGCAATGAAAAACTCCGCAGAATGACTATACAGCCCATCGTTTCCAAATTCGTTGCAGTAAATCACGCTTGTACTTGTAAACGAACCTGTATTCAGGACAGAATCAGCGTATAAACTTCCCGCGTGGGTAGTTGTACCGTTGTTCCATAAATCACCCAATTGAAGTATTCCATTTGGCCCGTTATCGAAAGTACCGTTCACTAAGACGCTATCAGTTCCAGCAATAACTCCTGTATTTGTGAATGAGCTTGTTGTTCCAACGAAGAGTGCGGTGTCCAAGAGAAAACCTGCCGTATTTATTCCTGTCGCTCCATTCGTAAACGTCATGTTTGTCAATTCGGTAAATCCGTTGTTAGAAAACGCAGAACCAGCGCCATCAACGAGAATAGTTCTGTTCATAGCGTCTTCAATAAATGAACCGCTAGCGTTAATTGTAATTGAACCACCACCATTTACTATCCAGTCGACGTTCATGGTAACATCGTGATTGATAATTACATCATCGTTGGGAGTTGGGAAACAAAAACAGTCCCAGATAAATGGGTTACTTGCGTTTCCGTCTCCAGTAGAAGTAATTGTAGTTTGAGCCGATGCTAAAGTTCCAGTTAGCAATGCGGCAAAGAGTAAAATTCGTTTCATAGTTGTAGTCAATTGGTTTTTGATGTGTAAAATTTATGAAATTCTGAACAAACTCTACGCCAAAAGGTTGATTTCCATAAAATTCTGTTTTTGAATAGATGAATTACAAATCTCGAATGTCATTCCGTGATAAGTATACTTCCACGATTATTCGCGATACAAGTTCTAAGTTAATATCACCCGGATGGACCTTCAATCGATACAGCGCTTTTGTTTTTGATTCTGGAATTCTCTCAATAATCCCTAGTTCTAACATCACTTTTCGCACGAGAATTTTACCTCCATACCCGAAACGAAAGGATTTATTGTTGATTTCATCCTTCACTGCGATGCGGTTGAGCATGTTGTACGTCCGATTGAAATACTGCTTCATTTGCTTGATGCGCACCTTGGAAACATCGTCCCCATGAAGAACTGTTGCGGTGTACTTCGCAATTTCGTTGAATTCTGCTAAAAACGCTTTTCGCTCTTCGGGTGTTTGAGTCATCTGGTGCAAATTAAAGGAAATCTATTCAGGTCAATATTATGAATTCGATAAAAACTGTAATTTGGTTAGCTTATTCGTATATCATGCAACGTATCATTTTTTGTATAACTCTTCTAGTCCTTTCTTTCTCTGGATTGACTCAAACCGAACAAGACACCTTCAAGTTGAACCAATTTGGGGAAGATTTTCTCTGGGGAACTGCCTGCGCTGCTTATCAAATTGAGGGAGCTTGGAATGAAGGAGGGAAAGGACCTTCTATCTGGGACGATTTCACGCACAAAAAGGGAAATGTTCACAAGAATGAGAATGGCGATCAAGGTGTAGATTTTTACAATCGATACAAGGAAGACATTGCGCTCAACAAGGAAATGGGATTTGAGGTCTTTCGCTTTTCTATCTCTTGGCCACGTATTTTTCCGGATGGAACGGGCGAAGTAAATCCCGAAGGCGTTGCGTTTTACCACGCCGTTATTGATGAGTGTTTGAAGCAGGATATTCAACCATGGATTACCTTGTATCATTGGGATTTGCCTTCAGCGTTGGAAGAAGAAGGTGGATGGACGAACAGAGAAATCGTGAAATGGTTCACGGATTACGTTGCATTTTGTGCTGAAGAATACGGAGACAAAGTCAAGAATTGGATGGTGATGAATGAACCCGCGGGGTTTGTGGGATTAGGATACATGCTTGGATATCACGCTCCAGGAAAAAAGGGAATTGATAAGTTCTTGAAGGCAACACATCACGTGTGTTTGTCAATGGCAAGTGCTGGGAAAATGCTCAAGTCAAAAGTGGAGAACGCGAATGTTGGTTGCACCTTCAGTTGTTCGCAAGTTAAGCCATACAAAAGACTGGAAAAGCACAACAAAGCTGTTAAACGGATTGATGCCTTGCTCAACCGATTGTTTATTGAGCCATCATTCGGAATGGGCTATCCCTACGATGGATTTCCACGACTCAAACGCATCGAAAAGTTCTTTGAAGACGGAGACGAGGAACTCCTCAAATTCGATTTTGATTTTATTGGGTTGCAGAATTACTTTCCAGTCGTGGCGAAGAATAGTTGGATTCCGATTATTCGAGCAAAGCAGGTTCCACCTAAGAAACGCGATGTTCCCGTCAACGAAATGGGATTTGAGATCAACCCAGAAGGGATTTACCATATATTGAAGCAATTCTCAGAATACGAGGAAATCAAGAATATCATCGTCACAGAAAACGGTGTTTGCGTGAAAGATTCATTGACAGAAAGCGGAGTGCATGATCGAGATCGCATCGAATTCTTTCAATCGTACCTCAAAAATATTTACAAAGCGAAAAAAGAGGGAGCTCCAATTACAGGATATTTCGTCTGGAGTCTAACTGACAACTTCGAATGGAGTGAAGGTTACGAACCACGATTCGGATTAGTTTACGTGAATTACCAAAACATGGAAAGAACCATGAAAGATTCCGGGAAATGGTTTAAGCAGGAGCTAAAGGACGATTAAGTCCGAACTTTCGGTTTTCATATTGTTGATTCATAGTGATTAAGCAGGTTTGTTGCGCATAAGTCCTGAATCGACACAAAACACAGTTTAATTTTAGGATTGATTTCAGGCGCGAAAACCCGCATCTTTTGCCTTGGTTGCAACAGGTATTTTTACGGAGTACCCCATACTATTTTACGACAAAAGATTTACAAATTTCAGCAGGAGCAAAGGGCAAAAATATAGATAGAAAGTATTGATTTAGTAATTAGGTTTGAATGAATTAAAACAAATTATTATGAAAAAAAATCTATCACTTTTAATTACTGTCCTGATAATCTGCTTTCAGGCTAGCGCGCAGATACCTGCGCCCCCGACCTATTCCGGAACAACCACGATTTGTACCGGTCAAAACACCACAATAACCGCAATTGGTGAAGGTGGTGCAACCTTCGCTTGGTGGGATGCCCCAACTGGAGGGAACCTTCTTTCCTCAGTATCGTCTTATACTACTCTTGTATTTGGTGCTTCTGGGACGTACAATTATTATGTTGATCAAACGAATAATGGCTTCGTGAGTTCAAGAACTCACGTAATTGTAACTGTAAACTTAACTCCAGTAATATCTGTTTCTGGTTTTCCTTTATCAATGTGTATTGGGCAATCATCAGATTTAACGGCTTCTGGTGCTGATACATATCAATGGACACCAGTCGGTTTAACAGGTACTACAATTACAGTTTCGCCAGTAGCAACGTCAACTTATTCAGTAATTGGAAACACTCTAGGGTGTGTATCAAATACCGCAAACATTACGGTTACGGTATTTGATATCAACGCAATTACGGATAAAACGATTTGTGATGGCACAAGTACAACACTTGCGACATCAGGTGCGGATACTTATGTATGGAACCCTGGAGGATTAACAGGAAGCTCAATTGTAGTTTCACCTTCAACAACAACGACGTATACTGTGACTGGAACACAATCAGCTACTGGATGCACTTCAACGGAGACTGTGACGGTAAATGTCAATCCTTCTCCCGTTTTACCTACTGTAACTCCTGATTTTTCGATCACTTCAGGTGAAACAGCAACTTTGACAGCTTCAGAACCAATTTCAACTACATACAGTTGGTCAACAAATTTTGGTAACTATGGATCGTTAACTGGTCCAACGGTAATTGTTAAACCAACAACTACTACCACTTATTCTGTTGTGAGCAAAACGGCTTTAAATTGTTCTTCTCCTCCTTCTCCGATTGTGGTGACAGTAAATCAAATCCCTGAAGGATTAGGAACTACGGCAATTTGTGGAGGAAGTTCAACCACGCTTACGGCAATTGGTGGAGGACCTTTCACATGGTACAATGCTCAAACAGGCGGAACCTTACTTTTTACAGGTGCTGCATATACGACTCCTCCATTGTCGACCAGTGCTTCATATTGGGTTTCTGATAACGGAAGTCCAAGGAAAGAGTACAAAGTATTCGTTTTTGAAGGAGCTACGAATGTGACATCATCGCCAAGCTCAGTATGTCCAGGATCTAGTTCTAACTTAAGTGCTGATGTGGTGGGTGGTCAAATTAATTGGTTCACTGCGCCAACAGGAGGAACTTCTATTGGCACAACTTTTAGTGGTTCAAATCTTACGGTAACACCAGGAACGACAACAACCTATTACGCTGAAGGACAAAGTGGTCAAGGTACTACTACGTTCAACTATACTGGAGGTCTTCAAACATGGACAGTTCCAGATGGAGTTACTTCTGTTGAAATTGACGCTTATGGGGCAGACGGCGGTAACGATTATGGATCTGGAGGAACTGGAACAGGAGGTAATGGCGGTCGAGTTCAAGCAACGCTAAATGTTACGCCTGGAGAAGTATTGAATATTTATGTCGGTAAAAGAGGTGTAAGCCAATACAATGGACCAGCTACATTTAATGGTGGTGGAAGTGGTTCTTCGTCAGGTGGTGGAGCTAGTGACATCAGAATTGGTGGCACGGCTTTAACCGATAGAGTAATTGTTGCTGGCGGTGGTGGCGGCGCTGAGATTTGTTGTAATGATTTCGGTGTTGGTGGCGTCGGCGGCGGTTTAGTCGGCGGAAATGCTACTGGTACTGGCACCCTTTCTCAAAAAGGAAAAGGTGGTTCTCAAACCAGTGGTGGCGGAGCCGGATATCAACCTAGTTCCCACGGTGGGTGGGGATATGGAGGTGGCGGTACCATCTATGCTTCTGGTGGAGGCGGTGGCTGGTATGGCGGCGGCGGCGCAAGCGATATTCGCGGCGGTGGCGGCGGAAGCAGCTACACAGATCCTTCTAGAACGCACAATGTCATTCACGATCAAGGAGTTCGTGATGGTTTCGGTCTAGTATATGTGCGTTACGGTAGTTCATGCACAGCTGCGCGTGTACCTGTTACAGTTACAGTGATTAATGATGTTGCTGCACCAGTTGCTGATGTAGCTTCGTTATCAAATGTAACGGATCAATGTTCAGTTGCGACTTTAACAGCTCCAACTGCGACAGATAACTGTGCTGGACCAATAACAGCAACAAATAATGCGACATTCCCAATTACAGCTCAAGGAACGACAATGGTTACTTGGACTTACGACGATGGAAACGGTAACACCTCAACTCAATCGCAAAATGTTGTGATTGCCGATGTCACTGCACCTGTTGCGGATGCCGCTTCTTTGTCTAATGTTACTGCTGAATGTTCAGTTGCAACGTTGTCAGCGCCAACAGCGACAGACAACTGTGTGGGATCAATTACAGCAACGCACAATGCTACATTACCGATTACCACTCAAGGAACTACAATGGTTACTTGGACGTATGATGATGGACACGGAAATACTTCAACACAAACACAGAACGTTGTAATTAATGATATTACTGCGCCAATAGCAGATCTAGCTTCGCTATCAACTATTACGGATGAATGTTCAGTTTCAGCTTTAACAGCTCCAACTGCCACAGACAATTGTGTGGGATCAATTACAGCAACGCACAATGCAAGCTTACCGATTACAACTCAAGGAACAACTGTGGTTACTTGGACGTATGATGACGGACACGGTAATGTTTCAACTCAAACACAAGATGTTGTGATTAATGATGTTACTACGCCAGTTGCGGACCTACTTTCGTTATCAACTATTACAGATGATTGTTCAGTTGCAACGTTAACGGCACCTACAGCCACTGACAACTGTTCTGGATCGTTAACAGGATCGCACAATGTGAGCTTGCCAATAACAGCCCAAGGGACAACAGTGGTTACTTGGACATACAATGATGGAAATGGTAACACATCCACTCAACTACAGAATGTAGTGATTACGGATGTGATCTCACCAGTTGCGGACTTAGCCTTACTGGCGGATGTTACTTCGGAATGTTCAGTTGCAACTTTAACAGCTCCAACAGCAACAGATAACTGTGTAGGGTCAATTGCAGGAACGCACAACGCGACATTGCCGATTACAACTCAAGGGACAACGGTGGTCACTTGGACGTACGACGATGGAAACGGTAACTCCTCAACTCAAGCGCAAAATGTTGTCATTGCTGATGTTACTGCGCCTGTTGGAGATGTCGCTACTTTGGCAGATGTTACAGAAGAATGTTCAGTTGTGACTTTAACAGCTCCAACAGCGACAGATAACTGTGCTGGATCAATAGCAGGAACGCACAATGCGACCTTGCCAATTACTAGTCAGGGGACAACAGTTGTCACTTGGACGTATGACGATGGAAACGGTAATACCTCAACTCAACTGCAAAATGTTGTAGTGGCAGATGTTACTGCACCAGTTGCAGATGTTGCGACTTTAGCAGATGTTACAGATTGTTTTGAAGCGACAGCAACAGCGCCAACAGCAACAGATAACTGTACAGGAGCCTCAGTTGGAACGCCAGATGTTTCCTTCCCGATCACAACTCCTGGGACAACAGTTGTTACTTGGACATATGATGATGGAAATGGAAATACATCGACCCAAACACAAAATGTTATTGTGAACTCAGTTGATAATAATATCACTCAATCTGGAAGCTTGTTAACGGCTGATGCGAGCGGAGCGTCTTACCAATGGTTAGATTGTGACAATGGTAATGCTATCATTTCTGGTGAAACAAATCAATCATATTCGCCAATGGTGACAGGTAACTTTGCTGTGGAGGTGACTGAAAACGGATGCATAGATACTTCGGCTTGTTTCCTTGTTGATTTCACTGGGATTGATGACTTAACATCAGCCAAGTTGACACTTTATCCAAACCCTTCAAATGATGGATACGTTAACATTCAATTCGAAGGAACAATATCAGCAGTCCTATTATACGATATGTTAGGTAGAGTTATTGAAGTTCCTTTTAATGTTGAACAAGGATTACTTGATGCTTCATCATTGGAGGCTGGAAAATACATGCTCAGCATTAACTCGAATGAAGGAACATTTATGGCACAATTGATAATTGTAAAATAGCGTAGAGATTGAGTCTTCCAGAAAAAGGTTGATAGATTGATACGATACGTTTAATTGAAACCTGTGGAGTTCGCTTCACAGGTTTTTTGATTGATCCAAATGGCGCATCGTGCAAAAAGGTGTACCAGAGACTCAAGGAATGGTGTATTTGATCATCACCCTTTAAACCACCCGCTGTATTTCACATAATTATTCGCGATTCGCATCACTTCTCCTTCAAACAATTCAGGTGAAATATCTTTAACTTTCTTCGCTGGAACTCCGGCATAAATAGATCCAGCTTCAACACGAGTACCTTCCAACAATACGGCACCTGCGGCAATAATTGATCCCGATTCAATGTAACAGTTATCCATCACAATGGAACCCATGCCAATGAGCACATTATCTTCCACCGTGCAGCCATGAACGAGTGCATTGTGTCCGACCGAAACGTTGTTACCCAAAGTCGTTTTGGTTTTTTCGAAGGTTGCATGAAGAACTGCCCCATCCTGAATATTGACCTTGTTCCCAAGTCGAATGGAATTTACATCTCCCCGAATAACGGCATTGAACCAAACGGAACATTGATCGCCCATTTCAACATCGCCAACAATGGTCGCATTTTCTGCAAACCAGCAATCCTCGCCGTGTTTAGGATTGAAACCTCTACATTCTTTGATTAATGCCATATTTCTGTTTTTCGACTTTGAATTTAGCACGATTTACAGGAACAACAACAAAATACAATCTTGAATGATACATTTTGAAATACAGTATACGTAAAAACCAATTCCAGAGACGGTTTAGCTAGTGCTACCCATTCAACAAATGTGTTTTCTAATTAAAAAACGGTTAAAGGATTAACATTGAGTTAATGTTTACTTAATACTAAGGTAGAAATTCAGTACCTTGTAAGTCTGAACTATGAGAAATTACTGTCTTTTACAAAGAGTGCAGCCACGCATGAAATCGCGTAAAGTGTCTTTCCTTGAGCGCATTATGTTGATGTCATTCTTGAGTTGTATCTACCTAACATCTTACTCTCAAGTTGATCACTGGGAAACGGTGGTCTATGAAACGGACACATGGAGGTATTTAGTTCCATCAAGCGCTGTTCCGAGTTCTTGGAATACCATTGGGTTTAATGATGCTTCATGGTCTTCTGGTCAAGGTGGATTTGGTTACGGCGATGGCGATGACAACACTACTTTCGGAACAACTGTTTCCTGTTTTCAACGAATCGTATTTAACATAACAGACGTTTCAGCAATTGATCAGGCGGTTTTTAACATGGACTACGACGATGCTTTTGTTGCCTATTTGAATGGAGTCGAAATCACAAGAGATAATATTACAAGTGCGGGACAGCCTGCATGGAATCAGCCTTCAGATGGCTTGCACGAAGCTCAAATGTATCAGGGAGGATACCCGCTTCAATTGATAATAAGCTCGAACTTTGTTGCTTCAAACTTGGTCAATGGGCAGAACGTATTATGTGTGCAATCCCACAACCAATCTTCGACTTCCAGCGATATGAGCTCCCGTGCTTTTCTCTCATTGGGAATCAACAATACCTCGAGCGATTATGGCCCAACACCGCTATGGTTTGTTCCTCCTTTCGTTCTTTCTTCTTCTGATTTGCCAATCGTTGTCATCAATACAGCAGGCGGTGCGACAATTCCGAACGAACCAAAGATTGACGCAACAATGGGGATCATCTACAACGGTGAAGGCGTGATTAATTCTGTTTCTGATCCATTCAATGAGTTTGATGGGAACATTGGAATTGAAATTCGTGGGTCTTCCTCTTCGGGCTTTCCGAAAAAGCAGTGGGGGCTGGAAACGCGCGATCCGTCAGGGAACAAAATGGATGTCAGTATTTTCGACATGGCATATGACAACGATTGGATCCTTCAAGCGCCATATTCAGATAAATCATTGATGCGAAATGTACTGACCTATAAAATGGGATGGGATACCGATCGCTATGCGCCACGAACGAAATTTTGTGAGGTTGTGCTCAATGGAGAATACCAGGGAGTGTATGTGTTCATGGAGAAAATCAAGCGTAAAGACGGCAAAGTCGGAATCGATGATGTCACTCCTCTAGATACTCAGGGCAATGGATTGACAGGTGATTACATCTTCAAAGTAGATAAATTAACTGCTGGTGGACAGGTAGCTTGGACGTCACCTTATCTCACATTTTCATCATTTAGCACGATTGATATTCAACTGCACGATCCGAAGCTAGATAGTTTGGTTCCTGTGCAACTTTCCTATTTACAAAACACCGTTACAGCATTCGAAACAGCGCTGATTTCGCCCAATTTTGCTGATCCAGTTTCTGGTTACGATCCATACATTGACAGAGGATCTTTTATTGATTTTATCCTGGTGAATGAATTTGGGAAAAACGTAGACGGGTATCGAATCAGCACATTCCTGCACAAATTGCGATTAAGCGAAGGAGGTCAAATTGTCGCTGGTCCACTATGGGATTTTAACCTCGCCTTTGGAAATGCGAACTACTGTCAAGGAGGAAATACAGACGGGTGGGAAATCGATTTTAACAGCTACTGTGGTGGCGGTTTAAACAACCCTTTTTGGTTTGAGCGCTTAACGCAGGATCCAAACTTCGCCAACGAAATGAATTGCCGTTGGAGGGATTTGAGAGCTGGAAAATGGCACACCGATACCTTAATGGCTTACATCGACCAACAGGCGGCGATTTTAGATCAAGGGCAAGCACGAAATTTTCAAAAGTGGCAGGTTCTTGGAACGTATTTGTGGCCGAACAATTTTGTTGGGAATACCTATGCTGAGGAGATTGCTTACTTGAAAACCTGGGTTACTGATCGCGCCAATTGGATGGATGCGAATATGTTTGGGAGTTGTTCGAACTGGTCTGTTGAGGAAATCCAAAGCACACAAGTGCGTGTTTTTCCTAATCCTGCGGATAGTTACGTTCTGTTTGAGTTCACGGAACTCATTGGTGATGGCACACTCGAACTCTTCGATCACAGTGGAAAACTCGTTCAAACAACTTCAATTCAAAACGCGTATCAAACGGAAATCGATCTGACGCAATTTGCGAATGGAGTGTACACATATCGAATTCACAACACCAAATTTCAACCGATTATCGGGAAACTAATTGTTCAATAAGAAATGATAAAAATTAACTACAGTTTACTTTTAGCCTGCTTTCTGCTAGTAGGTTTTAGTTCATGCAAGAAAATCGAAGGACCTGGCGGAACGTCGTCAATTAAAGGGAATTTGATGGGCAAAATCGCGCAGGGATCAGGCACACCAAAGTTTGAGGTGACGCACGTAACGATCACTCATGCGAACGGTGTCGATGGTTCAATCTTGGATAACAGCGATTATTTCCTACTGAATACACCGAATGGCGGGACGTACTATTACGTTTGGTTCGAGAATTCGAATTTCCCGGGGCAGGACCCAAATCTTTCGGGCAGAACGGCGATCAAAGTGACATACAGCAACAGTGAATCGAATGTGACCATTGCTACGAATACGGAAGCCGCGATTCAAAGTGCCGCAAGTGCCGATTTTACAGTTTCTAGGGTGGGAGACATCCTCACAATTACCAATACAGCTGTTGGCGAAGTTCCCGATGCTGATGAGGTAAATACACCATTCCTCGTCGATATTGCCACCCAAGGAGGGGGCGCAACTGGAGGTGCGAGTCTTTCTGGAGATGTGGCGATTGCAGATGAACGGATTTACATCATTTACGGAGAAGAAGATTTCTACAGTGAGTCGGTTCGAACGGATGAAGACGGCAATTTTCAGTTCACTGGATTAACTCGTGGAGATTACCGTGTGTATGCCTTATCCCTTGATACCACGTCAGCGACAGTAGGAATGACACGCTCCGAATTGAGCGCTTCAATCACTGAAAAGAAACAGGTTGTGGATGCTGGACAATTGAATATTATCAAATAAGTTCCATGCCTCGCAATCGTTTATTTCTGGGTCTTTTTAGTTTGATGCTGACGACAGGTTTGTGGGCGCAGTCTGATTTTTCCTCATGGCTCAGCGCTGAAGTGAAATACGACATCAACAAAGATTGGACAGTTGGCTTGGAAGCGCAATCGCGGAATGATTTGCGTTCTGGGGGATTCAACACGACCTTTCTGTCACCGAGCGTTTCTTGGCAGCCGATGAAGCATTTTGAAACAGCTCTTTCCTATAGAATATCAAGCGTGCCTTATTCCAATTCAACCACTAATCGAGTGGGCAAGCATCGAATTACTGCTGATTTCACTTTCCGCAAGATTGAGAGCTTAATTCTATCGAAAAAATCCAGATTAGGAATGTCGCTTCGCCTGCGCGGAACAACCGAGCATCAAGCCGAAGAACGAGTGGAAAACACCTTGAGATTGAAGCTTAAATTTCAATACAATTTACCAAAGACAAAACTCGACTTATTCGCTTCAACAGAAGTTTTTTACCGCTTCCAACGTGATTTGATTTATACCTTCTCAGAAGTTCAATCTGTGAGTGCAATCAACAAGTACCGTATTAAACTCGGAGGAAGTTATCCAATAGGAGATCAACATGAAATCAAATTGTTTGCAATGCCTCAGTGGCGCTATCCAGATAAAGTGAATGAACTGGTATTTGGCTTGGGATATTCCTACCAAATCAACTAAAAGCAGATCGTATTCTTTCTGATTTCCATTTCCTTAAATGATCTTACTCGAAGTCACCCCCCCCAGTGAAATTGACTTCTACCGGGCATCGCTTATAGTGGTTTTCGATGAGAATTAAACTGGGTAAAACAGAAAGATAGCTGAAAGATCATCTTTCTGTTCGCAGTTTAAGAACATTGAAAATTGCGAGGGTTAACAATGATGAAGCTAGATTAGAAGGAAAGGGCCCGAGCAAAACGAATAAGCAAGCCCAACATTTTCACTCAACTTTTTGGTAAAAAGTTGAAAAGAAGCCTTGAGAAAGTTGGAATCATTTAAGAAAGAATAAATTTGAAAAAGTAACCTTGGCGTTATTCTTGGTTATTAATAAAAGGAACGTTGTCAGCTTTCGAGTTGATGTACGTCGAAACCAAAAAGACAACACATGACATTAGCCAAAAAAATCATCTACGCATTCGCGATCATCACGATCTCCATTCAAACTTCCCTTGCAGAAGGAATCATCTTCCAAGATTTAACACTTAAGCAAGGACTAGAGAAAGCCAAAAAGGAAAACAAAAAAGTATTTATTGATGTCTATGCGACGTGGTGCGGGCCTTGTAAATACCTGTCCAAAAACATTTTTATCGATGACGATTTAGGTGCTTTCATGAACGAACATTTCATTAGTCTCAAGATAGATGGTGAAAAAGGTGATGGACCTGAATTGATGAGTGATTTTGATCTGTCGTCATACCCAACGATGTTGTTCCTCAACCAAGAAATGGATCTTTTGAAGAAGATAGTCGGAGCAGTAGGGGCTGATGAAATAGAAACGGCTGGAAATGCAGTCATTTTTCCTGAAACGACTTCAATCTATAAGTTGACGCAGAAATATGACGCAGGCGATCGTGATCGCGAATTCTTATCCGAATATGTTGTTGAAGTATTGAACAACGATGGCGATGTCGATCCAGTTTTGGCGGAATTTCTCGAACTGTATCCTGATTTAAACTTGAAGGAATACAATGAATTCATCGTTTTTTGCATTGGTGTAACCGATATCAATCATGCTTCCATGGAAACGTTTTTGAACGATTTGTCTGGGCTCTCGGAGCTTCATGGGGAGTTTGTTCTAACGAAATTAAACATGACCTTTTTGGGAATTGTTAACCAAGCAGTAGAATCCAACGACAGATCACTGATCCTTTCAGGTGTGGAAAAAGTGTACCCTTTTTATGCAGAGTTTGAAGACCCAGAGGCGCTCGTTGATAAGGATGAGTTAATTCGAATGATGCAGGAAATGTATGAAGAGGAAATGGAGTGATAATCCACTTTGAATAGTCCAAAGGATAGCCGCTGCCTAAATCTGACACTGGTATTTGAAGAACGTAACGCACATCACGCAAGCTGATTGTCTTAAATCCGCAGAATCGTTTTAAGCGATTACCAATTTTGGTCATTCATGTGTTTCCGTTGCTTCGAGAATTTCCATGAGGTATTTTCGAGCCTTAATACTTTCAAATTTGAAACCAAGCGTAAACACCAAGTACCCAAAAGCAAATATCAGAAATGGAACGGACAAAAAGTTGTCATCAGATGCTTTTTAGTAAGACGCAATAGCGGCGATGCCGGTAGCAATAATCCCAGCTAACCAGACGGCTCCGATTACTAAGGTGATTGCATTCAACCGTAGTTTTAAGCTCAAGGTGGTTCCAAATTTCAAGGATTCAATTTCCCCAATTATAGTGGGAAGAAAACTATTGCGATAGCTGATGATGCGGTTGATTTTGAATCCATTTTCGTGCAAAGAACCTTCGAAATACTTACTTGATGAGCTTCTTCCTGTAAACCAATTGCGACTAGCGCTTCTTGGTTCGATATTGTTGGCAAGACGTTTCAATAATTCATCTTTTGAAAGCGAGGTTTCCAGCTTCAAGTTTTCGTGTTGGATGATTTTGTAAATCGTTTTCATCGCTAAATGTATTTACTTGCTTCACGCAAGGCCAAACCTTTCAATCCAGAAGTTTTCAAATATTCTCGAACGCTGTCAGGATCATATTTCGAGTGCTGCCGCAAACTCCAGCCAATGGCTTTCTGAATGAAAAATTCTTGATTCAGTTTCATCTCGTCTATCAAACTTGTGAGCAACTCAACGTCCAGTTTTTCTTTGTATTTCAGCTGAAAAATGAGGCAAGTGCGATTCAACCACATATTGTCACTTTTTCTCCAGCGACCAATTACCGGCTCAATTTGTTCTGGAAATTTGAGGAAGTACTTCCCTACATAGTTCGAGGCGATTAAATCTACGGAGTCCCACCAAGACTTGGTAGTGATGATTTCTTCCAACAATTTATCGTCCTCAATTTGAATGAGTTTCGCTGGTGTTTTTTTGAGTAAATCAATGGCAATGTATTGATATTCGCGCTGATCTTGAGACCATAAATTGTAGGTAATATCCCAATGATTAAGATTGGCTAGTTTTACTTTTTTGAACCATTCCTTCTGAATTTCATTGCGTACAGGCGTTTTAATTCCGTAACAATCAAATTGATTTTTGAGGTAATTCGCCATGTTGACGGCCTTTTCAGGGTTCGCATGTTTTTTCATCTCACCATGAAGCAAGTCCATTAATTGAGGGAGAGAAGCGTCAGTTATTTCCATTCTTTCGATAAACGCTATTTGTTGTTCACCAATAATTTTTTCGCTACACAGTTATTTTAGCAGCAGTTCGTAGCAAAAGTACGGGTGCTCTTTTTTGTATTTCAAGTAAACGGCTCCCAAGTCGGTATAACCTCGATTTACATAGAAGCGTTGATTTCTAGGGTTTTGACTAAAGGTATCCAATCGAATTGAATCGTAGCCCTGTTCGCGCGCAAAATTTTCGACGAAATCCATGATCTTTCGTGCAATCCCTTTTCCTTGATGCAGCGGGTCAACCGCCAATCGATGAACGACAAGATTTCGATCGTTTTCAGTTGTAGACCAATCAATTTCGCCGTATTCTTCGTCTTGCTTTTCATTCAAAACAACAATTCCAAGGATTGTCTCGCCTTCACGGAACGCAAAAAGTGTTTCCGTTTTCAGGTCATTTTCTATGCTCGCGTAATCAGGGTAATTTTCATCCCATTGATCAATTCCATTCTCACGCATGTGCAAACCACAGCGCTTAGTGAGAGCGATAATCGCGTCAATTTCATGAGGAAGGCCGTGCGAAATCATCTTACTTGATTACGTCAAGTTCTTTTCCAACTTTGATGAATGCTGCAATCGCTTTGTCCAAATCTGCTTTGGTGTGTGCTGCTGAGATCTGAGTACGAATTCGAGCCGCTCCTTTTCCAACTACTGGATAGAAGAAACCAATCGCGTAAACACCCTCGCGGAGCAATAAATCGGCAAATTTTTGAGATAACGCGGCATCGTACAACATGATCGGAACGATTGGCGAGTTACCAGGCTTGATGTCGAATCCAGCGGCGATAATTGCATCCTTGAAGTACTTCGTGTTTTCTTCTAAACGATCGCGCAATTCCGTCGACTGACTCAAAATATCGAATACTTTGTTCGCTGCTCCAACAATTGACGGCGCCAAAGAGTTTGAGAATAAGTATGGTCGCGATTTCTGACGCAACATATCGATGATTTCTTTTTTACCAGTTGTGTATCCACCCATGGCACCACCAAGTGCTTTCCCTAGTGTTCCTGTGATGATATCGACTTTGTCTGAAACGCCACAGAATTCAGGAACTCCACGCCCAGTTTTACCAATGAAGCCAGCTGAGTGACATTCGTCTGTCATCACAAGTGCATCGTATTTATCGGCAAGAGCACAAATTTCATCCATTTTGGCGATGTCACCATCCATAGAGAAAACACCATCTGTAACGATAATGCGGAAGCGTTGATCTTGAGCAGCTTTCAACTGTTCTTCCAAATCAGCCATGTCTGAGTGCTTATAACGGTAACGTTGCGCTTTACACAAACGAACTCCATCAATGATCGAAGCGTGATTCAATTCATCTGAAATAATCGCATCTTCTTTACCGAGAAGTGGTTCAAAAAGGCCACCATTCGCATCAAAGGCAGCAGCGTACAAAATAGTGTCTTCCGTTCCGTAGAACTTCGCAATTTTCGCTTCCAATTCCTTGTGAATATCCTGTGTTCCACAAATGAAACGTACCGATGACATTCCAAAACCGTGTGTATCAAGCGTATCTTTTGCTGCTTGAATTACATCAGGATGAGAAGATAATCCCAAGTAGTTATTTGCACACATGATGACAACATCTTCACCCGTACTAACGTGCACATTTGCTCCTTGTGGAGAGGTGATAATACGCTCGCGCTTATATAATCCTGCTTCGTCAATTTCCTTCAGCTCTGACTGAAGATGGTCTTTCATTTTTCCGTACATAACTACCCAATTTTGGTTAGCCCAAAAATAGAAAGAAATTCTTACTTCAACAGGAGTTTCGCCGTACGAACAATGTCGCCTTTCTGAACATGAATAATGTACAGTCCGCTTGGGAGATCCGCCACTCGAAGATGCTGTGTCATGTAGTTGACTGGCTCCCGATTGATGAGAGTTCCCCACGCGTTGTATATGCTCACAGTTCCTTCGATCAATTCTATATTATTCAATTGTAAATAACTTTGATCATCCGCAGGATTCGGGTAGACTGAAATCCCAGATGTACCTCCCATTGGGCAGCTCAAACTTTCAAAATCTTCGAAGGTGAAGTTGCTCTTCAAAAATGAACGGATATACGCGGGACGTTCCTCAAAGAAGTATTCCAAATAAGCACACGATTCATTCCAGTTGTTCATGGAGTTAGGGTAATTCCAGCGCGACACGTGACGGGGCAATTCCGGGGCATACTTTTCTTTAAAATATAAGATGAATGCTCTCATTAAATCCGGATGAAACGTAGTCAACAAATTCTGCTGATAGCGACAAATGAAATCATTTTTGAAAGATTGATTCAGTAAAAGGTTTTTAAAAAGAAAGGATTGATCATTGAAAATGGTATCCAATCGTTCGATGGGGTCATGATGGATAATACCAACTGTCGCATCGAGATCGTAGAGGAGAAAACGCCATTTTGCGCTGTCTGTTTGTGCGCGCCACAAACGCATATTATTTCCTGGCCAATCCATATTGCCGAAATAGGTTTCCAGAATGTAATAGTCAATGAAATTATCGACGTCGATTTCTTCTTCAACGTGCGCATAATTATCGGGAATGGATAAATCATTTTGTTCAACGAAATCAAGTAGGTCGATAAAATCCGATGCGCTGCCTGTATTCGCAGTTAAATAACCATCTATAATGTCGACGCTGTCCTTGTCAATTCCATAAAGTGAATGCAAATAGTGCTCATCTTGTCGTTCCTTGATTGTTTGAATCCCCCAATACTCGCCATTTATATAAACGATCGTCGGGTGCGCCATTTGAAGGTCGATGTCCAATTGTTTGAGATGCGCGAGTGCTTGAATTAATTCATCTTTAAATAAACTGCTACCAAACCAGATCAGTGAGGTAAAGGCAGAACGTGACACGAATCGTTTCACTTCTCGGTTTTCCCGATCGGGAAATAAGGGGTAATTGATACTGGATTTTCCGTATTCATCACGTAAATAAAAGCGCAAGGATTTTTGATTGAAGCTTCTTGATCCGTTACCAGAGATGCGCACGCCCATATTCTCTGTAAATGCTTCTTCGCCATCATTATTGAAAAGCGTCACTGAGCACGCGCGCTCCCAATCAATACCACGCTGGTAGTAGTTTCCTGACCAAAAGGGGTTGGCCGAATCATAATGAATTCCTGGAACATAGATGCCCGAGTCTTGATCAAATAGATTGAGACTGTCAATCACAATTGAAAGCACGTCGAAGGTATAATCGTGTTCTTGCGTGAAATAGCTGCGGTTGTGAACAGGACCTGTCGCGACACCGTTTCGAAATGGTTGAGCGCGAATAACTACTCCGTGTTTGACATTGCCTTCTGGCGGTGCGAAATTATTCGGAGTGGTTGGAATCAATGAAAGTTTGTTCGCGGTATTCTCAACAATATCGACAGAAGTTTCATATAGTAAGGATTGTGTTGTGGGCAGCGAGCCATCCAGCGTGTAGTAAATACTGTCCGAACAGCTCATCTCCAAGTCAAAGGCATCCGAATAGAATCCTTGAGGGCGAGAGAACTCGATGAACTGAATGAATTCGCTGTTATTATTGGTTGATAGGGGAGTAGATTCAGTTAAGAACCCAGCATTGTCCGATCCATCAGGAAGTCTGCCGTAACTGTAATCTTTTTCAAGATCTACGGGTAAAAAATGATCAACGATGGAGCCTTGAGAATTCGAAAGAATCAAATATTCTCCTGTGGATTTTAGTCGGAAGTTGGTGTGAAGCTCACTACCAGAGTAGGATCTGTCTTTTCCAGAAAGAAATACAATCAAATAACCATTTGCCGCAATATTTACCGACGGGAACGACCATTTTTCGACATTAGAGAAGCCATCACTTAAATGGTAATTCTGAAGGTTGATGCTTGACGAAGTCGGATTGTACAATTCCACCCAGTCTGTGAAATCTCCATCTTCATCGAGAAAAGTGGTGTCGTTTGCGCTCATTAATTCGTTGATCACGAGATGCTGTGCATACAAATTGGATCCTACGATAGTGAAGAAAATGAATAGAAGTTGTTTCATACGGCGATCTTTCCAAAGAGGGAAAGAGAATTTTGTAGTTAGTGGATTTGGGTAAATAAATCCGAGTTAACTACAGAACGAAACAATTTAAGAAAGGGTTGAGAATAAGTGCGACTCTTTAGAAATTCCACTGCATATCCCGGTCATCCATAATGGCGAATGAGACTTTCCATCCGAAACGAGATTTCATTTGATTGCCTTGTGCGAAGGTCCCGTAAATTCCCAATCGAAGTCGACGCTTAGAGAATTTGAAGGTTCTTTCCAATCCAGCCACGAATTCATAATGTTGCCAGTTGTGCTCAGGAACATACAAGTAACTCGCTCCACCGACCAATCCAATTCGTGTTTTCTTCATGAAAGGGATTTTGTTGATGATGGCTCCATTATCATGGTGGAAATAGTGCGCCTCAAGGTAGAAACGATCCGTTGGTAATAATGAATCCAACGATTGGAATGAGTTCAGTGGGTTGGTAAAGAAGAATGGATCACTTCGTCGTTGGAACTTTTGATCAATGTTTGGTACAATGTTGTTGTTGACAAACGAACCTCCTCTGACGTGGTAAGAAGATGTTCCAAGCGTGGCAATTTTGAAAGTCTGACGAACTCCTCCTGCGATGTAATCGAAATCTATATCGCTTCCAAACAGATCTTTGATTCCTTTCTCGTAATAGACGTAGAATGTTGGCCATTTTGATCCAAGAATCACTTTGCGGTTGGGCTCGCGCATGTATTTTTGATTCGGAACGTACTCGATGGTCATGCTTGTTCTGAATGCCTGATACGGTTGAAATTCCGTTGGATCATTGTTCGGTAGGAGTTCATCGATGGCTTCCATGAACTTATAATTGGAAATACTGCGTCTTTCGGCAAAGTTGAAATAGTTGTTGACGTAGAATCCGTTGAACAGCTCGTAGTTGTGCTGGATCGCCAAATCCGTTACTTCGAAGAAATTATCACGTTTGTAGATTTGGGTGAATGCATCATTTCTGATAACACCAATTCGATGTGAGAATCTCGCTCCAACGGAACCAAAATGGAAGGGCTGATATCGATAAAAGACGGACGCACCACCCCTCAGATCGGCATTCAGTACTCCGACGGAAAGATCAAAATCAGTTGTTACGATTTGTTCGTTATCCCATTTTTTGAAGAAGAAAAAGCCTGGGTTTACTCGAGGACCTCCAATGGAAATCGGTTCAATTAATCCTGCCAATGAGCTTAAGTACCACTGGTTCTTTTTTGCTCTGTTTCGATGCTCGATTCCCCACCAAAGCACTTTCAAAACGGTTATTTTGTTGAATACAGCATCGACTGAATCCAAGTACTCCTTTCGGTTGTGCGCATCGTGAATACTGTCCTTCGTGATAATGTATTGACGTTCTTCCAAGGTCAATTCTGTCGTTCGCTTTTGCGCCCAGTACGAGGTGTCCTTATCGTATGCTTCTTGCTCCGTAACGGCAACTTCGTTGGAGAAGAACTTTCGTCCGAAATTCGGTTGGAAATTGTAATCAGTAAAGGTCGCAACGGTAGAACAATTCGATTCTTCCTTCTTGTACTTTACCCCGTAAGTCAGTGTTTGTTTCGTCAAAAGACAAAGTGAATCTCCTGGGTGATCAAAGTCTTGTTCAATTTGGAAGTAATCGTAAATGAGAAGATTTCCTTTCTCCATCTTCACGTCAATTTTCTGTACCAACCACAATGAATCAACAACGTAAATGTGTCCCTCAAGGGTAGAGGTTGATGAGTAACGTGGAATGATCTTGATTTTGTGAATCTTGCGTCCGTTCTCTTCGTATTGATCGACTAAGCGGTATTTATACGATAGAATTCCAGGTCCAGATATGGGGGACATGACCGGCGTCTGGTGTAAGTCATCCAACTGCATCATGTTCTCAAAGAAGTTGAAATTCGATTTTACCGTTGTCGTATAGTAAAGATGATTCCGTCTTTTTTGACCGCGCTGCTCGTAAGCATTTCTGATTTCTTTGACGTGATTGCGATCTCCATAATGCAAAGTAAAATCAGACTCAACCAAGTTCATTGAATTGGCCAATTTCTCTAATTCCTTTTCTTTTTGAGCTTGTTCTGCTGCGAATGGATCTTCAATCCCATCTGGAGCCGTGTTTTCAGGTTCCTCGTCTTTTACCTCGTTTTTGGATTTCTTCTTTACTTTTCGATCAATCTTTTCAGTGGCGCGAATGTATCCCTGCACCGTATACGGGCGGTTCCATTGGTTGATTTCATCTCTTTTGGCGACTACCTTGAGCATGATTTCCCTTCCAGGGTTCGATTTCTTGGCAGATACTTCAACTTCTTCAAAATCTAGGGAAGAGGGGAAGAGCTGGATGTTTTTCTCAATGGTCGCGCTTTTTACTGTGATGTAGGCTTCTCTTGAGTCGAAACCTGTTGCTGCGTAGACAAGGAAGTATTCTCCAGGATCTAGTCGCATTTCGTAATAGCCATCAACGTCAGCGACCGTTCGCAGCCCAGGACTATTCTTGGCATAAATTTTTGCGAAAGGAATTGGAGCGTCGAACTCATCCGTAATGTTTCCACTAACCAATTGTTGCGACCAAGAAGTATTGGCGCAAAGCACGATTAGCAAAAGAAGAAGATAGTTAAACTTCATAACCATTAGACAGTCAGAGAATGCAAAAAGTTACACTCGTAACGGGCTTATTCAATAAAATTACAGAAATAGGTACTAGCGTAACGGAATAATTCTTCCAGTTAGTGTATAAAGCTGATAAAACACCGTTTTGTAGGATAAACGGCAGGTGTTCAGTTCTTAGTCGTTATTGGCTTCCGCCGTTCCTTCTTTTTCTTTGAGGAATTCCATGTGTCTTTTCATTCTGCGCATCATGTATCGGCGCATGAAGAACATCAAAAATGCGAGTCCAGCAAAGATGTAGTAGTATGCCCACTTGTCAAAACCTTCTTGGATACCGAAATACGTTACAGAGATGAGCGCAAAAGTCCCAACTAATAACCAGAAGTAAAGCATGATTTGATTGTAACGTTCCATATCGAAGTGTTTTTACAAAAGTAGTCAATCCTCCGAGAAATCCATCTTTCCTTCAGGTGCAAGAATTTCAAAATAATTGAAGAAGCGGGTGGTTTTTAATCCGTGTCCTCGTCCGATGACGCCTTTACCATCCTTTTTACAGATGACATACTTCTCCGTGGATATTGTATCGTTCACTTGATTGTAGAACAATTCCTCCGTTTCCATGTATTGTTTTTTCTTCAGATTTCGAAGAACAACAGAATCGCGAACGGTAATCAATCCTGATTTAAAATTCACCTCACCGTAAAGTGCTGTGAGTTTGGAAACGATATCTCCCTCTTCCGAGAAAAAATCTACCTCGACACCGTCTTTGAATTTTGTCACTTTTTCAGGTGAACTGTACGTTTCTGCAAGCTTCGCGAAGATTTTCACACGAGCGTATCCTGAATCAGTGTAAAGTACCTCAAGATTGGTTGAGGTTTCATTTGGTGCCTTCGGATCGTAGGTTACTTTTTGAATGGTGTCCAAATCATTTACACAAGAAAAAAGGATACCTGCCAAAATCATGACAGGTATCCAGTATTTGTATATCGTTGAACTATTTTTCATTCAATCAAGGGCAAGGATTTACCGTTACTCCCCAGCAAGTTAATGTTACTGATGATGGGCTGTTTTGGTCGAAACAATCCTTTGAAGTTGGTCCTTTTGCTTTGTAACCAGCAGCTGTTCCACCTTGTCCTGCTTTCTCAGCCAATTGTGCTGCGTAGAGGTAGTTACATTTTCTTTCGAAAGTACTGTCTCCACAACTGTTTGCTGTTGCTGCAACACTTTGCGCTGCGATCAGCATTCCTTTTGAGCTGTACTCACCTGTACATGCTCTACCTGATGCATATGCTGCTTTGTATTGTCCTGCTTTGTATTGAGCGTATGCTTTTTTGTATTGAAGTTCCGCTTTCAATGCTGGATCATCTGTTTTAGACATGATTTCCTCAATAATAGGAATCGCTTTTGTTCCTGGCATGTGAGAAAGCTTCTTCGTCAATGCTTCCAATGAGTTCGGGTCACGTTCTAACCAAGCATTTACCAATGATAAGTGCTCTTCAGAATCCGCACATGATTTCGTTTCAAGTAGCGTTAACATCTTCTGAATTGAAGTGATTGCTGCTTCTTTGTCCTCTGGAAGGTTTGTAATGTAACCAGGAATCTCAGGAAGAAGAGCTTCACATGATTCAACCACGTAATCCAAATAAGTTGTTAATGTCTCTTGAGTCTGTGGAGTCATTCCCGCTTTGGTAACCATTTCAGAATATCTGAAGTAATCATCAATCATTCTTTTCTTCAATCCTACTTGTTCCTCTCCTTCGGAGATTGTGTAAATTGAGTAAGTCGCGTAATATGCGTAAATGATGTACGATTCATGCGTTTTCAAACCAGCTGCAGTAATTCCACGTTGGAAGTACTCGTCCGCTTTTCTTACATCTGGAGCTGCTGATTGCATAATCATTGTTCCTCGATCAAGATCAGATTTTGCTGGATCGTAGAAACCTGCAGCCTCTTGACGTTCCCATGCACCTAAAAGCGTATCGATGTATGCTTTCTTCGTGTCTTGGTCCTTTTGATCAGTGTAACCGTTGATTACAGTGCGCAGACTTCCGATCAATCGATTCCAGTTGTCTTTATCCAATGAACCACAAATCGTTTCCGCCTTAAGCAGATACATTGTTGCTTTTTGGTAGTTTTCTACATTCAAGCCTTCTTCGCCAGCAAGAAATCTCATTCTTTTACACTCACGCTCCTTGTCATCGCCTTGTGCGTTAGCTCCAAAAGTTAAAAGAGCAGTAGCTCCGATTAAAAGTAATTTTCCAAATTTCATTTTCACTATTTTAATTAATTCAGCCTGCGTTTCTGGAACCAGTTGTCTCCTAGCGGTGCTATTGTGACTCCAAAGTTAATTCCGTAATACGTTTCACCAAGCGATTGTTGGTTTCCAACGCCTCTTTGTCCTATTGTAAATCCAAAGTTAATGGATGAAAGAGAGTTTTTAATAACAATCGGTAATCCTAATCCAAATGTTGTGCCAAAGTCAGTGACTTGTTCGCCGTCAGTTTGGTATGGAAGTTCAGCAAAATATCCACCTACACGATAGCGCATTCGTTGGTAAAACTTCGTAATCGGCTTATTATTAACGAAATCCGTCTCAGGGATGAATTCCATTCCAAATGTATATCGTGTCGATTTTGAGAAGTTTGTAGCTGTAGTGTCGAAGGGAAGTGCAAACTTTGTGTAGTCAGCTGTACTGTATGATGCGTGAATGGCGAGTGAATTATTCAACTTTTTCTTCGCATCAGAGCTTGTACTTCTTGAAAAGGTGTATCTCAGACCATATGTGAAGCGCGGAACGGATTGAATTTGTCCAGTAATGAGGCCAGAATACGTCAGCGTATCATAGATGGTTGTGTTTTCTACGTCAGGAGAATAAAAGCGGCCGTAAGAGTAGATGGTGTTCAATTTTTGACTCGGATCAATTACCGCAGAAAGCAAAATAGCATTTGATTGGTTGATTTGATGCGAGAAGTTTACTCCAAGGTCGTAGTGAAATGATTTCGCTCTGATCGTTTCTAGGTCAACACCGCCGACAACTCCTAATCCGTTGACAACAGTTGTGCTCGAACGCTGGTTTTCTAAACTTCCGAACAAGTAGCCAAAATTGGCACCAACTGATAACTGAGTTGATTGAAACTTGAAGATGTTTGTACTCAATCCTAGGAATAATTCGTTGATTCCACCAGCACCAGAATACTTATGTTCAATAGAATCTGAGCCCACGACAGCGTAATTTGAAAATTCATATCCTCTTCTGCTGTATGGCTTCAATCCGAATGCAGCGCCAAAGTAATCTCTGATTTTAAATCCAAAAGCAAAATTTTGAATTGCTGAAACGGTGCTTACATTAGATAGGTTTCCTTCCGTAAATGAAGATATTTTTGAGGAGATACCTAAAGAGAAAAGAGGATTTCCTTTTGATAATGAGTTGTAGCTCGATGGATTGTAATAATTCAATGTAAATGAATCGATCGCAGTTCCAAAGGAGTTTCCAATCCCCGACATTCTAGCATGATCAAGTCCTCCTTCTTCGCCAATCCCAAAGGAACTGTAAGGAGAGTTGACAGTTATTTGCGCGAAGGAACTACTTCCCAAAACGAAGAAACTGAATAAGAAAAGAAGTTTACGCATTCTGCTGGTATATTTCGTATAATCCAATCAACGTTAGATTTTCGTCTGCAAAGATGTCATTTTTTGCAAGGATATCAAAGTTCTGCGCATCGCCGCCTGTCACAAAAAAAGTTAAGCTGCTAAAGCGTTTCCGATATTGCTCCATTGTACTATTGATTTCAGCGTTAATCCCGTTCATTACACCCGATTGGATACTTAAATTAGTTGATGTACCAACGAGTTCCGAGCGTGTTTTATTGGAGAGTAGGGGTAATTTTCCGGTATAATCATTCAGTGCGTTGTAACGAAGTTGAATTCCAGGGGAGATGGAACCACCGATATATCCATCCGTTTTGTGAACAATGTCAAATTTGATACACGTTCCAATATCTACTGCCACAGCATGGTCCGTTTTCGTTCTATTAAATGCATAAACAGCGTTGCAAAGTCGATCCATTCCCAAAGTATTCGTCGTGCCGTAGTTGATTTTTAAATTGATTTTCGCATCCGTTTCGAGCAAAAGAATTCCTGGGATGGCTGCAACAATTTCATCTGTGTCTTCTTCAGAAAGAACTGATGAAAGAGCATATTGACCTTCATTTTTTGTGATGAATCCTTTTATTTGGCTCAAGTCGTAAGAGGGAAAACGCTCAACCTGCATGAGCCGATCTCGCTCAAATCGAGCGACTTTGATCGAAGAATTTCCTGCATCAATAATGAAGACGGTCTTGTTTTGCATGGTAAACCTGAGTTCTAATTTAAATTTAAGTTCAGAATTTCATTTAAACTTGAAGTACAAGGCGGTTTTACAAAGGGATAGCTGGCTATCGCGCGTAAAATTAACGCAGTACTCCAATTCTTAAAAGAAATAACCTTTTACTACTTCACATGTAAAATTGCGATTTTTTTTCGTCAAACCTCTTCGAAATAATCCTTTATTCCCTTATCAGCTTTCCTTAAACTCCCAAATTTACAGGTGATCTGAATCAAATTTAAAATGGAACTCAGGTTCTGAAGATAACAAGTGAAAAAAAATGCACGACAAATGGCAGTATTTAAAAGAAATGCATATCTTTGCCCCCACAATTTAGGTTGGTGATATAGCTCAGTTGGTAGAGCAATGGACTGAAAATCCATGTGTCCTTGGTTCGATTCCGAGTATCACCACAGAATTAAAAAGGTATCCAGTTTGGGTACCTTTTTTTGTTTCGGGAAATTGAGTTACCAAAGCATCACTAACGTTTTGCTTTATCGAAGCAGTGCTTCTCTGGTTCTTCCGATAGCTATCGGAACCGAGTATCACCACTAAAATGGACAAGAGAGGATTATATCCTTTTTGTCCATTTTTTTGTTCTGAATCGCCCAGAATAGTCATTTCTTGATTTGATGGGGTAGTTTGTTTGGAATTAATACTACGATGTCATCCCAACTACAATCACGTAAACTCTGGGATATATCGATCTTCTAGATTTGCCCCAATGGTTTAAAAATTAAAGACTCTCGCGATAGTTGATTATCGCTTTTCTGTCCGCCGATATTTGTCTTCTTTCCGTGCTGTTCAGGTTATTGAATTCCTCAATCATTTCGTCCAAGAGTTTAATAGCCTCCTCTTTTTTCTGAATCAACACTGAGAATTTTGCGAACTCCAAACGGTGCGGATAATTCGAATAACGCGAATCGGTGGCCCTAAAATTCGCTTCGGCGTCTTCTATTCTTCCAACATGATAGAGTGACCACGCGTAACCGATTCTACTCCACGACTTACTGAATGCTTTTTCAGAAGTAAATGTATCTCCAATATCGCAAGCCTTTTCGTAGTTACCAATGCTTGCGTAACATTCCAAGAGACTCATTCTTACACCTGTATCTTTGGAATTAAATCCTACTAAACACGATTGATAAACCTCTATAGCCTCGACTGTTCGTCCATCAGCAGCGTATTTATCCGCTAAGTTGATTTTGTTCTGTAGAGTGCTTGAAAATTGGACCTCCTTTTCCAGTTTCTCTACTTCATAGTTTTTGTTTACCGCACCTTTCACACCCTCGGCAACAATATTTACGTTGTCTTTGCTATAAAAATGATGGTAGAGATAGAAAAGGCAACCCAGCAGTGGAAAGATAATAATGAACCAAAACCACTTTTGGTCCGCCCGATTTTTATAGGCGTGATAAAGGCAAAATACCTCAAGAATGAGAATTATCGGAAATAAACGAAACATCAGTCTATGATTAAGTTGAATGGGTTAAAGATAGTGGAAAGTTCGGGAAGAGAAATACCAGTTTTAGATCGAACAGGCCTGATGATGTTAGATTGTTCAATTGGAAAATTAGGGGTTGGATATTGCAAAGCGGGAAAAATAGACAAGAAGAAAAGCACTGCTTTTGTCACTTTAATTTGGTGGGGCACAAGGAACCGGAATACTTCAGCATTGATATTGGATTCCATTGGTTTCTAACGAGTTATTTTAAATTCAACAAGTCCCTGACTTACTGATAGATGAAATTGGTTGCTTGGAATGGTTCTAAAATAAGCTGCAAAATCCCAATTCGTCTAAATAAACCAAGGAAATACCATGATTTCTACCTAAATTTACGCACTAGCTTAACCGCGAACTAGAAATTATTTTCGTCCGACCCCCAACGATTAGGTATGTTAATTGTAGAACAGGTTATTACATGAGAGGAAATTTCTCTTCAAAAGAAGGACATATTATCAAGAGTAATATTCGTGAATTCGATCCATTCGCGGCTAAAGTCCTTGCGGAATATTGCGAGCAGCTCATTCGTAAAAAACAAAATCGCTTAAACATTTCTGAATCCATTCTGCTGAAAAGCATTGAATTGGAATTTTCTGATGAGGAGCAGGTTATTGAACGTGAACTAGCCGGGGTAATTCGATCTGCAAAGCGCATTCTTGAGGACACGTCAGAATCTGAATGGTCGGAAGAACATAAGCAGTTATTTTTATTGCTCAAGAAGATTGTGTTTGTCGGATTAGAAGATGACGAAGACACGAGTGATTCAGATGTGATCAATCATATTGTTGATGGTCTCATGCGATTGGACTATTCTCGGGATATTCCTGTTTTTCAAGTTGTGGATGAAGAGCGAAACATTTTCAACTACTTCGGGTTTATTCTCGATTCCTTGGCGCAGAAGTTCAAAGAATCGACAGTTTCTGTTAAAGCAGTTAATACCTTTTTGAACTTAACTGGGAGCCAGTCATTCGTTGTGACAAATGCAAATGGAGTAATTCGGTTTGTTAGTGAGCGCTTGGAGCGTTTTCTACAACAGTCCGCGAGCGAGTTGATCGATCAATCCATTTTCGATATTATTCCAAGTTGGAAGGGACACACGTTTACTGAAATTCTTGATCAGGACACTAATGCTGAAACGCCAATTCCATTGGGATTAGGTGATCATCATGGAGAAGCGTGCGTTCAATTGCACGAAGTTTCTCAGGATGACACTGATTTTGGTGATGAAGCTGATGAAATAAAAGAATTTGTAGTGAGTATCGATTTTGATACTTCGCATACAGATCGTGAAGAAGAAATCTACAACAATTTGACTTCAATTGATAGTGTTATTGACGCTGTCAAATCACTGAGAAGCGGGAATGTTTCGCCAAGTGAGCACAATTATAGCCTTCAAACTTCTTTAGAAAGCTTGTACCGAATTAAGTATTCGCAACTCGATAAGTTAAATCAAGTCGATGATGTCGAAAATGAGAATATTGATCCAAAATCGATTGTAAACAGTGTACTTTCAGAGCTGAGGTTCAATAAAGGATTTGGCGAAATTACTTTCGAGGTTGAGGATAATTTGAAAGAGCCTTTCTCTGCTGATTTCGAGACAATATACTCGATCCTGAAGCATTTAGTTTGCAATGCTGTGAAGTACGTCAGACCCGACGTGGATTCAAACATCCGAATAGAGTTTTCTACGAACAAACGTGCGACTATTATTGAGGTAACGGATAATGGAATTGGAATTCACCAAGATGATATCGACCATATTTTCGATAGGGGATACCGCGTTTCAAAATCGACTGACGGATATGGTTTAGGATTGTACTTTATTCAGCGTTGTTTAGCTCGATGCAAAGCTAGCATAGCTGTACAGAGTGAATTGAACGTTGGTTCGAAGTTCACAATTACCCTTGAACAATAATCAGAATTAAATAACTTTTGCGAGTTTCTTTACGCCAAAGTGCGTTTCGATTGTTTGCGCGGGTTTCTTTCTCAAGTGAGAAACGTGGATTTTACTGTTGTCGAAATTCACCATCGAACTGATAATCTTGAAATTGAAGTCGTCTTTCACCTGAACGAAAGAATAACTCTGATCTTCAATTGCTCCAAATTTTCGTTTATTCTGACCAGTGGTCAATCCAAAATTGAGCTGCGTACTTCCGCATTTGATTGCTCGAAGAACAAGCTGCCACAATAATTGGCTGTAGGTGTTATGCGATTCCACATACTGGTAATCGAGACCGGCAAACAAGAAATGATAATTAGTGGCCGTTCGGTAATTTAAGGCAAGCCCAATTGGCTGATTGGTTGAATCCGAGCGTAGCGACAAAGCCAACACCTCCCAATGCGATGAATATAGCGCCGTTCGAAATAGTTCTTTTGAACAGTCAAAAATGTTTAATTCGAAGTGCTTTTCTTTTGTGTTTAGGTAAAGTTGATATAACTCATCGACCATGTGGTCGTGGTCTGCATCTAACAGCTGAACCTTAAACTCTTCTTCGTGATTTAACGCGCGCTGTCGGACAAATCTGCGCTGGCTGCTTTTCAGAGAGGTTAAGAATTCATCTGAATTTTTAATTTCTCCCAGCGCCAGGCTATAATTGTCCAGAAGCTCCACTTTCATAAATCCTTGATCTTGCATCACTGAATGAAGCGTGTCATCTACTTGAGAAATATCCCGAAGATTGAGCACATTTGAATCATTCTCATCGTAAATGTTCGTCAATTTCTCTAGAAAGTAGGTCAGTCCTTTTTCCCAATTTTCGACCGTTTTGTCAATATACAAGTGGTTTCCAATCGAAATTGGACATCCCATCATGAATGTTTTGGAGCATAAATAGTAAGGGTTCTTCTTCCGTTCCTCCTCAATTTGTTCAGAGATTTGAGAGGATACCAGAGCGTCATCCTTGTTTAAGCAGGCCGTGAAATACGTCGCAAGAATGATTTTCCCTTGAGCATTGCGCAAGACGAAATAGTGGAAATCCCAGTTGTTGTGTTCTTCCTCGTTGTTCTGAAAAACGCCTTCCAGTAATTGAAGCCCATCCCAATCGTAACTTCCCTTGTCGTGCATGATTCTATTCCAGAATGGTTTAGGAATTTTTGAGATCTGCCGCTCGTGTTGCAATTGGAATTGCTGAGGGTTTTCGGGAAGAGGTATTTGTACAACCTTACTCTGAGGTTTGAAGATTGTCGATTTCCTGAAGGCTTTGTAGATGTCTTGTATCGATCGTTCTTCCTCAATTAGTGTTTCCTGAAACAACTGTCCCATAATGCTGACGAGCGTTTCAATCTGCGCCAAAGTGTGATTGCATGTAATGGTAAATCGAACTCCTGTGCACGTTGCTGAAACGGCAGGAAAAATCGCTAGGTTAATATATTGACCTGCTTCGATGAGTTTTTGAACCAAGTTGTACCCCAGTCTTGGAAGACCAACCCCAACGAAAAATATTGGTGTTCCTGCTTGTCGCTCAATGAAGGGTAAACGGTGCAATTTCAATTGTGATTCACAGAAGGCGATTTTCTTGGCTAGATCATCTTGCAGCTCATAGATTTCTGGTGAAAGATGAATGTTCGCACAGGCGATTCCTGCCCCAAGTGCTGACATCTGTAATTGACCAGCAAAGATGAAAGGCCCTCCGCATGTACGCGCGCGTTCGGATAATTCCGGATCTGGAATTATGGCTACGGCCCCGCCCGCTGCAAATGCTTTGTTGAGGCTTGTGATGAGAACCATCCTATCGTGGAGTGGCGTTTTTTCAAGTACGTACCCAGTACCATTTGGACCGGTCCACGACATTCCGTGAGCGTCGTCAACATAGAGGTTGAGTTTCTTGTATTTGTTCAGGAGTGCATGTAGTTTTCCCATCGGAGCGGGGTCTCCGTACATGCTGTAAATCCCGTCGATCATGTACCAAACGCGCTCATATTTCTCAGATAGCTCTAGAAATTTCGCTTCTAAGTTTTCCAAGTTGTTGTGTCGAACTACATGGAATGGAACTCCTTGGAGCTGAAGGTGTGAAACCATGAATTGAACACTGGAGTGGACCTGTTGATCCATCAAAACTACATCGCCTTCATTCACAACGATTGGCATCACAGCTACATGCGCGAGCGTTGTGGTGGTTGCCAAAATGACTGGCTTTTCGAACATTCGACCAAGTAAATGTTCCAATTCACGATAAGGAGTAGATGAAACATATGTCCTTGAAGATGGGTACTGAATCCCATATTTCTCAATGGCATTTATCGCTGCATCCTTTAATCTTTGGTCGTGCTCAAACCCCAAATAGCTGTACGATCCGAAGTTAACATGGCGCTTTTTTCCAAATGTAATCGTGGTTTTATCGTAGAACTCATCTTCTGTATATAGCTGTCCAATGCCAATGTTTACACCTTTGGAAATGGATTCGTAAATTGTATTGATGACTTCTTTTCTCATTGATAAATAGAACAATAAAATTAAACGAAGCATTCTCGATCAAACTACTCAATGCGCGCGTCATTGAATTCCTTGAGGAATGTCTTAAGAATAGTTTGTAAAACGAGTCAATAATAAGAATATCCTTGCTAAATTTGAGAGTCTTGTGAATAACATGTACCTTCTGTTGTAAACTACTTTGGAAATCACATTATCCCGGCTTGATGAAACCCACTACAGGAAAACAAATATCTTATTACGAAAATGAATTCTGTGAATATTGGATCGATGAATTTGGTATTGTTCATGAAATTTTCAAAAACTCATTCAAAGTACTGAATCTCGAAATCGCTAAAGTAATCACTTCGGATCGCCTTGAAGTTTCCAATGGCATAGCAAGTCCTCTCTATGTTGAGTTGGGAAAAGCAACGAAAATGGACCGTGCGGCGAATCGCTATCTTTCAACAGGACCTGCGATGGAGTGTTTAACAGGAACGGGAATTTTAGTACGCGATCAAATTGAAAAGCTGGGAGCAAATCTTTACACAGGATTTTTCAAGCCATCTGTCCCAACAAAATTCTTTACCGACAAGGAAAAGGCGATTCTTTGGCTGCGAAACTACACTCAGGACGTTTTGAACTAGTCGACACCCCCTTGTTTATAATGGTTCTACTTGACTTTGCCAGAGTCAATTTTTATCTTGTGGGAGATTTTAACTCAAAAAACTAATACCTATGAAGAAACGATTTTCTATCATGGCAACTCTCGTTGTTGGACTCGGATTTACGTCTTGTTCTGTTGATGTTGATACAAGTGGATTAGATGATTTAGAAGAGCAGTTGGAAAAAACAACTGACGAAATGGAAGAAGAAATGGATAAGGCCGAAGAAGAGACAGAATCTTCTTCTTTTGATTTGTATCAATGCCCAACTGATTGTGAGAATGGACCAGCGTATCCAAATCCTGGACCTTGTAAAACGTGCGGAGAAGAAATGGTTGTGATTTAGAAATTTAATCTTTGAATATTCAGTCCTGATCACCTGTGTGGTCGGGACTTTTTGTTTTCTATTTTTTTCGTGTGAGAGCAATGCCTAGCAATACTCCTGCGACTCCTGCACCAATGACAACGCCCCAATCAGTTTCAGTTTCAACGCGGTCGATGTAAATGGTCTCCGGTTCGGGCTCAGGTTTGATTTTAAAGCCAAGCGCATAATCGTGCTCTAAGCGCAACTTTGGATCCAGTAGAACTTCCTTGCATCGATTAATGATGCGGAACATCGTGTTGGAGGGGAACATCCAAATCGATTTCATTTACGATGAAAGTGGAAACTTGATAGAACGAAGGGAAATTGCTGTTCGAACTCCTACAGAGCCGTTTTTCAGATATGAGTATTGGTAACTCAGCCCAAAAAAAGACCTCGCTCAACTAAATGAACGAGGTCGATAAATCTATTTGGAATCAACTACTAGTTGACTACTAATTGCTTTCTTTCACGAATACCGCTTTCCTCATTTACTACTTCTACGAAGTAAACACCTGGCGTAAATCCTTCTAAGGAAATTACCGTGCTTCCAGTTTGAGCAGTTGTTGAGATCACTTTTCTTCCAGAGATATCAGACATTGAAAGCTCGAAACCATTCGCATTTGCCAATTTGATAGTCACTGAAGATTGTGCTGGATTTGGATATAGTTCGAAATCCATGTTTGGTACAATTGTCTCTACACTAGCACCTGCTCCACAAATTAGCGGGAACAAAAACTCTAAAGAACGCTGTAAGATACTATCCGCAGCAGTTTGATCGCTGAAGTAGCTAACGTGTCCAGAACTATTGTCGTAAGTAATTAATTCAGAAGTGAGACCCGCGGCTTGTGCGTTTTGATTGACGATAAATGAACCTTCCATGCTAATAATTGGAATACCCAATAATGATGCAGAACCACTTGCGTAAGGCACAGTACCGTCATTGTCATCATGCACAGAGAATACAGGAACATCAGAAGCGTCGATGTAATTTGCACGTCTCAATGCACCAGAGTAATTTAGAACGGCCAATATGTCCTCATCGTATTGCGTGTTGCTTGAACTGTTTCCTTGGAAACCACCGTTATCAACAATAATCGGATCAACGTATGCTTCAATTGGGTCTGTCTCGTCGAGCATTCCAGCGTGAAGTGCAACAATTCCACCTGCAGAAATTCCTCCTGCAATGATGAAGTTTGGATCAATTTTGTATGTATTAGTTGTTGCGGCATCCTCTTTGAAGAATCGGATAGCTGCTTTCATATCTCCTAGGGCTTTTACCACCGCATCCGTCATTTTCAAAGAATCAGGAATAGGGAAAAGAGGTCCGTTGTATAAGCGGTAATCAATTGCAGCACAAGCGTAACCGCGTTGAGCGTAGTAATCACAGTATGCGTGCACATCGTCACGAGCTCCTCCAATAAAACTACCTCCGAAGGCAAATATTATCAACGGTCGCGAAGCTGCTACGTCTCCTGTAGGTTCGAAAAAGTCTAACAACAAATCTTGGTTTGAACCGTCGTAAGTATCGTTGTTTCCAAAAAGAATTCCGTCTGTTTGAGTTACGCTGTAAACAGGGTTTAAATAGCGTGTGCCGTCACAACTTGGGTGTTGTCCAAACGAAAAAGAAGAGATCGCAATAAATAATGCGAGAAGTATAGATGTTTTCATGAAGTAATTTTTAGTTCCTTGAATTTACTGCTTTTGATTGAAAGAGCAAATTTAAGAGTGGTGAAAGGTTGTTTTAGTGTTTGAATGGGGTCGGTTGAGATTATTCCATTGCTATTCACCTTGTCAACATATGATTAGTTCATCTTAATCAACTATCGTCGGGGATTAAGATTGGACACTTCAATGGTAGAAATGTAAAATCATTAGCCTAAAAACGTTAATCCATAAAAAAGCCTCACCTTTCGATGAAGCTTTCAATTTAAGTTGATTCAATCTCCAAAAATCAACAAGGTTTTATTCTAGCACATTTGTAAGTGCATCGAAATAGCGGCTGGCAATGAAATTCGCTCCAGCTGCATTGTAGTGCACATCATCGGCAAGGAAACTATCTGAAAATCCAGTTTGCATATCTACCACGATAACCTGAGAGATTGAAGTGCTCTGCTGCGAGGCTAGGGCAGGGATGTCCGTTTGCATTTGATCCAGGTATGACGTGAGAGTGGAAGTCATAGCGCTTGAATGAGCAGGGGCCATTTGTTCAATGATGATCGTCACATTCGGGTTCGCCGCTTGCAGTTTGTCGATGATGGCATTGACATTTGAAATTGCTTGCGAATAGGGCTCACCATTCAAGGCATCATTTCCACCTGGAGAACTCAAAAGAACGATATCTGGTGCTCCAGACTTTGTCAACCATCCTTCAATTTCCGCCAAAATTTGACTTGAAGTCCATCCACCTCTTCCTTCATGATCCACATCGAACGTTTGACCGTTGTAATCCGAATGGGACGCTTGATCACTCATTGTTCCGATATAGTCGAAGGTATAGTTGCCATCCAGCAGTTTCTTCCAAAGTTCGTAGCGGTAACTTTCATATGATGGACTGTCTCCTTCAACACGTGACGCGCCCAAGGGCATGATTTTGTTAATTGAAGTGGACTGAGGTTTCGGCTCTGTGTTTTCCTTTTTGCACGATACCAAGAGCAGTGCAGTAATTACTCCAAGGGATAAGATGATTTTTTTCATAGGGATGCGTTTTACTATTTAAAGGTAAAACAAGCAAGGTTGAATTTACCCTACCCCGTGAAGGAAAAAAGTGAAAATTTATTTTGTTCACTCTCTATATCATGAATAGTAGATGTGTATTGTTAAATACTATTACTACCTATCCGCTTTCTCAAAGCACGGGAGCTTCTCGTAGATTGATTTATCATAGCCAACAACGTACATTCGGGTGTACTGCAATAGAGCAAGTTCTTTGAGATCCGCTTTTTTCAATTCTTTCGCTTTTCGTTTTCCTCGGATTTCTCCGTTTTTAACTAGTTCGAATTCCTTGAAATACTCTTCGAATTGTGTCTTCATTTGAGCAACGCTGCCTTTTATCTCACAGCCAGAAAAGTAAAGGCGACACATTTTCTCATCATTGTCAATCATAAAGTTCCGCATGTACCAACCATTTTCTGTTTTCACTAAAAAGGCCACACCAGAAGCTCTCGAGGCAATCATAGCGCTACTAACACGTTCAGATGAGGTTTGAATGTTAAACTTCTTTTTGATTTTGATGTAATCTCCAAGTTTTATTCCTATTTGGTGGTCACGAAATATTTCTTCAATCCGAATGGTGTAATTGTGATCAGTGTGGTTCGTGATTTTGACATGGACAATGAGGTTGTTACCGAACAATATTTCGTGCATTTGCTGAGGCATAACTTCCGCATGAGCGCCAACAGAAGCAAAGGAAAATAACAATGAGAAAATTAGCGTCTTCATATTTTACGTTTAAATAGCCTTATGCCACTTCATACTTGTGTTTTGTTGTCACATGAACTTCAAGCGCATCGGCATAGAATAGATGACATTCATGTTCAAAATCCACAAAAACCTCACCAAAATTATCACTTTCACTTGGTTCGGTCCGAACATCTTCCTGAAAATAAAAATGTAATGCATGAAAAAAGGAGTTAGTTTCCTAACTCCTTCTTCGTTGTCCCACTAGGACGATGGAGAAGTGAGCAAACTAAAGGGGTGCGTGGGGTAGGGTAGCAGGTTTTGACGTTGTAATTTTAACAAATTGGTTGTCCTAGTAAGGCTCGAAAACTGCACTCTACTTTTTGAAAGTTTCAATCCAATTTATAAAATTAATATCTGTTATTTTCAAAACTTAATCGCTGTATAAAACATAAATCATTACCTTCACTACCCCTAATTATTATTCAGATGAAACCAGTACTCCTATTCTTATAACGGCATTCACATTTTCATCGCTTGCGCAAAAACCGCTCAAAGATTTTTACCT
>JAQXBM010000010.1 GCA_029252405.1 Crocinitomicaceae bacterium
GGAACAGAAGACATTCAGCCTTGAATTACAAAACTATTAATGAACTGGAATTAGAAATTAATAACCAAAATCTAGCAGCATGATCTTAACCTAGTGTCCATTTTTTTGTTGCAAGTCCATCTTCCGGGACATCGTCTTTCGGGTCAAGGTCATAAAACACATTTCGCTTTATCACCCAGTCTTCTGGTATATTAAAAGGTTGAATTTTGTATTCGATCAACATTGTTGGTAACTAAAGTAAATATACCCTTTACCGTCAACAAACAATTACAACTGCTTAATATCCTTTGGGCACTCCACAAATTACAAATAATCTTACATCCAATAAATCCTCGTCTCAAAATCCCTTCCGAATCAATTAATCTTCCCTCGATTGAAAAAAAAGCTCGTAACCTAAGTCACGGGCTCTTGTATCTATCGGCCTCCGCTGCGGGCTTTCCTAGCAGCTTCTTCCTGCCGTTTTTTCTCTGCAGCCTCTTTGGCTTTTCGTGCGGCTTCCTCACGCGCTTTCTTATCAGCGGCAGCTTTTTTTCTACGCGCTTCTTCTTGTCGTTTTCGTTCAGCTTCTGCTTTGGCCTTTTCATCGGCTTTTCTTTTGGCTTCGCGCGCTTCTTGTTCTTCTCGCTCGCGCTTCTCACGGGCTTCACGCTGCTCTCGCTCTCGCTCTTTTCGTTCCGCTTCTTCACGATCGCGTCGTTCTTGCTCACGCGCTTCCTGCTCTCTGCGTTCTTCAGCGTCCTTTTCACGTTGAATGCGTTCTTGTTCTCGCTGCTCGCGTTCCAATTCTTCTTGGCGCTCACGCTCACGCTGCAAACGATCTTGGCGCTCTTGTTCTTCCTGCTCTCGCATTCTTTCCTCACGCTGTCGTTCTCGCTCTTCTTCTTCAAGTCGGTATTGCTCGGCGCGTCGCTCTTCGCGAAGTTCTGCTTCTTTATCAGCTTCTTCTTTTGGATCTGGATTTCCAGCTTCTTCCTCAGGCAAACGATCATCTTTCGATGGTTCCAAAGAAGGTCGCTCTTCATTTCCGTTTGTTACTGATCCTCCAGTCATTGGACGGCTTGGACCAGAATTGACATTTGGTTCTGGATGAACAACAGGTCGAAGTACAACTCCTTCTGTTGGATCTTCTTTTCGTCTTTCTGGAGCCGGTTCAATTTCCATATATGCTTGATCGAAAATACATCCGTTCATATCGTCACGCGATACTCCCGCTCCTTCACAGATTTTGCGCGCTTCTTCTTTTTGCGCCTCAGGAATCTCTTCCACAGTTCTGTGCACACGTGGGAAATTTCGATCTGTAAACGAATACGTGGATTTCCCTGGAGGGTAATCGAACAGTGAAGTTGACGGTGTCACTCTGTATCGATCTCCCATTGCATTTGCGATGTACGTCAAACGGCTTCGTTCAATTTCTTCACTCGATCCTGAGAAAATATCTCCACTAGGAACAAAGATTGAAGCTTGTTGTTCTGATTGACCGAAATCGTCGCTCTGAATGCCATTCGCGTTTCCAAGAAGTCCATCGTAGCTTCCACATTCGGTAACATTCATGACAACATTCACCAATGGCGCTCGCGATAGATTACGTAGGTCGGCGAGAAGTGACTCTCCAGTTGGCCAATCAATTGTGTAATCTGAGCTACCAGTTCTGCGAATAATTCCACCATTTGGTAGGAAGAACTTTCCATTCGTTGCAATTTGTACAGCACGCCCATTGACGCGAACTGGAGTAGATGTATTTCCATCAGGATGATTGCGTGCATAGATTCCCACACGATCTCCACCAACGTTCATCGCGACAGCTGTATTGAAGGAAAAATCGTCCTTTTCTGGACTTTGACGCGTCTGAACTTCCATTCCATTATGAGATCGCGTAAGCACGAACTCACCAACAGTTTGGAAAGAATAGCGCGCTCTGTCAAAAGTAACCAAGTGCGGATCGCCATAGCTTCGGGCGGAAATTAAATCACAATCGGACTGATTCATTTGTGGCAATGGTCTCGGACGAGATATTGGTTGATTTTGATCAGAAGGAATTCGTCCCTCCGAATTTGAATTCATGAGTTCACCATTAGCAAATGTTCGTTCTACCTCTCTACGAAGTTCATTTGGTAAAAGTGAAATCATTTGATATGGCGTCAAATCTTCTGGGAACATGCGGTCTGGAATTGTGCGATTCTCAGTAATAGCTTCTAAGCTCTCTGCGAGCCAAACTCCTCGAACTGGGTCCCACTTTTCCAATTCAGTCTTAAGAGACTGATCTTCTTTTTCAAATGATCTTGTTTCAGTTTGAAGAACGGCGAATATCGATACTAACGTGACCGATGCAATTAATAAATAATAGCGTTTTTTCATAGCGTTCTTTTTTATGATTAATAATACTACGAGAGGCAAACTATGTGCCAATTTAGGGCGTTTATCAAAAGGCAACTGCGAGAAAATATTTATGGAATTTGGTCGATAATTTCATCCTGAAGTTGTCAGGATGTTTTTAGAGAATTTCACGGTTTCAGACAAAAATAATTTTGAATTGTTTTCAGAATGGCGTCCAAAAACGCGTTGATTTGACTAATTTCATTTTATGAATCAGGTTAAATCCACATCACTGAATCACATCGAAGCATTGTCTCATTGGTTTAAAACTTCCATTGAGGAGCTGGATCAATTTGGAGAATATGATCAGTTGCAATTAATCATCTGCGCGTTTGAGTTAGGCGTTAAGCATCCTCTTATTTCGACTAAAATTGAAGAGATTGGGAAGAGAGCCGAATCTGATTCAATGGACCGCGTTTTTCAATATCTCGAGCAGATTTTGATGATGAAGTACGATGAGGGTGAATCACGTCAGCAAATCTATTTTAACTACTGGATTAAAGACGAAAACTACCTTTTACACAACGATTTAACCAAGGCGTACAATCTGGGATATGTGCTCATGAAAGAGAATAAGATCTCATCTCCTGAGTTACGGTTGAAAGCAATAAAGTGGATCAAGGATACAGAATTCTTGCCGTCGATGTCATTTACTGCGTGGACAGCTTTCTATCTTGAAAACGGTGGCGAACACGAAGCCGCAAAAAGTCGTTTTGAGGAGATAATGGAACTGCAAATGGACAATGGAAGTTGGAATGATTATCCAATGCAAACCATCCAAATCGCTTATCCTTTGTCTTTGACAAGTTTTGGAAACGATCCACGTATGAGTTCAACGAAGGAGTACATTTTGAACTTGCCTTGGGAGGGTTATTCAGGTGATATTCGGTATGAGGTTGGATTGTTGAAGTGGCTGGGATCGAACGGCGTCATTTCTTATTGACATTACTTTTTATCAAACTCCGTATCACACTTTTTGCACTTGTAAACCGATTTCGAATATACGGGATAGGTGAAGAGAATGAATGAGGTGATCATCGAAAGAAACCCTTTTGGATCTTTCATCGAGTTGAAGTCTATGTACAATTCTGTGGATTCGCAGTTTGGACATTGAATGGTTTCATCTTGCTCATCAGTCAGAGGTTTCCCATCAATTTCTGCAACAATGACCTTCGCTTTCTCCAGATCTTCGATGTTCACTTGAAGCCGAATACCTCCTACTGCAACGTTCATCAAAGGATTAAGCGTCATGATGTTTTCATCAAAAATATGACAAACGATGCCTTCACCCTCAAGTGTGTTTTTGAGGATGTGCGCCGCTATCGCGGTATCGAAAGTTCTTAATGTGACGAGTTGCATAGTTTAATTTTACTTCAGGAGTTTGTCTTTTATCAGTTGCTTTAATTCAGGATCATACTTCGTATTAGCGAGATATGTGCTATCAAATTTGAAATTCGTTTTAGTGATTCCATTAGATAGGAGGTAGCGGAGCAAGTCTACATTCCTTTTTTGGAAGGCAAAGTCTAACCAGTACTTTTCTTTCATTTTTGTTTTCTTGAAAACGTAATCCACTGGCTGATTGAAATCCAATCCCTTGTCGACAAGCAATTCTACAATTGGTTTTTCGTTGCGCCAGTGACCGGAAACAATATTTTTAGGCTCAATAGCTTGTACGTTGGGATCGTAAGCCAGAACTGTTTTGATGTTGTCCATCCAATTACCCTTGCGTGAAAATTTGCATTTCTGCGCATAAACCCAGTCAAAGAAGTGATTCAAATTGATGGTTTTGGGATTCGCTCCGCGCTTCATGTAGAAATCGATTAGATCAAGATCTGTTCCGAGCAAATCCAAATTTACAAGTGCTGGATTAGCGCCATTTGCAATGAGCGTATCGCGCCAATAGCCGTCTAGTTCCAACATGTTGATCCAATCGAGGCACACCATACTATCTTGGGATTGGTGATTGGGATCTGCGCCTTGTTCAAGCAAATACAGACTTGCTTCTTCGTATCCAGGCTTTTGACTGATCAAGGTAATCTGCAAGGCATCAACATTCGATCTCGTTATTGTAGAGCTGTTTAGGAAGCTGAGAATTGACCCGCTCTTGACGCGTATGTTCTCCACTTTGTAATTGAACGGAACCGGGTAATTTAGATCTACACCCTCATCAATGCATTTCTGAATTGCTTCTATGTTGATAGTGTCCGATTCGGACAAGATTGCATGAAGTTTTTCGGCGTCTGCCAGGAGTTTTGCTTGTTCCGCTCTGAATTTAGCATCAGATTGAGAATCTTCCTCGGATGACGGATCACAGGCGCAGAGCAAGAAAGCAGTTGCTAAGAATGTAATGAAGATGTGTTTCATGTTTTAATTATTCGTTATCCAACAAAACAGAATAATTCACTTCTGCTCGAACCAAAATACAAAGAATTTATTCCTTCGAGAATTCATTGACTAATATGAAACAATATTGCAGAAGTAAGGTTTAGTTGAATACGCGCGATCAAAAGTTAATGACTCCACTCTCGGAAAATCGGAAAATCGTACAATCAGAGAATCTTTCTAAACGACTCTCCTCAAAACCCCATCGCCAACATAAAACAAATACCCTTCAACATTCGGATACTTCATTTCACCAAGCACCAATGCATATTCCATCACTTGCTTTTCGTCCTTTGTGTTCGGGATTCCTGTTTTGTAATCGACAATCAGCGTCGAATCTTTCTTCAAAATTATGCGATCTGGTCTCAAGGTTTTCTCCTCGCTGACAATGAATTCTTGCTCGGATAAAACCGATACGGCATCGTCAAACAAGGCGCGATATTCCTTCTGATTAAATAAATCGTGCAACTTTTCAATCAACGAATCTTTGAATTCCACAGAAACATCTCCAGACTTAATTCCAACCTCCACTTCCGAAGCGATATCGTCCTCCTTTTGAATACGACTAATCAACAGGTGGAACTGAATTCCGAATTGCATTTCAGGAGAAAGGTAGTCGCCGTCTCCAAGCGCTTCGTTGTCTTGCAAGGAAATGTGTGGAAACCACAAACGATCCTGAATTGATTCTGGAACAAAGGAAGTATCGATTTCTTCTTCTGAATCCTGTTTGCTAATTCGCTGACCGCTGTTCAAATCTACTTCCAGCGTGCCGTCTGTGTTCTTTACGTCGGGCATTTTCTCCAAGACTTCGTGAAAATGTCTTCCGAATTTCTTTTTATCAAAGGCATTGTGAATATACAAACGTTCCATCGGCCGTGTCATTCCTACGTAACAGACGTTCACGTTATCCGTTAAAATCTGCTGTTCCTCCTGAATTTTGGCTTCGCGCAGAACGTCCAAAACATCTTTTTTTGCGGGTTGTTTGTAGACGACATAATCACCGGTTTCCAACAAGAACTCCGAGGAATTGTCCAATTTTAAATCCAAGGAGGGTAAAATCACCACAGGGAATTCTAATCCTTTGGATTTGTGGAGTGTCATGATTTTTACCGCATCATTGCTCTCTGGAATTTGCACGGCAATTTTGTTCTTTTTTGAAGCGTAATCTTCCAAGAATAATTTCAAATCTGGACCTCTTTTCTGACCAAACTCAAAGGCGTGATCAGCCAAATGGTGCAAATACGGATCCTGCAATTCATCGTATTTCATCAAACGATAAAAAGACTGAATGCAATCGTACAAACCTTCATATTTGAAGAAGAATTCGTTGTATCCTCCGAAATGATCACTCAAAAATTGATTGTCGTTGAAAGCGCGATATGTTTTGCCTTTATCAGAAACATGTTCCTGGATGTAGGAGATGTAATCGTTGAATGATTGATCATTGACACGGAAGAAAATTTCAGCGAATTGCTTTGTTTCCGCGGTGCCACTTGGTTTCAACCTTCGGTGTAAAAAAGCAATGGTCAGTTGAACGCGCAGGTTGGTATTGATCAACAATGAATCTGAAGAGACGATTTTGTACCCAAGATTTGTCAAACCGAGTGCCCATGTGTTACAAATACGGTTGGTGCTACCCAAAATACTGATGTCGCCGGGATTAAATCCATCAGCGATACATTCATCGATCCACGTTTTTAGAATCGGGATCAATTCATCAGCTTTGGTTTCTTGCTCCTTGGAGATGATGCGAACGCGACCGTTCAGCGAAGATTTAGGTTCTTGCGAAACGGAATTGTAAAAGCTAGTAGAAATCTCAGGCAATTTGTTGCGCATTTCCCCGAAGAAAGCGTTGTTCCAGTTAACAATAAGAGGGCTCGAGCGCCAGTTGTTTTCCAATGGAAACACTTCACCCATTTGATTGAAGTAATTCGACTGAAGTGTAATGTTTGGTTCGCCTTCAGGATTGTAAATCTCTGGTAAAGCCACAAACTGCTCGGCCACTCCATTTTTGAATCGATAAATAGATTGCTTCGGATCGCCCACAATTAAATTGCTGTGTTCTTCTGAAATCGAGTTATGAATCAGAGGAACAAGGTTGAGGAATTGCAGTCGCGAAGTATCTTGAAATTCATCCAACAAAAAATGCTGAAAGCGCGTCCCCAAACGTTCGTAAATGAAGGGGGCATTTTCGTTTTGAATCAATTCTGATATCAAGGTGTTGAACTCAGAAATACGGATCAATTGTTCGTCTTTTTTGACACGATTTAATGCTCCAGCCATGTATTGCAACAGCGCCATGTTGAAGAAGTTCCGAAGGAAAAGTGCCAGTGAAGCATACTCTTCGAGGTGCTGTGCCCAGTAGTCTTGGATGGAAAGCAGTTCTCGTCGCCATTCTTGAGGAAACAGCTTTTTTCCAGTATCCTCCAAATCCATATTTTTCGAAAGACGTGGCCCGATAAGTTGATTTTGCGCAGGAAATGATTCGTATTTGGCGACTTTCGCGACATCACTTATCGAGTGTCCTCCGCCGTGAAGTGAAGTTTTGTCTATTTCTGAATTCTCAAAAACCGATTTCAACACACTTACTCTCGCTAAAAATTGCTCGTCAATTTGTTTTTTTCGTTGTATCAATCGACCGTATTGCTCTTCTGAAAAATCCATTTCGAGCAGTCGCGCAACAATTGCATTGTTCTTTTCACTGTTGAGGATTCCTCCAAACTTGATCAGTTCTCGTTTGAAATTCCACGATTTTCCTTCGTCAACATTCGACTTCGCATATTCGAAAATCAACTTGTTCAAAGTTTGATTTCCTGCCTCGCCCAATTGATTCAATATATCATCGACAATCAATTCGATCAATTCAGATTCATCCAAAACGACTTCAAATTCTGCTGGCAAGTCCAAATCGCGCCCGAAAGATTTAATCAAACGAAGGTTGAACTTGTCGATTGTCATCACATGGAAATCCTCATAGCTGTGTAAAATCAACTTCAAAGATTTCGAACAGCGCCGAATCACTTCTTCCTTGGAGATTCCGAGAGTCGAAGAAATATCTAATGTCAGAACCGCTGCTTTATTGTCAAAATGTTCAGGAGATCCAATCTGGTCGAGAGCAGAAATGATGCGCTCCTTCATTTCCAGCGCCGCCTTGTTCGTAAATGTCATGGCGATAATCCCTGAAAAAGCATCGGGTTTGCGCTCATCACCGATCAACAATTCGATGTATTCTTTCACCAAATGGTAGGTCTTTCCACTCCCCGCCGAAGCGTTGAAAATCTTGAAAGGTTTCACATGATTTTGAGCGGAAATTGACATATCGACTAAAGTACACAATCCACAATAAAACATCGAATTTATTCGTTTAAACAGATGCACGTTTTTCATTTGAGAACGTGGGAAATATTGCGTAAATTTGTTAGGTATGGCAACTAGAAATCTCCTTTTTCTCTCAACGGTTTTGCTATTCATTGTTTTTACATCATGTAAAGATAAAGTGGAAGGTGAACCTTGTGAACCCGTAACGGCTCAATTGTCGATTACTGTCCAACCCGTTTTTGGAAGTGAAATTTTATTCCTCGATTCAACGTATTCAACTCCTGAAGGTTATGGAATTCAGTTTACTGATCTGAAGTTTTTCGCTGAAGATGTGAGAGGTCCAGCTTTGCAATTGAAAGATGCGTCTTTCTTCAACTATCGCGAAACGGGAATTGATCTGTTAACAGGTGAAGGTCGACCGGAAGATTTTACATCAATCAATGGAAATTTAGGTGTACAATCGTCGTTGAACAATAGCGACCCTTCAGCATTTCCAAACGACAACGTATTGAACATTTCCAACAGTGGTGGTATGCACTGGGGTTGGAATCCAGGCTATATTTTCATGAAGGTGGAAGCAAAAGTCGATACGATTCCTGATGGAAACGACTTATTCGATCATACCGTTGTACTCCACATTGGAAAAAATGAAAACCTGCAAACTTTCAGTTTCGCTAGCATCAATTGGCAACAGATAGATGATATGACCTATCATTTTCCCTTGAAGTTGGACATGCAGAATTTTTTGGATAACGGAATTCAATCAATCGATTTAAAAACGGAGTATACATCTCATACCGCTCCAGGTCAAGAGGCGCTTTCATTGAAAGTGATTCAGAATTTTAATGCAGCTATCTCCGAATATTAGATGAAGTACTTATTTGTAGCTTTCGTAATTATTGCCGTCATCCTTTCGTGCGCGAAGGACAAGGTCGAGTATGAACCTACACCATATGAGCTCGAGATTCCTTCACATTTTCCGGACATGATTATTCCAGAGGACAACCCAATGACAGTTGAGGGAGTTGAATTGGGAAGAAAGCTTTTTTACGAAGTAAAGTTGAGCGGAGATAACACGATGGCGTGTGCAAATTGTCATTCACCCTCAAGCGCGTATTCTGATCCAAATCAATATTCAGAAGGAATTGACGGAACACTTGGAACAAGAAATTCCATGGCGCTCATTAATCTTGGATGGGACGATGAATTTTTCTGGGACGGACGAGCGCAATCTTTGGAGGAGCAGATTCTACTTCCTGTAGAAGATCCGATTGAAATGCACGATACATGGCCGAATGTGGTTTCAGAATTGAGTAGTTCAGTTGAATACCGAAATATGTTTTTTAGAGCCTTCGGAACAGCAGGCATTTCCAAAGAGCGCGCAGCTAAGGCAATTGCGCAGTTCTTGCGAACAATGATTTCAGGATCATCGAAGTATGATGTGATGTACAAATACGAAAACGGATTACCACTCAGCCCGTCCGAGCAAGCAATTTATTCAACGATTTCTCTTGAAGCGTGGGCAGGATACGATTTGTTCAAAAGCTTAAACGGGGCAGATTGTTTTCATTGTCACAATGGACCGCTGATGCAAGTCAAGAAATTTTCAAATAACGGACTGGATGCCACTTTTCCCGATTTAGGTCGAGGAGGAGTGACTGGTAATCCAACAGATAATGGTAAATTCAAAGTTCCAACCTTGCGAAACATCGCTTATTCGGCACCATACATGCATGATGGACGTTTTGTAGACTTGGATGAGGTCATTGAACACTACTCATCAGGTGTTTCAATGAGCCCAACAATTGACCCTTTGATTGAATTTGCGAGTCAAGGTGGTGTCCAATTGGATACCTATGAAAAGGGAATATTGAAAGAATTTTTAATGACATTATCGGACGAATCGTTCATAAATAACCCGGCATTTCAAGAGCCGAATTGAAGAAATAAATGGGAGACCAGAAAAGATTAACAACAGAGGAAAAGGCACTTAAAGTAAACCTTACGAAGGATATTTACGGGTGTTTTGCGGAAATTGGAGCGGGACAGGAAGTTGCTGCGAATTTTTTCAAAGCAGGAGGGAGTTCAGGTACAATTGCTTACACGCACTCAGCATATGACATGAAAGTATCGGACTCTTTGTACGGAGAAGCGTCGCGCTATGTTTGTGAAGAACGCTTGATTACGATGCTCGGAACAGAGTACGATACATTGATGAACAACCTGCCAGGCAAGTATGAAGAATCGCGTTTTTTCTCGTTTTGTAATACGGTGGAATCACTCAACTATCACAAGACCAACCAAGGTCAAGGATGGGTAGGAATGCGTTTTCAATTGAAGCAAGGCGATGAGCCAAACGATGTAATCTTACACATTAAAATGCACGACAGAAGCCATAAAGCGCAGCAAGAAGCGTTGGGGATTCTGGGAGTCAATTTGATTCACGCCATTTACTTTAATGAAGCTGATCTGGATGTTTTTCTAGAAGATTTGGTTTACAGACTGCCACGCGAGCGAATGGAAATTGACATGCTTCGTTTGTCCGGACCTCAGTTTGAAGACATCGACAATCGAATTATCGCGCTAAACCTTGTGAAACGAGGAATTACAGACGCAACCATGTTCGATTTATCAGGAAACGTACTTCAGCCGGCAACAGCATTGTACAAAAAGAACATTTTGCTTGCTCGCGGAAGATTCCGCCCAGTGACCAAAGTTCACATCGATATGCTCGAACGCGGAAAAGAGCAGTTTCTTCAGGAAGAAGGAGTTGACGAAGACAAGATTCGCGTTGTTGTTGAGTTGACCTTGAAAGATTTAACTGCCGATGGAAAAATCTCTGATAAAGACTTCGTCGATCGTGCGGAGCTTCTCGGAACTCTCGGCTACACGGTAATGATTTCGAATTACCTCAAACACTACAAAATGGTCGACTATTTATCGTCGATTTCCAGAGGTTATGCTCTCGGGGCGATAGTTGGAATCTACAACTTGCAAACGATCTTCGATGAAAGCTATTACGAAAATCTTCCAGGCGGAATTTTAGAAGCATTTGGTCGTGGATTTGGTCGAAGAGTGAAGATGTATGTGTATCCAGCCAATAACGTGGAGACCGGAGAATTGTATGATTTGAGTTTACTCGAGATCCAGCCGAATTTGCGCGGATTGTTGCAATACATGAATGATAACGGGAAGTTGGAAGCCATTCAGAATTACGACGAACGCTTGTTGCATATCTTATCAGACGATGTGCTGTCGAAAATTAAAGCAGGCTCATCCATGTGGGAAGATGACGTTCCAGTTGAAGTTGTGAAAGCGATCAAGCATTACGAGTTGTTCGGATACGTGAAAAAAGACACGGTAAAAGTATCAAGCTAAAACGACGTCATGCCGCACATTAAAAATGCGTTAATTCGTTACCGGGTCATAGACAAGTGTTTGCGGAACAAGTACAAACCTTATCCATCAAAACAGGATTTGCGCGAAGCGTGTGAAGAATCGCTTTTCGGAAGCATTGACGGTGCGCATATTTGTGATTCTACCATCGAAAAGGACATGTTTTCCATGAAAATGGAACACGATGCACCCATAAAATACAGTCGAGCTTACGGCGGATATTATTACGTCGATCCTGATTTTTCAATTAATGATATTCCCTTAACAGACGATGACCTCGGAGCGATCGCTTTTGCAGCGAAAACACTCATGCAGTTCCGCGATGTTGATTTATTCAAGCAATTCGGAAACGCTATTGACAAGATTGTCGGTCGAGTGGAGGTCACGCAAGATGGTGGCGAGCAATTCATCCAGTTTGAGCAATCGCTGTCAGATACGGGAAGTGAATTCCTTTCGCCCATTTTGGAAGCGATCAAGCAATCATTGTGGGTGAGCTTCGATTATACGAGTTTCGTTTCAGGTCACACAAAGTCGCGAAAAGTCATTCCATTGTTGCTGAAGGAGTACCGAAATCGTTGGTATTTGATCTCTTTTGATGAATCGAAGAGTGATTTTATCACCTACAGTTTGGATCGAATGTCCGATTTGGAAATTTTGAAGGAATCCGCAAAGAAGCCTGAGAATTTCAAGCCAGAGAATTATTTCAAATATGCGGTTGGAATTACGAGCGGAAACGAAGATCCATCGGAAGTTCGATTTTCGGCGAATCCAGTAGCAGCCAAGTACATTGCTTCACAGCCTTTTCATGCTTCGCAGAAGTTGGTGAAAGAAACAAAGGACGCCAGTGAGTTTTCCTTGAAAGTGAATATTTCTGAAGAGTTGATTCGTTCATTGTTGAGCTATGGAGGAGAAGTGAAGATTCTCAATCCGCCTGAGTTATCGGAAGAAATTAAGCGACGCGCACAATCGATATTGGATGGGAAGTAGAGGAGTATTCATCATAGCATGCTTAGCACTTCCAATAGTTGGGTTTTCACAGAAAGAAACTTCATGGCAAGACTCGATTCGGGAAAAAGCAAAAGTATTCTTCACGAAGGTTGATAGAATTGATTTGATCAAATTGGAACCGTCTTGTGTAATGGAGAAAGTTGGAGTTGATTCCTTGGGGAATTCGGAAATGGCACCCACAAATTGTTTTGATGAGTCGATATTACTTGGTAGCGATACTACAATGCTCGATTATCCCATTGATTCAAGCCGAATTGGTGAAACATATACATTGAAGTCTGATGAATATGATTTACTCTTTGGAATGCTATACGAAGGTCCTCCTTCATTCCGACGGGCTTCTTGCCATAATCCGCGACATGGAATAACTTTTTACAATTCTGCAGGAGGGCTGATTGGTTTTTTGGAAATTTGTTTCGAGTGTAATCGCATTTACGCTCTACGAGACACACCCAACATGCAGCCGCTTGAAGGTGAACCATTCAAAAAACTCAAACTCTTTTTTAAAGAAAAGAACCTTGTCAATCCAGTTGACGACTAATTGAACGTCGTTGTGCTTTTTCTTCAAAAAAATCAGAATAATTGTGAATCCACATGTTCCATATTATCTAATTTTGCAAAAGAATTAAATCTTTCGGATAATGAAAAAGCAATTTATTGCACTTATGATTTTTGCCGCATTTGGAACCATTGCAAATGCACAAGTTAATCCACACGCCATCGGAGTTCGCGGAGGACTTGGCAATTTTGGACGAGGAGGAGAAGTCTCTTATCAGCACGGTTTGGGGTCAGCGAATCGTTTGGAACTTGATCTCGGTTGGAGAGGAACAAGCGGTGTTGGAGGATATTCTCACTTGGCATTAACAGGCATTTATCATTGGGTTTGGAACATTGAAGGTGGATTGAATTGGTTCGCTGGGCCAGGCGCTCGAGTGGGATTGTACTCAGACAAGAGCAACGGAGCAAATGATGGACTTACTGTTAGTGTTGGTGGCCAAATTGGAATTGAATACGATTTCAACGAGTTGGGAGCGCCACTTCAATTAGCATTGGATACGCGCCCAATGTGGGGATTCCTTGGCGGAACATCAGGATTTGGCTACGGTGGAGCATTTTCTCTGCGGTATACGTTCTAATCTAAACCAAAAGATCTGGAGGAGATTCCTCGATCTTCGTTAAGGCAATCGCTAATGAATGTTTCAGGTATTGTTCTTACGTTTAATTGAACGAATTCGTCGGGATGTCCACCAATTCGTTTTTGATGGCATAGACAACTAATCCCACCACGTTTTTCATTCCCGTTTTTTGCAATAAATTGTTGCGATGTCCCTCTACAGTTCGCGGACTGATGAATAATTTCTCACCAATTTCCACCGTCGTGAACTGGCGGCAGATCAACTCTAAAACTTGAATTTCACGATCGGTTAGTTGTGCATAGGTGAACTGGATTTCCCTTGAGCGCGTAGGATGAATCGCATTTTCTTTGAGCACTTCTAATACTTTTCGATCGTAGTAAAACCCATTTTCGTACACCCCGTTGATGGCTAAAATCAAGCTATCAGGATTCTCATTTTTCAAAATATAGGCAGCTGCTCCAATTTTGATCATGCTTAGAATGAACGAAGTACTATTGTAGGACGTCAGCGCAATGATTTGTATTTCAGGATATTTCTCTCGAATGACTTTTGTTGCTTCTACACCATTCAAAATAGGCATGTTGAGATCCATTAGAATGATATCAGGTAAATCACTACTACTCTCCAGAGCATCGATGAGTTCTTTTCCATTGGAAGCGTTCAACATCACTTCGAAATTCTCCACTTCTTTTAGCACAGCACCAAATCCACTTCTCACCAGGCCTTCATCTTCGGCAATGGCTATTTTAATTGTCTTTTTCACGATTCGCTTTTTTGGGTAAATAAATATCAAAGGTTGATCCTTCGTGTAATGTTGAGGCAACTGCCATTGTTCCGCCCAGCATTTCTACTCTGTTTTCAATGTTCATTAACCCCATTCCTTTTCCTTTTCGCAACTCATCAACATTGAATCCCACTCCGTCATCCGTCATTGATAGGTGAACATCTCCATCCTGATTCAATAGGCTTATCCGGATCAATTTGGCTTTGCCATGTTTCAGCGAATTCTGAATGAGTTCTTGACAGATTCGATACAAATACAAGCGATCTGTGACATCAAAAATCGGTTCCTCATTCTCAATATTCGTTTTAAAAACCAGTTCTATGGAATTCGTTTTGTTGTAGTTGAATTCTACTTCTTCTAGCGCCGCGACGAGACCAAATTTTTCCAGTATCGGAGGCAATAATTCATGTGACAAGGAGCGCACACGATCAATAACACCTTCTGTGATTAACAGAATAGCCTCTGTTTCTTCCTTGTCCAAGGTTGAATCAATCTTGTTTATTCTATGTAGGCCCAGTGAAATCAAATTTAATTGAGAACCAACATCGTCGTGCAGATCTTCAGCAATTCTGTGTCGCTCGTTTTCTTGCGTTTCGATGTTGTACCGCACCAAGTCCGATTTGTGCTTCAGTTTCATTTCCTGCGCCTCCAATTTTTCGCTCACAATTTTCTTTCTCGACACGAAGAAAAGCAAGATGATCACCAGTACAAGTGCGATTACGGCGAATAGAATCAGTGCAATGTAGACTGTTATATTTTCAGCGGATTCTGTCGAGTTTAGCATGATTCCATAAGATCAATAAGAGAAAAATAATGTAGGTAGAAATGTGTGTATACCACAAAACTGCCTGGTCAATTAATGCCACCTTTTTAAGGAAGTTTCCAAACAAGAAAACGACCAAACTTTCGCTTATAAAAACTAGAATACCAGCATTAACAATGAGGAATTTCTTGGCATTTACTTCGGCACCAAGTACTTCGAAAAAGTAAGCGACCGAATAAACAATGAGAGTTCCATTGGAAATGAATATGCCCATACTATTAAAGTCCTGAAGCGATTCAAACCAAATCGAGTTCAGAATAAGCAAACCTGTTATGGTACCAGAGAAAACAAGAATTAGAAGTTGCTTCGTTCTATTTCTAGTCGTGCTCCAGTAGAAGGCTGAAAAGGAAACAAACTGAAAGATGGAATAGATATGAAGGATCTTCAAATTGTTCCATTTCATCTCCCAGAATACGTATGTAATTACGTTTGTAACAAAGCTTCCGATCAAATACAAGGCGATAATCTTCCAAGGAAGTTCATTTTTCTTGAACTTCAATGACGTAAGTATGCCCAGAATAGCAATAAGCGCTAACGTCACAAAATTGAACAGGAGCAAGTGATCTTTCATCTACATTACTCTCGACTTAGCAAGTTGGAGGGCAAGGCAAGATAAAATCGAATATGGCACTTTTACCATTATTCGACAAAATAGGCTGTCCATTTTCAAGACCAGTTAAGTATAGTCTCATTTCAGCTGTGTCGAGGTGACCGTTCCACTCGCCATAAGGAACCGTTCCAATATAAGCTCTAATGTCTGTTGACCCATTGCCCTGAACCTCCTTCAGTATTTCAATAAGATCGGCTATAGGAATATCAAAATGTTTAGGGAGTATTATCTGACCCAGCAATTGGTCGTTGGCAATTCGCGCTCCATTCCATTCGGCGGTCGCTCTGATAAAATCTTCTTGGCTTACTGAATTAACAGTGGCTTCGGGTGTAATTTTTTTTTCCATAGTGATAGTGTTATTGGGTTATTAACTTAATATGAGGCTATTACCTTTAATGATGTTCAAATTTAGGTAAAGCGCTAGTAACTCTTTTGCGTAGTTATAACGGGATAGGTAAAACAGGTATATTTACGCGGTTCTAGATAATGAAACAGAAAGTTGAATCGACATCCAAGGGAATCGCAAAGGCGCATTAGCGAAGCCTTAAACCTTCTTTCAATTTTTCAACGGCTTCTTCAGCCACTTCTATTTCATCGTCGTGTGTTCTAAAAGAAGCATTTATTTTTGACTTTATTTTGTCGATATAGTCTTCGAGGTCATCTTTATCTTCTTCCCATTGGTCGTGCGCTGCTTTATCTTCGTCGTCCGGCTCTTTGCCTATGTGTTTTTCAGGGTATCTTTTAGAGTCTGCAAGCTCATCGATAACCTCACGAAAAACTTCTCGTACTCTTATTCGAGCATCTGCTACAGCTTCCCATTTTGGAATTCCGTCTTTCATTCTTTCGTTTAAATCGTCGAGTTTATCATTGATTTCATCGAGATCATCTTCATGTTTCTTTACTTCTTTTTTCAATTCGGCAGTTTTCGAAGCATCTTCACCATCGTCAGATGAAAGATTTCTTTCCGCTGTAGCTAAATACCGTTCTACGTCTTCCTTGAAATCGATGTACAGCTTTTTATCTTTGAGCATGGGTGCGGATTTATATCCTTCTGCCGCTTTTCTTTTGGTAGTCTGCGTATTATGTAGTGTTTTCGCAGCTCCACGTAAATTACTATAAGGAATTAAAGTGTTGCCTTTTGAGCGTTCTGAAGAGTATTTAAAGTCAGCTAAACTCTGACTATGCACTGCAAGGGAACTAATCAGGAATACAACTAGTACGGCAGTCTTTTTGAATTGTGCGGGTTTAAAAAATTGGTAATAGTCTTTTAGCTTGGATGATTTCCATGTTTGATTTTTCATTCAATGAATTTTAGTGGTTAATTGCTTAAATCTTCTATTTTCCTCAATGTGCATGAGTTCTTCGAAAATTATGATTCAATATACGCATTTTATTTCAGTAGATTTTTTATGTTGAAAGCGGGTGACTTTTTCAACACTCTTAATTATCTTCGTCAAAAAAGTACACAATGGACTTAATCATCACCCAAACAAATGGCGTTTGCCACATAAAATTGAATAGACCAGATGTCTTCAATTCATTCAATCAGGCAATGGCTTTGGACTTGCAGCGAACGCTTGATGATTGTGAAAAAAACGATGAGGTTAGAGCGATTGTTCTAACAGGTGAAGGAAAGGCGTTTTGCGCTGGTCAGGATTTAGCGGAAGCAACTGATCCAAACGGTCCAGAACTAGAATCGATTGTTCGTGAACACTACAACCCTATTATCGAGCGCATTCGCAACATTGAAAAACCAATTATTGCAGCGGTGAATGGAGTGGCAGCAGGTGCAGGCGCGAACATTGCCCTGGCGTGTGATATCACATTTGCTACCGAGAGCGCGAGTTTCATTCAGGCGTTTTCAAAAATTGGTTTAATTCCTGATTCGGGCGGGACCTTCTTCTTGCCACGAATTGTAGGGATGCAGAAAGCATTGGCTTTAATGATGACGGGCGATAAAGTTTCCGCGACTGATGCTGAAGCGATGAACATGATTTACAAAGTCGTGAGCGATGAAACGTTCTACGAAGAGGTTACAAAATTTGCTGAGAAATTGGCTAAAATGCCAACGCGTGGGTTGGGCTTGACGAAGAAAGCGGTCAATGAATCATGGACGAATACCTTGACTGAGCAATTGAAAGTGGAGGAGGTCTTGCAAACAGAAGCAGGACGCACGAACGATTTCTCGGAAGGTGTGAATGCGTTTATGGAGAAACGTAGACCTGAATTTAAGGGCAAGTAATTTGATTTAATTATTAAAAACATGGATAAAATGATCGTAGGAGTTCTCGGTGCTGGAACAATGGGTTCTGGAATAGTTCAAGTCGCTGCTCAAAACAACCATCAAGTCGTTTTGGTGGATTTGAACGAGCATATATTGATGAAATCAAAAGCGAAATTGGAGAAAATCATGAATCGCTTAGTGGAGAAGGAGAAGATTACGTCTGACGAAGCCACGGCCATTCAAGGTAGAATCACATACAGTCAAGATGTTCACGATTTTAAAGATTGTGGATTGGTTGTCGAAGCGATCATTGAAAATTTAGAAATCAAACAGGAAGTATTTGGGAAATTGGAGCAAATCGTTTCGCGCGAGTGCATTCTCGCTTCAAACACTTCTTCTTTGTCGATTGCATCAATTGCTGCGTCAGTTGAGCTTTCAGAGCGAATGATCGGAATTCATTTCTTCAATCCAGCTCCGTTGATGCCATTGGTTGAGATTATTCCAGCCGTTCAAACATCATCAGAAACAGTTGAAAGAACAACGAGCTTAATCGACAGTTGGAACAAAGTAACGGTTTCATGTAAAGACACTCCAGGCTTTATCGTGAACAGAGTAGCGCGACCATTTTACGGCGAAGCACTCAGGATTTACGAAGAAGGAGTGGCAGATTTCGCAACCATCGACTGGGCAATGACAGAGATTGGAGGATTCCGAATGGGACCTTTCACGTTAATGGATTACATCGGGAATGATGTCAATTACGTAGTAACCGAAACGGTATTCGCAGCATTCTATTACGATCCAAGATACAAACCATCTTTCACGCAAAAGCGTCATTCTGAAGCAGGATATTACGGACGTAAATCTGGACGCGGTTATTTCAATTACGGCGAAGGAGCTGAAAATCCAGCGCCAAATGAAGATCGTGAGTTAGGTCAGAAAATCTTCGAGCGAATTTTAATCATGTTGATCAACGAAGCAGTTGACGCGTTGTTCTTGAATATCGCATCTAAAGAATCCATCGATTTAGCAATGACCAAAGGTGTGAATTATCCTAAAGGTTTGTTGACTTGGGCGGATGAATTGGGACTAGATGTTGTTCTCGAGAAACTTCAATCCATGTATGAAGAATACGGTGAAGACCGCTACCGACCAAGTCCATTGTTGAGACGAATGGTTCGAGAGGGGAAGACATTTTTTTAGAGCGAAGAATTAGAGGATGGCGGGGTTCGAGAGCCTCACCCCTCGTTTTTTTTGGCATATTTTGCGGGCTGAGGCTCTCGAACCCCAATTTCCTTACCGATTTTTCACTTCAATTTGAACCAATTAGCATACTAATCTGTATTTTTAGGTAAATCCTATCATTATGAAGTTAGCATTCTTTGTTTCAATCCTATTATTGATCACTTCGTGTGGCGAACCGGGAGAGGTTATCAACACAATCAAACAGCAGAAAAGAATCGATGTTGAATTGGCGGAATCAGATCTGTTCGAGACGACAAAAATCTTTGCTTTTCTGGAGAACGAAGTGAAATTCATTGAAGAATCAAATAAGCTTTATCTAAATGGAGTTGATGCGTTCAAAAACAAGAAAAACCTTGATAGCGCAGATTACTATTTGCGTAAATCTATTCTAAAAGAACCTTCAGGAAAGGCATATTATGAATTGGGGAATGTGTTCATGGACAAAAAGAAATACGACGAGGCGCTAAATGCATACGATCTTGCAGAAAACCTCGATTTCCAACCGGTTTCCAAGATTCTTTACAATAAATCGTGCTTGTATTCTCTGCAAAAGAATGTGGAAATGTCGGGACAGTATTTGGAGTATGCACTTCAAGCTGGATACAACAACCTTGATCATATTGACAAAGACGAAGATTTAGCGGAGCTGAGAAAATCACGTTTGTTCAAACCAGCCATAGAAAAAGGAGTTCGCGGAATGTCGAATTCGAAGAATCTATTTTGGCTCCAGTTCAAGAAATTGTTCCCGAAGTACCCATTTCCACATACAATTGAATCACAACTCGATGAAAAAGTAATGGCGGAGAAACAATACATTTCTTACGATTTCGAGAAATATATTTCAGAAATGCGTGATGAGAAATACTCGCGTGAAGTGAGCAAAGGATTCTATCACTACGCTCAGATGTACGAAACGGATAAATATGTGGCAGTTGTGTACATAGTAAAGGAAGAATTTATGGGTGAATCTGCTCCTCTGTTATATCGAATGGCGACTTTCACCCACGAAGGGAAACTCATCGATAAAAAGCGCATTGGTGGAAAAGAGTATTTGAGAGATGATTTGTGGTCAACGACGTTTAACAAGGATAAAACGATTGATGTGAGCATCCTCAAACCAACTTACGAGAAAGATCCCGACGATGAAGGATACTACGAGAATAAGATTGTTTCAACTGAAGAAGTAGGGAAGTTGAAGTACAAGCTTTCTGGCAGTGGAATGATCGTTAAGGTTTCCGGAAGTGAAGAGGTAGCTGAGGCTGCGGAACAAAAGCAGAATTAGTCTCCTTGATTGAACTTCATTTTTCTGAGTAGATACTTCGGGTATCCACACCAAATAAGGAATTGCGCTATTATCAAATTGGGAATCCAGCTTAAATAAGCGAGGAGTATGTACGTTTCCTTCGGTCCCATCCGTACTTCAAATACATCAAACAAGTAAGCATAAAAGCGCAAAGTGACGGCTGATAACGTCAAAGCATAACTTCTGATGTTCCATTTCGTGTGAGACAAGAAATCACCCTTTTTGATTTTTATGAAAGCCATCAACGTTGTGATGATCCAAAAGAAAGTCAGCAACACAAAGCTGGTTTGTGAAACCCTTCCTCCGTTGGCGTAAAACGACATCACCAGTGCAGAAGGGCCACTAATCAGAAGAACCGTAAAGACGTAAGCGTATCCCAAACCACGATGCAACTTCGGATGGTTTTTTAAAATCCAACGATTGAATTGGAACAGTCCAGCTAGAATCACGATCGGACTCGTGAATACATGCACGTAGAAGCTAATTCTCCACAGATCGATGTGATAAATCAATTGTTTCGTTCCCAAGAATTCAACATTCGGCTCGAAATGAATGTAGGGCAATGAAAGCAGAACCAATAAATAGGAACCGTATAAAATAGCGAGGAACGCTGCACTGTTAATCAGTCGAACTAAAATTGATTTGAAGCTTGTCATGCTCTAGGGATACATGCGCATGTAAATCGGATTGTCTTTCCAGAAAAGTTCCGCTTCGTATTCGCCTTTATCTACTTTGTAGCGCATATTTAATTTTGGAAGCACTTTATTTGGTTCCCAAGCGACTGTCACATATTTTTGAGACTCATCCATCGACCAAGTTCCTTGGATTTCTTTCATCTGTTTCTTGCTGCGCTCGTCGTCATTATCTTCATAATTCGCTCCCCAATATCCGCCTTCATAATAAGAGAATACCACGAGTCCATCGCTCTTAAACGAGTACTCACCAAGTGTATCGTAGGCATCTTCGAAGAAGAAATGAAGGTTTTCCATCGTTATGTCCTCATCTTCATCCCAATTTCTGGACTTATTTGGGTCAACGCGTTTCAATTCGAATTCCTTGGCAGAAATAATTCCACTGTTCGATGTCCATGTTCCTTGAGGTTCCGATCCTTCACCGATAAAAAGCAGTTCGAACACGCCATCAAATTCATGATCACCAGGTTCCGCCATAAATACTGTGATAGAATCACCGCTTCGAGTGACTTTCCCACTCAAGTTTCGTTGCAATCCCTTGTGAATGTTGTATCCAACAGCGTTTGTTTTGCTCACATAATTGAGGATGATTCGAATATCACTGCTCCCGAAATTTCCAATATACATTCCTTGAAGTGTATCATAATTGAACAAATCAGCATCGGGAATTTCAGCAGTTATTCCTTCAACTTGTATTACATCTTTGGTGATTGGTTCAGGCTCTTCACATGAGGTGAACAAAGCAATTCCGACAATTAGGGTAAGGTATCGAAGCATTTTCTTGAAGTAAGTGTTTTCACTAAACTACAAAGAATTTCACTAAACTCGTTTAAAGTTAGAGAATGAATTTCGAGCTTGAAGGCTTGTGATTGCTGGCGCTTTATTTTAATTACATAGCAATTGGGCTACGGAATAAAAATTAGCGAAAGTCCAGCGATTGCAATGTTTTAAGCGCAGTTTTAGATCTCGACTTTAAAAGAGTTCACTTAAACGACTCGATTGCGGCATCAATATAATAGTCCTCTATTTTTCGCGGAGTAATATACCCCGGTTCAAGCAAAACATCAGGTTGTTTGATTTCAAACGGATTGGTTGAACTTTCAAGATGTGAGTAAAAGGTGTTCGGATTTACCAAGAGGCGAAACTTCGAATTCGGAAGTACGGCTATAATAGTACCAGCGTTTCCTCTATAGAAGCTTCCTCCGGCAGGTCGCCCGATGATTTTTGCGTTGGCGAGTGTTTTCAAGTGACAGGCGAGCATGGCGGCAGAGGAAAAGGTTCCCTCATCTGTAATTACAAGAACTTCACCATCGTAAACGAGGCTCTCGTCGACCGGTTCGCTGCGCATAATTCCATCTTCGAAACTGTCTGTCCAAATCCGAAAGCGCTGCACACGGCTCATCCATTTATGGCGACGATACGTACTGTTCCTTTTTTTAATATGTCGCGTCTCAATGCCTTTTTTCGGTTTCTCAACAACGTACCTTCCAAGGTCGATGTCATTTCCAACGAAATAGCTCATCAAGGCGTACTGCATAACTCCACCCGTATTTCCTCTTAGGTCGATGACAATCTTCTTTATTTCTCTTGACTTAATTTTTCTGAATGATCTTTCCAGGAATTGTTCGTAATTGGCTCCGCTGCAAACGGTGAATGATCTAAATCTGAACACGCCAACATCTGAACTTTCGATATTAAATGATCCCATTTCCTTTTGAATGATTGCGTCTGCAGCTGCCGCTTTTTGCAATCGATAGTTAATCGAGTTAATTGGCGCAACACCTAACTTGAAATACGTTGATAAGGTGTCTGAGTTTTTCACATAGGTTACCGCAATTGAATCTGCATCGTATGGGTCGCTGATATGGCGGTAGAAATCGAATAACTGTCCAACTTGATGGTATTTGAAATCAATCCCATTTTCATCCGATGAAATGTAGGGAGAAATTTCGTTCATCATTTGTGGAACTGTTTTATGATTCAAAGACAGAATCTCATAATTACCTTTGATGCTTTTTATGCGCTTGCCGTTTGAACCTTTCATGTTCACTACGTCGTAATCATCAGAACGAAGCTTATTCGTATATAGACGTTTGCCTTGCATGACAAAATCAAGAGGAAGAGAATTCTCCTGTCGGACCCATTCCTGAAGAAGAGCTTGAGTAGGGTGTATTTGCGTATGACCGCATCCGAGCTTCGCAATTGTTTTGCTGTATCCTTTGAATTGCTCAATGAGGTCTCGTTCCTCGGACAAATCTGATCTTAATTTAGAAAGGTAGAGATACATCGAATCGGACGATTGATGCAAGTCCAACCGACCTTCTTTGGTCACCAAAACCTTCTCAAAAACTTCGTAATCCTTGAGCTGCTTTTGCACAGAAGATTGCGATGCTGGCGCAAAGGCGATGGCTGGTAAAACAAAGATAATGAGAAGAAACTTTCGCATAGACAGGATATCTTGTCTAAGATAACGAGAAAATCACAGTTGGTAACAGTCGTTAAATTATTTTAACTTCCCTTTTGCCTGTTTCGCGTAAAAGCCATTTCCATCTGCAATCGTCTGATAGATTTGTTTCGCTTTTGTTTTCCCCTCAGACCCCATTTTGCTGTAGCACTCTGCTAACATCCAAGTTGCTTCTTCATCAAAATTCGAGAATTTCCCGTTCACACAATTGTCGAAGTGTTGGATCGCTTGTTTGTATTCTTTTAGATTGAACAAGCAGATTCCGGCATAAAAATTAGCGTTTACATCGTCAGGGTATGTTTTCAATATTGTTTCAAATCGAGATAGTGCCTTTTTGTAGTTACCGCGCTCGAATACCTTAACTGTTTTATCTAAGTAATCAATATATGGGACATCGACATCTCTCCAAACAGGATCCTCATCCTCAGAATACTGATCTTCTTGATTGGCAGGAGTTCCCGTTAACATCAATTGTTTCGTTTTCACCTGTGGTTTCTCTCTGTACTTTCGATAATCGACCAATTTCATAGAATGACGGTAAATTTCCTGCGCCAATTTGTGATCCTTTGCTATTTCAGGCTTTGGATCTGGAATCGGATCGATAGTCGGCAATTCTTGAACGGGAAGCTCTGTTGTTTCCGTGTGAAAAGTGACAATGTCTTGAAACTCTTGACTAATTTGTTTCGGTTCAATTTGCTCGGCTTTTGGAGCTTGAACCATTTGCTCGATAGGCTCTGGGAGTGAAACGTCTGTTTCATCCAAAACAATTACCTGCATTTTTGTTGGTGCAGATGGATCGTTCAAACCTTCAACTTGCTCCATGTCGCTATCAGCAATCACGGGAGTCGTATCTTTCTTGAATACAGTGAAATATAATACAGAAACCACAGCGGCTCCTACAATTGCAGTCCCTCCAGCAATTTTTAAAAAGCTAATTCCATTAGTAGGTGCGAATTTCTTGTCTAGATTTGCCATAACGCTCGGATCATAGGAAAGGTCTTCCCATCCCTCCATCGCGTCATTATCGAATGAATCGTTCATAGCTTTTTGTTCAATAGCGTTTTTGGCGCTCGAATCTGTGCTTTGGCCATATGCCTCCACATCCGCGCGCTCAAGTCGGTCAGACTTAAAGATGTTATATAGCCGATTTAAACTCATTTCGTTTTTCTAAAGTTAATTTCAAATTTCGCTTACCGTTTTGAATGGCGCTCTTTACTTTCTTAATGTCCAATTTTAAAAGTGAAGTTATCTCTTGATACGATTTACTTTCTATGTAGAAGAGCTCGATGCATTTGCGCTGTTCCTCCTTCAATTCTTTGATTGCTTCTTCCAATATTTCGTATTGAATTTCTTTCGCTTCAACAACATGGAGTTCGTCGTTTGCTTCAAGTTCTTTCGTAATCTCGGCAGATGCGTGACCTTTCTTTCGAAGGAGCATCAAGCATTCGTTTTTAGTCACCATGTACAACCAAGACTTAAATCGTTCGATCGAGTGGTTGACTAATTTGTTCGGTAGTTTTTCAAAAATGGTCATTGTCATGTCTTCGGCGTCTGCTCTGTTTTTCAAATATTTCATACACGTACCCATAACCAAGTGTCCATAGCGTTTATAGATTTCTCCAATAACTTCGCTCGATTTCTCATTTCGATAATTCGAAACGAGATCCTCGTCGGATAGTTGATGATATGTAGTACGTTTACGAAAGAGCATTCCTTAATAAGATGCGTGACATTGAATCATTCCATAAAAGTATCTCATTTTATTTGAAATGACTTCATACTATATAATATAGTCTTGCTCTTTTGGATTATTTTTAACGTATGAAGAAGATTGCACTGATTACATCAGGAGGAGACGCACCTGGAATGAACGCATGTGTTCGGGCTGTCGTTAAAACATGTATTGGAAAAGGAATCACTCCCGTTGGTTATTTTGATGGCTACCATGGCATGATGAATAATCGTTTCAAAGAAATGACTTCAGACGATGTCGTGAACATTATTCAAAGAGGAGGGACAATTTTAGGCACAGCCCGTTCGAAAGAATTTAGAACAGTTGAAGGTCGACAAAAGGCCATTCAAAGCTTAAAGCAAAACGACATAGATGGATTTATCTGTATTGGGGGGGATGGTTCGTTTACAGGAGCCAGTATTTTGGCAGATGAAATGAATATCCCCGTGATTGGTATTCCAGGAACAATCGACAATGATATATATGGTACAGATCGAACGATTGGTTTTGATACGGCCATGAATACAGTAGTAGATGCTATTGATAAGATTAAAGATACGGCTGGAAGCCATCATCGCATTTTTCTCGTTGAGGTCATGGGAAGAGATGCTGGTTTTATTGCTTTGGAAACAGCAATTGCCTCAGGTGCAGCTTCCGTTTTAATTCCTGAGGAGCGTTCCAACATCGAATTGCTCGCCAAAGATTTAAAGAGTCAGGGAAAAAGAAGAAGTAATCTTATAGTAATCGTTGCAGAGGGTGATGACGCAGGTGGGGCAAAAGAGATCTATGAAAAACTCACACCGTTAATGGAAGGATACACCATGCGCTATTCTATCCTTGGGCATATCCAAAGAGGTGGGCGACCTTCCGCTTTTGATAGAATCTTGGCAACCCGTATGGGAGTGTTCGCTGTGGATAGTCTTATAAATGGTGAGTCGAAGAAAGTTATAGGTGCGAATGGAGACAATCTGCATCTGACGTCTATTTCAGAGGCGGTTAAAACTGAATCAGTAGCAAATGTCGAACATTTGAAAATTATTAAAGCCCTTAAAACGGTCATTTAGACCCCTTTATCCGCTTTTTCCATTTATCTGTCGATTTTTTTCAAAAAAAGAATGTTTAAAAGTGTTGTATTAATAAAAAAGATACATACCTTTGCAGCCCGCATTTAACGAAATGCATATGGGATTTGAGAGGATGTAAAAGTTGTTTTTTGAGCTTAAAAAAACTTTTTTAAAAATAATTTAAAAAAGTCTTGCGGGTAAGAAAAAAGCATCTATCTTTGCAGCCCGTTAGCGAACGAGCTAACGAAAAATAAGTTGAAAATTTGTAATGTTATTGAGTTAGCATTGTAGAACAAACTAAGTTCTTTGAAGTATTGAGATTATAAGGAAACAGCGTAAAAAACGAATAAACATTTACATGAGTCGTCAAAATTAATTCAACGTTTTATACAACGGAGAGTTTGATCCTGGCTCAGGATGAACGCTAGCGGCAGGCTTAACACATGCAAGTCGAGGGGTAACAGCAAAGAGCTTGCTTTTTGGCTGACGACCGGCGCACGGGTGCGTAACGCGTATGCAACCTACCTCTTACTGGGGAATAGCCCGGAGAAATCCGGATTAATGCCCCATAGTATTACTTCTTCGCATGTTGAAGTAATTAAAGGTTACGGTAAGAGATGGGCATGCGTCCCATTAGCTAGATGGTAAGGTAACGGCTTACCATGGCAACGATGGGTAGGGGGCCTGAGAGGGTGATCCCCCACACTGGTACTGAGACACGGACCAGACTCCTACGGGAGGCAGCAGTGAGGAATATTGG
>JAQXBM010000005.1 GCA_029252405.1 Crocinitomicaceae bacterium
TAAGTTTTCGACTTGTCAAATTCTTTGTCCACCAAAATGTTTCCAAAGACATATTGAAAACGAGGATTCACCATGTTTTCAATCATTGCAGTAATCTTGGCGAAATTTTTCTCTTCTTCGCTAGAGTTACCAGTAAGAAATGGCTCGATCAGTATTTCGAACTTTTCGTCTTCTTGACTTGATCCAAGTTGATCGAATCGCTTTTTAGTCGGCTCAATCGTCCATGTTTTCGCTCCTGTAAAATTGACCAATTGAAAGTTTTGAGGCTTTTCGGACTCGGCGCGACTGATCGTTGCCCCGTTTGTCATCGCTTGAAGTTCACTAAATTCACCCGCGATCCATTTTATCGAAATAGAATCATCTGTGACTTTACTGAGTACGGTCATTTGCTGCGAGTATGCAGTACAGGCAAGCGACGAAAAAATGATGTATAAAAAGTATCTCATATCAATTGGTAACTAGGGTACAATTCGTTCCATATTCAACATCCACCATGAATGAATCGTTGTAAATTCCGAGCACATTCACATGAACCACCAACGCCCCATACATATAGGTAGGCTTGGGGAATTTTCCTTGCAAAATGGCTGCTACTTGCAGACCTCCAACAGGGTGGGTTGCTTGACGCACTCCGTTTTTATATTTTCTCAATCCCAGTGATCCATTCAGATAGGAATATACTTGTCCCTGACAGTAATAGCCATTCATCCCAACGGGTTCGCTACTACCTGAACAATGGTAGTTCGATGCGTTCATCATCATTAGATCAAAACCAAGTGCCACCTGAACATTCACGTATGCTCTCCATGGAGTATTTTGAGGGAATTCTTTGTTGATCGTTGCTCCTGTTTCCACTCCAAGTGCAAAACCTCCTCCTGTGGCTGTGGCAGAGAAATCCACAGGGGTAAAGGCTGATGCTGCAAAGGCATTGGTGATATAGTTCGGAGGTGAAGGAATAGGATCAATCTGCGTACCGACCATGAAATATGCGTTCGCATAGAACAATCCACTCATGAGGTTTACGTTTGCTCTGTTCGTTGGACGGTTCAACCAAAAATACCAATCATTTTGATCGGCGTGTAACGTAATGTCCAAATTCCCAGAAAGCGTATTGGGATAGTAGATCGTTCCATTGAGCGTTGCATGAAATACCTTCTGAGCATTATCATAATTGATATTAACGATGCCATAGATTTTCTTTGCGTTCGGGTCAGCCCGTTCAGCGCGAGTAACCATAGAGTATGCTTGTCCAGAAAGGTTGATCGACTGAAAGCCTCCCGATGGATTAAACGCAACCGTAAGCATTACTTCTGCGTTCAACATTTCTTCAGCTTCGTTTTCCAACCCAACTCCTGCTCGGAACACCAAACCTTGATTCTGGTCGGGAACAAACGGGATTACTCCATTTTGACTCGGATTCATTCCAATACCTGCCACACGAGCGAGCTGCTCGGAATCCGTCAAAGTCGATTGAACCCTTCGTTGCACTCCACCATAAATTGAGGTTAGCTTAACACTCGTTCCAAGTTCTATATCAGTTGCTAAACTCGCATCGGTAAACCAATACTTGTAGGCAGGTAATTTCCCGAATCCTGCTGATACCAATATCGGGCCATCCATAAAATTATTCAGCTTTAACGAAATACTTCCATAGAACAAATCACCAAACACTGGATCGTCATTCTTAATGGCGATAACACCCTGTAAGGCAAATGCGCCCGTATTGATGTTCAGTCCTATGTTGTCGATTTCAAATTTGTCATACGCCAGTCGGTCGTTGGTTGCTCCCAATTTTGTAATAACCCG
>JAQXBM010000020.1 GCA_029252405.1 Crocinitomicaceae bacterium
CAATATTGTATCACTGTCCAAGTTGCTCCTCCATTTGTCGAATATTGAAGCGTTACGCCCTCATCTGGAAGATCGGGCCCTTCACATGGAGCTGCTCCACCTTGAGTAGAATAAACCATATCGAAGGTGATTGTACCACCACACGCAACGTCAAAACCAACGGTAGTCAATTGAGGCGTCCCTGTTGATGTTGAAGCCCAATAGTATGGTGTACCATCTATTCCTGGTCCACAAGGTTGTGAGAAAGTTGCGCCTCCTGTAGAGGCCCATCCTGGGCCTGCAACACCAAGGTTGAAGTTGTTACTAAGAACGGGGAGAACTGCGTCTCCTTGTGCTGTAAAGTCGACCGTAACCCCGTTACAGTCACCTCCAGGCTGAGTAACAGCCAAAATGTCTACACTACACTGTCCAAAAGTGAAGCCTCCTGTGAGTAGAAAGGCAACAAAGCCTGGCGATAATTTGAAAGTAGAAGAGAACATAGGTATAATTTTTTGGTTTAGTTCTGGGAGTCTGTATCTATTCTATAGTGTATTAGTTTGTATGGTTAAATTCTTGAAATGGAATCCTGTCAATTCATCATTACTGGAGTAGTTGGCATCGATGAATTTTGAGAACATTCTTAGTTTGTTCAATGAACCGACTTGACAATCTCCAACGATGGCTGCATTTGGTGTCAAGTCAATCTGCCATAGATATTCTCCGATTCCGCATGTTTTGCAGTCGTTGTTGTAGAAAAGGTCCATATTCCAGCTAATCGTTACATCGCTGTGTGTTCTGTTCGTGAGCCTAATGAGGAAGTATTGTTTATCCAAACCAGAGTTGACATAGCAATCTGTTCGCTTTACTTCAACTTTCAATTCTGAATTCTCAGCGTAAGTGGTCCAATCAAACGAATTAAGGGTCGATGTAGCTACAAAATCAGCAGAAACTTGCGAGGTCGCTAAAAAGCAGAGCACTAAGCTCGTTACGCACAGACAGTGTTTCATAATGTAGTTTTTAAATACCAGTAAGCAGAGGAGTAAAGCGAGCAGCAACCCACTGGTGTCAATTATAGTAAACCTAAAGAAAGCAATGTGGATATTATAAGTTTTGGGCGTTAAAGTACCGTTTCGGGACTTTCATCGAATACTTAGACAATCCCAATTAACATTTTCAATTTCCAAAAGCCATCCATCCCAACAAAACGGGACAAATAACACCTATTTCGAAAACCAAAGAGCTTTCAAAAAACAAGACTCCCACTAACAAAAATGGGAGTCTTAATTATTATAGTCCAAATATTGCATGGGACGAATCCCGCGCAGTATCTTCATTACTTTATTTCTCTATCGCATCAAATTAACGTTACCCGTAACAACTTTTCGTTCGTCGGTGTACTTTGTTTTGAATTCGATTTTCCAAGTATATGTTCCGTCTGCAACAATTTCTGTTTGATCTGCACCGTAAGTACCGTCCCATCCAACACTAGCATCATTTGACTGGAAGATCACTTCTCCCCATCTGTTGAAGATCAATAATTCGAAATCGAAAGGATCGAATCCTGAATGGAATACAGGATGGAATGTTTGGTTGTAGTTATCGTCATCTGGTGTGAACGTATTCGGCACGTAGAACAACAAGATTTCTTGAACATCAATATTCAACTCTGCTGAGTCCACACATCCATATACTGGAGAATATGCAAACAATTCAACCGTATACGTACCTGTTGGTTCTTCTGGGAAGCTATGCGTTGGATTTTCAGCTGTCGATGAAGTTCCATCTCCGAAGTTCCAAGCATATGTTGATGCATTAATTGAATTATTGTAGAAATCTACTTCTGTATCGATTGATTCGACCGCTGATCTTGATACGTCAAATGCTGCTGTTGGAACATCCTCCATGAAGATGAAATCATCATACATTACAGAGTTAGTACATCCGTTAACTGAAGTCGTCGTTAGACCAATGTCGTACAATCCTCCTGCATCGAAAGTGTAAGTCGCACCGTTGCAATCTCCAGCCACAGGCGAACCATCCACTGTCCATTGACAATTATCGAATGAACTAGTAGTCGATGATGAATTCGTAAAGTTGATTTCAAGTGGCGCACATCCTCCCATTAGGTCGGCTGCGAAACTAACCACAGGTAACGGTTCCATTGTAACCCACATGTCGTCAGTCGAAATACAACCTAAGTTATCCGCACTTACGGTATAAAGCAGTGTTGCTGCAGGTTGCCATGGCGTACCATCTACTACTCCATTATCCCACCAGATTGGCATTCCCCAAGGGTTATCTGCATTGACAGTTGCCCAATCGCCAACACAAACAATTGTGTCTGGACCAGCTCCAATTGGAGGATACACCGCTAAGATTGTGATTTCCTGAGTAACCAAAATTTGATTTCCACAAGCATCAGTTACACTGTAAGTACGGGTGATAATCTCACCGTTACAAACGTTTCCGTCCGATACATCACTCACCCAATCCACAGTTACCACTCCGACACAGTTGTCCGCTTCATCCGTCACCACTAATGGATCTGGAACTGGAACATCCATCGAACCTGGCACTGATATCGCAACAGGGTTAGATGCTGTTGGTGGAACATTATCGTTTACTGAGAATGTATATGTGTAAACTGAGATGTTTCCTGCACAATCAGTATAAGTAAACGTGAATACTTTGTCTCCTACACAAACTGGATCAGCTGACTGAGTCATTACAGGAACAACGTTGTTTCCACAAGCATCTGTTACCACAGGAGCCGTAGGAATGTAGATATCTTCAACACAAACTACCGCTTCTGATCCATTTGCTGGAACAGCTGGTGCTGTGATTAAATCAATCGTGTATGTGTACGTGTATACTGAAGAGTTCCCTGCACAGTCTGTGTATGTGTATGTAAAGATTTTGTCTCCTTCACACACCGGGTCAGCTCCAATAACTACTGCCGGAATAATGTTATTTCCACATTCATCAGACACAATCGGCGGCACAGGCTGCACTGCATCAGCAATACATTCGACAGTTGAAGCACCGTTAGGTGGTACAATAGGCGCGGCCGTTGGAATAATGATTATTAGTTGTGTAACGTTAATTGCGTTACCACAATCATCCGTTACAGAATATGTTCTCGTAATCGTTTCAGGACAGTTATTTCCATCAGAAACATCTGATACGAATGCCACTGTCGGGGCAACACCTGAATTATCTGCTTCGTCCGTCACCACCGTTGGGTTAGGTGCTGGCACGTTCACTGGACATGTAACGTTGATGTTTGGTGGATTCGAAGCTGTTGGGAAAATCGCATCGGAAATTTGAATTAAGTGATCTACTTCAATGAAGTTTCCACAATCATCGGTAATTCGATATACCCTAGTTATTGTCTCTGGACAGAAACCGTTGTCCGAAGTTTCACTAATGAATGTTACGGTTGGGGCTGCAGTACAGTTATCAGC
>JAQXBM010000026.1 GCA_029252405.1 Crocinitomicaceae bacterium
ACGAATCCTTGTTTCACAGCTTTTAGAACATTCCGCAAGAACTGAATTGGATCACGCTTAATTTCCTCGTAGGCCATTTGAGCACGGCTAATAATACTTCCAATCAATTCAAATGGGAAGCCCATTATGCGAAGTGCAATTTCGACCAGTTTAATGACGACTCTGACAACAAAACGAACTACTCTGTAAACTGGAGCAGCAAACAGGTCCATCACTCGACCGAATGTTTCGATTGGTGTGGCAAGATCGGCCAATGAGAATTCATTCCAAGCTGTGGTAAAAATCAATACAACTGCATCCCAAGTCAGGTCTAGTTCTTCAATGGCGCCTTCAATCCATGCTAGTGCATCATCTATGGCGCCAGTTTGATCCAGCTCTTGGAATTTCTCAGCTCCACCTGGGACTAACTCCATGAACCCTTTGATGATATTCTTAGGTGTTCGCTCAACACGTTCCTCTGAGAAGATGTCTTTGCCGAGCATCACAGTGATGAGGCTGTAACCAGGAATTGTTCGTGCATATTCAACTAACCTCGCGATTAGCGCATCCTTGATGAATTGAAGAATCATCAATGCCACTTCGATAGCAAAATCAATCAGTTCTGCAACGGGTGTGCTAAACAGCTCATAGATTCTTCCGAAAGTTTCTATAGGTGTGAGCAGATCCGTGATCGAGAACTCTTCCCACATAGTCGTAAAGCCATTGGCTAAGCCTTCAGCAATTCGCGTGACTCGAATAATCGACTCATCAACCCAATCTGCAGCGCGTTGAAGCGACCCAGACTCTTCCATTTGCGCCAATTGGGCCTCTCCTTCCGGATGTAATAGAATGAATCCTGTCAAGATGTTCATTCCATTTCGCTCGACTTCGTCTCCTGTAATTGGATCTTCTCCGAGAACGACAGTCAATAGAGAATACCAGGGTGTTTCATCGCGAATCCATTCCAGAAGTGCGTTGACGGCAAGTTCTTTTACAATTTCAAGTAGTTTTCTTGCAACATTTTCAGCGAATGTGAAGAGACGATCGATATAGTGACCAAAAACTCTTAATCCACGCTGTAATGCAGCACCAGGGCTTGTGACATCAGATATCCCAAGACTACTAATAAAATCTCCAAAGTCCTCAAGTACATCCCACACGGTAAAATCGAGCAACTCCATTTGCTCATCAATCCAAGCAATAGCGTCTTCATAACCGCCATCTTCTTGCATCTTCCGCTTGTACTCCTCTCCGTTCGGAATAACTTGAAGTCCGGCTTCGATAAAGTTTCGTCCGTTGCGCGTAACATTGCGACCCGTGATTGGATTCTTCGCAAGCACTACTGTGAGTAATTCAAACCCGGTAACATCTTCGGCAAGTTCGTTTAACTCTTCTTTAATGTAATCGATTCCAGCTTCTAAGGAATCCCCAACAAAATCGGCTGCACCGGATACAGCATTCCCGATATCATCGAGTACATTTCGTTGAATTATGCCACCTCCATTGTCCGGTCCTCGAACTGGGTTGGTTTGTATTTTACGCTGAATGGTATCTTCTTCGGAATTGTAGTCCTTATCCCAAGATTTCCGCTGTATTTCTGGCGGTCCTCGAGACATTTTTTTAGCTGAACGCTGAACGGTTTCATCTTCGCACGACGTACATTTTCTTTGAACAGAGGTTTGCGGTTTACGCATGACTTTAGCTGCCATTGTATCCGCTTCACGTTCATATTTGTCGTCGGGAGAACCGAGTTGTAATTTAGGCTGTATAGTTCCACCCACTGCACCTTGTTGAATGGTGTGTGTTAGCTCATGTGCCAGTAAAGTCTTACCAGCACCCGTTTCAGGTTGATACTGCCCCTTATTGAAATAAATGTCATTTCGATGCGTAAATGCCTTCGCATTGATCGAATCACTCATACTTTGAGCGTTACCGCCAGTATGAATTCGAACTCCACTGAAGTCTGCGCCGAAACGTGAACTCATGAAGGAATTGGTCGAGTTATCCATTGGTTGACCGCTTCCTTTCGATTGATTTAATTTTGTTGAAAACGTTCCTCCAACTGGTGGACCCTTGTTCACTTCAGATCCTGATTTTCGTTGTATTTCTTCGTCTTCTTCTTTTCGATTGATTCGGTGAATTGGGGCTGAAGGTCGTGCCTTTGGCATTCGAGAAATGCGATCTCTCAGAGAGCTTTCTGTTCCTGTTGAAGTCGCTTCTTTTGCTTGAATGGGTGAATCACCTGTTGAGCTAAGTTTACTGAGTTCCTTTTTCTGAATTACAGGAGTTTCATTCTCTTCCGATTCAGATTCCATTCGCTGAAGTGCGCCATTTGAACCAATTTCTGTTGAACTTAGACTTTCACTTTTTCGTTGAATTCCTGGCTCGGACATTCGCATGACTTTATCGGCCATTTGATCTGCCTCTACTTCATATTTATCGTTAGCTGGACCAACTTTCACTTTCGCTTGAACAGCTCCACCTTGAATTCCATTGAGAAAGCTCATCGTGCTCGAACTTGATTCCGCGCGCATTCCTTTCGAACGCTCTTTACGCTGAACATGTGCAGCTGGCTTTGACGCCTGCCCTTTTGGTTTCGCTATTTTCGCTTGATCTCCCAAGGAAATTATTCTGTTTCTAACAATTGGAACGACAATTTGATTAACAATTGGCTCGGTTAATTATCTAAAAAGATAAGGAATTTTGTCTAAAGTGTTTTCCCTTCTTTTAGGTACTCGCGACGAATTCCCAGTTGTATGTCATTCATTTTTATCACTCTACTATTTCGTTTCAGTGCCATTAACGAACTGAATCGAACCACGTTCATTATCACACCTCCTGACAATTCATATTCCTTGGCCAGTTTTTCTAAATCTATGGACTTATCAAGCTTACAAGCGTCTGAGAATCCTCCCTCCCATAATCGAAAGCGTTCGGGAGCTGATGGAATTTTAAAATGCACCATTGTCTCGAACCTCCGGACAAAGGCCTTGTCAATGTTACTCTTCATATTTGATGAAAGTATCACAACTCCATTGAAATCTTCAATTCGCTGAAGTAAATACGACACCTGTTGATTGGCGAACATATCGTTAGACGATTCGGTTTGAATACGTGTACCAAATAAGGCATCCGCCTCATCAAAAAAGAGAATCCAATTTTTGTTCTCAGCTTGATTGAATACTTTGCTCAGATTTGCCTCTGTTTCTCCGATGTATTTTGAAATCACCATTGAAAGGTCAATTCTGTAAACATCTCTCCCTGTTAATTTACCCAGCAAGCACGATGTCATTGTTTTTCCAGTTCCCGGAGGACCGTGAAACAAGACTCTGATTCCCGGTCTGATCTTCTTTCGAAGTCCCCAATCGTCCATTAGAACATTTCCATACCGAATCCAAAGTTGAACTTCCTCGATTTGGTCGAGCGACTTTTTCGGCAGAACCAAATCACTCCATTCCAATTGTGTTTCGATGAGTTTTGCTGGAAATTCTTTGCTGAAATTCGGTTTTCTACTCTTTCCTGTGGTGAAAAGCTCAGCATATTCTCTTGATAGCAGGATCTTCCCACTTAAAAATGGCTCTCCAGGAATTGCCGCTTCTATGGTAATGATTCCCATTTTTGAGAGGATATGTCCACCATCGAACAATCCATGAAGTGAAAAACGTTTTTCAAGACTGTCTTCGGCCAGGATGAACATTGCCGTTTCTCCAGTTGGAACGAATCCACCATGTCCTACTCCTTTCACGCCACCAAACTCTGTAAATCCACGATTGAACGTTGAGTTTTGTAAAAAAAAGACATCCAAAAGCTCAGGCTTGACCACTGGAGCGATTCCCAGAATCAAAAGTATTCTTTCTTCAAAATTAAGTCCCAACTCATTCACTAGTTTGGCGTAACTAGATTTTGACTTTTTAAGAGATGGTGCCATGACTTTTTTTATGGAGTCAATGTCGTTTTCCTTCCTGAAATAGTTATTGAAACGGCAGTCCATAACATCGGCTAGCCAATTCAATTCTTTCGACAAATCTGCCGCATTATGTGTTAATTCATCTACCATTCTACCTGTATCATTTTTTCCATCCAAGGTAATTTTATCATGCTGTATCCCCAAGGAATTTTCCCCATCAAGATATCAATTCCGCTTTGTTCTACCTTTACAAACCATGATTGCTCGCGCTCTTCCAGCATTCCCTCCCGCTGAATAAATGAGGTTCTCACCCCTTCTCTGGACGTATTCCCGAGACCTGACCAGGTCGAAATAATGTGATCAAGTAATTCATCAACTTCCGTTTTATCTTCCTCTGTAAGTGGAATCTTCTCCCTTAATGGAAAGGATGGATGAACTCCACAGAGTAATTTGTTAATGGGCATTTCATGCTCTTCTAGAGATTCATTTCCCGAGACTAAATAATTCAATAGGCGAATCGCTTTGTGCTGACTTGACTCATCAATAAACTGACCTTCTTCGAGTAATGCTCTTGCATCAAAAAGAGTCTTCAGCATTGGCCAAGTAATCACAACTCCAGCGTAATTCAATCGAATGCTTTCTTTCATTTCAGGATTCAATTCTGACTCATTTTCTGCGGCCATTGCTAAGGGTTTCTTTTTCTTCGTTGGAATATTTACCTCCTTGATTACAAGATCATACCATTCTTCTGGAGATTGATCAGTTTCAAAGGAGCTTGTAGATTTCAGTATTTTCTGAATTTCTTCTTGCTTTACCTTTTTTTCCGTCCATTCATTCTGATCTTTCTCTTTGAATGAGATTTTATGCAATTGAATAAAATCGCGAATCAACTTCTCTTTACTCAGATTTTGAAGGACACAATTATTTGTGATTTGGAGAATTTTACGCTTTGCTGTTAGCTCAGTTCTTTGAGTTAATTGATTTCGAAAGAACTTCTCTAACAACTCAACACTCGCTGTTTGCTTCTTAAATGAGGCTGAAAAAATCACTTGCATCAATTTCAGTACTGTACTATTCTCAAATGTAAAGATGAATCTTTCTCTAGATCGGGAATAATTCATGAATTCAATATTGAGAGGTGAAAGGTATTGCTCTGACTTCTTTTCCAATTCCTGCACTGCAGCTTCTAATTCCGCTAAGGTTTCATAAGGACTCCACCAAGGTATTGCCCCTTTGTTGAGAAAGAAAAGGATCGCGTCAAACTCTCGACCTTCTTTGCTCTTTTTGAACACCGCACTTTCTTCAGGTGAATGATAATGATGCACCGTCTGAGATTGTTGATCCGCAGACATTGATTGTTCGTGCTTAACTTTCACAATTGACTCTCTCAACTGTCTTCGAAACTCCTCAATGAACAAACTTCCAAATTGGTTTTTATCAATGTTCCCCAAGTCAATCTTAAGTTGATCGATTCGAATAACCTCATCACTCCTGCAAAGCTCGTCCATCACCTTCTCCAACTCTACTTTTAAGTCCTTCTCGAAGGCATTCAAAATCCTGGATCTTTCCTCGAAGGGTGTCCCTCTTTCTGTTTCTAAATCAACAGAAATACGTTTGACGGTATGTAAATTACTCCTCAATTATTGTCTTAGAAAGATCTAAACAGTGCTTTGGTATCATTCCCCATAGAGCCTCTTTTTCCAACCTTTGAAAAGTTCTTTTTCACACGAGCCGTATGTTTTCCAACAACACTGTGATGGCCTCGAACATCCTTATCAATGAACTTGTACATTGCACCTGATTTTTCTTTTGCGAGACCTTCGTCATCAACCATTGCGGCCAATGTTCTACTTTGATTATCGTAGATAGATAATAGTGCATCTCTCTTCGCAATATCGTTGGCAAATTCAAGACGATAAAGCAACATTTCTTTCGTTGATGTTGGAGTTTCCCCAATTCTAAGATCAATTGCTTTGATGCTATCGCTTGTTTCTTTCATTACTGCTCCCATCTCTTTCACCACGTATTTTTCGTAGTCTTTGCGATCGGCTGCTGTTGCTCCTTCATTCAAAGAACCGCGCACTCTCAATCTGTCATACGTTTCCTTTGTACGACCAATCATGAGGCTCGCAACATTCTCGTCTTCATTAACTCGAGAACTGTGTAATTCGGCCATAGTGATACCGTCCATTTCTACTCCCCATGATTTTTCATTTTCGGTCCCAACCATGGCTCCTCCGATAGCACTTCCTGCTCCGGTTGTAGTTCCACCTTCAGTTTCTCCAGAGTCGTTACCATTGGATCCGCTGCCATTGTTACTCGATCCAATATTGAATCCTTGATCATATGCTTGAACCAACATGTGAATTGGATTCGCGGCTAGCGGCAACCTTCCAACAAAGACACAAGCCGTATCCATTTTCCCACTCTCATTAATGATGGTATATTCGAATCTGTCGATTCCTTCCTCAAACCCATTTGAGAGACTGTACTGAACGACAGAACGACCAAGAGAAGCGCTATCTACTTTTGTTATAGTCGTGTCCTTTTCTGATTTTGATCCAGTTGGAAAATCTACAATATCGATTTCTTCCACATTCAAATCCAATGAGAACTCAAGTACATCAATTTCATACGTTCTCCCTTCATTTTTATCCTCTTCAACAAAGAAATAAACGTTCTTCGCTGAAGGAGGATATGGATTTACATTCTCTTTGCAGAATGGGAATTTTGGTTTGCAACAAACTTTCCCTGTAAGGGCAAAATCAGCCACTACCTCTCTATTTTCTGTTCCTTCTCCATACACCATAATGAAGGTTCCACCTTTTGGCACTCCTGCCATGTGTTCCAATCCTGGGTTAAGTCTTGCAAAATTGGAGAATACGCGAGAGGTCTCAATTGCATCCAATCGCTGGAGGTAAGAGAAGTAAACTGATTGCATGCGTACGTCTAAGTGGCTTCTTAGAATGTCATTCAAGTCGTATATCCCACCAATGAAGCCATAGTTCACCAGCATGAATCGTTCAATGAAGTTTTGGATAATTGGAGCAAACAAAGCTCCAAACAATACATTAACCCCATACAAAGATCGAAGGAAATTTTCAAAGAGCACACTCACAATGAATGACATTTCCTGAATTTCTTTAAATGCATCTTTAAATTCCTGAATATCAAAATCCTCGATACACTTGGGAAGCGAGTCCACTAAGTTTTGAACCTCATCTAAGAAATCCAATGCTTCAATAGTGCTGTCAATGTTACTGTAATCTGCTGCTGTTGCTGGATCGCTCTCTAATTCTGATATGATTTCACTGGAATTCTCCATCCAATAAATTAACCTCGTAAGGATCCAGTTGTACTTCTCAGTTTCCGCGATGATTTCATTACGTAATTGAAGATACTCTTCTTTGATATCCATTGTAAAGCACGCCTTGTCTTCATCACACCAGTTTAGCTCTTCGGATGCAACTATTTCGGCTTCAATTGCTTTTAATTCGTCGAGCGTATTTCTTCCTAATTTTATTGGAAGAATGTCGAAGTCAAGATGATGTTGATGTTTTAAAATTGCCAATTCTCTGCACACATCAAGGTATGATTTTCCAAGGAGTCCTTCTATTCGGTAGAAATTGTATGGATCCAAGTTGAATTTAAGTGGTTCAGTGTTGAACTCATGTGAGCTAATAGTATCCATCCAGTAACCTAGATTTCTCTCAGAAATACAACGCTTGGTCAATTGATAATTCCAATTCTTGTATACAGGATCAACGTCGAGGTAAAACGGAATACTCCGTTTTTCCAACTCTGCTTGTTTTTCATCACTTGGAGTGATTTTTAAGTCATCCGATACCGAATACGTATCTCGTGGATTGTTGATCATATTGACCAAACGCAGAAAGTGACTTTTCGCCAGATTTAATTTGTCTTTCTGTTGATTGTAGATTGGGGATTGAATAAAATGGGTGCGGTAAACTTTTGGTTTGCAATCGTCCTCATTTTCTGGACATCCCGCACCATCTTTCACTTTTCCAAGTACCAAGTGTCTTGGGAACATCATTTCATACGGCCCGCACTCTGACACTATTTCGAATGCGATATCAATGAACTCATTGTAAGCCTTCACCGCATCTTTTGCAAAGTCGTAGTAGTATTGCATCATTCCTTGAGACGAATAATTCGTTAGCATCGTAGTAAATGATGCATTTAGCGCATTTACTTGAGACATTGAAACAACATCCGAAAGCCATAGTGTGTAATAATTATAGGCATCAAGTATTTTGTTTGACAAGTTATACAAGCTATTATCACTTGAATTCGCAGGAAAGAACGCTTCGTAGCGATCATTAACTGACGCTGCAGTTGAGTAGTTTTGGTATTCGGTTACGAAATCTTCTGCATCAGTTTCATCAGGAATTAAGCTGAACGCTCGCATCACTTCGAATTGAGGTTTGAATCGAATGTTCAGGCTACCATCTAAGGATTCATCTGGTGATGCATGATCATAAGGGATATCGTATCCATACATGATATCATTAATCATTTCACCTCGAATGATCCTATCGACTTCAGAGCATTGCAAAAGCAATCTTCGAATAGTGAACTGTCGGCTTTTCCCTTTATCATCGCAATCATCAATACACCCCTGAGCATCAGTGTCTTTATACTCAACGAATAATACCACCACTTTATCATCAAGAAATTCCGAAAAATCTGGAAGACTGAAATCAACTACTTCACCTTCTTCGGGTGTTTCTGTGATCAGTTCCCACATCGGAATTTGACCAGATACTGAGTCAGTTCCATCTAAAAATGGTGCGTACCCCATTGGATCGAAGTAAGTCGGTTCAGTAGACATTGAGTAGGTTTCTTCCTCCAAATCGACGAGAAACCCTTGCGATGTTATTCCAGTCCCTTTCGAAATTGTAATTGTATTACTGTCAAAACTAACTTCTAGTCCACAGACGATGCCAATTCCAACCAATTTCACCCTACTCAATCGATCTTGTACATCGAGGTAAGTTCTCAATTGATTTAAGTGTTGGCTTGTCAGCATTTGATTCGGCTCAAAGTATGGATACATTTGATTGAGCTCTGTTGCTAAGGATGTTTCTGTACTACTCATCTTCTTCTGGTGTAAACGTTCCTAAAATTGATTGTCCAAGAGTAATAGGGCTATCGCCCCCTGTTTCTTCACAATCGTATAAATATGATACTGGATAGACATTTCTCAAATCGTTGAGAATTGCTAATAAATTGTTTTGTTTCTCTGTTAAATCTGCTTGATTGGGTGGACAGATCTCCATTTCTTCGAGCCATTCCTTATATGCTACTTGGAAAAGCGCCATTTGCTCTTGATTGATCCAACAAATCTTCATGAAAATATGTGCTGGTGTTTCCTCTCGAATTGTTCTCTCCACGAAGTTTCGGAAATCCATGTTATCGAATCTTCCGATCCAATAAGGCATGATGCAGGTTGCTCTAAAGGAATAGACATCTTCATTTCCTTCGCAATAACACTCTTCTTCTACGTAGATTGGCAAGAAATCATCATCTTCTGATCGAGGTCTGAGCAAAATATGCTCTAGCAAGTAGAATCCTTCTCCATCGCAATCAGTGTTGAGAATAGTGAACAATTCTTCGACTGCCTCATCTCGCTCCTCGTTGCTAACAAAAGCAGGGCTGGTACCCAGAACGTTTTCATCTTCATCGATCAATGTAAAAATGAAATCTACCTCCGTTCGATAATTGTTTTTGTCTTTTCCACTTTCTAAAACGAGGTCTATTGCCAGACGCCTATCTTCAACAGTGTCGTAAGGAAGGCTTTCCCATAATGTTACACCGTCAGAATTCTCATAATCAAATTTGAACTTCCCAGCATCTACGAATAGACTTAAAGGTCTTTTACCGTTGCATGGACTATTTCGAATCATCAGTAATTCGTCAAGCGCATTATCTCGCTCTTCATTGCTTGGGAATGTTGGACTAGTAGCGAACACATCACCAGCTCCATCAATCAATTTAAAGAAGAAATCTTCATCTGTCAGATAGTTGCTCTCCTCCATTCCTCGCACTATTGCCAATGAAATTGCTTCACTTCGCTCTTCTTCCGTATCGTAGGGAATGCTTTCCAGCAATGTGTCTCCATCAGAGTTAACGTATTTAAACTTGAATTTCCCTAATTCTTCAAAAAGGACTAAATATGTTAGATTCCTTCTCTCGTAGGACTCGATTCCAAGCAGTCTTGAAACGCGCTTCTGTAAACCTGAAACGTTGTCATTGTCCCAACCTGGACGCAAGTAATCAAATGCCTGACCACGGTTGTAACTTATCTCTGGATATTCTTGTAAAAACGCGAGTTTATCATCTATAAGATCTTTTCCATCCGCGGTTCCATCGATTCGATAGGCGAGCATGGCATAATCCGTAAACTCCTCGGAAAACCTTGCTAACAAGTGATCCAAGAAATCGTTTCTACGTTCCAGGAATGTTCCTTCATCCTCAATGATTTCATTCAATGATTGACGGTGGATATTTGTACTTTCATCTTCCGCTTTGAAGGCTTCCCACTGCGTCTCAAACAAAGCAGTATCATCGTCACTTGGATCTTTTGCAAATCCGTTTGCTTCGATGAACTCTTTATATAAATGCGCGACATTTGGAATTTCAAACATCGGCTGATTGAAGTATGTTTTATCGATATCGCTGTTCATTGAGAAAATTTCTCTCACCTTACTTAACTGAGAACAGTAATTCGCTAAAAGTTGATCAAAAAACAGTAGGAATGCTTTCGTTTGTTTGGCTTGAGCTTTTCTTAAATCCGTAACTGATTTTGGTAACCCAACCTCTCCAACTCCATAGTTCTCTGGGAAATCAAGTTGAATTGATGAGTAGTCGTCCAAATCATAAAAGTCACCATTTGGAACCTCCAAATCCAATTCTGGAATTATACTATTATCGTGGCGTGCCTCTTCAATTTTATCGGCAAGAAGATCTTCCACTAGTTCTTCATCTGCTCTAAACGGAATTCCCTTTTTTATGAAGGTAATTTTGGATCGCTCAGGGCTCAACCTTGGAACGAAGTTCTTCTCCCACGCCAATTCAAGGCACCAATGAACACTTTTCGAAAGAATGCTCGAATCACCTAACGCAATGTTGGCAATTTGCATATCGGTGATTGCAACAACTCCTTCGATATCCATAATGATGTTGATCAGATCGGAAACGTGGATACTCTTCATTCGGCTGGTACTTTCCAGCTCTTCTGTATCAATGAAACCGTGATCTAATCTGGGACCTTCAAATATTTCTTCTGTCGTTTTCCCTTTTTCAATAAGTTCGTCGTAGGAGTAAAAATTGATATCAGGAGCTAAGAATTGTCCTATCAAGAAGTAAATTTCTGCGAGAACTTCCTCCGTATTTGCATCGGATTCCAGTGCTATATCTGCACAGAGAACTATTTCTTCGACCCTCAACGCGGTATACTTGACAAAATCTTCACATAAGTTTCGATTATCGTTTAGTAGGGCTTTAGCATTGTCAACAACTTCTAATGTTTCCTCAATCTTATCTCGTTGACGTACCAAGAGATTATTCTCACCTACTCCAGTGATATAGAGAATTGCCATTAGTGCATCTTCAACATCTGAAGCTAAATCTGCACGATCTACAGCTGAAACTCCAGATGTTTCGGCAACTTCCACAGAAATTACATTCAGTTCTGAAACAGTGATTTCTACTTCAAATCCTGAAACGTCTTCTTCAATTTGAATTTCAATTTTTCGGATATTATCGAAAATATCACTTAAATCTGTCCAAGTATCTCCTGCTGGCAATTCGTCGCTCCAGTAGGGAAACTCGACGGTCATTTCCATCAGTAGTCCGGCCAGTTCGTGTCCATCAGGCATTGTCACCTCTTGGATTAAGGTATTATCATTTAAATCTCCAAATTCGTCAGAGACATCAAACTCAAGTAGCACTTCGTACAAACCGTTGAGTTCGACTTTCGAAGTATCGGTGTTTTCAACGTAGGTCAACTCTTTGGCGCTGGAATCAAAATAAAAATCGATTTCTGCGTCTGTTGTTATCTCTATCCACGCGTTTTTTACCCCATTTAAATCAATGAGTAGCTTTCTAAAATCATTGATTGTCCAAGGAGCATTGTGCAAGATTTCCCGCGCTGTAAAGAAATTGTTGAGATCTATAGTTGTATCGTCATTTTCATCAATTGCGATGATGTCTTTGATGTCTAAGTTTGCTCGAAATGCAAGATCCGTCAACGCATAGCACAGCTGTTCGAGCATGGTAACTCCAGGATCGTGGACATTATAGTCTGTCCAGACGTCTCCAACTCGTTCTTGAAGAAACTTGATTCCTTCTTCCCTCAACAGGTCGAAGTTTTTGCTTTTCTTCTCAGAATTAAGTGGCGATATTGTTATGTGTTCTTGACTGCTCACCTTTGGTTATTTTTTCATTAACTGCTCTAGCTTTGCGATTCTACTTTCCAATGATTCGATTTGTGTTTGTTGCTCCTGAATGGATTTAACGAGAACTGGAATCAATTCCATTGTAGACATTGACAAGGTCTTATCTTCATCTTTTTTGTAAACAATATCGGAAAGCACTTTTTGCACATCCTGTGCAATGAATCCGAACTTCTTATCCTTGTTTGGATTGGCTTTGTCCTTCCATTTAAAACTTACAGGATCAAGTTGAAGTACTTCTTTTAAACCTGTACTCAGCGGCTTTATATCTTTCTTGAGGGTTCTATCTGAAGTGTTTGTTAAAGTTCCTGAATATGTGATGTCTCCATTACCAAACTCTACATCTCCCCCTTCACGATTCAAGTGTAATTTTGTTGGGTCAGAACCATCTTTGGCCATGATTTCATTGTTATCAATCGCAAGATGACGTCCGTTCCCTTCCCCAATTTTTAAAGCGGCATCTGTACTAGTGGTGTCTACTGGATCTTCACCTGAAGTGGTTTTGATATGCAATCGTGCTGAAGGTTCATCGGTACCAATTCCAACGTTACCCTCTTCCGTGACTACAAAATCACGGTCTGTTCCGTTTACGTGTAGCAAACCTGATGGTGTCGTTGTCTTAATCCCAACTTCACCGGTATCCTTAAAAATGACATCTCCTTGAATGGACGCATCATTAAACAATATAACATCCCCCCCTTCTCTTTGCAGATAAAACGGAGTCCTACTCGTACCGTTTCGAGCCATTAACTCGTTGTGATCGAGGGACAAGTTAAATCCGGAGATATCACCAATAACGACTACTCCCCATTCGTTTGTTAACGTCGTTTGACCAGTTCCTCCAGTAGTTTGTACATGTAAGCTTCCTTTTGGGTCTGTCGTTCCAATACCAATTCTACCGCTGACAACTGTTACGTTATCGTCAGAAAAATTGAGTATGGCGTCAATCAATGCCGCAAAATCCTCCTGATTCGGTTTCAATCCATTCAGGAATAAGTCTTTTAGTTCTCCTCTAGTCTTTGTTGCCATATTATTTATGGTTTGTTTACAATAAAATCTACTGCGATTGTCATCGCTCCGATTCCATCTGTTATTACTTCTGAAGTCACATCTCCTTCACACGAGCAATCGTCGGTTAGTAACTTGTCTATATCAATATCGTGGTTATCAGCCGAAACCAATATCGAGGCTGATTTCGTAGGTACGGCTTCATTAATGTCTTCTAACACTCCACCTTGGTACATTTTGAAACATGTCAGGTAATCCACGTATTCAAGTTCCTCGATGAAATCAATTATTTTGGACTTGTGAATGACACCATCGAATGAGATATCTTCTCCCTCGATATACGCCCAAGGCGACAAATGTCTTTTGATAGCCTCATTGAGTTCCCCTTGGTAGAATCCTTTATCGTATCCTGTGCGGAATTTCACATTAAAGTCCACTTGGATCTCCTCAAACAATGGATTTTGAACATCAATCGTAATGAAAGGATTCTTTATCTCTCCAAGAAAGGCTTTGATGGAATCCAACGTCGCCACGCTTGTCGTTGGTTTGTGCGCATCTATTGCGTTCTGATTCCTCAAGTTTGAGACTACAACGACGGAAACATGTCCAGGAACCTTTTCCGAATAATCGGTACTCGGTATCATTCGTGTGTGATTGAGGCACTTTACCTTGTATACAGACGAATACTCTTCAAGAACGATTCTTTCAAAATCCCATATAGTAATTGGTCGATTCTTGTGCCTTAACCTCTCCGCAGCGCGTCGGTAGTAATTGTCTTCTTCCTCTGGCAACTTACCATTGAATGAAGCATACGGTTGTTCAACTTTTCGAATGGCTGAATCACTCGACTTTAATTTGGAAATTGTTTCTGCTGGCAAAGCATCTTCCAAATGTGCCAAGTCATTATCGTTGTTCTCAAATTCTGCGGTTATGGCTTGCAATCGAACATCAATCATCTCGCAAACTGAGTCGCTATCACTTTCGATCGATGCTCTGAACCAGTGAAGCCCATTTGCGAGCCATGTATTGTTATTCGTTGCTGTTTTCGGTACATCGAATTTGATAATACCCGAATTGATCAGTCCGTTTGTTGAATCGGAAAGAACTTCGGCATCTTCAAATGCCACCCAATCATTTTCAACGAGATAACTCCAAACTACAGTAGATGGCAATTTATCTGGATTTGCACTTCCCTCCGCTACTTGAAAAAGTGCATTCAGGTTTTGCGGCAAACTCATATCTTCTATCCCAATGTAGAATCCCCCTTCAATTTCGACTCCATCTCCATGTTCAAATTTAGGCACTAAGGTAAATTGATCATCCGCTGTACTTGTTGGTTTCTTTTTCTTGATACCAAAGGGTCCAACATGGAAAATATGACCGTCAAGTGATCCTTCATCTTGGTTTTGATTGAGGGTCAATGTGTGCGTCGCTTGATAATCAATTGAAAGAGATTTTGCCTTGGGTGTATAAGGTTCATTCGGAAATACCGCGGTATAAGTTGAACTTCTAGCCATTTTAATACTTTCCGATAAATAAAGGTTTTGGTATTGGCTGTGTCCAAATGCGATCAAACCAGTAGTTGGTCCAACCAATTGGAATCGGATGAATCCGTTTTTCTGATTTGTGGTAAATTGATTTGTAGTTTGTACTTCAACAAGTTCATCAAATACATCCGAAATAATTGCTGAAAGATTAATTGTAGAAGTAGAGTCAGAATCGGAACCAAACAAATTCTGCACGGCTGGATTGCTAATTGCCTCCCATGAGCGCTTTCTTAAACCTTCAATTTCAACATCAAAACTACTTGTTGATATATTAGTAGCGGAATAACTATCGTAATAACTATTGAGTTGTGGTTTGTCCAGCCAATCAAATGTGAAATTTAAATGTGTAAGTGTCTTACCAAAGATTTCCTTGCTTCCGACAAAAAATTCAGATCCAATTACAGGACGAGATGAAAAAATTTCGAAAGGCTTTGAAGGGTTTAATGTTCCTGTTTCATTTTGAAGCACTAAATCTTTCACCCCATCAACATCTAAGTCAATTTGGATGCTCTCGATGTTTGAATTTGTGAAACCGTTGTATGCTTCAGGGCTTGCTTCCTGATTAATCAACATTTTCATTACAGGAAGGGTCACATCGTATTGTTCCTCATACACTTCTTCGTCGTAAGCTAGAACTGCATCTTCATCAGCAGAAATATCAATTACAATTTCGAGTGTATCTGTTCCAGGTACTGTAATTGAGGTTGGTTCAATTTCAATCCACTCTTCTTCTCCAGAAAACAAGAAATTCAGCCCAGATGTGGGAATATCTCCAGTACTAATCCCGTGTGAGGATGCGAAACTCAAGATCAAGGTAATTTTTCGATCTCCTTCTTTCAATAACAGGTATTCACTTGCAATGGCAAACCCAATGGACGTTAACTCCATTGATTTCTCATCATCAGCTAGTGTGGATTGTACTTCACCGAATGGAGCCCATTTTGGGTTCTCCTCATCCAAATCGCCTCCTATTCCATCTGAAGAATTGGCAACAGGTGAAGCATACACCAATTTGTTGCCATCTACCTCTTCAACATATATCGACTTTAACTCAGAAACTGCACTATTATTGACAACAATATCACTCGTTGTTTTAAAGAGTCTTTCTTTGGCGTTCGCGTCTTTTCCTGCTTTGAGGTACGTTCCCTCCTCGACAAGACGACCAGAAATATTATTGGCCAATTCAAAAATGATGTGAGCCTCATCGACCGTTTCGGATCTTAATGCAAGCTGCAACACATCTTTGTAATAGAACTCGAGGTGTTTGGCTGTAATGTCATTTATATCATCCTGAGCATACTGAATCAATGAAATAAAAGCATTGAACAGGGCAATGTGCGGATTCTCCTTGTCAAATTCGTTGTCTTTGAAGAAATCTTCCCAACCTCCTACTCGCAAATGATTTCCATCGTAATACTGCACAAGTTCTGAGAGCTCTTGTACAATTCGACGGTAATCGTCTTCAGTTTTCCCATCAATTTTAACCATATCAGGATCGAGGAACTTCGGCAAGCGATCTTCCTGTGCTGTCCCAGATAGGGTCAATGGATTTTTATGTTCGCAATCTGACATAATTAAGTATTAGTTCCTTCCTCTAAATAGAATGGGTACACGTAATTACTTCTTGAGTTAGTCGCTCTAACTGTATAGTTTATCTCGATGAGCAAAACGCCATCTAGTTCTTGCTCAGTATTCAAGTTAATTGACAAGAGGTCGATTCTTGCCTCAAATTTTACAATGGCCGTTTTCACAATATCTTGAACAATGGACTTCAGCGTTGTGGACATTGGCTGAAACAAATAATCTTTCAGATTACAACCGAAATCTGGGTGCATGATTCGCTCTCCAGGTGTTGTTCCAAGAAGGATTTCCAAACTTTGTTTAATATCATCCTCACCACTTTCCATCGTCACCTCACGATTCGTTTTCACGAACGTGGTTGGAAAGCTCCATCCTCGGCCTAAAAAAAGTGTATCTAGTTCTTTCGTATCCATATTATCCTCCAATTAGTACCGTTGCACTTCCAGCTGTTATTGCTCCTCCGTGATCAGTAGGATCTCCCATTCTTGCTGCAGCCATGCCGTTAATCAAAACAGATGATGACCCAGTAGAAATTGAATCGGTTCCTCCGACACAAATCGCACCATCTCCTTCGCGAGCAGCTCCCAATCCATTGATCAGAACGTTTCCACTTCCCTCGGAAATCATCATTCCAACATGCGGTACTGGTCCAGGATTGGACTGCGGGCACGCGTGCATATCTGTCTTTCTTGCTGCTCCTGGCATTATGGGTTCAAGTTTATAGGCGTACCTTGGATTTTCGTTTCCTTGTCAGAAAATATAATCGAACTGTCTGCCTTGGTTTCTAATGTCTCTTCGGCCTCCAACATAATTTTTGGCGCTTTGAGCGTTATTTTTTTTGCTCCTTCAATGAAGATTTCTTCACTGCTGAATTTTATGTAATTACTATTCTTGTCTCGAATTAAAATCTCTCCCTTTTCATCATCCATCAAGATGGTATTGTTCTTTTCCAATTCTGGTTTTCCCGATCGAAAGTCTTCGAGTTTTCCTGATTCTCCAGAACTGAGCGTTTGCATCTTAATGGTTCGCAACTTGTCGTCAAATTCGAGTCGACTTCCTTCTTTGGAATAGTACCCTTTGAGGTTTTCCTTGTCTTTGGCTTCAACGGGTGCTGGTTTTGCGCTGCTGTTGAGCATTCCCATGATCATTGGGTAGCGAGGATCGCAGTTCAAAAAACCTACGAGCACCTCATCATCTACCTCAGGCAGGTGGAAAAAGCCTCTGTATTCTCCAGCATCTGGACGAGAAATTTTCGCCCAAGCCCCTTCACTTTCTGCGTCGATAGATGGTATTCTAACCTTTACGCGATCTTCTCCGCTCTCATCGTCCAATCTCGTTACTATTCCAATGTGTAATCCGAACATTTGAGGAATTCGATTCGCCTTTCCATCGTCTTTTGACAGTGTATCTTTTTGCCAATCTCGGTCTAGTCCAAACTGCAAGTTCGTTGTCCAAACGCTTTTGGAAAATTCATACCGTACACCTGTTACATATGTATTTCCGTTGAAACGATCTCCTACTCCTTTGAGTTCGATAGTTGATCTCGGTTCCACCAAAGTCGCAGAAGTGAACGAAACCTGCCCTCTAATTCTCGAGAGTTTGGATTTTATCAGCTCTGCTTTTAAGTAGTTTGTTACTTCCTCCGCAATCATTGCCCCAGGATAATCCAGAAGAAGGCCTTCACTGTTAGCAACATCTGAAAGATCAGAATTGCTAAGGTTTCCAGGTTTATCAAGATCAATACCCGTTAGTGTATCAAGATTCTCTTCGATTATCTCTTGTTTTGAGGAATCCCAAACCTTCAAGTTGATTTCATCATATTGATTCCTAGCATCCATCTCAGCCTCGAATTCTTCAATGATGTCTCCGTATTCCACTGTATAATCTGCAGTACCTTTGATGGTTGGAACTACAGTTGTAACCGTCCCGTTATTCGTGTAAACTAACTGCCCTGCGGCATTTGCTCGTTTTAAGATGAATTCCCAATCGGTGCAATCGTATTGAACGAGGTTTTCTTGACTCACATTAATATCCTCAAGAGCAGTGTCCATTAATTGATTGGTTCCGTCCTTGTATTCCTCAATGATTTCGGTGAAAGCATCGTGATCGGCGGTATCTTCAACAAAATATTTGCTCCTGCACTGAGTTGTCATTTTTGATGCTACGTCACGACAGTCGATCGTTAAAACAGAGTTTTTCTTCTTCTTAATTTTGATGCCGTGCTTTACAATAACACCTTTAAATAGAGGTAACTGCCCATTGGCATCCCCCATTTCAATCGTGATGTATTTTCCTGGCGCAAAATCATCCGTGTTACTAATTGTGAAATCTTGTTGAGCAACGGCACCATCTCCAATAACTACTTTCGCAAAGGCAATTTTATTTGCAGGCTTCAGAACAAGAATGCTACCAACAGGATATGCATCAGAGATCGGTTCACCCTTATCGCCAACAGTATCACTCACGTAAATTTTGTACGCGTGCGGAGCTTGTTCCGTTTTAGTTATGTTATTTGCCAATGTTCCGCTCATTAAGCTTCCGAATTAATTGGTGGGAAGAACAACTTCGTCCCTGGTTCAAGGCGACGATAATTGCTCAATTTATTTACTCTTGCTATTTCTAAATAACGAGATGAATCTTTGTAAATGTTCTGACACATCAAGGGAAGGGTTTCTCCTTTTCTCACGATTCGCACATGCGTCAAATCGGGAGATTCCTTGTTCATGTTCTTATTGGCTGTGGCTGGATCAACAGATCCGATAAAACCAGCATCCCCAAGCGCTCGAATTGGACTCCCGTCAGGTTTGAACAGGGTGTAAGTCACCTTAAACGTTTCTAAACGACCTTTGAACACAATCCCTCCCCACGCAATTCTAACATATCCAGGTTCATGTTCTGTTCCGTTATAGTAATTGGACACTTTTCGAAAGGATTCAATTTGTTCATCTACAGTTCCAAGTGTTTCTGTTGATCCGGCTCCTGCAATTGAATTAATCGCCCCAACAATTGCTGATTGCTCTGAGGCTAATAATACGCCAGTCCCGTCAAAAACTAACTTGAGGTTCAATTTGGGTGCTTTGATCCCACTAAAAATCTGTTGCTGACTATCGTCACCACTGCTTTCTGGCGTCGTGTACTCGATTTTGGAATCCATTACGATTTGATCTGGGTTGATCAACACTGTGTAAGACCCTGTACTCGTGCCATCACAATCGGCATTCGTAAACGACTCAATTTTTAGTTTTGTAAGACTTCCACTCATTAGTGTTCCTGTTTTTCTTTTAAGATTTCAAGCACTCTTTCTACGCATTCAGCAACAACATCTTCCTTTTTCATGCCTTCAGCGGGGCTAGGACCAGCATTTCCTCCTGATTCGGTAACACTTGCTGTAACTTGTATTTCCAATATTTCTAAGGGCATACTTATTTGGTTTTAGACATTAATTGTTTTGAAATAACTGTAATTCAACTTTAATGACTCGACAACGATGTCACTAGAAGTCGAACTGAATCCGGACGTACTCCACTCCACCGGGTACGCATTCACTACGTACCACGCTGCAACAGGCAAGTGTTTTTCATTCAGAAGTGTGACAAGAATATTGACTGGTTTAAAGTCAAAGTTTTCTATTGCATCCTTGCACCACTTGGTGATATACGAGCCTGAGAACAAACCTCGTTTTAACTCTAGGGAGCTATAACTTGTTCTTTTGGGGAGTTTATGCGTAAATCGGTTTTCCCCGCCTTCTTTAAAGTCTTCTGTTTCGACCGTGACATTGAGTCCACTGACCTCTTGAAATCGGAAGTCACTTGTTGATTGTGGAAATAATTCAAACACTACGGCAAAATGAAAGCCTGAAGGCGGTCTTTCAAATACCATAACTAAGCGTTATTAATTGTCATCCCTTCATGAACAAGTGTTATAGTTTCAATGGCCACTTCATTTCCCGTTGAATTCAGGCTTGCTCCCTCAATTTTTGAAGGCCATGCATTTGAAAATCTCCAAGTCATTGTTGGCTCATGAGCTTCGTCTAAAAGACTTACTGTGATGTCTCTTCTCTCCACTTCATTCATTGAAACTGTGTTCCACCAATCGTAGAATTCATTGTTTTTTCTGAAGATTCCACGCTTGAGCGTAATTTCTCCATTTGTATTCATTCCAGGCATTTTGATGGTTGAATAGATCGGACTTAGTCCATCACGATATTCAATTACTTGGTGTTCTAAATTTAGACCTGAAACTTCTGTGAATGCTCCTGATGCTCCGCCCCAATCAACTTTGAAATGAAACGCACTTATTGGATAATCTGCCATGATATTTTTTCTTTAAAATTTGTATTTCGATTGTCTTATGATTCTTGCAATTTGTGCATGAATCTGAGGATGATAAATTCTGCAGGTCTCACCGCAGCCATTTGAATCTCAATGATCATTTTTCCGTCAAGGATATCTTGCGCTGTCATGGTTTCACCCAATCCAACTTTCACGATGTAGGCATGTTCTGGTTTGGCACCAGCAAGTCCTCCTGCTCTCCAGATTTGATTCAAGAAATTTTCAATCATCGCTTTTGTTCGCACCCATGTATTTTTATCATTCGGTTCGAACACGACAAACTCGGTTGCTTTTTTCACTGATTCTTCCACCATGTTGAACAATCTTCGAACAGGAATGTATCGCCATTCCGCGCTATTCCCAGCTAAGGTTCTAGCTCCCCAAACAAGTGTTCCTTTTCCAGTAAATGATCGAATCGCGTTGATTGATTTTCCTGCTGTAACATCCACGTTCAGTCCAGATTGATCCTCCGCAGTAATATTTACTTTAGGTCCAATTACCGAGTTTAAGCTTTTGTTTGCAGGTGCTACCCACACTCCTCTGTCAGCATCCACAGCAGCATAGACACCAGCTATTGCACCACTTGGAGGAAGGAGAACCCCTTCTTTTTTGACTGCATTTACTATGTTCGCGTAAATAGGATTTGTATCCTTAAGAAGTAACTCAAGATTATCTTTTCTAAGCGAAATTTCCGCTTCAAAATCGCGGAACATACTTACCATTTCTTCATATAATTCTTGCAGCGAAGCGGCCGATGCGTCCAATGCAACTGCATAACTCAATCCCGTTCCAAAAATAGAGGAATCGGCTGCTACCGAATCCAAATCGTAAGTTACCGTGTCAACTAGGATCGTTGCAGGAATTGCATCAGCAGCCGCAAGGCCTAAAACAGTTGTTCCTGAAACCGATGTTGCATCAAGCCCTTTATTATAGCTAATGAGCGTTCTTACAACATTTTCAATTGCTGTATAATCTGGATTAGTTCCCTCTGCAACCTTTTGTCCATGAAGAGTTGCTAAGTCGTACTTAGTCACTCCGGTTCCGTCTAAATCTTCATCTAGCACATCCGTCATTGTCAACTCAACAAATGCAGTAATCATGAAACTGATGTACTGTAGTTTTCCTTGCAGTTGATTACGCGGACCATTCACAGCAGTCGCAGGATAAGATTCAGAAAGTAAAGCATACCCTTCATAAATCGAAGCTGCTTTAACCAAGTCTGCAGCAACAGGAGTCAGCCTATCTCCACCCCAGCTCGCATTCCCGCTTGGTGTATCAACAAGCGTTGACACTGTTGTTTCATCAGCAAGTACCAGATCATAATGATCCGAAACCATGGAATCTGCACTCACAGCTGCCATAGTAACTGCTATATTATTTTTCTCAAGAGTACTTAAGTTCTCATACCCGAAATCGAAGCTCAATGTTGTTCTTAAATTTGGGTAGTACGCTGATCCATACTTTAAGTATTGTACTCCAACATTGTTTCTAAAGGCTTCATCCGGTGATTCTCCATCACCATCTTCTACACTTATGTCATTTTGACCATTCAATAAATCGAAAATACAGAAGCGATCTTGAAGCGTATTACATTGCTGCAATGCAGCCTTTTGTAAAGTTCCCAATTGAGATTTGCTGTCCATCAGGTTCGCAGCGTCTGGAAACAATATTAAGGTCGGTTCGTCCTCTTTTTTCAAGGCTGCCAACCCTCTTGACAATGCAGTATAGAGTTCTCCATTATCAACCGTTGGAGGTATGAAACTACTCATATCATCGTATGAAGCAGTTGCTAGGATGTAACATGGACCACCTCCATTAGAAAAGAACATTCTCATACTATCGTACAAGCAGAACCCAGAAGCGAAACCTACTGAACTAACTGTATTATCACTATTAAGTTCCACATTAACTTCAAGGTCTGGACCTTTCCCAAAATACTCTTCATACTCGAGCAAAGAATCAATTCGTGTTGGAATTGGTAATGTGGTGGGATCAGTAGGATCAACATGATAAAGATTCTTCCCGTTCTTCTTTGCTTTTTCGGTAAATCCGATGAATGCGGGTATTGCCGTTTCCACTTGCGCAACGGATGCTGGTAGCGTTGATATCTCCTCGATATATACTCCAGGCGTTTTATATGTACTTGCCATAGGTTTTGATTTTTAAATTTTTAAATAAACTGTTGAATTCGCGATATATGGTGAAGGATTTGGTAATCCGGTAATTGTTAGGTCTTGGTCGTCGGAAGTAATGACCAAATTCATTGCCTTGGAGGAGGCTTCGGTTTTTGTAACCGCAATGGACGACTCGAAAATGGCTATTTCTCCGGAGAGATAATCTGTAGGAGCAGTTGTTTCATTGAAAGTGAACGTTCCATCTGTATTCACAATATTCAGTATTCCATTGGTATAATTCCGTGACATTTCGACTTGGTATGTCCAAACACTTGAAGACGCTTGCAAGGACACAGCAGCCTCGTAAGGGAGAGAAGTATCATACACGATGTTCTCGTCCAATTCAAGTTCAAATATCCCGATTAATCCAGGCCATTCGAATTGGTTATAGATAAAGACATCAAGCTCGTCTTCGAGCACACCATTCAAGAAAGTCTTCAATTTGTACTGCCCAATGTCGAGAGAACTTCCCAAATCAACTGAAAAAGAATAATGATAAAGTGTTAGATCAACTTCATCTTGAAGTCCATGAAGAGTTGTTTTAAAAACGGCATTTCCAGCGGCATCTTCCACTCTTAAGGTAGCAGTAGAATTATTGTAGGAATACTCTTCCGTAAACGATGGTTGCCTTCTTGCAATTGTAGTCGGATTGAGCACTCCTGTTGAATAAATATCACTTAACAGGTAAATATCGCTGGATGCGGTTTTTGAAGGGAAATTTGTAAAATTGAAAAGTTCTACGTTGTCAACACCTAGACCAATAAACAGTTTATTGCTCTCTGTGATTTCCGTAAATGGATTAAGACCACCTGAGTCAGTTCTATGTAATAGTTCGAATCCGTTTTGATTTTCAAAAAATGTCAAAGCGTGCGCTCTGAGAAATTTGGACGTCTTTCCAATCGGCATAAAATTCAAGTCAGCGGAAACACCATCTGTATAGAAGGTATGTTCTACTGTACATTGATATAATTTGCTGTAGATTCTTTCCATGCTACTTGTTAATAGTTTCTTGTACGGTTTTGATTTTCTCAACTGCTTCAACCGAGAGTCCTTCTTGAACTACGATCATTCTAAATCTGTACATCGCTGAAGGAAGGTATTTACCTCCCACCATTCCCCATAAATAGTTTTGTTGTTCGAAGCTCATTGGATGTAATTCAGCAATCAACTTCTCAATACTTGGGTCTAAATCGGGTGTGTTGGCCGTTGTAAAGACGCTCTTTGATTGAAAGAATTGAATCACGTGTGAAATGAACTTGAGTGCCTCATCATAGAGACCGGTGAAATTTGCAGAAAAGAGCAAATAAATATTCAGTTTTATTTCGGGATTTACTTTGGTAAAACCATCTACCGTTTTAATGTAGGGATCATTTGGTCTATTGACTCTGTCCTCCTCAATGTTTACCAGTGTAATACCAATATCTGTGGGAATAGGCTCTCCGCTTGCGTTGAATAAATGCGAAACCATGATTTTGCTAGCTCCGTCTCCATCAAGTCCGGCTGCTACATCTAGATAGGTAGCCAGCTCCTTAGAAATAGTCGATATTACCTTGTCGATCATTAGATAGTGGTGTTCTGGTTAGCCCAACAAAAGTCGGGGTATCAAGCAACGAAAGTCACGAAACTATGACGTTGCCTAAAAAAGCGTAATTCTAAAAAAATTGAGTGCTCGTGAAGAGCTAGTAAGTATATATAAATATAAAAAAAAATGTTAACAATGAGTGAAATGAGATGTAAATCTCAGACTCTTGTCAAATGTGCCTTTAGCACAGAGGATTCAAACAACTTAAAATGAAAATATTAAGCATGAATTACATAAAAAAAATGGAACTACCGAATCTCCAACCAGTATGACCCGCCGTGCTGCTCTACTCCTTTTAAATTTGGATGATCCCACATTGGAGAAATCAACTCAGCTAATTCTTTGTCCTCAGAAATGAAGTAATTCGGTAAAATGGTCGCGTACTTTTCAGGGTTCGCTAAGATGTACATCGCTAATCCATATTGTTCCGTGTAAAAACGATCGCACATGAATTGCGGGTAATCATAAGGCAAATAAATATCGTGGATATGAACGATTACTCCGTTCTTCAATTTGGGCAAGATCTCCATGAAGAACACCATTGAATCAGAATTTGGAAGGATTCGGTGTGAGTTATCAATAAACAAGATGTCGCCAGCCTCCAGATCGAGCACTTCCGAATAATCAATCGATTCAAACGGCTTACGGATAATATTGTCTGCGAGATTATCAATTTCCGCCCTCGGTTGTGGATCGATGGATGTAATCTCTGTATCCAACTTATTATCCTTCTTTGATCGGAACGCCACTTTCGTAGAGTTTCCAGATCCCACTTCAACGTAGCGAGTTGGTTTTTTAATTGCGAGCATGGCATAAATCCCAACGATATCCAATCCTGGTAACATGCCGTTGTTCCATCCTGGAGAACTTAAGTCACTTTCCTGCTCCAGTTTATTGATTTCCTGAATCGCTCCTTTAAATTCGAGTGTTTGTTCCAAGAAAGTACGGTACTCATCTCGATTTTTGTCAATAATACTGTAGAGCTCACCATGCGGAGGTTTTCCGTGTCCGTATCGAGGAACCATTTTTACAGGGTATTCAGAAAAGAAGGTCTGAAATTTTGGAGAGAAGAAGCGATACAGTTTTTTCATGCTCGAAAGATAAAAATTGCCCGTCAATTGAGCTGTTCAAAATTAGAAAGATTTTAAATTTGATGCATGATCATGGATCATTCAAGAAGAAATGAAGAAAATACTGTTGAAACTAAGAAAATGAAGAAATTAGAAGGAATTATCAAAATGTCGTATCTTAGCCCAAAAACTAATAACGAATAACTATGAAAAGACTATTACTATTTTTTGCAGCTACTATAATCACCGCAGCTTCTGCAACTGCACAATGTACTCCAGATCCACAATACACTGACCCAGGAGTTTATCCAGACAGTGCTACAGGATTCCCTGACGCTTGTGTCGCAGAATTATACGACTTGACAATTACCAATGTTGTTCCTGTTGATACAACAACACTTATTGGACCTATCCCGGTAACATTATCTTTTGATAGTGCTGTTGTTGTAAATGTTAATGGATTGCCTCCGGGGTTCACATACAGCTGTTATGATGCACAAAACACCACTTCTCCTCCAGATGGATGTGCTTTTGAAGGAGGGACAGCAGGATGTATTACGATCACAGGAACACCAAACGCAGGTGATGAAGGAGTTTACAACTTGAGCATTGATGTTGACGTTTATTTGGAAGGTGGTGCTACTCCAGCTGCAACTCAAACTGTTGATTACTATACAATTGAAGTGTTGCCAGCAGGATCTTGTGGTGTAGGAATCAATGAAGCTGCCGCGGCAAACTTCAGATTATTCCCTAATCCAGTAACAGAATCTTTCACGTTAAATGGACTAGACGGTTTAGATATTGAAACTATCTCTGTAGTTGATGCAACAGGAAAAGTTGTTCGTTCATACGACAACGTGGATGTTGCGACATACAACATGAATGTTTCTGATTTGAATCAAGGAATTTACTTTGTTAGAATTGGTCACAATTCATCAACATCAGTAGTTCGCTTCGTAAAGGAGTAACAAGAATTAAATAGAATTGAAAAGCCATTTCTTCGGAGATGGCTTTTCTTTTTGATTCAGATATAGGGACTTAGAAAAAAAGTAGATTTTTTTTCATTTTTATGTTGGATCATTAAGGAAATTTGTATTACATTTGCCCACGCTTTAAACGAAAAGCATAACACAATTTCTAGTAAGACTGACTGTTGTCAGTATCTCAATGAGACTTAGAAAATTGGTTTGGTAGTTCAGTTGGTTAGAATACTTGCCTGTCACGCAAGGGGTCGCGGGTTCGAGTCCCGTCCAGACCGCAAACTGTTTAAAGTTAAAGAAAAGCCTGTATGGCTGCAGGATTAGAAAAGCTCAAGATGTATCAATGTCTTGAGCTTTTTGCTTTTAATTAAGTCCTTTTTTTCTCGTCTGCCTGTTTTATACCTGTTTTCGTTTCCAAAAAAACAGCCTACCGGAACTGGTAAGCCGTTTAAGAAGTGAATTTCTTAATACTAGATTTTATCAAGACTCTTTCGATGGTTCTCAAGGAAACGAAGAATGCTGGATTTGCTGTGACATACGATCCTACCCAATTGACTAAATTCAATTGTGAGGTTATCCCTTAACTTCTGAAGCGTACTTCTTCGCTTTCCTCGAATACCGAGTGTTTGCGACTCTACATAATCGTTTTATTTCGTGTTGTTCCATTGCGTGTGGTCTGCACGTTCGTTTCGTTCCGTATTCGGATCGTTGGTCTAAGCAATCTGTCTTTGGGGATTCAGTTTGGAAGGATTACGCCTTTCAGCAAGTAAGCATCAGGGTATTTCAAAGCATCTGTGATGCTTATTGGAAAGACGTTTTAAGGGCTACATGTAGCTTGGGTTTTCTTTTGACTGGTCGATATTTTGAAGCGATCACAATCATTTGTGATTTGACAGGTGAGTATGCTTAAACACTATGGTTAATAAGGCCTCCAACTATTCGATAATTACTGTTAACATTTTTACGGAGTTAGGGGTGAATATGATTTTGTAACTAGTTCTTAGTAGAAGTCGGATTTCCGAACGCGCGTTAAGCACTATTGCTACTTTTTTAATGATTATCTGATCATATCTTAGATAATAATCTGTGAAAATGCATTTTCGCACGTACAAGGTGTAACTAAGCAAAAACACTTTATCCGTAAATAGCTTGCGTCATCTACCACTATCATTGCATTATTCTGTATTTCGCCAGATATACGACCAAAAAAAACAAAATTTATGATGAAAAAAGCCCTTTTATTTTTAGGATTATTTACTGCGTCAATTTCTTTTGCGCAAAACAACACCCTTCCAACTTCAGGAAATGTGGGTGTTGGAACACTTAATCCTGATACAAAACTTGAAGTAAACGGTAATGTCAAAATTGACTCTTGCCTTATTGTGAAAGATTCACTAATCGTGATGAGCGATATGAGAATTGAAGGAGGAATCAAAATGCATGATAACTCTGTTGCCGAAGATAATTTCAAAGTGAAAGGACATCTTAAACTCCCAACGTTCCTTTACCTCTTCAATGATCTTGCCTCCTCGCTTATACGAAACCGTTTCTTTCTCTGTAAAACCTGAAATTTGAGCTAACAACTTCAGGTTCTCATTTTCATTCTGGTTAGCGAACTTGGGAACTTCATACCCATTCCGCAATAAAATCTTCTGAGCGTAGCTATGTAGTGGCAACTGAATTTGCGTATTTGTCTTTTGAGTTATAAGACTTATTCTACCATTTCGCAATTTGGACGGTGTGAGTTGTGAGTAATCACTATAACGAATTCCACACAAACAGCGGAAAACAAATGCATCTCTTGTGCGCGCTAACGCCGTTCGTACTCTTTGATCATTGCACGGTCGTATTTCGTAAACACTTAGATCAATAGAATCAATATCTAAATTCATCAAAATAGAAATGTCCATAGTGCTGAGAGCGAACGGGGCAAAATATTCTTCATTGTACCCCGAAATATCTTTGTGCATTTTTGAGTCTGCAAATCAGGACTCGCCAGAAAATTTTAACAACGATATTTTGTGGAGCGTAAAACAATACACGTTAAACATTTTTAACAAAAAACAGAGTCAAATACGCAATAGTGATAGCAATGCTATTATATTTGCATCGT
>JAQXBM010000044.1 GCA_029252405.1 Crocinitomicaceae bacterium
GTCTATAATTATCTGGATGAATGTCTTTTCTCATAACGAAATATTGTAATAATAATCCCTTTAACAGGGACGCAAAGATATGTAAAGTTTTTTATTTAAAACCTGAGTTTTCTTAAAAATTTTATCCTGAATTCATTAAAAAGAAGAAATTGCACAATCCTTCAGCAAATTTTGAATCCAAAACAGGATAAATACTACTCTTCATCAAGTTCTTTGCAAATTTAAAATATTCCTCCTCAATTTGCGTTAACTTTGGCAACAACTGTAATATATGCTGCGACTTATTCTTCCTTTTATCGTTCTTGTTTCTGTGCTTGGAGCTGTTAGCTTGACGAGCTGCAAGAAGACTGTAAACTTTTCAAGTGGCAATTTGACGTTCAGCAAGGATACGGTTGTTTTTGACACTGTTTTCACTACAATTGGCTCGACAACGCAACAATTCAAATTTTACAATAACGATAGTCGCACGATAAATGTGCAAGAGGTGGAATTGATGGGCGGTGACAACTCTCCATTTCGTGTGAACGTCGACGGTATTGTTGGAACAAACTTCGAGAATATTGAAATTGAAGGGAACGACAGCTTGTTCGTTTTCGTTGAAGTTACTTTGGAGGTTAACAGTGCGACGAACCCTATGGTGATTGAAGACAGTATTCGTTTTCGAACGAACGGTGTTGATCAATACGTGAACTTAGCCGTTTGGGGGCAGGATATGTATTTTCACAATAACGATTTTGTGGTGGGTACTTGGCAAAATGACAAACCTCACCTCATTTATGGAGACGCTGTCATTAACGAAAACACTTCTTTAACCATTCCTGCCGGAACTCAGGTGTTTCTTCACAAAAACTCCAAACTAACGAATTTCAGAGGGACGCTGAACATTGAAGGGACACTTGGAAACGAAGTTGTATTCCAAGGCGATCGTTTGGAATCATTGTATGATGATGTTGCGGGACAATTCTATGGAATTTACCTGTTCTACGCGAAGGAGAGTAAGATCAACTATTTGAATATTAAGAACGGAACCGTCGGAATTCACGTATTCAATGAAGACCCTGCAAATACGGATTATACCTTGCGCGTTACCAACTCGAAAATTTCGAACAACGCTTTTTCTGGAATGCTGCTCTACTCTGGTTGTCATGTGAGGGCTGAAAACTGTGTTATTTCAAAGAATACTGTTTACGGCATAGCCACTTTTGCTTCTGATTTTAGTTTCAACCACTGTCATATTGTTGGATACAGCAGTGCTGGTTCACAAACGCCTGCTTTGGGAATTAGTAATGTTGGTTATGACGAAGTGGCCGATCAGGCGTATGTGACGAACATCAATGAGGGTGAAATAACGAATAGTGTTGTTTATGGTAATTTGGACACGGAATTCGTGATTGATACAACTGATGAAACAAACGTGTTGACGTTCAACTTCAATTTCCAGTACAATTTGATTAAGAGTGAAACGGAATATGTTAATCAGTTTTTCTCAAATAATATATGGAACGACGAACCTTACTTCGTGAGTCCAACGGATAATGATTTCTTGTATTATTCGATTTCACCCTTGCACTTAAACGGAAGTGCTGCTTTCTTGAACACTGCTGCTGAGCCTGCTGATGGAATAGGAATTAATGGGGTGGTGAGATTGGCTCCTGATATTGGAGCTTACGAAATACCTTAGCATTTTTAATGTCATTTCCACTTTTTTGTTATCGCCCCAAAAAAGTTCGCAAAAAAGCGCTAGTGCTTCCTTTAGTACATTTCTCTGATTTTTTGAAATTTGATGTGTTCAATGATCGCTCCGCGTCCGCTGCACGCTATCTCTAACATTAGCATATTTCAATTCATCATCGGCATTCCCTAAAAAAGGCACGGTCCTCAACAATCGAACGTTTACTTCGACTAAGAGCGTGATGATCGCGTTAGGGATAGGAGCGGCAGCTCTGGGCGATTCTGCCCAGACTATAGCGGAAAGCCCGCTCGAACGCCCAAACAAAAAAACCGTCCCTCTTTCGAGAAACGGTTTTCTAGTAAAACTATTTGGGAGTAATTATCGTGTGAATAACATTTCGCTGAATTTCGGGAATGGCCAAGTTTTGTCCTCAACTAATCCTTCTAATTTATCAGCGTGGTAACGAATTTCATCAAAGTATACTTTAACATCGTCACAGTAAGCTACTGCTTTTTCCTCGATATCTTCAATTTTGTTCGCTTTCTTACGTGCCGCTAACATATCATCGCAGGCATCTTTCATTGTATTCAAGTGATTCGAGATACGCTTGAGCAGATCAATCTGAGCATCAGCCGCTTTTCTTCCCATGTCCTCACCTAAAACATCGTATAATCCTTGAATGTTCTTGAGCAATTTGTTTTGGTATTCGATTACAGATGGAATGATACTTCCGATCGCCATCTCACCAATAACACGCGCTTCAATTTGCAATTTGTATACGTACAATTCGAATTCGATTTCCTGACGTGCTTCCAACTCACGTGGAGTCAAGACACCCACTTTCTCGAACAATTCAACGACTTTCTTATCGTGCCATACAGTTAATGCTCTTGGTGTATCGCGCAAGTTTGCTAGTCCGCGTCCTTCTGCTTCTTTCACCCATTCTTCACCGTATCCATTTCCTTCAAAACGGATTTTCTTCGATTCTTTGATTAAGATTTGCAGTTGCTTCAAGATCGCTTCGTCTTTCCCTTCTCCACTTTTGATTCGGGCATCAACGTCTTTCTTGAATTGCTTCAATTGGTTCGCCATGATTGTATTGATGACAATCATTGCTCCTGCGCAGTTCGCCGATGATCCAACGGCACGGAATTCAAATTTGTTTCCTGTAAATGCGAATGGAGATGTTCTATTTCGATCGGTGTTATCCAACAAGATTTGTGGAATCTTTCCGATGTTCAATTTCAATTCTGTTTTTTCCTCTGGAGTCATTTTTCCAGCCTTCACGTCCGTTTCGATTTTATCTAACAAAGCAGACAATTGCGAACCGATGAATGCAGAAATAATCGCTGGTGGTGCTTCATTTGCTCCCAAACGGTGATCGTTTCCTGCTCCTGCGATACAAGCTCTCAACAATCCTGAGTGATCGTGAATTGCTTTGATCGTGTTTACGAAGAAAGTCAAGAACTGCAAGTTTGATTTTGGATTCTTTCCAGGCGCTAACAAGTTCACTCCTGTATCTGTTCCAAGTGACCAGTTGTTGTGTTTACCTGATCCGTTCACTCCTGCGAATGGCTTCTCGTGCAACAATACACGGAAATCATGCTTCCGCGCGATCTTTTCCATCAAGTCCATCAACAATAAGTTGTGGTCGTTTGCCAAGTTACATTCTTCGAACATTGGCGCACACTCGAATTGGTTTGGTGCAACCTCGTTATGACGCGTTGTCACTGGAATTCCCAAGCGGATAGATTCCGTTTCGAACTCACGCATGAATGCTGTTGCTCTTTCAGAAATCGACCCAAAGTAATGATCATCCAATTGCTGTCCTTTTGCCGAAGCGTGTCCGAATAAGGTACGGCCTGCCATTTGCAAATCAGGACGTGAATTGAAATATGCTTTATCTACTAAGAAGTACTCTTGCTCCCACCCGAGAGTCGCAACTACTTTCTTTACGTTTTTATCAAAATATTGACATACATCAACGGCTGCTTCGTCTACAGCGTGCAATGCTTTCAACAATGGCATTTTGTAATCCAATGCTTCTCCCGTGTATGAGATGAAGATTGTTGGAATGCACAATGTTTTTCCAATTACGAATGCTGGCGATGATGGATCCCAAGCTGTGTAACCACGTGCTTCGAATGTATTTCGAATTCCTCCATTCGGGAACGAAGATGCATCTGGTTCTTGTTGAACCAACAAATCACCGTCAAATTGCTCGATTGCTTTTCCAGGTCCAATTGGCTTGAAGAAAGCATCGTGTTTCTCAGCTGTCGCTCCTGTTAGTGGTTGGAACCAGTGCGTGTAATGAGTAGCACCTTTTGTCAAGGCCCAATCTTTCATTGCTGAAGCTACTTGATCCGCAATACTGCGATCCAATTGCTTTCCAGTGCTGGCTACTTCTTTCATTTTTTTGTAGGCATCACCCGGAAGGTATTCGCGCATTACTTCAGAATGAAATACGTTTTCACCAAATAATTCAGAGATTTTTGAATTTAACTCAATGTGTTTAGGCGTTCTATGAAGTACATCATGATACGCTTGCATACGTTTGTTGGCCATGGAATGTGTTTTTTTTGACAAATGTACTTGAAATTAGGGGGTGCATTTCAAATTTTTACACTTTTTTATCAACAACCCCTGTTAATTTAGGGGCAACTCTATCGAAAAGTGATTTTCTAACTACTCAACACCTCAAAAACCAAGGTTTTAGAGCAGAATTTTAGAAAATTGTACTTTCACAGTATGAAATTCATTCTATTTCTCTTCTCGGTACTTCCCTTTATTGGAATTTCTCAAGTTGATTTTACTTGGGCCGATTCTGTTGAAGGCGATTTCTCGTTCATTGAAAATTGGGATTACGAGGAAGGGATCTATGTCAACAAATGGGGGCAGTTGAGTTGTGATGGCTTCTGCCCGATAGAAATTGACCGAATGAAGGATGACCAGGGCAGAATTTATGATGATTCCTTGACTGCGTTTTATTCCTACGTGGACACAACTCACCACCATTACACACATGAAGGGACAGCAAAATCTTATGGATTTGAAGAGTGTCACTACGCATCCGCGAAAGTCCTCTTAGGAAAAGTGCACATTCAAACTCATGTGAATATGTCGACGCACACCTCTCTTCACATAGTCTTTGATCCAAATGAAGCTTTCGAAAAACGCACGTTTAAGATCTACCTAATATATAACAGTATCAGAAATGTTCCGCGCCAGTACTTTATTGCTCTAAATGGAAATGTTGAGATTTCGAAAAAGAAGTTTGATGAAGGGATTATTCAGATGAAGTTTGATTTGGTTTTTCAGTCTGAGGGTGAGGATGAATTGCAGAGTTGGGAGGGGAAGATTTTGACAAGGTTAGATTAGCTTCGCTGATGTCTTCGGCTTTGATAGATTGATAGATTGATAGATTGATAGATTGATAGATTGATAGATTGATAGATTGAAAAATCGGTAATAAAACAAAATGGTGAAAGGAATAATTGGATTTTTTCTAATGGTGGCAATTGTACTATTCACCATTTTTGCTGGTTCATTTACAGGTCATGATACTCGCCTCAATTCTCTTAGCAGAATAATCACCTTTATTATTTGGATCTTGTCTTTGCTAATTCTGATATGGCGATTCAAGGTTAACCCTATTGAAGAGTTCAAAACAATATTTCAATTCAAGACAAAGTCGAAAAAATTTGAGCGTAGTTTTTTAAAGATCATGTTCGGTACTGTTTTCCCAATAGTGTTCAGCGCGCTAGTGATCTCTCCAATTATCACTTATTCGTTGATCAAAATAAATTCATCCAATTATCATAAATCTCATCTGCAGAAAGCAAAGGTGGAAGAAGTTTATCGCACAAATGGCAAGAGAAATACAAAATACTTCGTTGACATCTTGTACGATGGAAAACCGATTACAATTAGAATCTCAAGGGACATGATGTATGATATTGAGTCCAATATGCTGATCCCCAATTTGAATAGAGGTCGTTTAGGATTTTATTTTATTCGAGATTAGACATCAATCCTTAAGATTGAAGTATTGAGCAAGGAATGGTTGATAGGTAGTTTGTAAAGTCCGAAGAATAAAAAAAGGCACCTACTCAATGCAGATGCCTTTTTTCCAATTAATAATTGTCATTTATCTTTGTTGATACTGCCATGAATGGACCACGCAAAATCGAGTTGAACCCAACCGTTAAACATGGTGTCACTCATATCTATGTACTGATCTCCAGTATATCCAAAAAAGCCAGAGTCACGATTGAGGGCCGCCTGAGCATGGCAACTCATACAATTTGATTGCATACCATACTGATACGTAGAATCCAGTCTATTATAGTTATTAAACTTAGACAAACCTGGCTCCAAATATGGATTGTAACCGATAATAGGAGTTACTCCTTCATTCGTACCTCCTTCAACTGGCTGATTCGGCCAAACCATTGCATAAGCAGTCGAAACAGCATAGTGACCGGCAGCACCTGTCAAATTCGTTGGTTTCAAGCCAGCCTCCCAAGTCGAACTTGGAAAATCTGGAGTAGATGGATCAGTTGTCCAGAAAAATGTTTGCCACGTCCAATTACTGATCTCTTTGGTACCTACGTGCATTGCTACAAGAATCGCCAAGTCACCTGCTTCTACGCTTCCTGCACCCTGCTGCTTATTCATAAAGGCTGCTGCCTCTTCATCTAAAGCATAATGAATGAATTCATCAATGTTGACAATTGAACTTGTTGGAGGAGTATCAGAACTATCAGAAGTAGGAACGGCTATTTTACCCGTTGGTTGAGAATTAGTGACGTCCGCATAAACGAAAGATCCCCATTGTGGCGTATCGTACTCCTGTTCTAGGTTGCTTGGAGGTCCTTTCCACGCAGGAATTTGAATGTACTTATCGCTTACCTTCCCCAGATAGTATGTTGGTTTAATTGTCACAGCACTATTCGGAAAGGGATCGATTCTTCCAATTCCTCCAGAATTATTCATTTTGCTATCTATCGTCGACTGATTCATTATCATATTCTTTGTCGCGTAACATGCTGCATTCGGATCATAGGATACCGTTACAAATAGGTTATCATCAAGATCGACATTCTCTCCTACGTTTGTGCCGAATGTATGGTGCTGCTGTCTTGGACTTTCTAACATTTCCAAACTAGACTTTCCTGCAGTGCAACCAGCCGTCGAATCTCCATCTGCACACGCCTGTTTTATATCTGTTGCCCCAAGCCATGTTTGGTAAACGAGCAATGTGTCTTCATTATACACTTGATTAGATTTGGATGTTAACCCTTGCCAAATCCCCCAAGCGTGTTTTGTAATCTTTACAGTATCTCGATCTTCCAGCCATCCGAGAATTGTACTTTGTTGTTCTGGAAACTTGAAGTCAGCATTACCCGCGATAGTTGCCGGCAATTCCTGTGGTTCAACAGTAATTTCGATTGAGTCGGTCTCATCGTTTTCAACACAACTTTGCAGTGTCAACACGAAAGACATCAGAGTAATAACTCCGAGAATAGTGATTTTCAATTTCATGGTATAGTGTTTAAATTTTTAAAAAGGTAGGGAAAAAAAACGCTCCGTCTAACTTTCACAGAATCAAATTTAGCAAAACCCTATAACACAATGCAGGTAAAAACACCTGTTTACAGAATCTGAGAGTGTAAAAGCTACACCTTAAATAGGTTTACGCGAAAAGTGAATCACTGCTTAGCTCTAATCCTGAGAGATTTACAGTGTAGTAGGTCTGATCTAAAAATCAAACACCAACTCACTCAATTTATCCGAATCAAAATAGGTTTGCGCGACTTTTTGAACATCGTCTACAGAAATCTTGTCCAATTCCTTATAGATTTCCTGCATGGTATCAACCTTACCAAAAATCAAAACGCTTTTCCCGAGGCTAAACATGAGTTCAAGGTTCGTGTCTAAGGACAAGGCCAAGTGACCTTTTAACTGTTCTTTGGCTTCCGAGATTTCGCTTGATGTCAACTGATCATGAATCAGTTTATCCAATTCTTCATGAATAAGCTTGATCGCTTTCTTCAAGTATTTCTTGTCTGTCCCGAGGTAGATATTCCAATAACCTGTATCAGAGTATGGCGTGTAATTCGCTTCCACGTTGTAGGCGTAGCCGTATTTCTCACGAATGGATAAAATCAAACGCGAATTAAGCGCTGGGCCTCCAAGCAAATTTGTGAGTAAGGTCATTGCTCGACGATTATCTTCATTGTAAGATGGCGCCATTCCTCCAACCAAAGTGTGGATCTGGTAATTCGCTTTTTTCTCGCGAATTTTGAATGGCGGAATCGAAACCAAAGGTGGCTCCAGTTGCGGTTTTCCATTCCCCTCAATCGATCCAAATTCCGCTTCCAGAATTTTTCGCACTTCCGATTCAGGAACATCTCCCACAAAGGAAAGTACCATATTCTTTGGCGTAAACAGGCGATCTATGTAATTCAAGATGTCATCGCGAGTAAATCCTTTCACCGATTTTTTCGTTCCGAGAATGTTATACCCGAGTGCATGTCCCTTGTATAAATGCGCTTCAAATTCGTCGTGAATTCGCTCAACTGGGCTATCCAAATAAGACATGATCTCATCCAAAATGACATCTTTCTCCTTCTTGAGCTCCTTTTCAGGGAATGTAGCACTTTGCAAAATATCTCCAATCAACTCAGCGGCAATGGAAAAATGCGCCTTGCGAAATGAGGCATGAACTGAGATTTCTTCCTTGTTCGTATAAGCATTCAGCTCACCTCCCACTCGATCCAAATCTGAGAAAACATCGAAGGAAGTTCGTTTTTTCGTCCCTTTGAAAATACAGTGTTCGATAAAATGTGCCAAACCCTGCTCGTGGTCTTTTTCAAAACGTGATCCAGCGTGAATCATCACACCAAGGTGCGCGACATATGCCTCGCGCTTGAGGTAGACGACCTTCATCCCGTTAGAGAGTTTGAAAATTACCGGATCGAGTTCGATCATTATTTACCTATTTAATTGCCTCACCAAGTAGGCTAAGGATTCTTTCTGTAGATTTTCCAACCGTCATCAACGCGATCAAAAATAACGCGTTCATGCAAGCGTGATTTTTTGCCCATCCAAAACTCAAAGCGTGTTGGTTGAATTTGATATCCACCCCAAAAATCTGGGCGCGGTACTTCGTTTGGATATTTGAGTTCTAACTCTGCAACGCGCTCAGTCAATGCAGACATGCTGGAAAGTTCCGCACTTTGCTGAGAAGCCCAAGCTCCAATTTTACTTCCACGCGGACGAGAATTGAAGTAAGCATCACTCACCGACTCATCGGCTTTTGTGCAAATGCCCTCCACTCTAATCTGACGAGAAGATTTCGGATAGAAAAACAACATGGAAACCTTAGGGTTTGCGGCTATTTCTTGTCCTTTTTGACTATTGTAGTTCGTGTAGAAAATGAGTTGATCATCCAAAATCTCTTTCAAATAGAGAATGCGCGTACTTGACTGCTGATCGGCAGAAGTTGTACCCAACACAAAAGCATTCGCTTCCAATTCTTCGGCTTCGTGCGCAAACGCGAACCATTCTTTGAAAACGGCAATCGGATCTTTGCCCAAATCACTCGTAACATCGTGCTGAAACTCGTGATGGCTATCTCTGTATTGATCGAGTGGATTATTCATGCTAAACCTGTACTTATTCTCCGTCGAATTCGTCAGCTATTTCACTGTCGCTTTCTTCAGCTTCGTCTTCAGAATCTTCTTCGTCATCAACATCTGATCCAGAAGCAGAGAACACCACATTACCCGGCTGATCATCGTCCTCATCCTCTTCTTCCTCAGTTTCAGTTTCAACCTCATCAATTGGAGTGCGTGACAACTCTTTATCCAAGTTTTCAGTGTAAGGGAAGATTTCAACGATTGGTGAAACGATAATCGACGGAATTTCAAAATCCACCATCAACGTAGAAAGGCTCTCTTGAATTCGTTCATACGCCTCTTTCACTGAAGCTGCGGAAACCAAAAAGTTTTGATTCACTTTACGCGCTTTCTCAGTATCTGCATCCATGCTTTCGTAACGCACCTTGCATTTGTACCAAACGTCGGCATCGTCATAAGCGAAAATATCGTGAATCTCTGTTCGAGTAATTCCCACAACGTTAAACTCTCCACGGATAATCTGTCCAAGTTCTTCATATATACGTGCCTCAGCATCTGTAAAAGTCATTGCAGCCAACAAATACGGCTCTGAAACTCGCTTCAAGGCGCCATTATCCAACTGCTTCGTATATTTCACTTTTACTGTAAACCAATTATTCATATCTGTCAATTTATGTCTCACAAAGATACACAGAGATTTGATTTTGATCCGTGATTCACCGGTAGAATTCATCCAAAAAACGGGAAAGTTATTCACAATGAATTGATCCTCTTAGAACTACATTTAAAAGCCTTGCATCTTCGATATTTTTTCTATTTTTGGGTATGAAGAGAACTCAGCTAAGAGATGGGACCAAAGTGTTCTGTCTGCGCGCTCCAGAAGCCAAAATGCTTGATCACCATGTAGATGGTTACCTCAATCACGGAATTGAAATCAATGATGGCGATGTAATATTCGACGTTGGCGCCAACATAGGTGTTTTCGGAGTTCGAGCGGTTCAAAACCATCTAAATACGGTGGTTTATTGCTTCGAGCCGATTCCAGACATCAATGCTGTTCTTCAGAAAAACGCTGATACGTTCGCTGCCGACCGAATGAAGGTGATGCCTTATGGGATTTCAGATGAGGAAATGACGGCAACTTTCTCGTATTTCCCAAATACTCCTGCTCTATCTACTGCCAATCCAGAAGATTGGGAAAATGATCCAGGCGCTTTCAAAAAAGCGGTAAAAGGAAACATGAAAAATCCACCTCCAGGAATGAAGTGGATGCGGATGATTCCAACGGCGTTCTCAGGCATAATCGCTAGACAATTGGTCAAAGGAAAGAAAAGCGTTGATTGCGAATTGAAGCGCTTATCAACGATCATTAAGCAAGAGAATGTTGATCGAATTGATTTGTTGAAAGTCGACTGCGAAGGAGCGGAATTAGGCGTAATCAAAAGTATTGATGCTGATGACTGGCCAAAAATAAAATCCTTGGTGGTTGAAGTTCACGACTCAAACGGACGATTGGAAACGATAAAATCGATCCTGACAGAGCAAGGTTTCACTTCTCTCTACGTTGAAAGAGAAGCAGGATTGGAAGAAACACAATTGTTTAACTTATTTGCCACACGATCATGAGCTTTACAACTATGCTTATCATCACGCTGTGCCTTTTCATGGCTGGGAATATTTTCGGAATCATATATTCCTACTTGGTATTGAGCACCACAGTATTCGAAAAGTACCGCATACAGAAAAAGCCTTATAAAAAGGGAGTTTTTAAAGATCGGTTTCCACTCTACATTTTTAATGTGTTTTTGCTCACGATCTCCTCAACAATTGGGATTTATTTTCTCTATGATAGCGTCGAATCTAACTTTCCGGCTTGGTGGGTTCTCATCGTTCAAGTGCTGATTATTTTTCTTGCCGACGATGTTTGGTTTTATTTCTTCCATCGTTGGATGCACACGAATAAGACTGTTTTGAAGAAGGTTCATAGCATTCATCACAGAGCACATACTCCTTTTCCTTTGGATTATTTGTACGTTCATCCTTTCGAGTGGACATTCGGAATTATTGGAGCTGTAGTTGCTATTTTGGCAATGATTAATTTTTGGGATCTAAGCATTTACTCCTTTTGGGGATTTGTTTTTTTGAGAAATCTTCACGAAATTCATATCCATTCAGATTTGAAATTACCACTGCTAAAAAACATACCATTGATTAGCCCTGTTGAAGATCACGATGTTCACCATGAGAAACTTGATGGTAATTATGCGTCAACATTTCGGATTTGGGACTGGATCATGAAAACACGATTTAAAGAAAAGAATGTCGCTGAATAAACGAAAAATAGGATTGTTCATCGGAAAGCTACTTTTGGTTTTCGGAATATTCGTTATTCAAGGATATCGTACTAGTGGCACGCACACTCTCACAGTTAAAATCACTCGACTCAAGCACAAACGTGGCGTTGTAGAAATTGGATTGTACGAAAAGGGAACCAACTGGCCCAAAGTAGGAAAGCAATTCAAAAAAGCGCGTGTTAAGGTATCAGGAAACACGGCTACTTATCAGTTCAAAGGCTTAAAGAATGGTGATTATGCCATTGCGACTTATCACGATGAAAATGGTGATAAATGTTGCAATAAAAACATGTTTGGTGTCCCGACCGAAGCGTATGCCTTTTCAAATAACATCCGTCCTTTCTTGAGTGCACCGAAGTTCAACTCCTGCCGTTTCTGGGTAACAGAAGATCGTACGTTGTATATCAGAATGGTTTATTGATTAATTGCGGTATTCTTTGTCCTCGATAAACAAATTGAATGTACTGTTCATTGACTCCAACAATACTGCATTTCCATGAATGGAATATTTCATATTCATCAGATTCGTCAGCGTTTTTAGCTTACCATCAATTAGCGCATCTACTCCACCCATTACATTGGTAAACGCAATTACGTTGTTTTTCAGTTGATATCCTTTCACGATAAACCTTGCAAGCTCGACCTTCTTGCCGTTAGCATATCCATAGGTGAATCCGTTTTCTGTCCAAATGACAACGTCATCCACTACTTCGTAGAAATCAGCACCGAAATTCGTGAGTTTTGCTGTTTCTCCATCTTTGTAGATCATCAGGTCGTTGTTCACGTTCTCATACACGACAAATCCCCGGCCTGTTTTGTAGGAGTTCATTCTGAAATCCTCAACATCGAAGAACTCACCATTTTCAAAAATCGCAAAGGTTCCATTAATTGGGTCATTGAAGGCTAGAATGTCTGTTCCAGCACTAAATGGATATGGATCGTGCCACACATCAAGTTCGTAAATCTGTCCATTCCAGAATACTTTGTTGAAGTTTCCATTATCTCGGAAGGCAACGATGTTCTCCCCAACTATATCTGGCATCGCTACAATTCCAGATGACTTATACAACTCGTATATCTCCCCATCGAAATAAACATGAACCGAATTAAAACGTGTATCGTTGAAGACAACTATACTATCGCGTACAACATACTGATCTGCAAAATAGGTCAATGTTCTCATCGCTCCACCGTCCCAAAGGTTCAATGTTGGGCCGATTTTCCAGGTCATTAAATGATCGGAAACTTCATACTCCACTTGCACATTGGAAATATCTAATGGCTTTGTTCCATCGAACACACGAAGATTGCCACGATAGTCGATGTAAGCAACGACATCATCTCCCGTTTTAAATTCGCGAACTCGCTGAAATTCAATCTGACGAAAGAAGCCATTTTGATAACTTTTAAAGAATCCACTGAAGTCCGTAAAAGGCACAACGTTCTGAGCTGAAGAGCTAAAAGACAAGAGGATAATCGCAAATAACGAAAGATAGTACTTCATAAATCAAAGTTAAACAAAATTCACGCCAGAGTAATGACAACGAGCGGTGGTTTTCGATATTGCCGTTTATCCAAATAAAAATCCAATTGTACCAAAGGAATTAATGTTAAAACTATTCTCCTTAAATTGCGAAAGATCAATAATTCTAGAATAATGAAATACATCCTTTTATCGGGACTTTGCTCTATTATGGCGTTCTCAGGACATAGCCAAAGAGAGATTGAGTACCTTGAATATGATTTGGACAATGGAATCCATGTCATTCTCCACGAAGAACCAGCGACTCCGATCGTTGCTGTTTCCGTTTTGTATCACGTAGGTTCAAAAAACGAACAAACTGACAGAACAGGATTCGCACACTTTTTTGAGCACCTTCTTTTTGAAGGATCTGCAAACATCGAACGTGGTGAATACAGTGAATTAGTTGAGAAAAATGGGGGGACGTTGAATGCGAACACATCGCAAGACAGAACGTTCTACTATGAAATATTGCCTTCGAATCAATTGGAACTTGGAATCTGGTTGGAAAGCGAGCGTATGCTGCATGCAAATGTTGACATCGAGGGAATCGAAACGCAACGTAGCGTTGTAAAAGAGGAAAAACGTCAGCGTGTTGACAACCAACCATACGCTTCATTCATTACTGAAATGTTCTCACGCATGTTCAAAAAACATCCGTACAATTGGGTGCCAATTGGAAGTATGGAACACTTGGATGCTGCTCAAGAGGAAGACTACGTGAATTTCTACCGTACGTTCTACGTTCCAGCCAACGCGACTTTGTCGATTGCTGGAGATATTGATATTGAAGAAACAAAAGCTTGGGTTGACAAATACTTCTCTTCTATTCCTAAAGGAGAAGCGATTAACCTTTACAGAGATGTTGAGAACTTGACGGCTGAGGAGTTTGTAGCTAAATACAACGTCGATAAATCAAAAGTCGACTTAATGAACTTCAATGCTCAATCAGATGCTGGAGCGAAAGAATTAGTTAAGAAGTATTCAGCGATGGAAATTGACATTCCTCGTCCAGAAAAAGCAGACGAGCAATTGTCAGGAATTGTGAAAGATGTCGTTTACGATAACATTCAACTTCCAGCCTTATTCATGGGATACCGTTTCCCGGATCAGACGCATGCAGATTTCCACGCACTGGAAATGATGAATGATGTGCTTTCAGGTGGAGCAAGCTCTAGAATCAACAAAAACCTTGTTGAGAAACAACAAATTGCGCAATTTGCTTTCTCATTCGCTTACGGATTAGAAGATGCAGGTGTTGGAATTTTTGCCGCGATCGCCGCTCAAGGAAAAGACTTAGACTCTATCCAGATGGCTTTCGACGCACAAATCGATATGATTAAGAGTGAGTTGATTTCTGAGGAAGAATTTGAGAAAATTCGCAACCAATACGAAAATCAGTTTATTTCTACCAACTCAACGATTGCAGGAATCGCTGAAAGTTTAGCTGACAACCATGTTTACTCTGGTGGGGCTGAGAAAATCAACACAGAATTATCAGAATACTTGGCTGTTACACGAGAAGATATTCAGCGTGTAGCGAAAAAGTACTTAACTCAGGATGCGCGAATCATCTTGCATTACTTACCAATGGAAGAGAATCCTGATAATAAATAATTGAAGATCATGAAAAAATATATCATAGCAATTGGACTTTTCGTACCTACACTTTTGTTCGGACAAATCGATCGTTCTGTTCGCCCGGAAGCAGCTCCTGCTCCAACAATCAACATTAAGGATTCCAAAGTTTTTAAAACTGATAACGGAATCACCGTAATTCTTTCTGAAAATCACAAAATTCCACGTGTATCGTACAATTTGGTAATGGGTTCTGATCCAATGCTAGAAAGAGATCAGACAGGTTTATCTGATATCGCTGGAACATTGGTGATGTCAGGAACGGATAATCGCACAAAGGATGTATTGGATAGCGAAATCGATAATATTGGTGCGACTCTCTCTGCTGGGAGCAGCTCGATTTACATGTCCAGCTTAACGAAGCACTCGAACAAAGCTCTGACATTGATGTCGGACGTTTTAATGAACGCCAACTTCCCGCAAAGTGAAGTTGACCGTATCATCTCTCAAAATGAATCAAATTTGACTTCAACTAAGTCGGATGCTGGTTCTATGGCCTCTAACGCTGAGGCTGCTGCGAATTTCCCAAAAGGACACCCTTACGGAGAAATCATGACGCCAGAAAGCTTGGCGAATATTGATCGCGGTTCAATTGTAGATTACTACAAGCGAATGTACAGTCCAAAAGGAAGCTATTTGGTAGTTGTAGGAGACATCACTTTGGAAGAAACAAAGAAGATGGTCGATACCTATTTCGGTAAGTGGAATGGAAACGATCCACACAAAGCTGAATGGGGTACTGGAAAATTCAATAAAGGAAATCGTGTGTTGTTCGTTGAGAAACCTGGAGCTGTTCAGTCGGTTGTTTACGTTTCATTCCCAATGAACATTACTCCATCTCACCCAGATTACTTGAAGTTGAAAGTACTCAACAACATTATGGGAGCTGGAGGATTTGCTTCTCGCTTGATGCAAAATCTTCGTGAGGATAAAGCGTTCACTTATGGATGTTACTCAAGAATGAATGTGACGGAAGACGGAAGTTGGTTATCAGCTGGAGGGAACTTTAGAAATGAAGTGACAGACAGTGCAATCACTGAAATCTTATACGAATTGGACAAAATCGTTGATGACTTCGTAACGGACAAAGAATTGGATTTGGCTAAATCATCTATGGCGGGATCTTTCGGACGTTCTTTGGAAAGACCATCAACTATTGCTCGATTCGCTTTGAATATCATTCGAAACGAATTGCCAAAAGATTACTACCAAACATACCTCAAGCAATTGGAGGCAATCACGAAGCAAGACCTATTGGACGTAGCTCAGAAATACTGGACAGGATCTAACTGCAACATTGTTGTCGTAGGTAACGAAGAAGTTGTTCCTACTTTGACGAAATTCGATACGGATGGAGAAATCGAACGATTCGATGCTTTTGGAAACAAGAAAGTAGAGAAAATCCCTTCAGATTTAACTGCAGATGAGATTCTTGAAAACTATTTATCAGCAGTAATTCCAAACATTCAGGCGAAGAAAAGCAAGAAGTTAGCAAAGAAGAGAGCGAAATTCTTCAAAGGAATTACTTCGATGGAGACAGTGATTGAAATGACTTCTGCTCAGATTCCATTCCCGATTACAACGAAAGATGCTTGGATATCTCCGAACATCAATGCTCAAATGACAGAAGGTAAAGGAATGACATTCTCTTCTTCATACTCGGATGGAACAACGGGTCAGCAAACAGCTATGGGTGTTGGAAAATCTGAAATGACTCCAGAATCAATTGCAGCAGACAACAAGTCAATCGGAATTATACCTGAGTTGAACTACGCTACTTCTGGAATGAAGTATGAAGTCGTTGGGGTCGAAACATTCAATAAAACTGAATGCTACGTCCTAAAACTGGACGACGGAATAAAGGTGTCATTTGTATATTTCAATCGTGAGACCTTCATGAAAGTTGGAACAATGTCTATTGAAACACAGGGCGAGGAAACGCAAGAAGCAACTTCAACTTATTCAAACTACGTTGAAGCTGAAGGAATATTATTCCCTTCTGTAATCAACATTTCAACTGGCCAGGCTAATCTGGAAGGAAAGGTTATTTCGCGTACGTTTAACGCAGAAATCGACTTAGCACCATACAAACAATAACAGTATTTAATGCCTCGACGATCCCGATAATAATCGGAATGTCGGGGCATTTTTTTTAATCAAGTTGGTAATCGCGAAAAGTAGCAAAGCATATCCAAAATTAAATCGAGTTGCAAAGCGGCTTGCGTTTTCAATTTCGTTGATATTATTCATCTCTCCGAACATTCACGCGTCAGAGCTTGCATTGGAAGACACGACCAAGCAGCGCCCTTATGAACACGACATTAAATTCGAAGGAGCGAACATTCACATCGATGGAAATTATCAATACTTGCTCGAAACCATCGTTGATTATTTGTTGAAGAATCCTGAAATCTATGTGCATATTCGCGGTCACGTTTGCTGTCGCCCAGGAAAACGAATCAGCCGAAGACGTGCTCGTAATGTCTATCGCTTTCTAAAGCGCCAAGGGATCTCCAAACAACGCATGTCGCATGCAGGATACAGCAACACTATCCCTCTTGCCTTTCCTGAAAAAACGGACGAGGACGAACGACAAAATCGCCGAGTTGATTTTGTGCTCAGCAAAGAGCGGATTGAAAAGAAATGATTATTACTTTTAAAGAAAACATTTATCATGCCTCAAATCAAAGCATCCAACTTCAAGTTCCTTAAAGACCTACAGAAGAACAACAACCGCGATTGGTTCACTGAGAACAAAAAGCGCTATACAGGTGAGCACGAAGAAATCATCGAATTTGCCGATGCATTGTTAGCGAAAATGAATGAGCATGATGCAATTGAAACGCCAACCGGAAAGAAAAGCCTGTATCGTATTTACAGAGACGTTCGTTTCTCGAAAGATAAATCACCTTACAAGACACACTGGTCGGGAGGATTTAAACGTGCTACGGCTGCGAGACGTGGAGGATACTATTTTCACATTCAACCAGGTGGACAATCATTTATCGGTGGTGGATTCTGGGGCCCCAACAAAGACGATTTGCAGCGAATTCGTGAAGAAATCGCTACAGATGCCACTGAAATGAGGGAAATCATAACAGATCCTACCTTTGTTTCGACATTCGGAAGTTTGGATGGTGATCAACTGAAAACGGCTCCAAAAGGCTTCGATAAAGAACATCCGAACGTTGACCTGCTCCGCTACAAACAGTTCATTTTTGGACGGAACTTTGCCGATAAAGAAGTGCAAAGTACGGACTTTTTAGAATTGGCCAACAGCACATTCAAAGCTATGCGTCCTTTCTTCGATTACATGAGTGATATTCTAACAACGGACTCTAACGGCGAGTCAATTATATAATGTCTCCGATTTATTACGACGAAATTTCGACTCCTCTTGGAAATATGCAAGTTGGGATAACCGAAGCGGGCATCGTAATGTTTGAATTCCCCATCGAGGAAAGGATTTCTCAGCACAAGAAGAAGTTTTCGAAATTGTTTGAAGAGACTTCTACTCCACCCAACAACACTTTAGGGAATCTTGAGACACAGATTACAGAGTACTTTGAAGGCAATCGAACCTCATTCGATCTTACATTAAACTTTATTGGTACGGATTTTCAACACCAAGTTTGGAGTGCGTTATTAGAAATACCTTTTGGAAAAACAATAAGCTATTTGGATTTGGCGAAGTCGCTGAACAATCCTGAAGATGTTCGTGCTGTTGCTCATGCCAACGGTCAAAACAGATTGCCAATCTTAGTTCCATGTCACAGGGTTCTGGCTTCAGATGGGAAACTTACGGGGTTTTCAGGTGGGATTACTCGGAAAGAAACACTTCTGTCTCTTGAGAGCGGTCAGGGTCGCCTTAGCTTTTAACCGTTTCGAACTTTTGAAGCAGACGATCTTTATTCATTTGCCAATATGCCTCGATTGCAGGGAGCGATGGGCCAATTTGCAGCATGCAGTAACGAACGATGTCAATTGGGCAGTCAATAATTTCTGAGATTCGTTTGATCTCTTCGGAGTTTGATAGTAGATGTGGCGAATTATTCACACAATTGTTTTTAAGATTTTCGTAGCAATTCAAAGCTAAGGGAAATTAAAATGCCATCAAATACGGGAAAAACTACTTTTTAATGCGGAATTCCGAATCAAAAAAACGGAGACCTCGAAAAATGATGTTACAAAAATGACACAAGCACTGATTTTACTAAAGCTTTAGAGGGTGTCCCAAATTTTCTCAATATTGAAGTTCGAGATAAGCCTAAGTTTTTACTACTTTCAAGACTTAATACTTAAATAAATACACTATGGCATTTGACGGAACAGAAGGAGGCGCTATTACACTCTCAGAAGGCGCAGCTTTAACAAAAGAACATCGATTAAGAAATCCAACAGCTCACAAAGGGCATTTCTTCGGGAAAGAAATTTTGAACCAAATCCTTGATCAAGAAGGTTGCATGGGAATTCGATTCTATAATGGACAAGACGAAGACGGTAACAGACAACTCGTGATTGTAGGGGCAGATGAATTCGAAGATGATATGTTGGATTTAGTAGGAGATTTTTCCGCAGCATGTCCATCCAACTGCTCTACGCCCAACGCTTTAAACTCGTAGAGTGCCTTTATACTTAATTTCGACATTCTCTATTTTAGTCCCTCTAATTAGTGCGGGAATTTTGTACAGACGCATGAATAAAACGCTTAAGAGATTAAGCGTTTTTATTCTTTTTAGCACTATCACGGAGACGCTCGCCATCATTTACTTCGAAAATGCTTGGAACAATATGGCCATATCTCATTTGTATGCCTTTTTCCAAGTACCATTGCTAGCCTGGATTTTCAGTTCTTTTATTACTGGCGTGAGAAAAAAACTCATATTCTTTTCCTGTATTGCATTTTTGTTATTTTCACTAGTGAACCTAGCCTTTTGGGAAGATCTGAATGAGTTCAACTCTAATCAGCGATATTTCGCAGCGATTGTAATTCTCATGTACTGTTTCTTCTACTTTATTCAAGTTTTTGTCGAGGCAACAGTTGTGCGAATAGAAGCCGAGTATAACTTTTGGATGAGTGGATCAATTCTGCTTTACACAGCAGGAACTTTCTTCTTGTTTATATTGAAGAATGAGTTAAATGAATCGTCATCTTATGACTATTGGGACTTAAATTGCACTTTAAATATTATTCTTAATATAGGATTAACCGTATCGTTATGGATGGGAAGAAGGAAATCGAGTTAACACTTTTGCTGGGTACAGCGGTAATGGTAACATTGGCGCTTTTCATTATCATCTTCGTGGTAATTTACCAACGTAGACTTTACTCCAAGCAGCGTGAAATGAGCGAACTCGAACTTGACGCGCAACGCAATCTCATGGAAGCCGTTATTCTCGCCAAAGAAAAAGAGCAAAAACGAATGGCCCAGGAACTGCATGATGGGATTGGTTCGGCGCTTACCGCATTAAAAATGTCCATCATCCAAATGAACTTGGTTCCAGAGCACAAAAAGCAGATCGACACAAACATAAAAGCAATCAGCGTAGATGTACGTCGAATATCAAACGAACTGATGCCTTCCGTGCTTGAAGACATGGGATTACAGGCAGCTTTGGAACGCCTTGCACAACGCACGCGAAGTGCTACTCTTATTGATTGTAAATATTCGAGAAATAATGCACTGGATTCCTTGCATAATGATCAGGCTCAATTAGCTTTGTATCGTGTTGTTCAAGAACTGGTGAACAATATTATAAAATACGCGAAGGCGACAGAAATTTCGATTGCTGAGGAGATAATTGACGGAAATTACGTATTATCGATATCAGATAACGGAATGGGATTTGAACCTTCGGAAAGTGAACTATCTAAACCTGGTTCGCTTGGATTGAAGAATATTAAGAGTCGTATTCAACAAGTAGGAGGAACAATTTCGTACCAGAAACTATCTCCGAAAGGGACGAACGTTAACATAGAAATTCAAAACTATGAAGAACATTAGTGTAGGAATAGCAGAGGATCAAGAAATATTTAGATCCGCACTCGGGCATTTACTGAACAGTTTCACTGGAGTGTCGGTAGTGGCTCAGGCCGAAAACGGCAAATTGCTTGTCGAACACGTCGATATTGACAATGTTGATATTGCTATTATCGATTACAAAATGCCAATCATGGGGGGAATCGAGACGAGTAAACTACTACGTACGAAGCACCCGAACATGAAAATTATCATTCTATCCATGTTTGATGATGAAAGTTTCGTTGAAAAAGCGATCGAAAATGGGGCAAATGCCTACTTGTCGAAAGACGATGATTTAGAAGAATTAGAGATGGCAATGCACAGTGTCTTGGATAACGAATACTACTTCAACGACCGAATCTCTAAGATCTTCATTCGATCGATGATCAGCAAAGGGAAAATTGCTCCAACATTCATCAACAATGAATTGAGCTTTACACAAATGGAGGTTTCTATTTTGGATCTCATGTCTAAAGAGTTGACAACTCAGGAAATTGCCGATAAATTGTACCGAAGTACACGTACAATAGATAAACACAGAAGTGAAATGATGAAAAAGACTGGAACGAAGAATTCCATTGGACTCATCATGTACGGAATCAAAAAAGGCTTAATCAAAGCTTAGTACAAACTCTACATAAAATATTGATAATCGTCCCTACTACTTTTGGGGCGATTTTTTTTGTGGCAAAAAGTCATTGAAAAAAAAAAGTCCAGTTTCGAATACGAAACTGGACCCCTACTACTAGAAATTAGATTTGTCGTCAACACAGCCTATGAATCACTACGAAACGATTGTTAGATTCATCAATGAATGAATAAACTTGAAGACTCCCGGCTTGCTTGCTATCCTCTTAACTCACTGACTTAACTCTCTGTGTTGTCACCCTCTAATACTTCAAATCTAACTATCCAATTCCGATTAATCAATGCGGAAAACTGTATTTGTGAGTGCGGAAAATACTACTTATTAAGTTTTAAGTCCGAACAAACACCCCTAAAAGCCCCAACTATACGGTTTTAGTTCGATTTAAGGAAAAATGCGGAAAATACGCCTAATCGCATTTTTTAATAAAAATTTGATGCCAACACTACACGTATCAATAGTATTACTATTATATTAGCACTCATTAATTATAAAAAGGTTGAAACAACTTCTGTCAAATATTGAAATCTGCGTTAACTCGAGCATCTATTTAAAAGATCCTGCATCGAGCGAACTCGGCAAGAAAATTATTCAAGGTAGCATTGAATTGATCTACGATATTGGATTTGAATCTTTTACCTTCCGCAAATTAGCTAAGGCGATATCTTCTACAGAGGCTTCTGTTTACAGATACTTCGAAAGCAAACACAAGTTGCTTGTTTACTTGACATCTTGGTACTGGTCTTGGTTAGAATACAGACTGGTTTTCGCCATTGCCAACGTTGAAAATCCTGTTATTCGATTGGAAAGAGCAATCCTCATTGTTACAAAGCAAGTTGAGGAGGATGGAAATTTCGCGCACATTAACGAAATCAAGCTTCATCAAATCGTTATTGCTGAATCATCGAAAGCATACTTGACGAAAGAAGTTGATGAAGACAATAAAATTGGTTCCTTCGCAGGCTACAAGCAGTTAGTTGAGCGAATCAGCCAGATAATTACTGAAATTAAACCCAACTATAAGTATCCTCACATGCTCGTTTCGACAATGATCGAAGGAATGCATCACCAACGCTATTTCGCAGAGCATTTGCCCCGACTGACCGACTCAGTGGCTGGTGAAGATGCCATCACAAATTTTTACAAGCACATGGTACTGAACACGCTTGAAATTAAACCTTCAGGAAAGTACTAACACCCATTAACTAACACCCATGAGTAAAGCAGATCAAAACATTTTCAAAAATTTAAAATTTGACCTGCCAGCAGGTCTGGTCGTCTTCCTAGTCGCAATCCCCCTTTGTTTGGGAATTGCCTTGGCTTCGGGTGTACCAGCTTTTTCTGGATTAATCGCGGGAATCGTGGGAGGTATCGTGGTCGGATCAGTTTCAAACTCGCGAATTGGGGTTTCAGGACCAGCCGCAGGATTGATCGCTATTATCATTACTGCTCTCGCTACGTTTAGAAACGAAATTGGTGCTGAAGGCTTAACAGAGACGGAGATAAATCTCATGGCCTTGCAGATGCTTGGCTTCTCAGTACTCATCGCAGGGGTTATTCAATTGACGTTAGGGTTATTGAAGGCTGGATTTATCGGCTACTACTTCCCGAACGTGGTCATTAAAGGAATGCTCGCTGCCATCGGTTTAATCTTGATCAAAAAAGAATTGACGCACGGTTTGGGTTACGACAAAGATGGACTTGCCGATTTCTACAACTCAGGAGAGCAACATATATCGTTCTTTCAAGAAATGAAGGCGATTATTCTGAATCCCAGCGAGATGTCTTTGACAATAATCATCATCACGTTATCCTCTTTGGCTATTTTGATTTTATGGGAGACGAAAATCATTAAGAAAACGTTTTTGAAAAATGTCCCAGGAGCCGTATTAGTTGTAACGCTCGGTATTCTTTACACTTACTTTACGCAAGGTCAAGATATCGGTATTAGTTCGGAACACAGAGTTTCTTTAGGGATTTCTGGAAAGCAATTCTCAGAATTATTTGCCTTCCCTTTATTTGAAGCAGCTGGATCGGCATCGATATGGATTACTGGGGCTACGATAGCCATTGTAGCGAGTATAGAAACGCTTCTTTGTGTTGAGGCGACGGATAAGCTGGATCCCGAAAAGCACGTAACCAATCCGAACCGAGAGCTAGTTGCACAAGGAATTGGAAATACCATTGCTGGATTCTTAGGCGGATTACCTATCACCCAAGTAATTGTGAGAAGTTCCGCAAACATCAACTCTGGAGGGAAGACGAAAATGTCTGCGATTTTCCACGGTGTTTTGATCGTTGGATTCATCGCGCTTCTTCCGGGAGTACTCAACATGATTCCTTACGCCAGTTTAGCAGCTATCTTATTCATGGTCGGTTACAAATTGGCAAAGCCATCATTATTCAGGGTTATTTACAAAAAAGGATGGGCTGAGTTCATTCCATTTGTTGCGACAATCGTCGGAATTTTGATGACTGACCTATTGAAAGGTATTGGAATTGGATTGGTATTCTCCATCTTCTTTATTCTCTATACAAACTTCAAACACTCACATTACCTTCAAAAGTTAACGGATGGACCAAAGGACATGTTCGTTGTGCAATTGTCGGAAAATATGACATTCCTTAACAAGGCGAGTCTGAATGCTGAGTTGGATTCCATTCCAGAAGACGTGAAGGTGACATTAGATTACTCGCGTGTAAAGCACTTGAGTAATGACATCAAGGAAATCATCGAAGAATTCAAAGTCAGGGCCCAGAACGAGGACATTGAAATTGATATTAAAGATGGACAGTATCTCAAAAAGAAAGAAGCTGTAACAGCATAAAAATTGAAAGCCCTGACGATAAGTTGGGGCTTTTTTTATTGGAATAATCGCCAACCAAATAGTTTGTAATCGCGTTATGGCTGTATGAAATTTATCTTAACTCTATTCATCATCTTAGCCTTGGCTTCTTGCAAAAAAGTTAGACTTACTGGCCCAAAGGAAAATGATTTTCTGAGAGGAAAATATGAATGGGTATACAGCTACGGATATTCAGATAATGAATCTGAATCATTCGAAACAGTTAGCGACAGATATGCAATGAAATTCAAGAGTAGTGGAAATATTCTAATCTATAAAAATGGAGAACTGATAAAAAAAGGATACGTCTCATCAATAGGGGGAGTTTACAACAACAAGAGAACCATCGGTACAGCCAATCTCGCAATTGGGAACGGTTTAATGTACACAAACAATACGCTGGAAATCTACTCATGGCCCATTGAAGATCAAGTCAACTTATTTCAGAAACAGTGAAGTTTAACGTCCTAACATACCTAATCTGCGCTTCAATCATCTCAGCATGCGGAAAGTATAAGCACGAACCTTCGAATCCGACATCCTGTGAGTTATGCGCACACGCTATAACTCTTGAGGGCACCTATCGCGGTCAAGTATATATTAACGAGTTATTTCCAAGCAACGAAATCACTGATTCGGCTACAATTACCGTATCTCAACTATTTCTGAATAACAATACTTACGATGATTCTACTACCATGTACTTTCTTACTGCCTTTGCGCGTGATAGCCTACCAAATACTATTATCTATGATACTGTGAATATTCACGACACCAATGGAATAATTGAATACAACGAGCGTGAAAAACATTGGATACGTAATGATTCCATTTATCACTAACGGAAATTTGGGAATTGGTTCTCAAGTTTCACTATAATATACGACGGCTTGTTTCTTCGACAATAATACTTATCCGCGGATATCAATTGCCTCAAAACACTTACTTACTCCTTCACCAATCGAACGACTGCTTTCTTCCCTTCTGATTCAATCTTCAAAAAGTACACTCCAGCCGCCTCGTCCAACTTCAACTCAAACAATCTACCTTCCTGATAAACATTTGATTGTATCAACTTTCCACTTAAGTCTGAAATGGAAATTTCAACAGACTGGTACTCATATCCTAAATCAATTGAAAACTTCCCTTCCGTAGGATTTGGATAAATGACGCAGCTCTCACCAAAATCATTTTCAATGAACCCCAAACCAGTGATGTCATCACAGGCAGAAGTATCCGAACAACCTCCTGAGCTTACGATTACCGCATACGATCCGTTTACAGTAGGCGTAAACGATTGATTCGTCTCACCTGCGATTGCTGTTAACTCTGGGCAATTGATCCACTGGTAGCCAGCCCCTGATTCATTAGCCGTCAACATAGGAGACGCATTTGTTACGGTATTGTCGACAGAATTTACAGTGATGTTTATCGTAACAGTACTATCACAATTGTAAGGTCCCACATTCGTGAAAACTTCTGTCGCTCCAGTAACTGCCAAGTCATAAGTCGTTCCGTTGATAACGATGCTCTCTCCTTCACAGATGGTTTCATTCATTGTTCCTGTTAATGGTGTGAGCACCGTCAAATTGATCGTTACCACACTATCACAACCACTCGAACCAACATTGGTAAACACCAACTGTTCCCCCTGTGGCTCCATTTGTTCCTCCAACGGGGCAATTCGATTGTAATGCACTGGCAATTATCCCAGGAGCTCCGCCGTTCAGAGTATACGTAATATTGGTTGGAATTGTAGCTTGATTTACCCAGAGTACTCCTCCACTTCCGCCACCACCTGGCCCATTGCAATTCGAGGTCCCGCTCCCGTTCGTGCTTCCGCCATCAGAACCGATGGCGTTTACATTGACTGTTCCTGTGTAAGTTCCAACATTCATCAAAACACTTCCTCCAGCACCTCCACCGCCTGCTCCATCAAAACAATCCGCTGGTCCTGTCGCACCATTGGCATTAATCGCTTGTCCATTTCCTGTAAGCGAATTCGCTTTAATGATTGCAATTCCACCGCCATTGACACCGGCACTTCCTTCTCCTTGATTGTTTTCATGACCGGCACCGCCTCCTCCACCTAAGAAAATCTTATTGGCTGAGTTTGAATACGTATTTGCCTTTCCTCCTACTCCTGGAGCGTTGCAGGCACAGGTGAATGCGGTTGCAGGAATTCGGTCACCTCCCAGTCCACCGGCGGATCCATTGGCGCCGCCGCCGCCACCTCCGTTGTGGTCGTTCGATCCTCCTCCTCCATTCGCTTGAGCTCCTCGACCTCCCGTTTTATTTGCGATATACAAAGCCACACCCTCACCTTTTTTGGCGCCTCTTCCATCGAGGATATCATAGAAATAATCATTAACTGAGTTAAACCATGAGCAACTATAGGTCGATACGGTAATTTCTCTACCTCTAAACCCCAGTCCTGTTAAATCTATTACTGAGTTCATAGTCAGCGTTCCTGTACATTCGAAGACCAAAATACCACCGACGGAACCATCCTAAGGATCAGCCGTTAGCGTGTCTGTAACTGTTGCATCGTCATAAATCGGAACGGAAACAACTTGAACGTTTCCAGCTACCGTATACGTTCGTTGAAGACTGTTTACTTCAATTTGAGTAGCATTTGGAACGGAACAAACCGTCGCAAATTCATAATTCCCCGCGTCACCGATCGACGTGATATCACCAAAATTACTAGTGTTGGTCTCGTTAATCGCAGCTCCTTGCATCTGAATGACTAGAACCTGATCTCCCACGGAATAACCAGCAGATGACCCAACAGAAATCGTTGAGCCAGAAATTGCCGTAACGATTGTATAACTGTTGACGACACCAGAAATATTGGTATTCTGTCCATAAGAGAACAGAGCAAGACAACTCAACATCGATGTATACAATAACTTTTTCATAAGGGATGATGTTAGTAATAGTTTTCTGTTGAGGTTTGAACAAAAAGTTCACAGTAGTTTACCGAAGATAAGAAAGTATTATGAACTTATAAAAAGAAATTGATCGCTCAACTCGCTGTTAATCGGAGGTAAACAATTCAATTTGAGCGCTTTCCATTTCACCACAGACCAGGTCTGAACTATGGTAGATGAGCATCTAAATAGGTATTTAGCGTTTTGAAAAGCTCACACGCTTCCTGCAAATCATAGGTTTCCTTCGCTGCTTTTGCCACTTTACTTTTCGCGTAGTACTCACCCGTTGTTAGCTCTGAAACTGGTTTATCAATCAAATGAATGTGCGTTCGTGCTCCCTTTTTCGTTGATATTCCAAGTAATTTAAAAATCGTGCGAGAAAACCAACCTGCTCGATCCGCAAGTTGTGTTTTAACGAGTCCTGGGTGAACGCTGTAAAAAGAAATTCCAGAAAACTCCGGTAACTTTGCCCAAAGTCGCGTGATTAAAATGACTCCTAATTTCGACTGACGGTAAGCCTTAAATCCTGAGAAGTTCTTTTTATACTCGAGATCATCGTATTGAATGCTTCCTTGGTGCAAGGCAGAAGCCGTTAGCATTACCTTTGATGATCCATCCGTTGGAATGATTTGTTTCAATTTCTGAAATAACAGAGCTGGAGCCAGCAAATTCACTTGGAATGTTTCCTCAATCCCATCTTTCGATTCTCGATATTCAAAATTCCAAAGACCAGCATTCAGGACAAGTAAGTCAATCCGATCATAGCGCTCACGGATCTCTTCACAGGCATTCGAAATTGAATCCAACGAGGATAGGTCACATAAAATGTATTCGGCTCTATCTTCTCCATCGGAGATTTTCTGAATTAATGCTTTTGCTTTGCTTTCAGTTCTAGCAAGGAACACTAGCTTGTGCTTGGTATCTATCAAATGTTGCGCAACAACTTGACCAAAGCCGGATGTTGCTCCCGTCATGACTGCAATTTTTTCTCGCTTCTTCATACGCTTTGGTTTGTTATCCGTTAATGTGTTGATTTTGCTTCGCAGAATGACCAACATTGGTGTCCGTAAGCTTCAAAATCCACACCACTCGTTTTACTAAAGATACGCCGAACGCATTGAAATTCAAATGACTTACGTCATCTATTCAAAAAAAATGAAGCCAAAAAAAACCCTGACTCCCGATATTATCGGAATTGTCAGGGTTCACTATTTTTAGTTTATCTGCTAATCAGAACCTTATCCAAGTCCTTTTTTCACCTCAGCAAGTAATTCCTCTTCCTGTGCTTTAGCTTCAGCTTCAGTTAAAGGAGTAATTTTTCCAGGTGAACTAATCTCTTTCAGTTGATCAGCTGCTGCACTCTCGTCCACAGAAGGGTTTGCAACAAGCTCAGCTTTGATCGCAGCAATTTCCGCGTCACCGCTAAGAGCGGGCTCTTCAACTGGTGGCGTTGCCATTTGCTTTTTGAATTCGTCGTGTAACTCTTGTGGTAAAGCTGCCAAAATTTCAGTTTCGTTTGCTTTTAAACTTTCGTGAATTTTACTCATGATAATAGGCGTTATGGTTATGTGAATTTTGCTGATGAAGTTAATAATTTTATCTGGAACTAGACAGAAATCTACCGCGATTAACTCCTAAAGGCATTAGGAATGTTGTGAACTGCCGATCATAATTCTCTATGAACGATGACATCACTGAGATATTCAATGACGTTATTCTTCTCGTCAGGATGTTCATAATTAACGATTAGTTATCGAGAAGAGAAGATTTTCAACTTCGAATCGGAATTCCTGTGTATTCATTAAACCGCACGCATTAGGCCTTTAACTATCAAATTATCAATCAGTTTAAACATCATCGATGAGTTGCGGGTTTGAAGGGTTTTTGCCTTCGTCCTCCTCATCCGATTCATAAGTGCCCGCATCAATTTGTTCGATCATCTCGACAGCTTCAGGTCTCGGCGGGTAAATTTTGGAAACAATGAATCCCATGATCATCGCCATCGCAAATGAAGGCGCCAAAACATCCAACTCAACGAAGTACTTGCCAATATCATCCATTTCTGACACCACAAACTTGAAAACAATCACAGATACAAATCCTGTCACCATGGAAGCAATTGCCCCCCTCTCGGAGTATCCTTTCCAAAATAAGGACATAATGATTACTGGACAGAAAGTCGCAGCTATCCCGGACCAGCCAAAGATCATCACCCAGAAAATCTTCCTCTCTGGGTACAAATTATAGAGTAAGATTGCAATTCCAAGTGCCGAAAGTGCCATCACGACGGTAGCTACTCTAGAGAATCGCGTCAAGTTTTCACTTTTCAAATTCGGTTTGAAAATCTTCTGGTAGAAATCGCGTGTAATAGCACTTGAGGCAAGAATCAACAATGAATCTATAGTAGACATAATTGCCGAAAGCACAATTGCGATAAATATCGCTACGAGTATCGTCGGAAGGAATTCGTTGGTCACCATACTCAACACGTCTTCCCCTCCCGTTCCAAGAACAACTTCGGGATCTTGTCCTTCACTTGTGAAATAGATTCGACCGAGAATACCAATGGTCACTGCAGCTGCATCCGTTAACAAGGTAAACACCATCGCCACCCATTTTCCTTTGTCTATTTCTCGTTCGGCCTTAATCGACATGAACCGAACGTACACTTGAGGTGAACCTAAAAATCCAAGTCCAATCATCGAGAAACCTAGAATGGTAAACAAATTCATCAATCCATCGTCGCTTCGCCCCATTACTTGAGTCAAAGTAGGATCGATTGCATTCAAACCGTCTGTTACTCCTGTTCCATGATCCATGGAAAACCAAATCACTACCGGAAGTAAAATCAATCCAAAAAACATCAAAACTCCTTGGAACATATCCGACCAAACAGCCGCAACGAAACCTCCAATGAAGATGTAAATAAGTACAATTACAAAACCTATAAGCGCTCCTGATTCATAGGGAATATCAAGCATTGACTCGAACGCAATTCCCGTAACGTCCATTTGAGAAGCCACGTAAATCGTCACAAAAATGACCAAAACTGCAGCGGCAATCACTCGTAAAGTGTGTGAAGCTGTCTTGAAGTGAGCTTGTAAATAATCGGGAATGGTGATGGCCTTATAGCTGTCCGACCTTCGCTTAAAGCGTTTCGCCATGAACTGCCAGGAAATCAATACTCCGAGCAACTCACCCGCGACGACCCAGTACCCAGAATATCCGGCGATTGCCCCCATTCCAGTAAGTCCAATCAGTAACCAGCCCGATTCACCCGTAGCTCGTGCAGAAAATGCAACTGCCCAAAACCCCATGTTCTTGCCACCTACATAGTAGTCGCTCATGTTCTTGATACGACGTGATGCCAAAATCCCAATGAGAAAGAGAATTCCGACGTAAATCGCTAAAACAGTTACTTTAATCGCAAAATTTTGACCTTCCATAGTAGATAAACTTGATAATCGATGAATACAATTTTGTAGAAGCTGAAATCCAAAAAAAACCTCTTTCTTAGATTCCGCAAAATGCTCAAAAAAATGTGATAATCACCCATTTTTTAGAACTAAATCGGTTAAAACTGCTCAAAAAGTGGCAAAATCGATTAAAAATCGCTATTTTTGTAGGACTAGAAATTGATTGAAAATCTGATCGAAAATTCTGGTTGAATTTAGGGATTGACCTTGGATTTCACATATATTGACAAAAAGCACAGCTCTTTTGGATTCTGATAAAAGTACATCAACAAACATACACTCAATCGACGAACTCGTCACCGCTCTATCTGATGGTGAGAGGGCGACTTTCAACGAAATAGCACGCTCATTCGATATTCCCATTAGTGAATTTGAAAATTTCTGTTCCTGGTCAGAGGATGGTTACACGCGCAACTGCGTATTTGAAAACGAGGAATTCGAACTCATTCTACTTTGCTGGGAACCTGGACAAAAAACACCGATTCATGATCATGGCGGTGAAGAATGCTGGGTAAAGGCTGTCAAAGGTGAATTTGAAGAAGTGATCTACAAAATGGATGAGAATGATGCACTCAAATTAGTAAAATCAGATATTTCTAAAACGAATGACATCACTTACATGATCGATTTCATGGGCTTCCACAGCCTACAAAACATTTCAAACGAACGAAGCATGTCCCTCCACTTGTATGCAAAGCCTATCAAAAATTGCAACAGCTACTGTGAAGATGCACACAAGCTTATCAATCGGGAATTGGTAGACAGTACAGTTCCAGCATCCGTAAAAAATTAAAAATACTCAAATTACATGTCGAATATTAATAGCGATTTAGCTCTCTTCAATGAACTTGTTGAAGCTTTATTAAATGAAGAGGAAAAAAATCCTGTGGCTGATAGAATTGAAGCCGATAAATTGTATGAATCGATTGATCTTTCATTGAGCGATTCTCCAATGGTTGATGACGAATTCAAAAAAGTACTTCGCGAAGTGCTCGTGTCAACTCCTAAAACTGCGACGAACTTATTCTTCAATCAATTGTTTGGAGGAAGACAAGGAAAAGCCGTTCTCGGTGATCTACTCGCGGTAATGCTCAACAACAGCATGTACACCTACAAAGTGGCTGGTCCGCAGGTTGGAATTGAACAAGAAATCATCCGACAATCGTGTGATTTGGTGGGATATGGCTCTGAAAGCAATGGAACCTTCCCTACTGGTGGATCGATGAGTAATTACATGGCGCTCGTTATGGGACGTGATGCGAAAGATCCAGATGCTCGCGCTGAAGGTGTTCGAAAACCATTGATCGCGTATTCATCAAAAGAATCGCACTATTCGAATGCGAAAAATGCCAGCTTTGCTGGATTCGGAAGAAACAATGTTCGATACATTGAAGCTGATTCGAAAGGACGCATGATTCCTGAAAAGTTAGAGGAGCAAATCAAGAAAGATATTGCAGATGGATTTATTCCAACGTATGTGACAGCAACTGCTGGAACAACGGTTCTCGGAGCATTCGATCAAATTGATAAAATTGCAGATGTCACTGAAAAGTACGATATCTGGCTTCACGTTGATGGAGCGTATTGTGGAAGTTTGATCTTCAGCGAAAAATACAAGCATCTTTTGAAAGGAATGGAGCGATCTGATTCTTTCAGTTACAACGCTCACAAAATGATCGGTACTCCAATGACGTGCTCAATCATTCTCGTTAAGGATAAGAAATATTTGCACGGATCATTCAGTAATGATGCCGATTACCTTTATCAAACGGACGGTGACGACTTCAACCTCGGGAAGACTTCTTTTCAATGTGGACGAAGAAACGACGCCTTGAAATTTTGGACGCTCTGGAAGTCTGTTGGAACAGAAGGTTTGAGGGATATTGTTGATCAACAGTTCTATTTGGCTGATGTTTGTAGAGAGTACATTCGAAGTAATCCGGATTACACTTTATACAGTTTCGACGAGTCGATTTCGATTTGCTTTAACTACAAAGACATCGATCCAATTACACTTTGTACGGCGTTGTATGAGCATCAGATTACCGTTGTTGGTTTTGGAAAGTTCAATGAAGATACCTTTGTACGTTTGGTGACAATTAACGCAACCAACACCAAGGAAGACTTGTTGAACTTCTTTAAGGTGATGGAAGAGTTCGTTGCAAAGGATGCAGCAGTGCTTGCTTAGCATCCCTTGAAGATTATCGGCAATTCCTGGTCGAATACTAAGTATTTGAACTGAAAATTATTCTGATTTATCGAGAATTAATCCGATTTCCATTGCGAAATGCAAAGGGTCTCGTGGCATGATGTGTTCTACTTTGAAGCTGTGGGTTCCACTTTCATCGAATTTCATCTTCTCTTCGACTAGGTGCTCGCTATCCCAGATATCAAGTGCTGCTTCTCCAATGTAATCGCCGTTTTCGTCGCGAACTTTCATACTGTATTCATTCTCGATTTCCTTTCCTGAAGGACTAATTTGAGTGACTTTCACTTTCGCCACATCATACTGGTACCCTTCAGTATAGCGAAACGTTAAACTCATATCGTAGGTGGAACCGATATCTTCTACTGGAACCTTAAATGTTACTGCATCATCCTTTAACCATTCCAGATTGGCAGAAAGCTCCTTGTTCTCGGAGAAAATTCTTCCCTCAGGTTGACAGGAGATCATTGTTACCGATAAAAGTAGGATTGCTAGCAGCTTGTTCATGTTTCTTGTTTTGGTTCAACAAGGTAATGCCTTCGATCGGATAAAGTAACGCATCCTCTGAAATAAATGCGTTTTGCCTCAATTAGATTAAAATCAATTCAAAGATATTTCTCAGGAACACATGGCAAAATCACGTTGCACGATTCTTTCAACAAGGCCAATTCTGTTTCATTGGGTTGATATGATTCCAAAGGCTGTGCTCCATTTTTATTGATACGTGAATTCAAGCTAAGATATATTGATTCATTGTCCAATTCAGGTTTCAAATAACCTGGAATCAGTGCGCTCACAGGACAGATTCCACCCTTTTCCGATAGTAGCATTTCGAAGATTCTAATGGCGCAATAGCTCACTCCGTAGATCGTTGCATCCTGTGTCGTTTTAATCTCTTCCGCTGATCGCTTTACCTGTTTCATGTATTCCGTCAAGGTGGGGAAATCGAAATTTTCGTCGAAACTGGAACCATTCACTTTTGACAATTGTCTGCTAAAAAACGCTGCCGATCCGTGCTCTCCAAGCAACACTGCATTCACATCTGCCACATTAGGATTCTCCTCTTTGACAATTTGATTCATTCGAATGGAATCGAGAAAAGTTCCCGTTCCAATGACATGACTGGCTGGCAGACCTGTTAGTTTGTGTGTTACCAATGAAATGATTTCCACAGGATTTGCCACAACAATAACGAATGGTTCTTTGGTTGGCTTGAAATCGCTAAAAACGGCTTCGGTAATCTCAATGCTTTGCTGGCAGGTGTACAATCTTGATTTTCCTTTTGGAACAGAAGCTCCCGCGCAATGAAATATGAAATCTGAGTTATTCAACAGTGATTGATCATTGTGCACGACTGCATGATTCGGAAAGAGTTCCTTTCCGTGCTTCATATCAATGATCGCACCGTTAACCGTATCATCAACATCGATGATATTTATGACAAATTCAGAATCCTTAAATGGCAAAAGTAAAGCGCAAATGAGCTTTCCGATATTGCCGAAGCCTACTATGCTGATTACTTTATTCATTTGCTTTTTGTGGGTTCAATTACTTGTCATCGTCGTCCAACGCTAAAGTAAACGTAATCGGCAAACGACAACGTGCTCTTACTTTTTTATTTTTCACTTCAGCAGCTTTCCACTTTGGCATGTTTCGTACTAAGCGCTTCGCTTCTCTGTTTATTTCAGGTGAAACACCTCCCCGCATTGCTTCAACACCCGTTATCGATCCATCAGGCTCTACGATAAATGTTACGTAAACTCTTCCCTGATCACCATTTTTTCTCGCCTTTTCGGGGTAGTGCACATTATCCTGAATGTATTTCTTCAAAGCTTCTGGACCTCCTGGAAACTCGGCTTCAACGTCAGGGAAATCAATGATCTCTGCTTGAACCACTGGTGTAGTTGAGACTGATGGTGGCGGAGGTGGCACTGGAACTGGCGGATTCTCCTGAGCACTAACCGTTCCAATTAACAATACACTTGCAATCAATAATCCGTTCTTTAATTTCATCTTTTTCTATTTAATTATTTTGATTCTTTTCTAATTCGTCGTTTGGCTTTACGAAATGACTTTGCGTCCATCTCAAAGTTAATTGGCATCCGACATTTCACGCGAATATTTTCTCCTTCCAGTTTCCCTGGAGTCCACTTAGGCATTAAAGCAAAAATTCTTAACCCTTCAGCATCTAGATCCTGAGTGATACTGTTAATTAGATGAACGTCACTCAAGCTTCCGTCAGCTTCTACAATAAATGAAACATAAACGCGTCCCTTATCTTTGTTCAAAATCGCTGATTCAGGATAACGAAGATTCGTCTTAATGAATTTCTTCAATTCACTAGCACCACCTGGAAATTCTGTTTCTGTAGTTGGAAGCGGGAATTCTTCACCTTGCGCTTTGACTCCGCTCAGCATGAAAATAGATAGGACTAGTATCAACGCTCTCATCACTTATTCAATATTTCTTCAATTTCCTTCAAACTTTTCTCTCCCAGTAATTTGCCTTCTGGTGAGATCAAAAACATTTTTGGAATCTCCGTTACACCATAATCCTGCGCCGTTGATGACATCATCACAAACTGCGATTCTTCGACAATTTGGTACTTCCACGTAAATCCGTCTTGCTTGGCTGCCGCCTCTCCTGCTTTTGACTCTTTCTCCAAAGCAACACTTACTACTTTCAATTTTGATGCATGTTTCTGATGAAATTGAACCAATGCTGGAGCTTTGACTCGGCACGGCCCGCACCACGATCCCCAAAAACTCAGCAGGACGTAATCTCCTTGTAAATCGCTCAATTTAAATTTCGAACCATCAACCAACTCAGCACTAATCTGCGGAGCGGGATCGCCCTCACTCGCTGCTTTGCTCTTGATGTAAACAAAGCCAATCGCAACAAGTGCGACTGCTACCAGCAAAGTGATTTTGAAGAATTTTGGCATTACTTTTTATCGTGGATGTAATCCAATATCGGCTGATCAAAGACGTAAATATCCTTCATCCCAGCTCTTCCATCTAATATTCGAACATCAACATAAATATTCTCGCGCTCACGTGCGAAAACCTTCTCTGCTTTCAATGCATCATCCTCGTTAATGAAAAACTTGTTCATGTTATCAGGAATCTCAATGTTGATGGAACTTCGTGTGTCAAGTGATTCAATATTGAACGCTTCATCTTCAAATGCATTTTCAAAATCTCTGAGCAAAGAATTACCCATACCAGACCAGTTAACCGTTGATTTTAGGTAATCTTTTTCCTTCGGTGGTGATTTGAATGCTTCCTCAAAAAAGGCATATCCTTCTTTATCCACACCAATTGATACATACACCGTTTCACCTTCGTCAAAATCAAATTTCGTTGGAATGTCGCCTGTGTCATAATTCACGCGCAAAAACTTCCCTCGAGCGAGATCAAAGGGATCGTAGGCCATTGGTCTGAACTTGTACATCTTTCCGTTGTTCAGCACATTCTGAGAGCTCACCGCCACATAAACTGGCACGAACACTATGATCGCTGCAAAAGCAAAAAACAGTCCTTTTCTAATAGTCATCTCTTCTCGTTTTGTTGCGTTCAATTCGTTCCAACTTGCTCTTCTGTGTCAAATTAAGTAGGAAGAAACTTCCTCCAATCGCGATAAACATCAATCCTTTCAAAATGAAGTTCCAATCGGTATCAATGTATCGGAACCAGAGTAATACGGATACCAGTACGAAACCGAACACCATTTGTGCAACATTCTGATTTTCACTCCCAGTAATCATCGCATTGAAACCAATCAAGAGGACCAGCCCGTTAATCAAGAGAACGATGAACCAATCTGGGAAAACGTACTCGTGCAAGATCATGATTAACAGTATAAAAATCGGAGTGAATAGAATGAGTTTGCTGACATCCTTGAAGTGTTTTCGGAAATAAAAATAAACAAAGTAGATCGCTGCCAATACTGCCAGAGCAAGCACGAAATAGAACATCTGATCTTCATAAGGATTGAAATCTGGACCGTACTTTTCATCTAGTGGTTTGAAGAGGTTAAGAAAGGATTCTTGCTTCAATGTGAACGCCAAAGTCGTTTTGTTTGACAAGGATACGAGTGCCGCTACGATCCACAATTGACCAAATAACTGAAACGGTCGAGCAAAGATATTTTGGTTTTTACCCATGAATCGTTTTCCGATCAGATAGAAACCGGCACTTGTCGTGAAGATCCAAAGAACATAATTTCCTTTGATGGTCATAAACAAGGCGATCATAAACGATAAGTACAGCGCATAAGACATATAAATAATGCGTACGCTTTGAGAGCGGCTATCTTCGTGAGAACTTATGCGCAATCGATTCAAACTTAAGAAACCTGTTACGAGATCGTCCTTGATGAGTTTACCCTTATTGAGCGCCAAATAGTAATGAGGAATGAATCCAATCAACAAGAACCAGTACCAAATGTTGTTTTCATTTTCTCCAAAACTCGGAATGAAGAAAAAGCCAAAGGTTACTTTGACCACCAAAACGGTTATCAATCCCAAATACAAGATGGTTATTCCAGATGCACGCGCGAAATAAAACAAAGGTAATGAGAGTAAGGCCCATACTTTGATGAATTTGTTGAAGTCACCGTCTAGCTGATACGTCTGACTGACCAAAGCTATGGAAGCTCCAATCATCAGCATGAGGAAAACAGAACTCGCTTCAATCCAAGAACGAGATTTAGGGTGATGAAAAAGTGCGCGATAATAGAAATACAGTCCAACTAATGCAGGCACAACACTGAAAATTCCACGAATGTACTTTGGATAATCGTCCCAGTTATGACTGATAATCGAGAAGATTCCTGCTGAGCAGAACAGCGCGCCCATGATTCCAGAGACAATCAAAAACAGCTCGATCGGAGTAGAATCCTCCAGTTTGCGAATATAGCTTCGCATTTTAATCGCCGTCGATTGATTGACAATCTCTTTTTGTTCGATTTTATCCGCAAATTTGAGCAGGAATTGCGTTGCGTTCATAGGTTTGAGTTTCGAATTGGTAAACAAGATAATCAATTCCCATACATTCATCTCGAATTCAAATCTATTTTCTTTCTTTGATACTCACTTTGAACTATGAAAGAGTTAGAATCACTTCGTGGCATTGATGTTTACCTCATCGACCAATTGCTGAAAGGGCGAGTAAATTCGGAAAGTAAGATCCTCGATGCGGGCTGTGGAAGTGGACGAAACATTCACTATTTGATTGAGAATAACTTGAATGTTTCTGGGGTTGATGCGAACGCGGAAGTCATTCATCAGCTCAGGGAAAATTATCCAAAAACTAAGCATCGATTCCATTATTCTACACTGGAAGACTTCACCTCGAGCGATCGTTTCGATTTCGTGATTTGTAATGCCGTACTCCACTTTGCTCGAGATCATGAGCACTTTTCGAAGATGTTTGCTTCGCTGATTTCCCTATTATCAAAAAACGGCATTTTGTTCATTCGAATGACTTCGGATATTGGGTTAGATCTTCATCAAAATGGACGAGACGGAGTATTTGACTTGTCCGATGGTTCAGAACGTTATTTGATCACCCGTGAAAGGATAAATGAATTGTTGAAAGAGTATGATCTTTCCTTGATTGAGCCAGTAAAAACAGTAAAAGTTGAGGAATTGAGATCGATGTCTACGATTGTTTTGACGAAGCATTAAAACTCCAAAACTTCCAATTTATTCCTTGATATTTTGATCTTTCCTTCTTTCTCGAGACTTTTTAAGAGTCGCGAAATTACAACGCGTGATGAATGCAAATCATTGGCAATTTCTTGGTGAGTCACATCCAATTCAGTTGTTTTCGTCACCATGACTTTGTCTTTCAAATAGCGGTAAATTCTGTCGTGCATATTACTAAAAGCAAGACTATCAATGGCTTCAAGCATTTCCGTGAAACGGTTCGAGTAACTATCAAATACGAAACTCATCCAACCCGTGTACTTCTGAATCCAATTGGCCATGTTTTCAACGGGAATCATAATCAACGTACTGTCTTTTTCAGCGACCGCTCGAATTTCGCTCTTTGTGTTTCCCATGCAGCAGGTCATTGTCATGGTGCACGTATCGCCTGACTCCAAAAAATACAGCAGCAATTCATCACCATCAGAATCTTGTCGCATGATCTTAATCGCACCTTCCAAAAGAAGTGGCATGTATCGCACCGATTGATCGTAATCGATCACTACTTCCCCTTGCTCCAAAGACTGGACATGCCCAACCTTGAGAATTTCATCGATTAATGCATCTTCAAAAAGATATCCGTAGTTGTCGATTAATGCTTGTTTCATGACTGCTAAATTGTATCGATAAAGATAAACAAAGCGGCTAAAATTCGACCTGAGAATATAATTATTGATCATTTTTCACTCTTTTGGTTAGGTAATCAGAACTTCCCGTCACTAATCTGTAAAACACAAAACTTTTACAGATGAAAAAAAACATTCTACCCTTAATTTTATTGATGTCCCTTTTGGGTTATCAGTGCCATGCGCAAAGCACAATCTATGTGGATCAAGCTGCAACTGGCACAAATACTGGCTCCACGTGGACGGATGCTTATACTGATTTTCAATCAGCTTTGGATGCAGCGCTCTCGGGAGACATCATTAACGTTGGTGTTGGGACGTACTATCCATCAAAAGATATGACGGGAAGTGCTACTCCTGGCGACCCAAGAACGGTCACTTTCTTCTTTGATGTTGACGTCGAAGTACACGGAGGGTTCGTCGGAGGAGTTCAAATTTGTGACACAAACAACGCGACCGTATTTAGCGGAGACATTGGAGTTTTGAATGATCCTATTGATAACGCCTACAATGTGTGTTACTCAGAATTCCTCACTAATTCCACTAACATCGACTGTATTACCATACAAAATGGTACTGCCGAAGCAGCGACACTAAGCGGCGCTGGATGGTACAATGACGGATCTGGTTCTGGAAACAGCTCCAATCCAAATTTCTTGAATTGTTACTTTAATAACAATGGAGCTGGACAAGGAGGAGCAATCATTAACCTCGGGTCGAATGGTGGAAATGCTTCCCCAAACATTACGGGCTGTATTTTCTTGAAAAACATCAGTGAGCAAGGTGGCGCCATCTTCAACAATGGAGAAAACAACGGAACCTCATCTCCAATCATTTCACAATGTCAATTCATCGAGAATTATTCAGGCGAAGGCGGTGCGATTTTCAATTACACAGATCTCAACGGTACATCAAAACCAACTGTATCAAACTCAACGTTCCTTGCGAACGAGGTATACGGAGATGGTGGTGCAGTATTCATTTATGGTGCTTTCGGAGATGGAGAAGCTGTCTTCAACAACTGTATTTTCACAGGAAATGGAGCTGACGGAAATGGAGGTGCGATGTCAATTGGAACCTTTGGAACTACTTTCACATCACCGCAAATTAACAACTGCGTGTTTAATGGAAATTTAGCAACCAACAATGGTGGTGCGATTTGGTGTGATGTAAGTAGTCCAACAATTGACGGATGTACATTTGAGCAAAATCAGTGCGGAACGAGCGGCGGTGCGATCATGTGTAACGGAACTCAAGGTCAAGTTTCCTCTCCTGATATTTTAAACACAACATTCAAATTGAATGCCAGCGCACTTCGAGGTGGTGCAGTAATGCTTGATGGATTGGCAGGAACATGTAATCCTACATTTCACTATTGCAAATTCATCCAAAACGATTCACAGGATGGTGGTGCAGTATATGCTGATGGAACAATTGGACTCTGTCAGCCTGAATTCGTTAACACGATATTTTCTCGAAACTACGCGACTAATGATGGTGGAGGATTGTACTTCAAAAGTAACCAAGGAACTACAGAACCTCGACTCGAACACTGCAGTTTGTCTAAAAATCAATCTGGAGGTTTAGGAACAATTTTCGCTTTCTACTCACAAAACGGAGGAATATGCGCTGGACAGATTTTCAACTCAGTTTCTCACGGACAAAATGGAATTGGATTGTACATCACGCCAGGTTCTAGTTTCACAGGGCAAAATACAATGCACGAAAATGGATGGTCGTCACTTTGGTCATTCGTGAATGGTGGAAACTGCGTAGTTGGCTTCCCTCTTTACAACGATCCTTTGAACGATGATTTAACACTTCAGTCTGTATCACCAGCCATTGATGCCGGATCAGCAACATTCACCACGCTTACTCAAGACCTGAATGGAAATGCGCGAATTGTTGGAGCTAATCCAGACATGGGAGCGTATGAAAGTAATCCTTGTCCTATAAAATTATTCGTTGACATAGATGCTACTGGAGCCAACACAGGATTGGATTGGACAAACGCTTTCAACAGTTTGCAAGATGCTATTGATTTAGCTCGTTCGTGCATGGTTGATACGATTTGGGTTGCAGAAGGAACCTACAAACCAAGCAAAACAAGTGCTGGAAGTGCTGCGAATCCAAACAATCGTGCGAACACGTTTTATGTAAACTTTGATGTAGTCATTCAAGGTGGATTCCAAGGATTTGAAACACAGGAATCTCAACGAGACTGGGTGGCATATGAAACAATTCTTGATGGAAACTTAGGAGCAGCAGGCACAAACGCCGACAATAGTTATACAGTTGTTGAGTATAACACATGTACCAATGTTAGCCAGTTGGATGGTTTCACTGTCAGAGGTGGTAACTCAAACGGATGGTCAGGAGCAACTGGAATTGGCGGAGGAATTTTGATCGGTTCAGATCCAATTATTCGCAATTGCCTAATCACTTCTAACTATGGTTCGAACGCTGGAGGTATTTCTGTTAGTTCTTCAAGCGCTAATGCCCAATCTGGTATCATAAATTGCGACTTTATTAATAATTCAGGAGGTGTGTGTGCCGGACTAATGATCAACACGTACGGAGGCACAAACACAACATATATTGCGAACTGCACATTCCGTGGAAACTCGGCTTCAAATGGAGGAGCACTCGCATTCTACGCCTTCAACGCAGGAGCAAACTGTAACCCAACGATGGTTAACTGTGAAGTGTGGAACAACAGCGCCCAATTAGGAGCGATTTTACTAATTCGCGATGCGAACGGTACAATTTCAAACTGTACTTTCGGCAATAACGTTGGCTCTAGCGGCAAATTCTACAACGGTTACGCAGGAACACGTTCAACACGTATCGAGAACTCGATCATCTGGGACTCGGGAACGGAAATTTCAAATGTTATTGGTGCTCCTTTCGTGTTTGACAACTGTATTGTGCGAGGTGGATATGCTTTAGGAACGAACATTACGAATTCAGATCCTTTATATGTCAACGCGGCTACTGGAGATCTTCGAGTTAGCGCAGGATCACCTGCAATAAATACTGGAGTGAATTCATTTCTTGGAACTGATATCTACGATATCGATCTTGATGGAAATGCAACAGAACAACTTGATATTGATCTTGGAGGTTCTCTGCGAGTTCAAGCCACAACAATCGACCTTGGCTGCTATGAATTCGGCAACTTATTAGACACAGAGGAAGAAATTTTGGAAACAATAGCCAGCAAAGTGTACCCGAATCCTTTCAGCTCAGGGACAAACTTGACAATTGAACGTTCTTCTGATGAAGCAGTGCAATTATTCGTTTTCAATGCCATGGGACAGATGATTTACAGCACTGAAGTGAGCGATTCAACATCAACGATTGATACTTCAGATTGGTTATCTGGACTGTATATCGTTCGAATTGGTGAAGAAACGCTAAAGGTGGTTAAGTCGAACTAAGCATTCAAAAACGCCACTTGAAAGCCTGTGAACATTCCGTTTGCAGGCTTTTTTTTGATTCAATGGAGTAAGAGAAATTTGTATCTTGCTTGAAAATCAATCGTGCTACGTTTTTATGAAGGTCCTTTGTTCTTTCTGTTTCATTCTTAGTTTTTTATTTGCAAATGACGCTCAGGCGCAAGTCTTGGATCAAATGCAACACAACGGAATTACGCGGGAATTCTATTATTACACGCCAAGTACATGGAATGGAACGGATAACCTTCCACTGTTAATCGTATTGCACGGACTAACACAAACGGCGGGTGGAATTATGACCATCACCGATTTCAATCTCATTGCTGAGGCCAATAATTTTATCGTGGTTTACCCAGATGGAATCAACAATGCATGGAATGCCAATATGAATGTCTCCGTTTCTCAAGAAGATGATCTCGGATTTATTGAACAATTAGCGACTCACTTTCAAACGGACTTTTCTACAAATCCACTTCGTCAGTATTTGTGTGGATTTTCCAACGGCGGGTTCATGAGTCACAAAATTGCGTGCGAATCATCGATGTGTTTTGCTGGAATCGCTACTGTTTCTGGAGGAATGAGCGACACTGTTTATCAGAATTGCAATCCGAGTCATGCTCCAAATATTCTGCACATTCACGGTACCTTGGACGCTGTTGTTCCCTACGGAGGATCGATTACAACAGGCGTTTCTGTAGACGATATGCTGGAGTTTTGGCAAAATCATTTGTCGTGCGACCTCGCGCCAAGCTTTAGCGCAATGCCTAATCCTGATTTGTTGGACCTTTCCTATCCTGAGCGATACACGTACACGAATTGCACTCAAGGACAACTGGAACACATTAAAGTGATTGGAGGTGGACATCAATGGCCAGGAATTTCAACTTTGGTCGGTGGCGTTGGAACCATCAACATGGATTTTTATTCTCCGCAAGAGATTTGGGATTTCTTGGATGGACGCGAATGTCCCGATACCGTTAATGTCACTGAATTAGAAAATGATGCCAATAAAACGGTCGCCAAAATCTATGATTTACTCGGAAGAGAGACAACATTCAAACCAAATACGCCCCTGCTCTATCAGTATTCCGATGGCAGTGTTGAGAAAAAAATGATGTTGGATTAACGCCTGTCACGAACTACACGACAGCATCGAGCAACCTACTTTGTTGAGTGCCCAATCTGGGCGTTTTGCGAACCACTTCTCCATTTCTGGTTGATCATCATATGGGCGAAGCAACAATTGATACAATTCATCAACCAAACTGTAATCCTCCTTTTCGGCAGCCTCAATCGCCAATTGCGCCATGTAATTTCTCAAGACGTATTTTGGATTGATGGAATGCATTGCCTCCACCCGATCTACATTGCTTCTGTTCTCACCTTGCAATCGAACGGCGTAATCGCTTAGCCACGACATCCAGGAATCAACAAAGCTATTGAATGCTTCATCTTCCAGATAACTAGCATCACGAACATCATCTATAAAAGAATTCGGATTTTCGAATTGACCCAAGTTTCGGAAGAAAATCGTCATGTCAATGGATGAATTTTCCAGCAATTCTTTGAGTTCATCGATGAGTTGCCCATCGATATTGGTTCTCTTTTCGAGTCCAATTTTCGACAACATCATTTCCAGGTATTCTGAAGTGTATGCTTCTTTGAATCCGTGCAAAATCTTCTCAAGCGGTTCCGCTTCATCGATTAAAGGATAGAGGGCGTTTGCCAGTTGAGTCAAATTCCAAAGTGCCACCGAAGGTTGATTTCCATATCTGTATCGGCGATGTTGCGCATCCGTCGTATTGGGCGTCCAAGTTGGATCGAAATTCTCCAACCAGCCGTATGGTCCATAATCAATCGTGAGGCCAAGAATGGACATGTTATCCGTGTTCATTACTCCATGCACAAATCCAACGCGCTGCCAATGAATGATCATTGTTTTCGTTCGGTCGACGAGCTCTTCAAAGAACTTCAAGTAGGTTTCTTTTGATGGCTCACCGAGATGCGTGTAAAGTTCTCTGATCGCATGATCTGTCAACTTCGTTAAGTTGTCAATGTCTCGTCTAGATGAAAAAATTTCAAAGCTACCGAATCGAACAAAGCTTGGCGAAACACGACAAACGATTGCTCCAGGTTCATCTTTGACATCTCCGCTGTACATAATGTCCCTTGGAACTTGATCTCCTGATGTCACCAAAGACAGCGCTCGAGTGGTTGGAACGCCCAAATGATGCATTGCTTCGCTGCACAAATACTCGCGAATGGAAGATCGTAAAACCGCCAATCCATCTGATCCACGTGAATAAGGCGTCGGCCCTGCTCCTTTCAGTTGAAATTTCCAGTTCGAAGAATTGATGTTCAATTCTGCAACATTCGTCGCTCTGCCATCTCCTAATTGTCCGGCCCAATTTCCAAACTGATGACCTCCATAACACATCGCATATTGCGCAGCTGAAGGATAAGGAATGGCTCCACTCACGACTTTCAAAAACTGCTCTTCATCGCCAATTTGCACGTTCAACTCCTTCAAAAATGCCGAAGAAAGGTGCACGAGCTTCGGATTGGAAGGAACCTTCGTTTTCACAAAGGAATAGCAAGCTTCCAATACTTGTCTTGACGTATTCAAAGAAAGATGATCTGCGGGAAGACTGTTCGCAAAGCGTTGATCCAATTCGAGTTCAAGGAAATTCACCATTGTCTTGTCGTGTGTTGAGTTACGAAGTTAGCAGAAATGTATGGATTGATTAGTAACTGACGAAACATAGATGCACACCATCAGTGAAAAAGAAAAACCCTGACGATGCGTTAATAGACGCATGTCAGGGTTTTCTGAAATTTAATTAGTGGATGTTATTTAACAACCAACTTTTCAGTGAGAGAGTGGTTGTCAGTTAAGATTGTTACGTAGTAAACTCCTGTTGATAAATCACCAACTGATGCTTGGATCGTTTGAGATCCTTCTGCGTAAGTTCCTGAAGCAATTTTACTCACTTGTTGTCCTGCAGTGTTGTAAATCACGATATCTGCATCCGTTGCCTGGCGCAAGTCCAACTCAATTGTGAATTGATCTTCTACTGGGTTTGGCGCAATTGTCAATGATCCAATCAAGCTTTGCTCATCCAAAGATGCTTCGCTCAATTTCTTCTCATCTGCATTCAAAATTTCTCGTTCTCCGATAACTCCTGGGTTCGTGTAAGACACAAATCCAATTACTGAGATTTCATTCTCGTCGTAAGTTGCTGGAATCACGTATGTGAATGTTTCAGAGTAAGTTGATCCCGGTGCCGCTGGAGAAGGAATTATTCCTGCATTTCCAAATACACCTGGCTCATTGGCACGCAATACGTGACCATGGTTAAATCCTACAATTGGGTCTCCTGCTCCCTCGTAAGGGTGACCAGCAGTTGTGTTCAAGTAATTTACTTGATCATATCCTGTTCCTGATCCAGTTACATTATCCTCAGTAACCATCATTACGAAACGCATATCTCCCGCAGCGTAATCAACGAAATCCGCTGTAACCGTTGCTGTAATTGTTCGTGTTGCTGCATCATACGTATGATCTACTGATACTTCAACTGGTGTGTAACGTGTCAACTGAGCATTCACGTTAGCTGCCCATTGACCTCTTGAGTGTGGCTCATCTGGCTCACCAGGGAATACTTTACGATCTATCTGTCCATTCGGGTAAGCAGACACTCCAAATTCTGAACGAATTCCTTCGTTGTATTCCATTGCATCACCATCGTGAACTGAAATTCCGATTACTTTTCCTGGGTTTGCTGCAATCAAATCTTCCATGATTACTGCTCCGTCTGGACACCATCCACACCAAGATCCAGTAAATTCTTCAAGAACTGTTTTCACTACTGTAGCTCCAGTTCCGTTATTTGAGAAGATGTCTACGCAAATTTCATCGTTACATGTGCGCTCATCAGCATTTCCATTGATATTATCGATCCAAACACAAACAGTGTGCTGCTCACCTCCATTGGCAATTGTCAATGGTGTTCCGTGAGAGTACGTTCCTGTTCCGCCTAATCCTGTAATGTTCACACCCGTCACTGATTCAGTAACCGCTGCTCCACCATCAACTGTATAGTTCAAATCGTAAGAAGTAATTGTTTGAGAACCGTAGTTCGCGAATGATCCTGAAACCGTGTTGGCTCCAATACCTACGAAGCTTCCGAAATCCGAAGAAGTTACTGCTGCGTCATATGAAATGGCATCTGAGTAGAAAGAATAAACGATATCATCTGCTCCACCAGCAGTTAAAGCTGGATAATCGTAAGATGGACCTTCAACCATTACTCCGTTTGATCCTGTTGCGTCTTCACAACCAATCGTTGCAGACATTCCAGTTGCGTTTCCGTAATTTAAGATTACGTCAAAGTCTCCACACTCGTGCAAACGAATTGCACAATACATGAATCCTGAACCACTCGCTGGAGTAGCCGAAAACCATTGAATTACGTGTGTTCTGTTTGGGGCTGATCCGTAGTTGAATGATCGAACCTCATCTGTTGATCCTGATCCCGATACGATCCCGATATCATCCCAAAAAGCATAGATAGCGTTGTTCGGACCACCTGCATCTGGAATAGTTGTGTTCGCTGGTTCACTAACCGAAGCGCCCGTGTCGAATGTAATGTATCCGTTATCACTCGCCTTGTAAGATGTTACGGGCGAACCAAAATAGTTCCAAGCGAATGGAATCGTTTGAGCACTGGATAAAATGTCTTGAGCGGGAATTGAAAGAATTGCCGTCCCAGCGTTGTTGTAAGCATATGGATCAGCCGTACCTGTACTGGTTCCATAGTCGTAGCTCTGCGCGCTGCCGTAAAGAGCAAGACCTGAGCACATTAACAAGGTAAGTGTTTTTTTCATAGTGATGAATTTTCGTATTTGGTAGTTAACTGTTTAACAATAGTTTACAAGGTAAGCATACTCTGCCGAACCCAAAAACCAAAAGTGATTATTTTAACAAATTGTTGGATAGCTACAAATTGAAATAATCAACGATAATCGAGAGAAATGTACTATATCTGAACAAAACGTCAATTTTCCTGCTAAAGAAAAGGGTATTTCGCCGAAAGTAGATCGAAGGTTTTCGTTATTTTGACGCACGTTAAATGCAATCGTACTCATGAACAAACAATCTACAGAGAAACTACTGAAACAAGTACAGGAATTGGAATCTAGCATTTCACACTTTGATTCCAAACAAGAATCGGTTTCGAAAGTTCCGATAGCATGGCATCTTGAGCACATTATGCTGGTAATTAATGGCGTTATCGGTACAATGGTTCTTTCTGATCCAAAGGATTTCAATCCTAAATTCAACGCTAAGAAGAAGCTGTTCTTCGCCATAGGAAAGTTCCCAAAAGGTCGAGCTCGTGCGCCAAAATCTGTTACACCGAAAACAGAAATTACCGAAGAACGTTTACGAGATCACATATCGAAAACCAAGCATCAAACTGCAAAATTATCTTCGCTCCCAGAAAAGGCGTTTTTTAAACATGCTATTTTTGGCGAACTCCACCTCAACGATTCCATTCGATTCTTGGAAATGCATAACGAACATCATCTAAAAATTGTTCGTTCGATAAAGCAAGCTGATAAATAATCCCTCGCTAAAAACGTGGAGAGCTAATCTTGAGCGGTGACAAGGCACTTTTCAAATCCACGAGCAGCATTACTTCATGACTTCCCGTCGAGAAATCACTCAATCGATTCAAGGCATAATCATACGAATAGGACAACTTGAACATGTCTGTTATTCTATATTGAACTACAGCAGCCAGATCACCATTTGTTCTTCCTGATAAGCCAATCCCAAACTTCTCTTTGAATTCTACCAAGGCATTGAAATCAAATTGAACAGGAGCTCCAGCAGCATATTTCATCAAGGTTGAAGCATGAAGATCAGTCGTTTCATTGATTGTGAATCGGTATCCTCCCTGAAGAAACAAATGGGTTTGAGAAAGATCTGCTCTATTCTCAGCCACATACTCGCTGGCATAAATGATGTCGTTTTGCAACAATTTTGGTGTCGCCAATCCCACGTAGAAACGATCTTTCTGATAATAGATTCCAAGTTTCACATTTGGCGCGAGAAGTGTTGGTGTGTTATCCGTAAAAAGTGGATCATTGATTCCGTTCGTCTGCACGCTCGCATAATCACTTTGCATCAAAGAGAGAATTCCAGACACCCCAAAACTCAATCTAGATTCGTTGGTGAATCTCAAAGTATATGCATAGTTCACAGAAATATCCGTAACATCATTTACGCCCACTTGGTCATTGATAACGCTCAACCCAATGTTACTATTTCCCTTTCCGATTGGAGAATTGACATTGAGACCAGCTACGCGAGGCGCTCCATCAAACCCAACATATTGCGCTCGATAGAACAAGGCTCCGTTCAAATTTGTCTTCGCTCCAGCCGCAGCAGGATTGATAAATGGTTGGTGAACCATGTATTGCGTCATGTGGAATTGATTCTGTGCCTTCGCTTGCGAAATCGGCAGTAGAATGAGTGCAATTACTATTAACTTTTTCATAATATCTTTTTTTGTCGCTCGGCAACTAATTAATCTCTTTTCAATTCAAGTGTTCCTGTCATTGGATCTACATCGTCGGCAAGATCTAGCACATACAAATACGTTCCTGATGTCAATCTCTCTCCGATGATCAAACCATTTACATTTGACGTTCCGTCCCAGTCGTTGTTATATGGCGAAGCTTGGTATACAAGATTTCCCCAACGGTTGTAAACGCTGAGCGTGTTGTCAGGGAAGTTTTCCAATCCAAGGATGTTGAAAGTCTCATTTGTACCGTCATCATTTGGAGAGAATCCTCCAGATACTTGAACATCAATATCATTCTCAACGGTAAGCTCAACCGTAGCAGTATCGCAGTACACGGAGCAATTCGCATCGCAGATAGTGTACGTAAATGAATCTGGTCCTGTATATCCTGTATTCGAAGTGTAGGAAATAGTACCATCTCCATTTGCCACAGCCTGACCGTTTGTTGGGCCACTGAGCACCGAAACTACACCATTCAAGAAGGTGTCATTTGACCCCACATCGAGAACAGTGGTCACTCCAGTTATCACGTTGTACTGATCATCAATGGCTTGGATTGTTCCCGGATCGATGATCGTAATCTGCACCGAATCCTCTGCTGAACATCCATTTGTTGCCGTTCCTGTTACGTTGTAGTAAGTCGTCACTGTTGGCGAAACAGAAATCGTTGCGGATGTTTCTGATGTACTCCAAACGAAATCAGGAGCTCCTGTTGCCGTCAAGTTTGTTGAGAATCCAGGACACAATGTTTGATTTGGCCCTGCATCCACTATAGGTGCAGCGTTCACTGTCACTGCAAATGGAGAAAGTGCTCCTAAACTTGTACACCCGTTACTTCCAACCGCTTCAACATAATACGTTGTGCTAGTCGTTGGTGCAACCATCAGTGGTGTTGTTCCGAGATTTGTTCCGTTCGTGGCAGCGTCGTATACATTGTATGTTGCTCCTGCTCCACTTCCACTTCCGATCAGTTCGAGTTGCTCACCTTCACAGATTTCGGTCACTCCAGATGTTGAAGTTACGTTTGGCGGTCCTGGTGATGCTTCAATGGTAATTGTCTCAGTTGAGAAAGCACCACAGGCTCCTGAGATGATGTAAGAAATATCGTATGTTCCTGAAGTACTCGTTGTGAAATCAATGATTCCAGTAGTTGGGTCAATTGACAAGCCTGCAGGAGTGGCAGCAAATACTCCACCTGTGTTTCCTGTAATGTTTGCCGTATCACTGACACTGGACTGACAATACGTTGGGCTCGCAAAACTGAAGCTTGCATCAGCATCTAAATCTACTTGAATCGTGACTTGATCTGTGCTTGCCGTACATGGCGCATTGGTTATTGTCCATTCGTACACATAAGTTCCTGGAGTTGTCATTCCCGTAACTGTGGATGTTGCACTTGTTGGTGCAGAGATACTACTCGTCGGACCACTTACTTGAGTCCAAATTCCTGTTCCAACAGCTGGCGAGTTTCCTGCAAGCGTTATTGTTGCAGCTGCGACACAAATCGTTTGATTCGGTCCTGCTACGGAAGTCGTCGGATCTGCATCAACGTCGATCTGAACATCATCCGTTGCAGTACATCCGTTGGCGCCTGTTAAAGTTACCGTATAGGTCGTTGGGGAAGTTGGACTTGCCACAGGGTTTGCAATGTTTGGATCAGATAAACCAGTTGCTGGTGACCACGAGAATGTTCCCGTTCCTGTCGCAGCTAAAGTCACCGATGACGATCCACATGGAATTGACTGATCTGTTCCAGCGCTCACCGTAGGTGCTGATTCATCGACTGTGACTGTTACCGCATCTGTGTCCGTACATCCATTCGCTCCAGTAACAGTTACCGTGTACGTTTGAGTGCTTGCAGGATCTGCTGTTGGATTGGCAATGTTCGCATTTGATAATCCCGTTGCAGGCGACCAACTATAAGATGCTCCCCCAGTTGCGTTCAATACTTGCGTTGGATTGGTACACGTTGTCGTTTGGTTTGATCCTGCATCTGCTGTTGGTGCTGTTTCATCGACCGTTACCGTCACGGCATCCGTATCTGTACATCCGTTTGCACCCGTTACTGTTAAGGTATATGTTTGAGTACTGGCAGGATCGGCCGTTGGATTTGCAATGTTTGGATTAGACAATCCCGTTGATGGTGACCAACTATAGCTTCCGCCTCCACTTCCACTCAAGACTTGAGTTGGATTGGTACAGGTCGTTGTTTGATTTGATCCCGCGCCTGCTGTTGGTGCTGTTTCATCTACTGTAACTGTTACTGCATCTGTGTCAGTACAACCGTTCAATCCCGTAACTGTAAGCGTATAGGTTTGTGTACTCGAAGGATTCGCTGTTGGATTCGCAATATTTGGATTCGATAAACCAGTTGATGGCGACCAACTGTAGCTTCCACCTCCACTTCCACTCAAGGTTTGAGTTGGAGTTGTACATGTCGTTGTTGAATTAGCTCCTGCGTTTGCACTTGGCGGTGTTTCGTTCACCGTTACCGTCACAGCGTCTGTATCTGTACATCCGTTCAACCCTGTTACCGTTAAGGTATAGGTTTGTGTACTCGAAGGATTGGCTGTCGGATTCGCAATGTTTGGATTCGATAATCCCGTTGACGGCGACCAACTGTAGCTTCCTCCTCCACTTCCGTTCAAGGTTTGAGTTGGAGTTGTACACGTCGTTGTTGAATTGGATCCCGCGTTTGCAGTTGGTGCTGTTTCGTTCACGGTAACTGTCACCGCATCTGTATCGGTACATCCGTTTGCCCCGGTGACGGTCAGCGTATAGGTTTGCGTACTGGATGGATTCGCTGTTGGATTCGCAATATTTGGATTGGACAAGCCCGTTGATGGTGACCAACTATAGCTTCCGCCTCCACTTCCGCTCAATACTTGCGTTGGATTGGTACAGGTTGTCGTTTGGTTCGATCCTGCGTTTGCATTCGGAGGAGTTTCATCTACAGTTACTGTAACTTGATCTGTATCCGAACATCCGCCTGAATCATTAATCGTTAAGGTATAAATTGTTGTTGAACCTGGGTTCGCCGTTGGGTTCGCAATGTTTGGATTCGATAATCCTGTAGTTGGCGACCAACTGTACGTGTATCCCGGTGTTCCACCATTCGCAGATCCGCTTAAACTTACCGTTGGACTGCTACATGTAGTCGTTTGGTTGAATCCAGCATTCGCATTACAGGGCGGTGGATTAGTCGCCGTGATATTCTGCGCTGGGAAAGTTGAGACAAATCCTGCAACGCCCGTACAGTGTCCTCCGTCTGTTTCAAACCCGAAAACATAATTTCCAGGATTGTTAAACACAATAGAAAATGTCGCCCAGACTCCGCCTGACACACATGGAAACAGCCCGTTCGTTGTTGTGACGTTAAATCCATTTACGGTAATATCTATCCCTGGACCTCCACTGTAACTCGACACGAAGAAACACATCGATTGCGGGCTACACGTTGTATATTGAAAGGAATAATTGTAGGAAGTGGTCCCATTGGCGGTTACACTTGTCGGTCCTGACATGGCGCCTTGTGAAAATACTTCACTTGTGAAAGCACTACAAAGTAGAATTAATAATAGTATGCTCTTTTTCATATTCGTTTATTAAGTAGTATCGTATTTGAATCTCTTTTGATCTTTTTATTCGCTCAGAACTTTCAACTCCATTCTTCGGTTGACAGCGTGTTCTTCGTCGGTACAAGTCACTCCGTTTCGACAACGGTTGAGTAATTGCGTTTCTCCGTATCCTTTGTATTTCAAACGTGAAGCACTGATGTTTTTTGAAACCAAATAATCGTAACATGTTTTCGCTCGGCGTTCAGACAATTTCTTGTTGTAGTAATCTGATCCAGTTGCATCGGAATGCGCACCCAGCTCAACCTTAATTGTCGGACGATCATTCATGAAAGACACAATGTTGTCCATAATGGCAAACGACTCTTGTTTCAATTCGTCTGAGTTGTAATCGAAGTACACGTTTGGAATGTTGATCTTATCTCCTTCTTTGCTTTCTTGAAGCATTCCAACAAGCGTCAACTCTTTCAGTTTTTCCAAATTCGTTGCGTCGTAGGTATAATCTTCGTAGCCGTCTTTTGAGAACGTCAATTTGTAGTTCGTTCCGGGTTTTACGTCAAATTCCCAATTTCCATCATCCGTATTTTTGAATGTCTCCGTGATTCTTTCTCCACTTTGATTGTCGTAGGAAGAAGTAATGCTCACATCGTCCAATCCCTGATCCGAAATTCTGTCCTGAATGACTCCTTTCGATTTTTGCCAATCCAGCATTACCGTCTCAAGCTCACCAATTTCTTGTTCGCGAACAGATGGGTCGTCCGGGTCCAGCGTGGAAACATACAGTGTTTTCTCTTCTAGTCCGACCGAAGAATAGACCAATTTGTACGCCTTGTTCTTTTTCAGTTCGATGCCTTCAATCAATCCAGAATCATTTGTCATAATTCTGCCTTGCACGATCCAGTTGTCATCTTCGTCCTTCATGAAAATCATGACTTGACCTGGGATAGCCGCTTCATTATCAGCATTCAAGAGCAACGAATTAATGCGGTCCGCATCGTTCAATTTGAAGTAGTACACCTCATCTCCTCCACCGGAATTGCGATTCGTCGCCATGTACCCCGTATTCTCGGTCAGCATAGCCGCCATCATATCATCGGACGAGCTGTTGAAAGGGCGCATCATGTTCTCTACTTTACCCGTTGTGATTTCTCCACCTGCCATATTCAAAGCACAGCGGAACACATCCAATCCTCCGAAGTTTTGGTGACCTCGCGAAGAGAAATACAGGTTCTTCCCATCCGAAATAGGCATCACATCATCGTATGAAGAGTTCATTTCTAACCATTTCGGCTCCGACCAAGTTCCAGACTTCAAAATTGAATAATAGACATCCATGTTTCCGGCCTCTCTTCTATCTGAGGAGAAAAACAAAATGGTGTCGTTCAAAATATGTGGGTGCGTGTTGTTGCACGATTGCTTGTTGATCGATTCAGGCAAAGGCGTCACCGTTTCAGAATTCCCGACCGTCGTAGTGAAAATCCCAAGGTTGTTCATCATGGATTCCTTGTTCCACTCGACCATCTTGGCAGGATTCGCTGAGATTCCCTCAAACATGCTCATCGAATAGAATAAGTTTCCTTTGGAATCAATTGTTGGTGATGTACTGTAAGCGCGAGATTTCTCTGCCCCTCCAATCGCGTTGGCCCAAGTTCCGACCAATTCATTGTTTTTAAATCCAACCGTTTCAACGCTGTAATGCGAAACGCCCAATTCTTCTTTTTTGGATTTCTTCCCCATGTACAGTTTGTCGTTCGCAGCATCAATATGCAATCCAGTAAACGACTCATTCTGATACATCAGTGGCGCTTTCTTCATTTCCATTTCACCCACCGCATTGTTGTTCGCGGGCCATGTGTAGAACTGCTCAATCTGCTCTTCGTGAAGTGATGATGTATGATCACCCGTACTGTAATCTCCAGCGTTTCGCTTCAAATTGAGGACAATGTCCTTCGTTCGAGGCTCAGCCAAGAGTTGATCTTGACTCATACCAGAAAGCAATTCATTCGCTTCTTTGTATTTGTGTTGACCGAAAAGTGAAATGAGTAATTCGGCTTGCTCAGCTTCGGCATTTTTCGACTTTGCGAGATCGCGTTCGGCTTGAACGTAGTATCCGTTGTCGTTAAGTTGTCCTGGTGTGAAAAATAGCTGCGAGCAACTGCTCAGTGTAAGAATGGAGATCGAAAACAGCGCATGGCGCACCTTCAATTGTCCAAGTGAAATTGGTTTTATCATTCGTAGATCGTTTCTGTAGTACTAGTGATGATGCTCGAAATAGCTATCGTAAAGCATCAGGTTGATATAAATATACTAAAGTTTTTGGGTTTGATTTTCAGTGTGTAAATTATAAACAGAAGGGGTGGATTTGAGTTTGAATTTCAACACAAATGGCTTACCTTTTTCTTTCATCTCTTCTTTTTGCTTGAACAGAAAGAAGCAAAAATTCAAGAGCAATCGAAGGCTGTTGCTTCGCACCATGACTCAAAGCGTTCTCCACGCATACTGCGGGGCAGCGCGATTACGAGCGTTGAGCCATTACAGCTGCCGATTGCTCGGGACGCTAGAGTTGATTTAGAACGGATGCCCACGGTAGGTTACTTTCGGAAAATCAGGTGATCTGAAAATCGGAAGATCGATTATCATTCGACCGCCATCACTTGAAAAAAAATGCCACTCAAATGACTAACTTTGGAGTCATGGACGGAAGAAAGCGCGAAAATATCGAGATTGGATTGGAGGTTGAAGTGGTGTTGAAGAAAGATCAAGGAAGTGGCGATTTGACGCATGGCTTTGTGAAGCGGATATTGACGAATTCGAAGTTTCATCCGCATGGGATTAAGGTGATGTTGGATGATGGGAAGGTTGGGAGAGTGAAGGAGGTTTTGAGTGAGGAGGAGGATTGAAATACTATCCAGTACTATTTCACCCAAACCTTTCTGATGCAACAGGATGCACTTTATCAAAGAAACTTAATAAGCGTTCGACGACAGCATCCACTCCAAAATCTTCATTCTCTGGTAGTTCACTGAAAAAGTCTTCTTTATAGATGAAACAACTTCTCACCTGTCTTCTGGTCAGTCTCCCGAATTTTGCAGATTCAGGTGAATCAACAATCGACTCTCGAGCATGCACAAACAATGGCTCAACGAGGGCAGCATCACCAGAATGACAATAGTACTTCAACGCTCTGCCTTGAAATTGAATGAGTAATTCGGCTTCGCCTTCTTGGTTCCATGCATCTGGAACGATGTTCAATACGGGCACACTTGTGTTCCCAGGATTCAGATCATAGCGTTTAATGGTAACGTTTCGATCACGAAATTCCTCCTCCAATTTTTGCACAATGATGCAGTTTATCAGGCGTAGCCAAAACTTGCTGCTCTTGTCATTCGTTCTTTCATAGAGGTTTCGACATGAATTCATGCGAATGGAATATTGCTCAAAGTACCCTCTGAGAAACTCCGAATAATGTCGTATAAAGTATTCTTTTTCAGGAAATAACCCATGATCTGTATTCAAAAATCGATCTACAACTTGATACACCTCTTCGTATCCGATAAAGTGCCAGTCACCCCGATCGAAGAGCACCAATTCAGGATCAAAACACAACAAGTACTTCGTTAAGTGCTTGTTCGGGTGATGATGTGCATAAATTGCCTCGTATTCGTCCAATTGCTTCTTGTAAGGAAAGGATTTGAATTTGTTCTCTACGATCAAAATATGTTCGCCGTCTTCCGACCATGCCTCGATATCAATGCGTTTTCGATTGTATCCTTTTTCCAATTCAATTGACTCCGTGTTCAGTTCTTTTTGAAATTGAGGAAAGAGCGCACTCATGAAATAGTTGCTGGTTTCTTCGTCTTCGATGAGAAACTTGATGAACGACGAATGAATGAGTTCTTTGTCGTCTTTGGAAAGGACTTTGAAATAGTTGAAGGGCATAAGAAATTATTTTCGTTTAAGTTCGTCTAGCGTTTTTCCATCTTTGTTTTTCCATTCGGTCCAACCATTTGAACTACGTCCTAGAATTGCAGCGGAAGCTGCGCTTGGAGATTTAAAAATAAAATCTAACTGAAACTCAAGGACGCCATTTACTTCCTTCAATGCGTTGTCATCGATCAATGATTTACGCAAACCTAATACCCAATTACGGACTTTAGGGCTTTCTTCTTTGTTGGCTACACTTCCTTTATAGACAACGAATCCATCATCTGTAAGTTCACCTTTCGCCTTCGCATCTTTTCCCTTACAGAAAAACAATTCTTTCGTTGATTTTGCTTTCCGTTTCTCCTCAAATAGTGGATAACCTAATGTTGCCAACAGGATCTTTAAGGTCTCAAAATTATCGAGTAAATCGTATTCTCTACTTTCTGGGATCGAGGGCTTTTTAGAACCTGTATCATTATCTGTTTTATATCGGCCAATATTCTCTGCCTGATTCAAACAATAGTGTTCTAAATATTTACCATCGGTTTTGGTGAGTTCGTTGGTTTTAGTAGTTACAACTACACAATGCGTCCAAAAATCTTTGTTCCGATTGTGTGCTTGAATACGTTTGTAACAATCCTCCCCTTCTCCAACGTATACCATTGGATTGCTTCCATCTTCATCTGTTCCAAATAAGAAATAAACTCCTGTATAGTGAACCATCTCCCGCTTCGCGACTTCTTGTATCTTATTACGAGGAAATAGAATAGCCTTAAGTAGGCGATTCGTAATCTCCGCTTCTCGCACGCTGGTTGGTGATCCATCGGGAAGAAATATTTGTATCGTTTGAGGTCTCATGGCTACTCTCTATTAATGATGTTCTACCCCACCTCAACATTTCTATTCACCTCATCAACCAAACTAATAATCTTAGTTGCCTGTGCATCATCGAAAATGCCGATAATTCCATCTTGGTGTTGTTCTGTGAATGGTGGCTCGAAAAGCATTTTCTTTTCCAGCTTGCCGTTTTTGGTAAGGTATTTAATAATGTTATGAATAAATGTCATTTGATCGGCACGAAGATTACCTGACTGAAGGAACTCCGCAAAAACGTCATTCGCTGCTTCGATATCCAAACCTAAAATGCTTCGAATGAACGAAGTTAAGGGTTGATCACCATAATTTGCTTTGTATTCTTCGCGCGTTCCACAATTCTCACCGTCAAACAGTATGTCCTCCAACTGGTGCAATTCCATTTCTGATATTCGCTCGTTGTTGGTGATTTTATGAATGACCAAATGATCACGGTTTTCTCTTAAATAACGTTCTACTCGGTCTTTGTATCCCCGCAATGCTTGGTATTGAGGAACAACATCTCTTACCATCGTTTTCTCTGAATCTAAGTCGTCTTGGAAGGATGTATAGACCTTTTCTTGCTTTTCATATTCGATGAACTTCACCAAATCGCGCAATGCCACACGCAGCTCTTCGATGCCATTTAACGACCTGTTATTCCAATACCGTTCTTCCTGTAATTTGCCAATGAGTGGCATTTGATTGGCGACAACTGGCACGTTCCCTAACTTGCTCAAATTACGCGCAATTTCAACCACACGATTCACATACTTAGAATCATCCAAATCTTGGAGCATGCACAACTGTATCAACAAAGTCAAATAATCGAAACGCCTTGCGAGTTGATCATTCCCTTGGGGTTCTGGTAAATGCGATAAATGACCGCAGATATCCAACACATCTCCTTTGGTGAGATTGTTCCAACGTTCACGCTTGGTATATTCGTTCACCTTGCGCAATTCTTTTCGAACCACGAAACGTTCTTGATTCAAGGAAGCAATAGACGTGTGCAATTCATCCACATACGTCAACATTAATTGCGCGTCTTTCTCCGTCTTGTTCTTGGCATCTTTGATTAGTTGAGAAACCTCTAACTTGGCTTCGAAAATCTTTTGTGAAATTGGCTTTTGAGCTTTTCCACTCACTCCATCTGGATGCTCATCGAAGAATTCGAAGTTTTGACAGAAATCGAAAATATAAAACTCCGTCTTATCTTCTCCGGGGCCAAATAGGTCAGGTCGTAAACGTGTTCCGCGACCAATCATTTGCCAAAACTTGGAGGCTGACTTCACCAATTTGAAGAACACCAAGTTGAGAACTCGTGGAGCATCTACTCCTGTGTCCATCATATCTACTGATACTGCAATTTGTGGATCTTCTGGAATGAAGTTTTTATTTAATTCATCGAAGGTGAATTTATCCAATAAATCTTGTGCCTTTGGCTCGTAGTTATCGATCACGCGCAGGAATTTGCCACTATATTGAGGATAATTCTTATTGAAACGCTCTTCTATGAAAATGGCATGGTAGTGGTTCTTAGCGAAGATGATGGTTTTCCCCAATTTATCTCCCCCATCGACTTTGAGTCCATTTGTCATGAGGTGATGCAGTACTTTGTCAACTGTATCTGTATTGAACAACCACTTATTGAGTGCGGCACTTCCAATTTCATCTACGTTGTGAAGTGTAGGATCGCCAAATTTCTCTTCGTACTCCTCCTGTTCTTTTTCGTTCAGTTCATGGTACTTGATTCCTTCTCGCAAGAACTTGAGCGGAACCGAAGCTCCTTTTGGTGGCACTAAAAACTTGTCTCCAACCGCCTGATTCAATTCATAGGCAAATGTTGGATTATCATCTTCTATTTCGAATAGTTCGTAAGTATTGTGATCGACATCTTTCTTAGGTGTAGCTGTTAGACCCACCACCATGGAATCGAAGTAATCGAAAATGGCTTTGTATTTCTGATAGACCTAACGGTGTGCCTCATCCACAAAAATGACATCAAAATGTCCCACTCCGTAAAAACGACCATCGTCAGTTTTGACGCTGTCGATCTTGTTCATCATGGTTGGATACGTTGAAAACAC
>JAQXBM010000049.1 GCA_029252405.1 Crocinitomicaceae bacterium
ACAACGTTTAAATAACACTCTATGAAACTCACATTTAAGGTGATTGCAATTCAATTGTTTTCGCTTCTACTTATTTCTAATTTGAATGCTCAATCGTTTAACGGTTATGCGCTTTACAACCTCCAAAATCAGAATACGACGTACTTAATTGATAAAGACGGGAACATCGCTCACTCATGGTCGTGCGCGGATGCATGTAATTATACAGTGAAGTTGAAACCAAATGGAAACATCGTTCGTGGAATTAAGAATTCTGGAAACCAATTGAATGGTGCTGCCGTTGGTGGTGCGGTTCAAGAATTGGATGAAAACGCGAATATTGTTTGGGAATATACCTACTCAACTTCTGACCACGTTTCTCACCACGATTTAGAAGTCCTTCCAAACGGAAATGTGATTTTAATTGCTTGGGAAGTCAAATCCACGGCGGAACTGACGCAAGCGGGACGCACAAGCGCAAGCTCAGAATTATGGCCAACTCATTTCATTGAATTGGAACAAAGTGGTTCAACAGCTACTATCGTTTGGGAATGGCACATTTGGGATCATCTGATTCAAGATGCAGACCCAACAAAAGACAATTACGGAGTAGTAGCCGATCACCCTGAGTTGATGGACATCAATGCCGTTTCTGGCGGCGGAGGTGGAGGCCCAGGTGGTGGAGGCGGAGATTGGTTCCATACGAATGGAGTTGGATACAATGAAACATTGGACCAACTAGTATTTACTTCAAGATTCGCGAGTGAACTCTTTATTATTGATCACTCAACGACAACTGCAGAAGCCGCATCAAACGCAGGTGGAAACTCAGGAATGGGTGGAGACTTTTTATACAGATGGGGAAATCCATCAAATTATGGAGCTTCAGGATCTCAGATTTTCACTGATGCTGTCCACGATCCACGTTGGATTGAAGACGACGGTCGCCCAAACGCTGGTATGATTCAAGTGTTTAATAATTCAGGAGGGTCTGGAAATTCATCTGTTATTGATGCGATTGCAGCACCAGCTTCAGGATTCACCTATTCATACACAGCGGGAACATCTTACGCCCCTTCAACTTATGATTGGAGACACGAGTGCTTGGCGTCATACTCTGGACAAGGTTCAAGTAAAACAATGTCGAACGGAAATGTTTTTGTGAATGTATCTCAAAACTACATGTACGAAGTTGATCAATCAGGGACAGTCGTTTGGCAGTATAATGCAAGTCCAACAAAGGCCTTCCGTTACGAATGCGATGATCCAGGAATTATCGCACTTTTAGGATCGGATCCTTGTGGAATCGCTTCTATTTCTGAAGAAACAATTTCTCAAGTAGAATTGTACCCTAATCCTTCGACGGGAGTATTTAAAATCGACGGTTTCTCTTTAGGGCAAAATGATTTGAAAATGACAGTTGTTGACATGTTCGGGAAAGTGATCAAGGAAGTGGAGAATACCTTGGAACTAGATCTAACAGAATTTCCTGAAGGAGTTTACTTTGTGAAATTGAACTTCAACAACGAAAAAGTCATCACGAAGAAACTCACAACGATTCGATAGCCATTGAAAAATAACATTCAACTCATATTATTGACCATCGTCCTATTTGGTGGGTGTAAAAATCTGACTGCACAGTCGGATTTTTACGCTGTTGATAGTGTGCAAGAAATTCGAATTTATTTCGACGATCCAAATTGGGATGAAATCTTGGATAGTCTTTACGTTGTTGGTGAAAATGGACGGTTGTTGGGAGATGTTTCCGTGAATGGAACTTTCTTTTCTGATGCTGGAATTCGATACAAAGGATTTAGCTCTTACAGCTCAAGCAGGGTGAAGAACCCATTCAATATTTCTCTGGATTACACACATTCCAATCAAGAATACGAAGGGTTCAATAAAATTAAGTTGAGCAACGTTATTCAAGATCCATCATTTGTTCGAGAAACCTTGTCGTATGAAATCGCGCGGAAATACATGCCGTCTTCTCGTTCGAATTATGCCAATGTTTATGTCAACGATACCTTGATTGGATTGTACACAAATGTCGAAGCAGTCAACAAAGATTTCCTTGACACTCACTACGGTTCTAGGATCACGACTTTCTTCAAATGCAATCCGGAAAGCTTGGATTTAAACGGTGAGAATTCTAATCTGAGTAATTCACCAGGAAGTTCAATTTCGGACTATTTTCCTTTGTATAAATTAAAGTCTGATGAAGAAGAAGGTTGGTATGACCTGCTGAACTTCATTGATTCCTTGAACGATAATCCGGCGACAATAGAAAATCAATTGAATGTTGATCGCACGCTTTGGATGCACGCATTCAATTACGCGGTAATCAACTTTGATAGTTACATCGGCTACGCGCAGAATTACTATTTGGTAAAAGATGTCGCAGGCAAATTCAACCCAATTCTTTGGGACATGAATATGTCGTTTGGGAGTTATCGCTTATCAGATGCTTCGGTTAACTGGGATGGATTCACCATCAACGAAGCAAAAACAATCGATCCTTTACAGCATGTAAATAGTGTTTCTGTTCAACCAAGATCGTTGATCCGACTTCTGCTGACAAATGCAACGCAGCAGCGAATGTATCTTGCTCATATGCGAACAATCGTTGAAGAGAATTTTAGCAATAATGATTACTTAACTCGGGCTCAAACGATGCAAAACGTGATTCAAAGCCATGTGATTGCAGACACCAATAAATTCTATTCAAATACTGATTTCACAGATAATTTGACGTCAACAGTTTCCGATTTAGTGGATTATCCTGGGATTACGGAACTTATGGATGACCGTGCGACTTATTTAATGGGTCTGCCTGGTTTTTCTGGAGCACCGACGATTTCAAATTTGGCTTCAGTTCCGGCCGCAACAACTGCTGGAGATAATATTTGGATCACAGCCGAAGTTGCTGATGCTAATCTGAATGTTTTGATGGCGTACCGTTTTTCAGAAAGTGAAAGTTTTCAAACTGTAGTTATGTATGACGACGGAAACCACTCAGACGGAAGTGCTAGTGATAATGTTTATGGTGCGCAAATTACAGACATTGCGAATGTAGTTCAATACTACATCTACGCAGAAAATGATTCAGCAGGAAGATTCTCTCCTGAGAGAGCAGCGTACGAATTTCACGAAATTATTTCGCCAATTGGCTACCAAGATTTGGTGATCAATGAAGTAATGGCGAAAAATGAATTCACGCGAGCCGATGCAAATGATCAGTACGATGATTGGATTGAACTGTTTAATTCAACGAATTACAAAATTTCAACTTCGGGCTTGTTTCTATCAGATGAGGCATCAAACCCTACGAAATGGGAACTGCCAGATGCTGTAATCGAACCAGGAAATTACATGATAGTCTGGGCAGATGAAGATACGACGCAAGCTGGGTACCATGCGAACTTCAAATTGGACGCCGAGGGAGATTCGCTTTGGTTGTATTATTCGGGAGGAACTGTTATCGACTCGGTGAGTTTTGATAAGCAATATTCGGTCGTGAGTTATGGCCGATATCCAAATGGAGTAGGTGAGTTTCAGGAATTGTATCCAACATTCAATGATAAGAACACCCTATCAAATGAATCGGTGGTGTCAGAAGAAATTTTCCTCTTTCCAAACCCAGCGAAAGATGTAGTCAACATAAAATTGAATTCAAATGAATCTGCAGAGATTCGAATTTACAGCATGGATGGACGAACTGTTGAAGCGCCCTTCCAAACCAATAATGAAGGAATGATTGTATTTGACACCAGCGATTTCTCGAGTGGGGTGTATCACATTCATGCAACCTTCTCAGATAAAGAAATCACGAAAAAATTAATTATAGCAAATAAGTAACATATGAAAAATCACATTCTAACAGCTTGCGCGGTTCTCCTGGCAGGGCTGATTCAGGCGCAGACAATTACGAATTATACATCGGCAGACGGATTACTTGCTGACAATGTGAACTGCGTGGATGTTGACGCGAGTGACAATATTTGGTTTGGGACGCAAAACGGTGTGTCCGTATTTGATGGCGCCACATGGACAGATCATACTACGACAACTGACCCCGGACTGGTCGACAATACCATTCAAGCGATTTACGTTTCCGAATCTGGTGATGTTTGGGTGGGAACCGATTTCGGAGTGAGCGTATATGACGGAACATCATGGACTGGCTATACGACAGCTGACGGTTTAGGCAACAATCAAATCAAATGCATTTCAGAAGATGCTGGAGAAATCTGGTTTGGAACAAACAATGGAGCTTCCGTTTATGACGGAGGGACATGGACAAATTTCGGAACAGCGGAAGGACTTCCGTTTGGAGGTGTCAACGAAATCGATGTAATGTCCAACGGAGATATCTGGATGGGAACTGGATTGAGTGGAGTGTACGTTTATTCTGGAGGAACGATTGGTGCGAACATCATCGATGACGCTGACGGCTTAATTGATAATCGAATTCGTGCTGTTGTGAATGATGCTTCAGGAAACAACTGGATTGGAACCTCTGAAGGAATTTCTGTGTTTGATGGCGGAGATAATTTCATCACGCATCACACCACAATGTTTTCGCTTCCTGCACCGGATACATTGAATCCTATTGAAGATATCGAAATGGATTCTCAAGGAATTATTTGGGCAGGAGTTTACGTAGATTACTTGGTCACAGAAGGTGGAGTTTGCGCTTACAACGGAGTAGGCTGGATTGAATACAAAGTGGCAGATGGACTTGTTGGTCCTGTTATTCGAGCATTAGCAATTGATGGGAATGATGATGTTTGGGTGGCTACGAGCACAGGAGTAAGTAAGATTTCTGATCCTACGGTTGGAATTACCGATCCTGAAATAGGCAACTTCCAGATTTATCCAAATCCTTCTTCTGGAGACGTGAAAATGACGTTTGAGGAAGGTTATATTGATTCAGAAGTGTTGATCTACGATGTGAACATGAAATTGGTGTATCAAGCACAATTGGAAACAACCCATGCCGAATTGGACCTGAATCACTTGAAAAGTGGAGTTTACTTTGTAAATACCGGAAACTCAGTAGAGCGATTGGTGATTCAGTAGAATCGAGAAATTCAAGAAATTTTAGTAGCAGGTATGAAGCATTTTCATACCTGCTTTTTTGTTGCTGATTAATTCTTCTCACTTTTGAGAATTCTTTCAAATAAGCCGTCTATTGAATCAGCGATTGCTTTCAACTCCTGACTGTATTCCTTTTCCCGTTCCATCGAAGCTTCTAGTTCAATTTGCAGTTCGAACAACTGTCGAAATAGTCTAACCTTCTTGCTTAAGTTGTCTTGTTCTAAGTTCATCATTGTCTTCATAATTTTTTGTTTTAGGCCAATGACATGGCGTGTTCTGCATCTACGCAAGACCTGCGAAGCAGTACATTTAAGTCTTTCGGAGGTACAGAGCAAGTCATAAATTGGCAGTAAAAATGAAAAAATAGGAAGACAAAGATTCACGAAGTTAAAGACTAATGTCTTGTTTTTTGTGGGCGTTCGGGCGGGTTATTCTCTTCAAACTCCTTCCGATAGCTATCGGAAAGGAGGTTTTCCATTGCTACCCCTAACGCGCTTCGATCAAGATCAAAATAAGGGCACAAAAAAACGCTCATCCAATAGGACGAGCGTTTTTTATTTAAAGTATGTTCTTCTTAGTAAGTTGGAAGCTTAACTGAAACTCCAAATTGGATAATCGATCCACCGAAAAGACCAAGCTCGATGTGAGCACCAATATTATTCGTGAAGTAGATACGAGTTCCTAATGCTAATCTCAATGAGATTGGGAAAATAGCACCGTTTCCGCCAATCAATCCATCAACATCTTCGTCGTTGTACTCAGGATCCGTTGATTCAGTAACACGATTAATGCTTTTGTAACCAGCACCGAAAGCAGTGTATGCATCAACACGCTCGTTTTGAACGAAGTGGTAGTCCAAACGAACCATTGCACGCAATTTCTTTGCTTTGTAATCGTAGTTGTATTTCTGATCTACATACGTCATTGTCGACTCATCATATACAGAACGAGTATCGTTGTAGTTGAAACCAGAAACTTCGTAGTTCACATCAGCTCCAATTCCGAAATCATCAGACAGTAAATACTCGATACGTCCACCGTAGCTAATTTGTCCACCGTTCACTTTGTAATCAGTAACACCTGAATCATCAGTGAAATTGAGGTCATTGTACATAGTACTGTTTGCCCAGTTAGGAACTCCAATGTACGGATCGATAATAAAGTCTCCTTGCCCAACTTGTGTTTGAGCCATAGCTGTAGAACCTAATGCTACTACACCCATAAAAAGTAAAATCTTCTTCATAATAATTATTCGTTAGTCAATAAATTGTTTGGTCGTGCTTCTACAAAGCCTATGCCAAAGATGTGAAAAATTGTTAATTGAACGATCCCTAAAAGCAATTAATCGAACTTTTAACATTTAATTAACCCTCTATACAGCTACGTTGTGCTCTCTTAAAGCTTCGTTCAATGATGTTTTTAAATCTGTTGATGCTTTTCGCTGTCCGATAATCAATGCACAAGGAACCTGAAATTCTCCCGCTGGGAATTGTTTTGTGTAGGATCCAGGAATCACTACGCTTCGCTCAGGAACATATCCTCTGATTTCTTTTGGTTCAGATCCAGTAACATCAATGATCTTCGTCGACTTCGTCAAAACAACATTTGCGCCAAGAACAGCCTCCTTTCCAACGTGAACACCTTCAACCACAATACAGCGTGATCCAATAAATGCTCCATCTTCAATAATAACAGGTGCTGCCTGCAACGGTTCCAAAACACCTCCAATTCCGACACCACCGCTAAGGTGAACGTCTTTTCCTATTTGCGCACAAGAGCCAACAGTTGCCCAAGTGTCCACCATTGTTCCGGAATCAACATATGCACCAATATTAATGTACGAAGGCATCATAATTACTCCAGGAGCAACAAAAGCACCGTATCGCGCAATGGCATGAGGAACAACCCGAACACCCAATTCCTTGTAGTTCGTTTTCAAGGCCATTTTGTCGTGAAATTCAAAGGGACCAACCTCAATCGTTTCCATTTTGCGAATTGGAAAATACATAACCACTGCCTTCTTAACCCATTCGTTTACCTGCCATTCACCATTGTCCAATGGTTCTGCAACGCGCAAATGTCCTTTATCAATTGATTCAATAACGTGTTCAATCGCCTCAATCGTTTCTGGTTTACTCAATAAATCTCGGTTTTCCCAAGCTGCTTCAATTATCGTTCTCATGCTTCTATATTTCTGACACAAAAATAATCATCCTGCTTGCATCGCGTTTCCAAAAGTGAAGGTTTATTGATTTTTTTCAGCGATCTTTGCGACAATGGGAAAAGCAGTAAGCATTGACTTCGGTTTGAAGCGAACAGGTTTAGCTATTTCGGACGAAAGTAGAATTTTCGCCTTCGGATTGGACACTGTGGATTCAAAGAACCTGATGAATTTCTTAATCGATCTTCAAAAGAAAGAACAATTCACAACGATCGTTCTTGGAATGCCGAAACGCTTGAACAATGAAGATAGTCACGTATCTGAAAATGTGCGCCTGCTCAAAGAAGCGCTTCAGAAACAGTTCATGGGAGCCGAAGTGGTCTTGTTAGATGAACGATTTACATCTAAAATGGCATCAGCTTCTATGCACAGCGCTGGGGCATCCAAAAAGCAAAAGAAACAGAAAGGATTGGTCGACAAGGTGAGTGCAACGATCATTCTTCAATCTTACTTGGGGCAATAAGAGCTGTATAAAACACCTTTGAAATCGCTCTTTCTGATAGGAATTTCATATATATGCACTAATTTTGTGAAACAATAATTTTAGGATGATATTACCAATTGTAGCATACGGCGATCCAATTCTTAAGCGCGAAGCAGAGGAAATCGATAGCAAATATGAAGGATTAGATGAATTGATCGAGAACATGTTCGAAAGCATGTACGAAGCATCTGGTGTAGGACTTGCTGCACCACAAATTGGGAAATCCATTCGGTTATTCATTGTTGACGGATCACCTTTCGCTGAAGATGCGGAAGAAGAACCAGATCCAAGAGCAGATGGACTCAAAGGCTTCAAAAAAGTGTTCATCAACCCAATTATTGAGGAAGAATCAGGCGAGGAATGGGCATTTAACGAAGGATGTTTATCAATTCCAGATATTAGAGAAGAAGTTTATCGTAAAGAGAAAATCCTGATTACGTATTACGATCAAAATTGGGAATTGCAGGAGGAATCATATGAAGGATACGCCGCTCGAATTATTCAGCACGAATACGATCACGTTGAAGGAGTCTTGTTTACCGACAGAATCTCTCCATTGAAGAAACGCCTATTGACAAAACGCTTGACAAACATTTCAAAGGGAATCGTGAAAGTAACGTATCGCATGAGATTTCCACTGCGCAAAAAACAACGAACTTAATACAGAATAAATGATAAAGTACTTGCTTGGAATAATGACAATTGCCGCTCTCGTTTTGAGTTGTGGAGGAGAGGACGATGCTAACGCGAATGGAGAGGATGGATTTTACTCCACTGAAGTTCCTGAAGCCGACGTGCTCAGAGTTGGAATCAAGCAATTGGAAGATTCGCTAACTAAAATCTCTCAAGATAACGGCACCGATAAGAAAGTGACGAACCTCGTTCAACAGGCATGTATCGAGAAATTGAAACTTATGTATCGCTCGTATCCAAAAGACAAAGACGCAGCGCTTTCGCTTCATAAAGTATCGATGATGTATTCAGCAATGGGAGTCCCAGACCTTTCTGTGAAATATGCAGATTCTCTGATTGAGAACTACCCGAAATATGAACAACGTTGGTTGGTTTTGCAGAGTAACGCAATGTACTACGACATGGAAGTGCAACCCCGTGACAAGGAGAAAATGCGCTATTATTTAGAGAAATTGATCAACGAATACCCGAATTTGGATCCTGAAATCCTCGATCAATCCAAATCACGACTTGAAACAATTGATCTAACATTTGAGGAGCTAATTAAACAACAGAACCAGCCCAGTTAAGGCGCTGTTAACGATGTGTTAAAAATATGTGCACTTAAAAAACTTGCACTATATTTGTTTTAAAACAATAGAAAATTAAACAAACACCTATAAAAAATGAAAAAAGTACTATTCTCTTTGATGATGGTTTTCGCGGCAGGTTCGATGTCAGCGGTTATGGCTCAAGAAGCTGTGCAATTGCAAGAAGGAGCGAAAATTGAATTCGCAAAAGAAACTCACGATTACGGTGAAGTAAAGCACGGAGGTAACGGACAATGTACGTTCGATTTTACAAACACTGGTTCTGAGCCGTTGATTATTCAAAATGCAAAAGGATCTTGTGGGTGTACTGTTCCTTCATGGCCAAAAGAGCCACTAGCACCAGGAAAAACTGCTTCAATTACTGTAAAGTATGATACGAAGCGTCCAGGAGCAATTAACAAGAGTGTAACAATTACTTCTAACGCAGTGAATACTCCAGTTAAAGTAATCCGTATCAAAGGAAATGTTCTTCCTAAACCAACGTCTGGTGCGCCAGTTCAGGTTGGAGGACCAACGAACTAATCAAAATGATTAAATGAGGCTATTTTTCGCGATCATAATTATAGCATTGAATTCCGCCCTTGGCTTTTGTCAAGAGGCGGAATTTAGTATAGACAAGTCTGTGCACAAATTCCCGACGACAAAACAAGGGGAAATGCTCAGTCACGAATACATGATCACGAACGATGGAGATGAGCCCTTAATCATCTCCGATTACAAGGTTGGATGCACCTGTACAAAAGCAATTCTGCCTGAAAACCCCATTCTACCGGGTGAAACATTCCCGCTTCAGGTAACTTTCGACACGAAAGAAAAATACTACTTCCAAGATCGCACAATTGTCCTTGTAGCAAATACAAAAAAGAAGTTGCACAAGATTCGATTCAAAGTGAAAGTAGTGCCCAATGAATAAACCGAAACTTGCAATTCTCTCCGATATTTACGGAAACTCCAAGGAACATTGGATGAAGGAATATGTAAGAATTTTATCCCCTTTTTTTGAAATAACTCAGTTGGACAGTCGTGAATTGGCGGACATCCATTTACTTCCGCAGAGCCAAGTTCATGGTGGATTCGTGCAGGGCGGAATTGAGCGAGCTGCGCAAAACTTAATTTCAAAAGACATTCAACCAAAAGTGATCCTTGGATTTAGCGTCGGAGGTACAATAGCATGGAAGTATGCATTGAGCCAGTCACAATCATCTCTTTACTTGATTTCAGCGACGCGTTTGCGAAATGAAACCTCGAAACCTTCGTCGCCAATAAATTTGTTTTTTGGTGAGTTGGAGAAAAATGGTCCGAGCAGCTCTTGGTTTAAAAAACTTGAGTTGAATCCTGAGATAATCAATGACGAAGGGCATGAATGTTGCAAGCATCAAAGTGTCGTTGAGAAAGTCTGCCAGCAAATCTTAGAGGACTTTCAATTCTTAGGATGAGCATCTTTTTCAAAATCATTTCAACTTTTTTGCGGAAATTTTAAAAATTGGAATCATCTTTGTAATTCATACTACAAATCAGAATACAAACATTATGAAAAAGTCAATCTTATCCCTTTTAGTGCTCGCTTTCGCAGCTATGACATCGACGGCAATGGCGCAAGAAGTTCGTCAAGGAGCAGTTATCGAATTTGAAAAAGATGTTCACGATTACGGTGAAATCGCTCACAAAGGAAACGGAACATACTCTTTCGTATTTTCAAATACAGGTAGTGAACCTTTAATGATTTCCAATGCAAAAGGATCATGTGGATGTACAGTTCCATCTTGGCCAAAAGAGCCTATCGCACCAGGTGCCTCAGCAAAGATTGACGTTACTTACGACACGAAGCGTGTTGGAGGAATCAGCAAAAGCGTTACAATCACTTCAAATGCAGTGAACACACCCGTTAAAGTAATTCGCATTAAAGGAACAGTGTTGGCGCCAGCTCCAGAAGGAGAAGTTGCTCCAGTTGCTGAAGCAGGTCCTGTAGCAGACGCTGTGGAAGAAGTTCCTCCTGTACGTGAAGAAGCGGAGGAAGTAGCACCTTTGACGAAGAAACAAATCAAAGCGAAAGCAAAAGCTGAAAAGAAACGTTTGAAAAAAGAAGCGAAAGCAAAAAAGAAAGCGGCGAAATTGGCTTTGAAGAAAGAAAAAGCAGCAATGAAAGCTGAAGCGAAAGCAGCAGCATAAGTAGCAGTAAATACTAGGTCATTTGACCAGTGAATCCACATTGTCCGATACCCTTCGGAATCAATGTGGATTTTTTCGTTTCTAGGAAGGGAATTGTCAATGAATTTGCTTGATCTCTTAAATAGTTGTTACAGGCTGGTTAAAGCTTTGTTAACCCTGTTAATGCCTTGTTAAGTAACTTTTCAGTTCTCTTTTCATGATGTAGTTTGGTCCTAAACAATTAAAAAACATCTTATGAAAAAGTTAATTTCTTCTACAGTCGCAATGCTTGTAATGCTTGCGTTTTCGTTTAACTCTTCTGCTCAAGACGTGGCAGTTCAAAACGGACCTAAAATCACCTTTACTAAAGAAGTCCACGATTACGGCGAAGTAAAACATGGTGCCGATGGTCACTGTACCTTTACCTTCAAAAATACTGGAAACGAGCCGCTCGTTTTGGGTAAAGTGAAAGGTTCGTGCAGTTGCACTGTTCCTGAATGGCCAAAGGATCCAATCGCGCCAGGTGAAACAGGTGAATTGAAAGTGAAATACAATACGAATAATCCCGGAGCGATCAACAAAAGCGTAACGATCAATTCAAACGCGGTAAATACACCCGTGAAAGTCATCCGCATCAAAGGGAACGTTCTTCCGAAACCGACCTCGGGTGCACCTGTCAATTCTACAGGAGCTCCAGTGAAGTAAGTTTAATCTATAATTTAGCACAAGCGCGTTCCTCTTTTTAAGGAGGCGCGCTTTTTGTAGTTGGACCTGGGCTCTGCTCGGCCCGTACGCTCTAATTTTAATGGAAGAAGCTCGTGGACTTAGCCGATCCAAAGCCCAATCTTTCATTCAGCACTTAGCCTGTCGAATTGCAATCCGTCCGTTCAAAACATGTTAATATTTCCTTCTCAACCATCACTTTTCGCCCTCGAATTTTGACTATCTTTAATCTCCCGAATTCGACGCGATATGTACATTATTTTTGATACCGAAACAACTGGTTTACCGAGGAATTGGAATGCACCAATAACCGATACGGATAACTGGCCACGCGTAATTCAAATGGCTTGGCAGCTGCACGATGACATGGGGAAGCTCATCGAGCACAGAGATTTCCTGATCAAACCAGAAGGATTTGATATTCCTTACGATGCGGAGCAAATTCATGGTATTTCCACGGAGTTGGCTTTGGAACAAGGAATTGATCTTGTTGATGGGTTAAACGAGTTCAACGAAGCCTTAGCAAAAGCGAATTTCGTAGTTGGACAAAATATCAAGTTCGATTTAAATGTTTGGGGCTGTGAATTCCATCGAATGGGAATTCAAACAACCATGAATGATTCAGCGATCCTTGATACCTGTACAGAGGATACCGCGAAGCTTTGTCAAATTCCCGGAGGACGTGGAGGAAAATTCAAACTTCCAACCTTAACGGAGTTACACGATTACTTATTCCAGCAACCTTTTGCTGAGGCTCACAATGCCACTGCCGATGTAGAAGCGACAACGCGCTGTTTCTTCGAATTGTTGCGCCGAGGAGTATTTCGTCCAGAGCAACTGCAACAAGAGGAACGATACATTGCCGATTTTCAAGCCTTCAATCCTGCGCCAATTGGCACGATTGGACTGAAACATCTCAACCTCAAAGAAGAAAGTAAGAAAATTCGAGAGCAGCTTCCAGCAGAGGAGAGCGCTATTCCGACCGTTGATAAAAGCGAGGCGCAGAAGCGTTTGGATGCTTGTTCATTTGCTCACTTGCACAACCACTCACAGTTTACCATTCTTCAATCTACGAGTCAAGTGAAGTCGCTTGTGAACAAGTCAGTGGAGCTTGGAATGCGTGCAGTTGCCCTTACAGATACTGGAAACATGATGGCTGCCTTTCACTTCGAAAAAGCCATTTCAGGTCATAACAAAGATGTTCAAGCGAGAAGAAAGGAAGCGGAAGAGAGTGGAGAAGCATTTGACGAACAAGAATTAATTCCAATTATTGGATGTGAATTCAACGTATGTCAAGACCTCACCAACAAATCCCAAAAGGACAATGGTTATCAGGTCGTTTTATTAGCAAAGAACAAAACAGGTTATCATAATTTGATCAAGCTTGCTTCTATTGCGTACACAGAAGGAATGTACTACGTTCCTAGAATTGACAAAGCCGCAATTGAGAAGCACAAAGAAGATATTATCGTCTTGACTGGAAATCTCTATGGAGAAATAGCCAGCAAGATTCTAAACATAGGTGAAAAGCAAGCTGAAGAAGCTTTGGTTTGGTGGAAAGAGCAATTTGGTGATGATTTGTACATCGAATTGATGCGCCACGGGCAAGACAATGAAGATCGTGTAAACGAAACCCTGATTCGATTCTCACAGGCGCATGAAGTCAAGTTGGTTGCTACCAACAATACCTTCTACATCGATCGAAATGATTCTTCTGCACACGACGTATTACTCTGTGTGAAGGACAACGAACTCGTTTCAACTCCGAAAGGACGAGGGCGTGGGTTTAGATACGGATTGGACAATGAGGAATACTACTTCAAATCGCAAGAAGAGATGAAGGAATTGTTCATGGACATCCCTGAAGCAATTGAGTCCATTGATGAAATAATTGATAAGTGTGAGCACTATGCGCTTGCACGCGATGTACTTTTGCCTGCTTTTGATATTCCCGAAGAATTTGTTTTTGCTGAGGATGGTGAAGACGGCGGAAAGCGCGGAGAGAACAAATACCTTAGACACATCACGTATGAAGGTGCAAAAAAGCGTTATGAAGAAATCACACCAGAAATTGAAGAACGCTTAGATTTCGAACTTTCGGTTATTGAGAATACGGGGTATCCCGGGTACTTCTTGATTGTTGAGGATTTTATTCGTGCGGCACGAGACATGGGTGTGTCAGTTGGTCCAGGTCGTGGATCGGCAGCGGGATCAGCAGTGGCATATTGCCTTTGGATTACCAATCTCGATCCCATCAAGTACGATCTGCTTTTTGAGCGTTTCTTGAATCCTGATCGTGTTTCCATGCCCGATATTGATATTGATTTTGATGATGAAGGTCGTGGTGATGTAATCAAGTGGGTAATTGATAAATACGGCGCAAATCAGGTGGCACAGATCATTACCTACGGTACGATGGCAGCAAAATCGTCGATTCGAGATACTTCCCGTGTGATGGATTTACCATTGGGAGATGCCGATCGCCTCGCGAAGTTGATTCCAGATATTTCCTTGAGCAAGTTGTTCGGTCTTTCAGAAAGTGCCCTGCGCGATAAATTGAAGAACAATACCGAAGACATTAATCGTGCGAACGAATTGAAAAGCATTGCGAAAGGAAGCGATTTAACCGCGCAAGTTTTGAATAAAGCGCGAGAACTTGAAGGCTCCGTCCGAAATACCGGAATTCATGCCTGTGGTGTAATTATTACGCCTGACGATATTACCAATTATGTTCCAGTTGCATTAGCGAAGGATTCAGATATGTACTGTACGCAGTACGATAACTCCGTAGCGGAAGAGGCGGGGCTCCTCAAGATGGATTTCTTGGGGTTGAAAACATTGACCCTGATCAAACACGCTGTGAATAACGTGCGTGAACGACATGGAGTTGAACTCGATCCTGAAGTGTTTCCTATTGATGATGTTCCAACATACGAGCTCTTCCAGCGTGGAGAAACAGTTGGAATTTTCCAATATGAATCTGCCGGAATGCAGAAGTACATGAGGGAGTTGAAACCTACGGTATTTGCCGATCTCATTGCAATGAACGCCCTATACCGACCAGGTCCGTTGGAGTACATTCCATCGTTTATCCGAAGAAAACACGGAGACGAGGACATCATTTATGATTTAGATGCCTGCGAGGAATACCTGGGAGAAACATACGGAATTACTGTCTACCAAGAGCAAGTAATGTTGCTTTCTCAGAAGTTAGCTGGATTTACGAAGGGTGAAGCGGATACCTTGAGAAAGGCAATGGGTAAGAAGCAGAAGCACGTACTGGATAAAATGAAGCCTGCGTTCATTGAGCGAGGTGGAGAACGAGGACATGATGCCGAACCGCTGGAGAAAATTTGGAAGGATTGGGAAGCATTTGCATCGTACGCCTTCAACAAATCGCACTCGACGTGTTACGCTTGGATCGCTTATCAAACGGCTTATCTGAAAGCGAATTACCCTGCTGAATACATGGCATCCGTGTTGAGTAACAACATGAACGACATCAAGCAAGTGACCTTCTTTATGGAGGAATGTCGCCGAATGGGTGTTCCAGTTCTTGGGCCTGATGTAAATGAATCGAATTACCATTTCACCGTGAACAAAGAAGGAGCGATTCGCTTTGGATTAGGTGCGATTAAAGGATTAGGATCGGCTCCTGTGAATGAAATCATTGAGAAAAGAGCGGAATCTGGGCCTTTTGTATCAGTATTTGACATGGCCAAAAGGGTAAACCTGCGTGTTTGTTCCAAAAAAGCATTTGAAAGTCTGGTGTACGGAGGAGGATTTGATTCTTTCCCGAATGCGCACAGAGCACAGTATCTCAAGGAAGACGGAAATGGCCGAACGTTTTTGGATAATCTCGTACGCTTTGGATCTGCTTTCCAAGACAGCGAGAACTCATCACAAGCATCCTTGTTTGGAGGAGATTCTGGTGCGAAATTGCCGGAGCCGACGATTCCAGAATCGGAAGAGTGGGGCAACATTTATGCACTCAACAAGGAGAAAGAAGTGATTGGAATTTTCATTTCTGGACATCCGCTAGATGACTTTAGAATGGAAATCGAAGCATTTTGCTCTGGTAATGTAACCATGCTGAACGATATGAAGGCCAATGCGAACAAGGAAGTCCTCATCGCAGCAATTATTTCTGACGCTGAACATCGTTTCACTCGGAAAGGTGATCCTTTCGGAACGATTACCCTCGAAGATTACAACGATTCCTACAAGATTTTCCTTTGGAGAGAGAATTATTTGAAATACAAACACTTCTTAAATCCAGGGACTTTCGTTTCGGTGAAAGGTAGAATTGAGGTGCCACCGAGAAGATCAGAATTGGAGTTCTCTATTCACTCGATCGATTTGCTCTCAAACTTGAAAGATGCAAAGGCGAACAGCTTGAATTTGAAAGTATCGATGAAGGCCTTGGATCAAATTATGATTACGGATTTAACGAAAATCTTCGACCAGAATACAGGTACAATCCCAGTTCGATTCACCGTTTTTGATCCTTTGGATAACATCGAAGTGCACCTTCCTTCAAAATCTTTAAAGGTTGATTTGACGACAGAATTGTTTAATGAATTACAGAAATTTGATCTAGATATCCAGATCAAATAGATTGCGGAGTTCAGTGAGTTCGGTCACTTTTTCCTTGTTTCCAACTTGCTGAAATGAATTGATCAGGTTCGTCAACATGCGCATGATAATCGAAGAGTTGGAGCACGGTTCGAAATATTCGCGGAGCTCAGGTTTGTTCAATCCTTTCAAAAATGCACGAATTTCATCTGCATCGAAAATACCTCCCTTTGAAAACGCGTTGATATAAAATAGGTTCCCGTATTTGTTTTCAGGGTCGATCATGGTAATCATTCCATCTTCATCGAGGTAGGTCAGCACAAAATGATTCGGAAGATTAACACCGTAGATCGGCATATCCAAAGATCGAGCGATAATGGAGTAGAGCACGCAAAGGCTCAATGGATTCCCTTTTCGGGTTTGAACAACAGTGTTGATGCACGAGTTGAGTGGAGAGTGATAATCTTTCGAATTCCCACTAAATCCATGTTTCCCGTAAAACACTTTATTGAAGATTCGCACTTTTTCGTAGGCTGTTTGATCGTCACTAAGCTCTAACCAAATGTCCTTCCGGATTGCTTGAATCTTTCGGTGAATCTCATTTTCGATGAGGTTAGGATATTGATAGCGAGAGACAATTAATGCCCCCGCTAGCAAATCTTTCGTTGGAGAGGCGATCCACTGCTGTAGATCTTTTTTGATTTCAGAATATTGAATTTCGTGAATCAGTGACTCGATGCGCGATTGAAAAACCAAGCCGTAGTCTTCCGTTTCCCAAGACGATTCCAAGATCGGAATCACGCTGCTTCCGCAACTCATCAATTCGTCGCGCACATGACCGAAGACCGTCTCATCCGGATCTTCAATTAAACGTACTAGCGCTTCTATTGATTTCGCATCTCTCACGTACCAAAATTACACTGAAAGTCAGCACTTTTCGAGTCGGATGAAAATACTTTTGAATGTTGAATTGTTAATTCTCGATCGAACCTAGAAAAAAAAGTGAAACCTTTTGGCATGATTATCGTTTATATATGCACGGATCAATTATTAACACTTACAGGTTAAAACGAAGAGGTCTCGACGCAAGTCGGGACCTTTTTGGTTAAAATAAGTTTTGATTCGTATTTCGGAGCGACTATTTGCCATATTACTAAATAGATGCTATCACCAATTTATTTAAACATCCAATCGGAAAATCGGAAAATCGGAAAATCAGAACATCGGACAATCAGACAATCAGACAATCAATCGGAAACCGCGGATGTTACAGCGAAGCTAATTCTCCTTATTTTATATCTTTACTTCACCATTAACCAACTCCATGAAAGATCCAAAACTTGAACGATACGATGAGCTAGTTGCAAAGTGCAGCGGTTTCGAACGAAAAGGAAAAACTGTTCCATACACATCTGCGAACGGGCACATGTTTTCTTTTTTCAATAAAGCTGGAGAATTTGGGATTCGTTTTTCCAAGGAGGTTCAGGAAAAGTACATTGAGGAATTCGATTCGAGCTTATTCCACTCGCACAATTCAGTGATGAAAGGATAAGTGCTCATCCCCGAAAGCGTTTTTGCGGATGATAACCTTATGCTCAAATTGTTGAATGAAAGTTACCAGTACGTGATGAGTCTTCCAGCAAAGTAAGTTGAGAGAGGAATCAATTCTTTTTTTTCTTGGGCGTTTCCCTCACATCCTCGCTCTCAAACTCGAACTCACTCTTCAACAAATCAACACACTCTCAAACTCGCCCTCACACTACTAATTCCGGGTCGGGCTATTCGTTCCTTTCTTTTTGAAAAAAGGAAATCCTCTGCTATCCCTAACACGAACAATCGTTTTGGATTATTAGATTTTTGGAGAGCTTCACTTGGATCCTACTTTGGTTTCACCTTTATCATTAATCCTCGGGCAATCGGACAATCGGACAATCAGAAAATCAGAAAATCGACACTTGGCACGATATTCGTTATTCAACTATCAACAAAGAAATTCAACCAATATGAAAAGTTTAGTACTCGGAATAATGTTAGCATCGGTTTCCATGTCATTCGCGCAAAGCGATGGTGAATCGACTCATCAATTGAAGCAGCGCCTAAAGGCTAAGCAAATGATGAAAGTACAGCCAGCGTCAATTGAAGTTAATGACAAGGCTGAACCAATAACAGTGAAGTCGAGAAAAGAAGTTAAATCGTCCGTTGCGTCGGGAGTTATTCGCGTAAAAAACGGAACGCCATTCATCGACATTAAAACGGAGAATGTACATCGCAGAATGATGCCAGTAGATTTTCCGAAAGCCATGGCGGTTGATGGACAAGAAATTCAATTCAGATACACAGTCTCTGATTTACCGCTTCCAAAACATGGAAAGTGTTCAATGGTGATCGATGTTTACGATATCGCCCTTGTGAAGAAAAGATAATACCTAGATCGGAATAATGTGAAAGTAATGTAACACCCTATTTCGATCGAAACTACTAAAACACATGAGCTAATCGAACTCTGGTTTTAAAAGTTACAGTGAGCGTTTCAAGTTTTCAAAAGCAGCAATGCTAAGAGAATTCTGAAACGCTTTTTTGGTGGATTCAACTCAGAAGCTTTCGCCGAAACTCACGTAGAAACCGCTCTGTCCATCGCGACCAATTGCGTAGTCGAAACGTAAATTCGTTCGGTCCTTTTTATCGACTAAGAAGCGCAGTCCAACGCCAACATTTGGTTTAACACTTTGAGAGCTCAGTGGACCAGTTCCGTAAACCAAGGATGTTCCACCGAAGGCTGCTAGCCCCAATCGCCAAAGGTATGGAGAGCGATATTCCGCTTGAATGGTGCTTAAATGAAGATCACGAAATCGCCCGTAAAAATAACCCCGCGCGATCCTATCACCACCAAGAATTGCCAAATCATAGAATGGAGCGTTACCGATTGTAGAGGTTTGAAGAAAGCGCGCCGCAAAAAGGTTGTTCTTTTTCTTACCGAAAGAAAAGTACTTTCTAGCATCTGCTAACAGGTGCAAATAAAAGTCGTTCGCGTAATTAATTCCAGCGGTTAATTTGTAAAATGAACCTGTGGTTGGTGTCAAAATCCGATTTCGGTCATCTTTGAAAAAGTCCGCCTTTATCTCAATATCAGAGAAATTAGTTAACTCACTTTGCAAAGAAGTAGAATCCGAGAGCGAAATTATGTTGCTGTAGTTGAAATAGCGAATCCCACCGCCTAAGAATGTCTTTGGAAGAACTTTCTTGCTGAGTTCTACGTCGAGCTTTAGACGATTGCTCTGGAACAAAACGCCGTCTGAATCGAGTGTCTCAGCTCCAATTCCAAAGTATTGATCAGGATATTTGGAGTAGTGGATGTTACTTCCCAAAAACCATTTTTCTTCCTTAAAGAAATAATCAATTTCTCCCTCCAGAATTATTTGTCGATTCCACGTATAGTTGAACTCAACCTTCGCAGTGGAAGTTCGCGTTAAGCCATCTTGGTAAGGATTCATGGTAAACAAACAAACCGCCCCAACATAATAGCGCGTTTCAGGCGAGTACCCAAAAGCTGGCACTGGTAGCACTTTCAATTTTCGGACTTTGCTTGAATCTTGGGCGTTGAGATTTGCCGTTACCAAGAGAGCAAAAATAATCGAGTAAAGTTTATTCATTAAATACTAGGTTTCTCTTCACCAAAACAACGAGGATTAGTGAGATCAAAAGTGAAGCTGCGAAGCAATACAGGAATATGTTTAAATCACTGCCCAAACTTCCAAAATAGGCGTAGAGAAGAGTGATAGGCAAATAACCGATGACATTCAAAAGGAAGAAGGTTCTGAACTTCATTCGCATGTAGCCAGCAGTGTAGGATATGCTTTCAGACAGTATTGGAACACCGCGCGAAATGATGATTGCCATAATTCCATATTTGTTCAGAATATTACTAGCTTCCTCTCGCTTTTCAGAGCCCAGGGTTTTCGCTGATAGCAGTCCGAGGACATATCCAATACACGAAGAAATCAAGGCGCAAACTAAGGAAAGGAGCGTTCCCCAAAGTGTTCCGAGAACAAGTCCATTCGCATACATGATGATGCTTGACGGCACGGGAAGCAGAATATCGGAGGAGAGAAAGAGTCCGCTAATCCAGATATAGTCCGACTTATTGGTTTGTGAAACCGTGATCATTTCTTCGATGTAAACTTCTACATCTTCAAAAAACACGAATACGAGAATAACCAAAACCGTACTGGCGAGAAAAGGTCTAAGAAACTGACGCATAAGCTTAGTCTACAAATTCAAATGTTGGTCCGATGTTGAATCCAGACTTTTTTGGGAAAGGAGTTCCACACAGTTTTTCTGCGAGCAACTTAATATCGAACATGAGACCTATCGTCTGACTCAGATGATTCGGTTCACCATTAAACGTGCGGTGTAATCCGTTCAAAAGAGAGTAATACGCTCTATTAAATTCGTCCACTCTCCTGCGCTCCTCAGTTCCCACATCAAGCATTGATGCTTTAGTATTAGGGAATATTGGAAAAACTTCGTCTGGATCAAACGGAATTTCCTCTCCAGAGAATGAATAACCGTCTGGAGCAGTTGGGTCTTTCTTCAGTGCTTTTCCAAGGTAAATTTCTTCGAAACGATAGTAGTGAGCGATTTCACCTTCAAAATCAATTGGAGACGTGCTCGTTCCTTCTCCTTGTTCTACGATTATTTCTATCGCTTTTGAGATGTCTTCTTTTGTCAGAATAGGGAAAAGAACATCGTCAGAGAAAAAAGGCGAAGTAACTTGATTCTTAGGGTCGCCTGGAAGATCATCTGGTGCAATTTCTTGAATTTTTTTATCTAGATATTCGTAGAATTCACCAATAGTATGAAAATCAGGAACGGTAGTGTCAGCAGATTCTAAAGTACGAACAGGAATATCCAATGGATGCTCTGGTTCCTCAATTTCCATGAAGGTGTTTTTCACGACATCCTTGCTCAACTTTTCAAGATTCACAACTAGATCTCCACCAATTCCCATAGGAAGTCCTCCCGGATATTCAGGAACGAATTTAGCGTTATCAATTGCTGGTTTTCCGCCAAGGGCATTCATAATGTTCGACGAAATCGTCATGTGCAACATTTCTTCAATCACAATTGAGTGAATAATGTTCCAGATATCCTGCATTTTGCCAGGTTTAATTGAAAACATGGCTGTCAAGTATGGAGGAATGGTCGCATGCTCTAACTCAATTGCGTTTTGGACTAATGGGTATAAGTCTTGAAGCGTTTCTGCTTTTTGGATGGCTTCTATATGGTGTGCGGCTATTTTTAGCATGATGATTAGAGTTTAGATGTGTCTTTTACTGCTTCAAATGAAACTCCTTGAGCCATTTTTAAGCGCATAGCGTTAATGATTTCTTTGTGAAAATTTGTTGGTTCATCGGCTAAAACCGCTTCTGATTCTCTCATTGCTCCAACCGATTTTCCTGCCGATTTCATTGCGCCAGCAGCTTCTCCTTCTGCAACAGCGAAGGACTCCGTTTGTTCGTTCGCGCCAGCACTTTTAAGCCATTTCATAATTGTTAATCGTTTTCCTTCCGATAGGTCACGCGTAACTGGCATATACATTGGACTATTGATGTCTTGACTGAATGCAAATAAGAGAATCTTTCTCTTCGAAAGAACCGCTTCACGACTTGCTAGATCAACCAAGTACTTACTCATGATCGGGTAGAGGTTGCTAAATTGCTGCATGGTATCCGAAATGTCGGACCATGTTGGACGGTCAGGTACTGGGAAATAGTCGCGAAGGTGTATGGAAATTTGATCACCAGCCATTCCTGTATTTGCCGGGTCTGCAGAGGTGCCTTCCAAGGAGTATCCTAAGAAATAGATCTGTCCATCCAGGTACTTGCGAGGATTGTTAATTCTTCCACCAGTAATTTTCAATTGAGTTTGTCCATTTTGTCCAAGCTCCAAAGCAGTTGAATTAAACGATAGGCCGCTGGCCGGGAAATTATTGCCAGGTGTAGGACAAATTGGTCCAGGTACCGTCTTATTTGGTGGAGTACGTTGAATTGAAATAGTTCCGCTGTCCACAGGTTTCCCCCATTTTCGCGCGTAAAAATCAACATTTGACTCATCATCAGCATCGATTCGTTGAACCATTTGGTCCGCACGGAAGTTAAGTCCGTCTATCGATTCTCTTGCTACTAGCGTGTAGGAACTGCCAGTTTTTCGAATGAGCAACAACTGATTTTCCTTGAGTTTATCGATAGCATCTTGAGGTACTTTAATATCGATAATCCCTCCAGTTTTCATCAACCAATCACCTTGAGAGTATTCGAGGTCTCCAATAGCTGTGAATTCACTCGTTGTCAAATCAACTGCCGTTGAACTAGGGCTGTTGCTGAATGCGCTGTTTGCTACGCCTAGCATATAATGGTTTTTTATAGCTACGTTTCCAAGTGAATTTGATATTGGGAAAGAATTCCCGAAGTCGATTGAAAGCAAGCTCGAGTCTTCATCAAATCGGAAATTTGAAAAGTTGAAGTACGTTGAAGAACCAGTTCGTTTCGTTCCATAAAGCCTTCTTTCAGCAGTAAATGTATGCGGCTCACCTTCGAACCAAGGTCCGATAGAACCGATCACTTTACCTAAAGAGAAACGACCATCTGCAGCATGGGCATAATAGTACCCAAAGCCATTTAAGTTCACGGCCAATCGATTGTCATTGGTCAGCGCTTTTAGCTCCTTCAGGATTCGATAATTTTCCGCCTTTTCGCCCCAAACAATGTTCTCCAATACTGTTGTCCAAGATGCACCAAGTGGCTGACCATTAACTTTACCGCCATCTGTTTGGCGCATTTGCAAATCTCTAAATGCTGTTGGAAAAATATCACCAGCAAGGACTTCTTCTCCTGATTTGGTAACGATTCTTAGACGAAGTGCCCATAATTCAGATACTCCTTGTTGCTGAGGATCCAGGTCGACCATCTTTCCAGCTGATCTTCCCTCTGCACCTTGCACGAATTCACCAACTAGATCGTCGATACTTGAATCGTTCGCTGATGTTCCATCAGAATAACAGACTTTCTTGATTAAGCAATCTTGAAAAGCGAAAGTCGCTCCTCCCTCTGGATTCCACCAACCATTGTCGCTTCCCTGTCCAAATTCTTGAAATGAAGGTATAAATGTGGCGTTGTTATAATGAGCAACATCATTATTAACTGTTGATACGTCTGAGATAAAATCTCCAGAAAATATTATTCGTGGCTTGTGCAGATATGACATAGTGGTTACGTTTTGCTAGTAAATATAACGAATATGAAAGTGCAAAAAACGTAGCGGAAGTGTTTTGTGAGACAAACAGGTATTTCTACGTGATTTGAAAAAAATGAATTGGAGTATATCAGAACTCAACGAATAATTCATTAATTCTGTAATTCACTTAATCTTAATCTAAATCTATTCAGAATGAGCAAGACCACTAATCGATCATCAGATTCTCCAATTGTAAGCGAAATGAAAACTTTTGCTGCAGTCTGGAATGAATTATACGAGGCGCAAGAATTCGATAACATGAAGTTTTTGGCGACTGAAACTGTTCAAATTGCAAATGCGACATCAACCGATCCTAGTCCGAATGCTGCTGGAATGATTGTAGGGAGAGATGCCTATTTTAAGGGTATTTACGATACTTTTTACGGAGGCCCAAAAGGGCATGAGAGTAATCTCCTGGTAATGGATTATGAAAATTGGGAGTACGTTTCTGTGGGTAATGATGAAAAGAGTTACTACACCATTGGAAAGTACTTTATTTACTGGAGCGATCAATCGAAGCAAACAACTGTAGGAGTTAACTGTTGGTTGATGAAAAAAGTAGATGGAGAGTGGTTGATCGATAAAGTGATTAACAACTAAAAGCGTTTCTTTTTACTGATTCGATTAGAGCAAACGCTTCAGTTTTTCAAAGGCCTTTTTATTGAGAGAGCTCTGGAAGGCATTTTTGATTTTCTTTTTTTCGTCCTTGGTTAAATGCCACGACAACGAAATCCGATCTTCTTTCTTTTCGCGAAGATTAAAGGTGATGTGATCAATCGGAAAACCATGCGATTGTGCAGCAACGCGCATTAATTCTTCTTGGTTATAATCTTGAACTCTCGGAAAGTTCTTGTACATATTTCCGAAAGGCATTGTGAGTTTATCCATGAAGGAGAAGTGGTGGTACGTTGTGTTATCCAAGATCTTTTTCGTGTCACGAATCTGAAGTATGATCACGCCAGAAGTGTTTTCCTTGATCCAATCACTCATGACGTGAAGAAACTGGATAGTTGTTTTTCCTCCGTAATTGTCGCGAATCCCAGCATCCATCAACTGGATTTGAGGTTCGGTAGGCATCGTTACCATTGGCATCACCATCGGGAAAGTCGCGCTGGCGCGAAGTACACTTGAAAAGCGAATATCCTCTGCGTTCTGATGACTGAAAAAGCTAAGGAAATCTATGTTTTCATTTGCCAAATCGATTGTTGGGTCTGCTTCGTAATGTCCAGTCAAGAAATTCAGAGGTTGAGAAGACATCAATAACCTTCTTCCATCATTGATAATAGTGGGTGAGAAGATCATCGTTGGGATGGCTCCACTTTCTTCGTATTCGCGGTAGTAACCCAAGGTGTGATCCATGGCGTAATTCGTATTCTCGTGTAGCTGGGCTTCAAAGGCAAACCCTCTGTCCTTGGTGTAGGTATGACCGTTAAATTGGCACTTTTGATAGCGAATAAAGATGTCGTTCGTTGTCGCCATAAACGACAACTTGTTCAGCATGTCTTTGGCGATATTGTGTTGATATCGGTCATCAGAAAGTGAAGCAATTTGACCTTTTTGCTGGCGAAGAAGCAGCTCACGATAGTACGCGGCTCCCACCATTCCTCCAGACGCTCCCGTCATCATTTGCAGGTGCTGATTCAATTTTCCGTCTAATTGTTCGTCGCAATTTGCAAGCACGGTCATGGTCCAAAGTGCGCTTCTTGAGCCCCCGCCAGATGAATTCAGGATGACCAGCTTCGGTTTCGCTTCGCCCGTGCGTTTTTTCCAGTTTTCGAGTGTTTGGATGTATTGATTTCGAGAATGATCGTTGATTGAGTCATTGCTAGAAACATCAAGAATATTGGCGATAGTGTAGGGTTCAGCCTTGGATTTATCGTAATCCATGCCGTAAGCGTAATTGCGATAATTGAAAGCATCAGTATGACCGCTAAGGAAATCCATCGAGACAATGATGACCAACAAAACGGGAATCGCCCAGTTATTCAGCCATGATTTCAAGGCACTGTAGAGCATCAGGGTAATGGTGATTAATAGAACGATGCTCATCCCAGCAGGAACTTCCATGAAATCGTGACTGTTCAATAGTCCCAGCAGGAAAAATGCGCAAATCGTAATAATTTCAAACACGGACGCACTGATTCTGTTCTTTGCGAAAGTTCTTAAAATAACTCCGCGATTAAAATGTTTGATGCTCCTGCTTCTGTGAAACACAAATCTTTTTCCAATGTAGATATAGCGTCTATCGCGTTGCATGGTATATTGTCGGTACCAAGATTCTTCCTTGTGTGTTAGCGAAGTGATCAACTCTTTCTCGTTCAGTCGTTTCTTTTCTTGACGTCGTGTTACCGGGAAGAAATAGAAAAAGGAAACAACGAAAAACCCAAAGATACCGCCCACAAACGCCAAATTGTACCCAATAATATCCAGGGCGCCGGCTAATTCGTCTCCAGATTGAAAGACGGACATCTTATAAATATAGAATAGCACAAAAAGGATAGGGAGTATCGAGTTGTTGAAGCAGAATTTCAAAAAGGGCTTCGATAAGGTCATTAAAAACGGAAATTTCGGCCCCAGTTTAATGTATGAATAGGTATTAAAGGCCATAATGAATCCACCAAAAGCAAATCCAAGGAACAAAAATGACATGGCTGAAACGTTTCCTAAATATTCAGGTGACAAAAAAAGGTAGGGAACACCAAAGGCTGATCCGATGCTATCGTTTACGAATAAAAATAGAAGAGCCCAGAAAAGTAGGGCGAACATGTTGTGTTTCAGATGGGCAACAATGAGGTGAAATGGAAAGAAACTCAGGAGGAATTCCTTGATAGTCCATTTTTGATCAGTGTTAGTCATATTCATCTATAGTATAGAACGAAAGATAACTAAAAACGTGAGTTGTAAGAGCAATTATTTGGAAGACTTTACAAAATCTGTTGTGAGATACGCCAATGCCTTTCCGACGATGGTTTTTTCCTCTGGGTTTTTTGGTGCCCCCTCCGGTAAATGAAGGTAAATCGGCTTGCTTTTAGCGAGTTGTCGAACTGCTTGTCTGATTTCATTTAAGCTGAATCCGCTTGGTGTAAATGCTGATGTCGGCATGTTTTCGATGCAGTCCAGATCGATTTCTACCCCGAAACTATTTCCTTTTGAGGCAAGGTAGTTCTTAAGGTCATCAGATAACGATCTTCCGTCGAGGTAATTTTCAAAAAATGTCGTTTCGCAATTGTGTTCTTTTAGAAAATCTAAAATCGCTGTACTATTATATTGTTCGTGTAGTCCAAAAACGGTGTAAGACGAAATGATTTCCTCGAGAATTGCTGTAGAAAATGGATTTCCACTGTGTCTGCCTTCGAGCGGTCGACAATCGGCGTGAGGGTCAATGTTCAAAATGTGCAAAGAATCATGTTGCGCGCTCAAAGCCTTCATGATGGGGTAGGCGTTATTGTGACCGCCACCGATTACGATCAATTGTGTGTTGATGAAATCAATTTTGGAGAGCGTTCCGATGACTAAACTATCTAACTCCGCTACTTTTTCACGCAGTGCGCTTACTTCATTAGAGTTGGAACTTGCGTGAATGGTACCGATAACTGCAACATCTTCTCCTGAAAGAAATTCATTGGATTGCATGTTCAGAAACTTCGAAAGAAAAGCGTTAAAAGCATTTGCGGCTCCACCATTTCCATTGTTCGCTCGTGGACCGATATCTTCTGAAATACCAAGAATCACGAACTTTGTTGTGTTAGAAACGTCAAACTGAATGCGTTCCCCCAATTTTACTTCACCCGCGCGAAGCGAAAGAAATGAATTCAACTGTTCTTGATTAAACGGAACGAAGTCTAAGGATTTATTTTTGTTCATGAGGCTCAATAATAGTAACAAATGATTCTGGAGGGGAGATCGGACGCATCGTCTCCTTCGCCACAAAAACTAATGTCGTGTGGGCTGTGGCGATGAGTTGATCAGTTTCATTTATTATAATGTAGTCAAATGCGAGTCGCGCCCCTTTTAATTCTGAGATATGCGTGGTAATTCTTAGTGCATCATCGTATTTCGCTGGATGCTTATACTTCACCGAAAATTCTGAGACAGGAAGCATTACCCCTTGCTCTTCGAGTTGTTTGTAGCTCATTCCTAATTTTCTCATGGCTTCAACTCGGCCCACTTCAAAATATTGGGCATAATTTCCATAGTAGCAATATCCCATTTGGTCGGTTTCACCATAGCGAACTCGTAGGGTAGTTTCGTGCTTAAAGTCAATTTTCATTGTTGATAAGTATCGATGTCAAAAAAGTTTCTTCCTTTCGTTCGAAAGTTACATATAAATGTGTACTTTCATGTCATATCAAGAAGTACCAAAGTCTGACTAGTTCTAACTACCTTGTTTACTAATTCTTTACGCATGTTGTGTTGTTGGAGTGCTTGAATTATAGGAGTTAGTGTTAAATTTTCAAGAAGCAAAACTTTTTTAAAAATCAACCCCTAAACGACTTTTTTTTAAACTTTTTTATGTGAATATTTGTCATCGGCTGAAACGGACGACCAAGCTGTTCTGAACAGTTCCAATTTTTTGCCGACAAACAACAATACGAAACGAATAATTACAAATAACATGAGTAGAAATCACGAAAGTGTCTGGGGATCGTGTCTCAAGGTAATCAAGGATAATGTTTCATTACAAGCATATAAGACTTGGTTCGTGCCGATCGTTCCCGTGAAACTTGAAGATGATGTCTTAACTATTCAGGTTCCTTCCCACTTCTTTTATGAGTGGTTGGAGGAAAACTACATTACCCTACTACGAAAGGTCATTAAAAAAGAACTTAGTGCAGAAGGTCGCTTGGAGTACAGTATCATCATGGAAAACAACATGACGAACTCTACACCTTATACAGTGAAACTTCCTGCATTGAACAAAAAGGCTTTGAAGAACTCTCCCGTTTCCATGCCATTGAACATTAATGAGAAGCAAATTCGAAACCCATTCATCATTCCTGGACTCAAGAAAGTGAATGTCGATTCTAATTTGAATCCTTCTTATTCATTTGACAACTTCGTAGAAGGAGATTGCAATCGTTTGGCTCGTGCCTCAGGATATGCAGTTGCTAACAAACCTGGCGGAACTGCCTTCAACCCACTATTGATTTATGGTGGAGTAGGGCTTGGAAAAACTCACCTTGCACATGCAATCGGTATTTCCATTAAAGATCAGTTTCCGAACAAAACAGTTTTGTACGTAGGTTCTGAAAAATTTGCACATCAGTTCATTGATGCGATTAAAAATCAAACAACCAACGACTTTATTCACTTCTATCAAATGATAGATGTGTTAATCATTGATGATGTACAATTTTTCTCTGGTAAAGAGAAAACACAAGACGTATTCTTCCACGTATTCAATCACTTGCACCAAAATGGCAAGCAAATCATTTTAACGAGTGATAAACCGCCAGTGGAAATGCAAGGAATGGAGCAACGCTTACTTTCTCGTTTCAAATGGGGATTGTCTGCGGATCTTGGAGCGCCTGACTTGGAAACAAGAATGGCCATCTTGGAGAAGAAGATGTACGGAAATGGCATCGACCTTCCGAAAGACGTTGTGGAATATTTGGCTTATTCAATCAACACGAATGTTCGTGAGATGGAAGGTGCACTCAATACATTGTTAGCGCAAGCTTCATTGAACAAGAAAGCGATCACGCTCGAATTGGCGAAGCAAATGGTGGACAAGTTTGTGAAGAACACGGCGCGCGAAGTATCAATCGAGTACATCCAAAAGGTAGTCTGCGATTATTTCGATCTTCCATTGGAAATCTTGAAATCTAAAACACGTAAGCGTGAAGTGGTTCAGGCCCGTCAGATTTCAATGTATTTCTCTAAGAAAATGACCAAATCTTCTTTGGCGAACATTGGAGCGCACTGCGGAGGAAAAGATCACGCAACGGTTTTGCACGCTTGTAGAACAGTAACGAATCTTTCTGAAACGGATAAGCAATTCAGAGCTTACCTCGAAGATCTAGAAAAGAAATTGACAATACAATAGTATTTTACTACTAATAGCAGAATCCCATCCCGAGTTAATCAGGATGGGATTTTTTATTCAGGATAAGTAGGTGATTTTTGTGTACAAAAAAATCGCTCTATTCCGACAGTTATCGGAACGAGCGGATTCTTTCAATCTATTATCTTAAAATCTCGGTCTGCCACTAAAGTTAAGCAGTAAAGAGATGTTGTGGAATTTCAAATCGCTAATCTGCGATGATTCTGTAATATTCATCAATCCAATTGAGTAACGCAATTCTGGAGAAATGCGAATTTTCTTTCCAAGTGGAACATCCAATCCGATTCCTAAATCTAGTGCGACATCCTGTCGAGTAGGAAGGGTCAATGCGTCATTTCTTCCCAAAGGAATCTTTACGTTAGGACCAGCTATGGCGTATAAACTTAAGCCTCGTTTCTTCCGTTTTACCTTCAAGTGCGTCATGAATTCAAGATCTACCGGGTTGATGGCGAACTCTTGCGTTCCATCCCAAAAAGTCGATGTGTTGAATGAAAGCTCTGCTTTCGGGTCAATTGAAAATCGTTGTCCAAGGGCAAGGCTACTAACCAGTCCCATTCGGAAACCAAGTCCATTCTCAATACTTCCATTCGAATTATCCTGAAGTAGAACATTCGCATGGTTCACTCCAAGGTTAAAGCCTGTTGTGAAGCGTTTTTTATCTGAATCCTGTGCGCTCGCAATTCCTGAGATCAGGAAAGCTGCAATTATCAAACTAACTCTTTTCATATTGATCGATTTAAGGGTTGAGTATTGTTGTTTACATATCGCGTTTTTGTTTAAACGTTACTTGTTGATGTTCTATTGCAAGCAAGAGTTGTTCCAAAAAGCGCAGCTCAATCGAATAATTATGGAATCAATCTAATTTCATCGTTCTCAAATTTGATGTTGTAGGCGGTCTCTCCCTGAGAAAAATCCAATTCAAAACTTGATGAAAAGGCTTCATCATCAATCGGAAACCACTTCTTAACGTGCTTATTTATACAGATAAACAATCCTGTCTCATCACCAAAAGCGAGCATGCGATTAAGATCTCCGCTGTACTTCTGGACGTTTGAAAGTTCATTCAAGGTCTGGAATTTGGATTCAATATCGAGTGTAGGCATTCCAATCTCAGAAATACAGAGCAGTTGATTTACATCAAAAGCTATTTCTCGTTCAATATTCAGGTTCTTGCGAGCAATGAATTCAACAATATTCATGTCCGGATCATAAAAGTACATGGCCTTCGCGTTCCAAAAATCGAAATCATGCAATTCAGTTCCATTTTCCGTGAGGATCGTTACCCGGTCTTTCAACCAGTTTAGCACTTCATTTTCTTTGTTAGATGGAATGTTGATGGCAAAATGATAAGGAGTTGCATTCTTTTTTGATTCAATGGTTAGAAGGGAACTTCCGATTTGAAATGTCGCCTTCTCCTCTGATTGAAAGATGCAAGCTATCCCAAGAACTTCTGAATAGAACTTTCGTTGTTCGGCCAATTGACTGCTGTATATTTTCAGTTCATTGATTTTCATAGCTCGAGGTTTTAGGCATCATAAAAATTGCGTTCATTGATTGCATTTGAAAGGTATTGAACAAATTCATATTCGTTACCGTCTGCATCGGCAAAATACTCGCGTGTTCGGAAATTCTCTTCCTGTCTTGGATAATCACGCTTGTATCCCGCGGAAAGTAATCGCTCAGCAATAATATCAACATCTTCTACAACAAATCCCAAATGATTGATGCCTGGTTTCGTATAATTCTTCTCGTTCATCTTCTTTTCAAGGGCTTCGTTCAGAGCAATGTAAGTGACGTCATTTCCTAAGTGTATCCAACTGCGTCCGTTTACATCGCCACCGCCTCGAATCTGAAAATCGGGAAAAGCTGCCTGAAAGAAATCTACGGCAGAGTCTAAATTGTTTACGGTGATATTCGCGTGCTCGAGGTATATATTTTGTGTCTTCATAGTATTTGTTCTTTGTTTATTCAAAGATGGACTAATTCTTAAATAGTTAAAATCGATCATTGTTATTTATTAATAGAAATAATCTATAATTATTTCGAAGCTTTCTCCGTTCAGCGATAATTAGAATGAGTACTTTAATAGAAACAAACTAAAAACTGAAATAGATGGATTTGGATGAAACAACAGTTATACCGATAGTACCCATAATACTTGGTGTAATCGCGCTAATATTAATTTTCAAGGCTGTAATTATGGTTACAGAGCAAACCGCGTACATTATCGAACGGTTCGGTAAATTTCAACGTGTGGCCCATTCCGGACTTGGCTTTATTGTTCCATTTGTGGATCGAAAGGCGGCGGTCATGAATCTGAGGGTACAACAATTAGACGTAACAATCGAGACCAAAACAAAAGATGATGTATTCGTTAACCTGCAAGTCTCCGTTCAGTATTCGGTCGCCCGAGTAATGGTGAAAGAGGCGTACTATTCAATGGACAATGCAAAGAATCAAATTGCTTCGTACGTCTTTGATGATGTTCGTGCTGAGGTTCCAAAATTGGAGCTCGATGATGTCTTTGCGAAGAAAGATGATATCGCCATTGCTGTTCAGAAGAACATTGCAGCGAGTATGGAAAAGTATGGATACATAATTATTCGAGCATTGATCACAGATATTGATCCAGATCACAAAGTGAAGGAATCAATGAACAGAATTAATGCAGCTAAGCGTGAGCGTGAAGCCGCATTGGAGGAAGCAGAAGCGAAAAAGATCCGTATTGTAAAAGAAGCGGAGGCTGAAGCAGAATCAAAGCGTTTGTCTGGGGAAGGTATTGCACAGCAACGTTTGGAAATTGTTCGTGGTTTCAAGGAGTCAGTTCAAGATTTCAAGGAATCGATGGACAATGTTACCCATGAAGAAATCATGCAGTTCGTATTGATGACGCAGTATTTTGATACGATTAAAGATATCGGAGCAAGCTCGAAAAATTCTTCAATCTTAATGCCTCACTCTCCAGGTGGAATGAGAGATATCCAAGATCAAATAATTAAAGGGACTTACGTTGGTCAGCAAATGGATAACGATGTGAACGGACCTGATAGTAATGTATAGTAAAGAGTAGAACTTTAAAGAATTGAGAAGAGAGCTTATGAAAATAGGTTCTCTTTTTTGTTGGGATGAAAAGCTAAGACATGCCAGTATGCACTTTATTTTTTCTTTAACAGCTGCTTAATTCTTTTTGTTCAAGCTCTGAAAGGTGATTCTTACGATGCTAATAATCGACACGATAGAAGGCCATACGAAAATGAACCATTCGTCAATTTCTTCCATGGTTAAAACCCATTTCCAAGCTTCCTTTCCAGAAATCGAAATGAAAATGATGAAGGATGCTATCCCTAAAGTCAAACAGAAAATGATGAACCACTTTTTTATCCTGTCTTCAAGAAGAAGTAAAATTAGCCCGATATAACCGAGGATTCCCATTAAACTCATAGCAAGGTGCGTAAAGGATTCTAAATCGGTAATACCTTTCGAAAAGAGATTTCCAATCAGCAGGAAACAAAAAACGAGCAAAATAGTCTCAGGCACTATGCCAGATATAATAAGAATGAAATTGAGTCGGTCCTTCATTGAGATTTTCAATACATGAAAGTCTAATCGAACAATGGAGTGATCACCTTTCCCTTCGATGTCGGCATACTAAAGTTCATCAGCTTCGCAATGGTCACTGACAGATCGATTTGCTCGCATGCTTCACTCACAACTTGCCCTTCTTTAAAGTCAGGTCCCATGGCTAGCATATACATGCGTCGACAACCTTCGCAACCGTCTCCATGTTCTTTGAATCCATCTTTGTGTCCATCCAAATGTCGACCGTGATCGTTGGTGATGATGAGCGTCGTATTGTCCTTGTAGTATTCGTTGTTTTGAAGGTACTCCCATAAACGAAATGCGTAATCATCAGTTCGCTTGATCGCTTCCAAGTAGTTCGGCCAGTCATTTGAGTGTCCACGTGTGTCTACTTCAAGCAGGTTGATCAACATCATGCTTGGTTTGTCGACTTCCAACTTCTCGAGTACCACGTTCCATGTGCGCTCGTCGGCAGAATATTCGTTTCCGTTTCCATTCGGTCCGCAATAGTCTGAAGGCATGAATGAATTGAACCATCCCTTTTTTCGAGCATTAGCAAGGATATTCAACTTTCCCTTGCTCGCTACAATCCAGGCTTTCTCCTTTGGATACTTCTTCTCCTTTAGAAAGTATTGAAAGATGGAAGGATACTTAGGGAGCTCGGTTCCGTTGTTCTTGATGTTTTGATAAACACCTGTGGTAATCGCTGCGTGCCCTGAATTCGTATTCGTTTTTCCGTTATTTCTGAAATTGGTAAACAACACGCCTTGAGGAGCTAAGTCGTTCGCTAAATGTGGAATGTACTGATAGCTTGTATCACCAAATGTTTCTGAATAGCGCGGTCCGTCAATGACCAATACGATGACATTTTTCGTCAAGTATGTCTTTTCAGGAAGTCGAATTTCTGAATCGGTGGAAATTACTCCAGAGGAAGATAATAAGGTGATTAATCCGAGTAGCGCGAGTAATTTCATTCGTCAATTATGGGAATTTCGGGAACTTACCAAAATTCGGTTTTCTTTTCTCAAGGAAGGCATCTCGACCTTCTTCGGCTTCATCGGTGGCGTATGCCAATCGTGTTGCCTCACCAGCGTATACTTGCTGTCCGACCAAACCGTCATCAATGAGGTTGAATCCGAATTTAAGCATTTTAATTGCAGTTGGACTTTTACTCATGATGCGTTGTCCCCAGTCGTAGCCCGTCTGATCCAATTGATCGTGCGGAACCACCTTATTGACCATTCCCATTTCGTAAGCTTCCTGAGCAGAATATTCCATCTCTAAAAAGAACACTTCTCGTGCTCGCTTTTGACCAACTTGTCTTGCCAAATACGCTGATCCAAATCCACCGTCAAAACTGGCAACGTTAGCATCGGATTGCATGAAAATCGCGTGTTCTTTACTTGCGATGGTCAAATCGCACACAACGTGTAAACTGTGTCCGCCACCAACAGCCCAGCCTGGAACAAGAGCGATAACAACTTTATTCATAAAACGAATTTGTCGTTGAACATCGAGGATGTTGAACTTATTAACGCCGTCAGCATAAGCATAACCACGCTTTGCACGCACGCGTTGATCTCCACCTGAACAAAATGCCCAGCCACCATCTTTTGGAGAAGGGCCTTCACCAGTGATCAACACCACACCAATTTCTTGACTTTCGTGACAAATAATTAGTGCTTCTAATAATTCATCCACTGTTTTTGGGCGAAAAGCATTTCGAACTTCTGGGCGATTAAATGCAATGCGTGCCACGCCATCAGCATGTTTGAAAGTAATGTCTTCGTATTCCTTAACCGTTTGCCAATTGGGTGTGCTCATCTCATCGTATTTTGATGATCAAAAATACGAGTAATTTTCCTTTGATCAACATGAGAAAGGTGTTCGGATAAAGTCAAGTGAAGTGCGGCGACAAGTTACTTCAGGAAGTAATCAACTCCCAAATCATAAGAAACTAGTCCAAATCCAAAAATGCAGCCAGCTACAACTGGTGAAAGGAGGGAAGTATGACGAAATTCTTCCCTATCCGAAATATTCGAAATATGGACTTCCACCACTGGAACTTTGATCGCTTTCACACAATCACGCAACGCCACACTTGTATGAGTGTAACCACCAGCGTTAAAAATGATGCCGTCATGATCAGAATTCTGCAATGCATTGATCAATTCTCCCTCAACATTTGATTGGAAATAAGACAATTCAGCACTGGAACGCGATTTTAAGCCATCGAAATAGTCCTCAAAGGATTGATTCCCGTATATTTCGTTCTCGCGTTGACCAATTAAATTTAAATTTGGTCCATTAATTATCAATAATCGCATAGTGCAGTCTTGGAACCGCTATATTAAGGATTTTGTTTCATTCTTGAAAATAGAACGAGGGCTTGCTGAGAATTCCATCTTTGCCTATCAGAATGATGTCAAGAAATTGATGGACTATTGCGCAGCGCTTAATGTATCCCCAAAAGATGTCACAGCTAATCATCTGAAGAAGTTTGTGACCGAACTTTACGATTTAGGGTTGAGCGCCAGAACACAATCACGCATCATTAGTGGAATCAAGCAGTTTTACTATTTCTTGGTCCTTGAAGGAGAAATTAAGGATGATCCTAGCGAACTCATCGAGACTCCTAGGGTTGGGCGGAAATTGCCAGAAGTTCTTTCTATTGAGGAGGTTGACGCGCTGATTGCTGCAATTGATTTGAGTACGGATCAAGGTCATCGTAACAAAGCCATTTTGGAAACGCTGTACAGCTGTGGATTGCGTGTCTCTGAGTTGGTGAATTTAGAATTCGAGCAATTGTTTTTTGACGAAGGATTCATTCGCGTGATTGGAAAAGGGAACAAACAGCGATTGGTTCCAGTGAGTCCGAGTGTGAAGAAGGAGATTGAGATTTACACTAAATCTGTTCGGAATCATCAAAAAATCAAACCAGGAAATGAAAGCTACGTTTTCCTAAATCGAAGAGGAGCGAAGCTCACTAGGGTGATGATTTTCACTATCATTAAAAATCTAGTAGAGAAAATTGGACTTCAAAAAAACGTCTCTCCCCATACTTTTCGTCATTCTTTTGCTACACATTTATTGGAGGGGGGAGCCAATTTGCGGGCAATCCAAGAGATGTTGGGACACGAGTCCATCACCACGACTGAAATTTACACGCATCTCGATCAGCAGTTCTTAAAAGAAGCCATCATTTCCTTTCATCCACGCAACAAACGCAGTTAACGGTTTAGCTTTCCTAGAATGATCGAATCTCGCGATTAATTTCTTAAATTTGGTTCGCATTCCCTCAGTATCTTTGCAGCAGGACAATTAGTGGAGTTATCACTTATATTTCTCGAAAACTAACATTTATGGAGCACTATTTCGCCAACTTTGGTAAGCATATCATTGGTAATAATGATACTATGAAAACGCCTTATCATGATTCCATTCGAATCGTTTATGCTGATTGGACTGCCAGCGGACGCATGTACCAACCCATTGAAGATAGGGTGCTGAAGAAGGTTTTACCTTATGTAGCGAACACTCATACTGACACCAATTATACAGGATCAAAAACGACCTATGCGTATAGTAAGGCGAGACAAATTATCAAGGATCATGTTGGTGCTAATGAGAAAGATGTACTTGTTTCTGGCTGTTCGGGAATGACGGGTGTGGTCAATAAATTTCAGCGAATTTTAGGTTTGAAAATTCAAGAGTCCTTTCGAGATATGATTCATATTGATGAAAACGATAAACCGATTGTGTTTGTTACTCACATGGAGCATCATTCGAATCAAACCTCCTGGTTGGAAACAATTGCTGATGTGGTCGTGGTGAATCCTGATAGCGAGGGATTGGTTTGCCTTTCTAATTTTGAGAAGGCCTTCGAACAATATGCCAATCGATCTAGAAAAATTGCAGCGATTACTTCTTGTTCAAATGTGACGGGAATCGTAACTCCGTATATGGATGTTGCGGAAATCGCACACAAACATGGAGGTCTTTGCTTTGTTGATTTTGCATGCTCCGCACCTTACATTGGAATCAATATGCACGAAGATGATGAAAGCGGTCGTTTCTTAGATGCGATTTACTTTTCTCCTCACAAATTTTTAGGAGGACCTGGAACCTCGGGCATTTTAGTTTTTAATCGTGCGCTTTACACGAATGAAATTCCAGATAATCCTGGTGGGGGAACTGTTGATTGGACAAACCCATGGGGAGGACACAAATACACTGACGATATTGAAGCTCGAGAAGACGGTGGAACTCCTGCATTTATCCAAACCATTCGTGCCGCAATGTGCATGCAGTTAAAGGATCAAATGGGGGTTGAGAACATTGCTAAACGAGAAGAGGAGATCATTGATATTCTTTGGGATCGTTTCGATCAACTTGATAACGTTCATTTGTTGGCAGGCGAGCACAAGAATCGTTTGGGCGTAATCTCTTTCTATATTGATGATTTACACTTTAATTTGGGTGTGAAGATACTCAACGATCGATATGGGGTTCAAACACGCGGAGGTTGCTCATGTGCTGGAACCTATGGACACTTTTTGTTTGATTTGTCCCAAGAGCGCTCCAATGCTATTATGCATGAAGTTGCTAGTGGCGTCTGTACTCAAAAACCTGGTTGGATTCGTATGTCTATCCATCCAACAATGAGTAACGAAGAGGTGAACTATATTATGGATTCAATTGAAGGCTTGGCTAAGAATCATATAGAATGGTCGAAGGATTACACGGTGCATCCTATTAGTAGCGCTGTTCAATTCAAAGACGAAAAGTTCGCAATGGACGTAAAACAAGAAGTTGATGATTGTTTTGAACTAGCATTTGCTTAAATACGTTCGAATTCAACCGTTTGAATCTCGAAATACCTTACGTGTAATCGTGTGTTCCAACCCAAATTCAGGAGCATTTCACAAGAAATTCAGTTTTGAAGTAATTGGACGAGAGCCCACTTTGATAAAAAATCGCTTTCTTCCGATTCTCCAAAAGAAACTTAATTAGAATACTTGAATCCCTTACTTCTAAGGAGTTTCAGCCTTTTCTCAATCTCTATTTTTTAATGCTTTGGATCATTTTTTCGCATATACCTAAGAAAATTATGCATTAATTTCTTGTATACATTAGAAACTTATGTATCTTTGACTTATGTATTCATCAGAACTAATAAAAGGAACCCTAAAAACAATCGTCATGAACATGTTGAAAGAACATGGTCGAATGTACGGTTATGAGATTACTCAAAAGGTAAAAGAACTAACAGACGGAAAAATTCAGATTACTGAAGGCGCGTTGTACCCAACTCTGCATTCGCTAGAAAAAAGTGGCGAATTGGAAGTAGAGAAGGAGTATTTCGGTAAGCGGCTGAGGAAATATTACAAGCTCACGCCGCAAGGTCAAACCACGGTAGCCCAGAAAGTGGATGAGTTTTCCGACTTCATAGTGACCATGAAGGTACTGTTAGATCTTGGACCAAAATTGAGCAATGGTTAGTGTTTCCGCGAAACAAATAGACTTCATTCTTGACGACATTGGAGCACACGGTATTGAGTCAGAAGATTTGAAAGATAATCTGCTGGATCATATCTGCTGCATAGTTGAGAATGAGATGAATACAGAGGATGACTTTTATGAGTTCTATGAACGCATATTGCCTAGATTTTTCACTGATGAACTTAGAGAAATCCAGGAAGAGACAGACAAATTATTAACATTTAAAGATTATTACGCCATGAAAAATACACTCGTAAAATCAGGATTAATTTCTTCTGGGCTAACACTGCTCGGAATTCTATTCAAAATTATGCATTGGCCAGGGGCGTCAATGATGTTAGTACTAGGGGTAGCAATATTCGGCTTACTATTCATTCCATTAATGATAGTGTTGAAATTCAAAGATGAAGCAAAACCAATCGATAAGTGGGTTTTATCCGCTGGATTGATTCTAGGAATGACAACATCCGTAGGAGTGTTATTCAAAGTAATGCACTGGCCGTTTGCAAGTATTTTGATTCTCTCGAGTCTTGCTGCATTTATTTTACTCTTCGTTCCAACCTATTTTATCACCAGAGTGAGGAGAGCAGACCTGAAATTTAATACAACGGTTAACTCTGTATTGATGATGGCTTGTGCATGCTTGTTGTTCGCACTGTTTAGAACGAGCTCCAGTGAAAAATACTTGACTCGTACGACAGCAACGCAAGAATACTTAATTGAACAAGTGAATAAAGTGAACAAAGCGAATGAAGAGATTGTCATGGAAGTAAAGGATTTTAAAGAATTCGATGAGCTTCATACTACTTCCCGCGCTATGTTTGAAAAAATTAATAATATCAAAGTGAATTTGATTGCTAAGGCAGAGAATATTTCGGTTGGAAAAGCAAAGGATGTGGCGCCGATAGAATTAGCTCATCCTGACGATTTTTTAGTAGTACTTGATGGATTCGTTCATTCGAAAAGTGAACTGGGGATGGAAGCTTTGTTGGATGATGTCGAGAATTACAACGAGGTCGTTTCAGAGAACTACCCGGATCGAGAGGAGAAAATTCTAGATATGGATAAGTTGCAATTGGAGAACTGCTCGATTTCTATCATTCTGTCGGAATTGTCTCAAATTCAATTACAGATTGCGACAAACGAAAATGCTTATTTGAATTTACTAGCCGCTAACTAATTTAAGAAAGGGTAGGTGAGAGCTTACCCTTTTTTACTTTGATTACAAGTTGTACCTCACCTGAACCATAAACTGACGCGGTGGTTGAACATCCGCTGGTCGACTCGAATACTCAGTATTCAATAGATTATTTACGATGAACGCAAATGTATATTGTTCTTTCAGTTCATAGCTGATTCGTGAATCAAATACCAAGCTCCCACTTTGATCGTTTGCTCTGTATTCTTGAAGTCCTGGAAGAATCTCAGTTCCGACAATATTTTCTTCAAAGATTTGATCAATGTTTTTCATAAAACTGTTGTAGCGCGAAGAAAATCCTAATTTGAAGTTCTTGTATCCAGCTTCTATATCTACTCGAGCGAGATGATTGAATCGGTATTTCAACATTCCACTTACCGTATCCGAGAAGGTGAGCAAGTAGTCGGGATCGCTATTCAACGAAACTGGATTCATGTAGGTATAACCAATCAAACTACGTAGTTCGACTTCTTTAATTTTCCCTTCCGAACTAAACGAGAATTCTAATCCAGTGATTTGGGCTTCTTCCGCATTTTTTGCTTTGAAACCAATCCATTTGTAGAGATACCCTGGTGAGTTAGGGTCGAGGTTTAGTGCTATTGAATCTGGATTGTAGATCCCGAAGGTAAACTCGATCATGTCATCGTAATGGTTTACGAATGCGGCAACATCAAGAATTCCTTTCCACTTACCCATCTTTACAACTTGCTTGGCACCAACTTCGGCAGACCAACCGCGCTCAGGCGTCAATTCTGGATTTGGAAAGATGTAAATTGCTCCGTTTGATGTGTTGGAATAACGTTCACTCACACTTGGGAAACGAATTCCCTGTCCAATCGAAGCGCGTAAAAAGGTTGATTTAGTCGCTTTATAGTGCGCAGCCGCTCTCAAAATTGGGTATACAGGTATTGAGTTTCCGTTTTTGCCAATGGTGAATTCAGAATCTGGCGCTCGGTCGTCCATCTGAAAGTATTCCGTACGAATTCCGGCTGTAAATCCAAATCGTTTCTTTTTGAAATCGTATTGAGCGTAGGTCGCAAAATTCTTTGAGGTGTGATTTCCAAATACATCACTGACAACTGAATTGTATGAGTTTGTAAGGCCCGTTGTCAAATGGTGTGCATTGTTCCATGTCTTTTGATAAGAATAATCAGCGTAGTACATTTGAGCCAAGCTGGCTTCATAAAATGAAGACCCACCGCCAATCGTAACCAAATAGTAGCGCGTCTTAAGCTGGTGAATCCCATTGTTTTGATCGACATATTTAATGGACGGATCAACGTTCAATCTAACGGATTTCTGAAAGGTCAGCGTGTTGTCGCTTGGATTACTCGATAATCCACCAGATGGCGTATATGCGAATTCAGCGCTTTCCCAAATGATGAAGCTGTGAACCCATTCCGCCTGTCCAGAATAGTCAAGATTAATTTTGAGTCGAGGGGTTTTCTTCGGTCGGAAAACAAATGATCCCGTCAATCGTGTGCGTTGTTCTTGCTCGCCTTCCTTGTAGCCTTCAGTTTTGAATCCGTTCACAGCAACCGTATAACCCCAAGTATCGAACATTTTACCATTATATACGGAAAGATCGAGGTTCGCTGGGTTCTTACTCCACCATTTAAGGGTTTCTCGTTTGGGGTTGTCGAATATTCCTGATTGGATCTTTGCACTAAATTCGCCTTCTTTCGTCGGTTCCTTGCTCGTGACAGAGATTGTACCGTTCAGTGCGCTACTTCCATATAACACTGAAGATGCACCTTTGGTGATTTCAATTTGTGACATCGATTCCATGGAGATTGAGTTCCATTTGGCGTCACCAAGATCAGGAGAAATAAGTGGAATTCCGTTCGTTAGAACCAGTACACGGCTGCCAACTCCGTAAGAATAACCGCCACCTCCGCGTATACTGACTTGACCGTCCATGGCATAAACCCCTGGACTTTGATCGACAGCTTGCTCAAGATTCACAAAACCTTTCGCTTCGATTAGTTCGGGTTTTAGCACTTCCATTGAAATGGAAACTTCTTCAATTTTTTCATCTCGTTTACTAGCTGAAACGACGACTGTACCAACTTCTTGGAAGAGAGGGGGCAATGCGATAGTTATAAAAGATGTTTCCGAATCTAATTGAATTGTATCGGGCTTGTGTTCTATAGATTGAAGATAGAGTTTAACCGGGTAGGCATCAATGCGAATTTGAAATGACCCATCAGTTTCTGTTATAGAGCGTTGACCTTCAGATGATTGTATTTTAACACCAAAAACACCTTCTGCACTTACGGAGTCAGTTATTTTACCCTTCACTTGAGCGTTGGAGAATGCGGGTAGTAGAAGAAGCGCGATTAGCAGGTAGCGCATGCAGTCAATGGTTTATAGTTTCGTGTTTGAAGATACAACTTTATCTCTACCTAATCAGATAGAATTGTCATAATCAATTCGGTGATGAAATTTAGAATTACCATCATTGCCAGCTATTTCAACTGGTTTATTTTGGTCGTTGAATCGCACTTTTTCGAAGCGCATCAGGCGTCCAGTCATGTCTAGTTTTTCATAAACTGTGCGGTTCCCATTTTCATCAAAGGTGAAGATTTCCTCATAACTGAGGTGAGGTTGTGAGAAGTTTTCAAAGATTGTTTTTGTTCGCTTCTTTTCTTCGTATTCCTGTTTGAATGACGATACATGATGATCTTCTCCGACATATTCAGAGCTTTCGATGAGATTTCCATCGTCGTCCAAAATTTGTACTTCTAAATAGAATTGTTCTGTTCCCGGGATTTCTGATTTGGTCGTAATCTTATTGCCTTCCTTGATCACTGTATTCACCTGCGCGAGCTCACCAAAATCATAAAAGCGATACGTTTTTACGTCTCCATCCGCTTCCATTTCGACCCGCTGCGATTCCTCGCCATCCTGAATAGTTGTTCGTTTTTCAGTGTTGTCTGTTTTCTCAACTGTCGTTTTTTCGTAAAGATCTCCGTTGATATTATGGCGCTGCTGAAGCAATTTTCCATTATCGTCATAATCCAGTTCTAGTGAATCACCGACACGACCCTCAACCAAGGATTCTTCGCGAATCAATAGTCCTTTCTCATTGTAAACGAATTTCTTCTCTTCTTCGGGCCGAAGTGAATAGTCGATACTGTGCACAAGGTTGTTTTGATCGTCAAAAATTTTCTCGTTAATGAGTACTTCGCGATCTTCTAAAATAGAATAGGTCGATTGTTTCATTGTGTGAAAATATCAAATTATTAGAACGAAAGATAATTTGAAGAAATCTATCTCAACATCCAATCATCCAATCGAATTGAGATAGGTTAAGCAGCGCGCTAATTAACGACCTCTCCATATAAGTCGTAGTGGTCGGCATTCGTAATTTTTACATCTGCGTAATCACCAATTCGTACGTAATTCTCATCTGTTTTCAAGACTAGAACTTCATTGTCCACTTCTGGAGAATCAAACTCACTTCTACCAATGAAGTAGTCCCCTTCAATTCGATCAAAGAGAACTTTGTACGTATTTCCAATTTTCTCTTGATTAAGTTCATAACTTATTCCAGCTTGCAACTCCATGATTTTATCAGCGCGCTCTCGTTTCACTTCTTCAGGAACGTCATCTTCGAAATTATGTGCATGCGTGTTTTCTTCATGTGAGTAGGTGAAGATCCCCAATCGATCAAAACGCGATTGTTCAACGAAATCGTACATCTCTTGGAAATCTTCCTCAGTTTCACCTGGGTAGCCTGCAATCAAAGTTGTTCGAATTGCGATTCCAGGAACTGTTTCACGAATATTTTTGATCAATTCTTCTGTTTTCTCACGGGTGATTCCACGACGCATCGCTTTTAACATGTTCGTCGATCCGTGTTGAAGAGGAATGTCTAAGTAGTTACAAATGTTGTCGCGTTCTCGCATCACTTCCAGGGCATCCATTGGGAAACCACTCGGGTAGGCGTAGTGCAACCTGATCCATTCGATCCCTTCTACATCGGCCAAGGCATTCAACAAATCAGCAAGAGCGCGTTTTTTGTAAATGTCCAATCCGTAGTACGTCAAATCTTGAGCGATCAACATCAGTTCTTTCACTCCTTGAGCAGCCAAACTTTTCGCTTGTTTAACCAAGTCCTCCATTGGTGTCGATACGTGTTTACCTCTCATCAAAGGAATGGCACAGAATGAACAAGGACGATCGCATCCTTCAGCAATTTTGAAATAAGCGAAATGCGATGGAGTCGTTAATAAACGTTCTCCAACCAGCTCTTGCTTGTAATCGGCCTTCAAGGTTTTCATTAAGCGTGGAAGTTCGCGCGTTCCAAAAAACGCATCTACCTCAGGAATTTCTTTGACCAAATCTTCCTTGTAGCGCTCAGAAAGACAACCAGTGACGTAAACTTTTGAAACCAGTCCTTCATTTTTCGCATCTGCGTAACGCAAAATTGTATCAATGGATTCTTGCTTCGCATTATCGATAAAACCGCACGTGTTGATGATCACGATTTCCGAGTCATCTTGTTGCGCTTCGTGTTCAACCTCAAACTTATTTGCCTGAAGCTGCGCCATCATCACTTCTGAATCAAAAATGTTTTTCGAGCAACCTAGGGTTACTACGTTCACTTTGTTTTTCTTGAGCGTCTTTGTTTTCATGCTGCAAAGTTACGGAATGCATCAAGTATTATTTCACGTTTGGTGGGATTTATTCCAATGTTGGTATTATATTTGGAACGAGACCAATAAATCAGAAAAACTAGAACAATGAAATTATTATCAATCCTCGCAGTTTCAGCTTTGTTATTTGCGTGCAACAATACAAGAGAAGTGTTAGATGTAGACCCAATCAACGTGAAAAAAGCTCTAATCGGAGACGTAACACAGTTGTCAGATCAAACGACAATTACAGGGGTTAGTTTGGAAGGAAACATTCTTTCTTTGGATATTGAATATTCAGGAGGATGTCAAGATCATTCATTTGAATTTGTGGGTAGCGCAGCTATTATGAAATCATTACCTCCAAAGCGCGTTGTCAAATTAGTTCATATCGCAAATAGTGATACTTGTCGCGAGTTGATCTCAGAGACAATTAAGTTTGATATTCGTGCTCTTGCAGTTACAGAGACAACAGGAAGCGAAATCACTCTGATGTTGGATGGTGTGAAAGAACCAATCTCTTACGTTTATCCATAATCAAAATACGTTCGAGCAATGACAATTGGAGTTTTACTATCAGGATGCGGAGTGTATGATGGAGCGGAAATCCAAGAGGCCGTTCTTGCACTTTTAGCCATTGAGGAAATTGATGCGAAAGCATTGTGCATTTCAGTTGATGCGCCGCAGCATCACGTTGTGAATCATATCACAGGAGAGGAAATGCCTGAGTCGAGAAACATGTTGATCGAAGCGGCGCGTATTGCCCGTGGTGATATCAAAAACATCAATGATGTGTCTCCTGCGGATTTGGATGGTTTGGTGATCCCAGGTGGATTTGGAAGTGCAAAAAGCTTCACGAAATGGGCATTTGATGGTCCTGATGGGGACATTCTTCCAGAAGTGAAGCTACTGCTCGTAAACATGATGAACGTCGGGAAACCGATCGCGGCGTTGTGCGTGAGTCCAGTTGTTTTAGCCAAAGCGTTGGAAGGATCTAGCTATTCTCCAACCATGACGATTGGAAGCGATGCTGAGCCAACTCCATACGATATTGATGGCTTCATGGCAGGTTTGGAAAAAACGGGAACAGCAACTGAGAAAAAGACAATTCGCGAAATCAACGTTGATACAGAAAATAGAATTGTTTCAGCTCCCTGTTACATGCAGGAAGCGTCAATTTTAGAAGTACGCAAGAATATTCGGTCTGCGGTTGAAGCGCTAAGAGATTTGATCTAAATCCTTCAGTTTATTAAAGGGAAGTTGAGTTCCTCGGATTACATGAAACGGTAGCCGACTCCAAACTCTATGCGATTGTCCATGGCTTTGAATCCGTTCAGCTTATTCACGTGTGAAGTAAGTCCGCGGTAGCAAGCGATATGCAAGGCAAATCCATTCCAAAGTTCGTAATCTGCACCAATGGCAATTCCAACACCAACAGATGAATTGTAATCAGATGGAGCAGTAATGTCATTTTCTACTGAAAGACTAATTTCATCGTACACGTTGGTCGTTGAAGCGCGTGACAGTGTTCTGTTTGATGACGGAGTTAACAACAATCGTGGTCCCATAAATAGCCCAAGTTGCGTTTTGCTTTTCCAGTTTCCGTTATTGAGATGATCAAAACCCCAATGAAATTTGAGGTAAACGGGAATTTCAAATCCGAAAGTAGAATAGCTTGAAACTTCTTCAACATTTAGGAACCGCGCAGTATCGAGATCGAATTCTCTATAACTCGTCGTAAAGCCTCTGCGGTAGGTAAGATTTACTTCTGTTTGAAGCCCAACGTGTTCGGTAAACATGAAGTGACCGTACGCTCCAACTCCGAAGCCAGGTCTTTCTCTTTTATCCTCGCTAGCTTGATCTGATCCATCAGCAATGGCTGTATGCTTGGCGAAGTAAAAATTTATATTGGTCTTCACACCAAGTTCAATATTGTCAGGGATTGAACTATTCAAACCGGTATAATTCACTCTCTCTTGACTGAAACAAGAAAGAGAGATAGAAATCGCTAAAAGGGCAAATAAATTCTTCATGTCTTAGTTGTTGGTGTGAGCATTTACGAAAACAAGGTTGCCTGCCGAATTCCTCTTCGTTAGAATGAGGGCAACAGATATTTGATCAGGATCTGTCCATTCTGCTCGGCGGTCAACTACGAATGATCGATTGAATTGGTAACCCGCGTTAATATCACCTGAAGCCACTTCGTATCCTAGGTAACGCACTGGAAAATTGATGATTCGTCCAACATCAACCGCTACTTTGCGATGATTTGTCGAGGCTCCGTCAGGATGCCCCGTTTGATTCGCCACAATACTATCGACTAAGACGTACGGTGTCAAAAAGAATGTTTCTCCTGTAGTTTCTTGGAAGAATTTAGTCGTTGTTTTTATGTTGATTTTCGTGTCGGTAATGTCCAATTCGTAGTTCGCGTTGACAATTGTCTGTCCGTTCCTGTGAGCACTTAATTTCGGAGCTACAGTGCCTGTAGTGAAATTCGTATAAAAGGTTGAAGTGGTCAACACGTTAAAAGCTGCAGCGTTCGCTGAAAAAACGGTGTCATTTTCACCTCCACCGATATTTCCTTCTGTTAGTGTTAGAAGTACATCTGTCGAATCGAAATCAGCCAAGTAATTGGAGAATTCCGTATATCCTGCTCCGCCGCTATTGGCACTTGTGGTGGATGAATAATGGAAAAGAACGCTGCTATTTTTTTCTTCAACTTCGAGAAAATCCGATTGAGCGCCTTCATCGTATTCATACTTTTTGCATTGAACAAAAAGAAGTCCGCAAGCGATAATCAATGAAACACCGAAGGCAGGGAAGAATCGTTTCAAAATGGGTTGTTTTAATTTGTTCATCAGAATGGTTTGAAAGGGCTCAGAAATCTAGTAAGTGATTAGAAAGTTTCCAGACCAAACATCAACATTGGGAATTCCAGGGTTGGTAGAAGTGACCTCCGCTGTGAAAAAGAATTTACCTCTGATTAAATTGGATTCTGTGAAATGCGTTGTGATTGCGAATATCCCAGTTGAGTCAATCGCCACGTACTTTTGATCTGGCAACGGACCTAACTCTAGGAATGCTTGGTTAACGCTTTGCGGCCCACCTAGTCCAAAAGTTCCTCCAGTAATATCGCTTGGAAACTTAAGAGTAACTCGAGGGTAGCCATTTTCGCCATTTGCGAAGGCCGAAATTGTGAGTATTCCTGCGTCCTCCTGCGACCATAAAACGGTGTCTTTAAATTCATCTGGACCGATATAAGCGCTAAACGAATTTTCAGGAATATCATTTACGGGACTTGGAGTCAATCCGATGACCTTTTTTTCACATGAAGAGGCAATAACAAATCCAAGAATGAGAAGAGGTGTTGCAATGAATAAAAAACGAGTGAATCGCATAAGGAGTGAATGAATAAATTATGTGTGCTCAATAAACGGAAAAGTAGAAGACATATTTCGCGCAGGGAAAATTAATCTTGATTTACTCTTGAAGTCTCACGGTTAAAAAAAGCTCTGTGCCCTGCACAAGTAGAAAAACGAGAAATGCGTTGTTCAGACTTTTCATGATGGACTTGTTCGGATCAATATTAATAATTTCACACGAATCTAAGGGCAACATGCTTTTTGGTAATCAAACTCACTCGATTTTTACGCATCGCTGACCCATTGCGGGAGCCGTAAGTTAAGGTCAAAAATACACTATCTTCCTCTCGATAAAATGTTAACAATCTTTTCGCTCAATTGTGGGAAACTCGTCCTCAAATATTTCGAATCGTTGTAATAATGCCGTAGTTTTGTTGTTCTAAATAAAAGCATTTTAGCTTAAAAAAAATATTTATGGACTTATTTGGTAAGAGAGGAAAGAATGCCAATCTAAGCGAATCAATCGGTTTAGGAAATCTCGGAAATCAATTTTGGAACCTTTCTCCTTCTGAATTAATGGAAGATGCAATCATCAACGGTCAAGGAGTTTTGACTGACACAGGTGCAATTGCAATTGAAACGGGTGAATTTACAGGACGATCTCCTAAAGATCGTTTCATCGTTCGCGATGAGAAAACTGAGGAAGCCGTTTGGTGGGGAGACATCAATCTCGAATTTACTTCTGAGAAGTTTGATGCTCTTTACAATCGAATGAAATCATATTTAACAGATCGCGATGTTTACGTTCGTGATGCGTATGCATGTGCAGACGATGAATTCAGATTGAACCTTCGTGTTGTAACTGAACTTCCTTGGTCGAACCAATTCGCATACAACATGTTCCTTCGTCCAACGGATGAAGAAATTCAAAACTTCGATCCAGAGTGGCACGTAGTATGTGCTCCAGGTTTCAAAGCTGATCCTGAAATTGATGGGACACGACAAGCAAACTTTGCAGTTGTGAATTTCACACGAAAGATGATCATCATTGGAGGTACTGGATACACTGGTGAAATCAAAAAAGGAATCTTCTCTGTATTGAACTTCATCCTTCCACATGAGAAGAATGTACTTTCAATGCACTGTTCTGCGAATGTTGGACAAGATGGTGATACTGCTATCTTCTTCGGATTGTCTGGAACGGGGAAAACGACATTGTCTTCTGATCCAGATCGTAAATTGATCGGTGATGACGAGCACGGTTGGTCAAATGACTCTGTATTCAACTTTGAAGGTGGATGTTACGCGAAGACTATCGACTTGTCAAGAGAAAAAGAGCCGCAAATTTACGATGCCATTAAATACGGTGCGATCTTGGAAAACATTGGGTTCAAAGAAGGAACTTCAACTCCAGATTACCACGATTCGAAGATCACGCAAAATACACGTGTTTCTTACCCAATTCACCACATTGATAACGTGATGAAGCCATCAGCTGGACCTGCTCCGAAGAACATTTTCTTCTTAACAGCAGACGCATTTGGTGTGTTACCTCCGATCTCAAAATTGACGAATGCGCAAGCGATGTACCACTTCATGTCAGGTTATACAGCGAAAGTTGCGGGAACTGAAATGGGAGTTACTGAGCCACAGGTGACGTTCTCTGCAGGATTTGGAGCTGCGTTCTTACCACTGCACCCAGCGAAATACGCTGAATTGCTTGGAAACAAGTTGCAAGGTTCGGATGTAAACGTTTGGTTGATCAATACAGGATGGTCAGGCGGATCTTACGGAGTTGGAAGCAGAATGAAATTGTCGTATACACGTGCAATGATTACTGCAGCTATGAACGGAAAATTGGATGACGTTGAGTTTAACACACTTCCAATCTTCGATTTGGCGGTGCCAACATCATGTGAAGGCGTTCCAACAGAAGTGTTGAACCCACGTGATACTTGGGCTGATAAAACAGCTTACGACAATACAGCGAACGATCTAGCTTCTCAATTCGTAAAGAACTTCGAGCAATTCGAATCTGAGTCAAGTGAAGCAATTAAATCTGCAGCTCCGAAAGTAGAAGTAGCGTAGATTTACGCCATATATTAACTGAATGACCGCCGTCTCGATTATTATCGGAACGGCGGTTTTCTTTGAGTACTATATTGATTTAAGCCACAATTTTCATGAATGGTATTAGTTGACTAGCTAACTGCCTTGTTGGTTGATTTTAGGTGGAATCGCTGGAATTTTGCTGTGTATAATTGCGAGTTAGTTTGGTTAATTGGGAAAGAATTAACTGAATTGTTTTACCAAATTTGAAGAAAAAACTTAGACGCTATGATTAAACACATTACCCTTGTCGCTGCAGTTTTGGGTTCATTTCTTTCGAATTCCCAAATAAGTACAGCCTTTCTAGATATTAATAATGCCGAAGCAAGAGTTACCGATGGTGGCGTTTTCTTCAATGATGCAGCAAATTCATTTCATGGCTACGAAATTCCAAATGGAGCAGGGACAACAGCGTTCTATTCCATGGGATTTTGGTTTGCAGGCATTGATGCAAATGGTCAACTCAAACTTTCCGCTCAGCGATACATGAATTTAGCCGATCAGTTCCAAGGACCATTGACAACGGATGGGACAGCCCAAGCGGATGCTACTGGCGCGTGGTTGACTTCCTTGTTTCCTATGTCGCAATCTGAAATTGACCAACATCTCGCGAACTACGCGAACGCTGGATATGTACCTTCGTTCAACATTGCGAATTGGCCTGCGCATGGAGATATCGCACTCGGATTTGATTATTATTTGGCGCCTTTCGTTGATGTAAACGGCGATGGAAATTACGATCCAATGGCTGGTGATTATCCATGTATTCGAGGAGACCAAGCCATTTTCGTCATTATGAATGATAAAGGAGATGTGCACGAATCGGGTGGCGATCCAATTGGTATTGAGATGCACTATATGTTCTACCAATACACGGGCATTCCTGAAATTGAAAATACGACTTTCATCAACTTAAAATTGATCAATCGAGGAACGCAAACACTCAATGATTTCAAGGTGTCTACCTTTTTGGATGGAGATGTTGGCTATTACGGAGATGATTACTTCGGATCTGATGTGAATAGAAACATGATGCTCTTTTACAACGGAGATAATTTGGATGAAACAGCTGGAGGATCTGTAGGATATGGTCAAGCACCTCCAGCAGTGGGTATCGTTTCATTGGCGAACGACTACGAATCCATTGGAATTGTAGATGCTCAAAACATGGCGCCACAATACTGGAGTAATATGAACGCGCGTGATGCCAGCGACATGCCATGGCAAGATCCAATTACTTTAAGTCCGACGAATTACATGTTTCCAGGTGATCCAGGGAATGTATCAGAAATGAATTCTGAGGTGGCGCTCGTAAATCCTCCAGGAGATCGCCGAGGTGTTGCAACGATCAATCTAGGAACACTTGTACCTTTTGCTGAACACACATTCGACTATGCGGTAATCTATCATCGAGATAATGTTGATAATGTCGACAATGCTTCTGGATTGAGAGGTGTGGCGGACATCGTTCAGGACTATTTCGATACAACCTTTGTTGGTGATTGTGTTGCGGACAATACTGTGAGCGTCGATGAAATTTTGCAAGCCGACTTTTCACTTTTCCCGAATCCATCAAAAGGGAAGTTCACAATTTCTTTAGCAAACGATTTTTCGAATGCCCACGTGGAGATTCATGATATTTCAGGTAGAGTTGTATACAATCAATCGGAACTCACATCAAAAGAAACGCACATTCAGTTAAACCAACCTTCAGGTGTTTATCTATTACATTTGATATTCGACGGGAAAAGAACAACAAAACGAATCATACTAGAGTGAAAAAACTCCCACTTTCACTGATCATAGGCTGCTCTCCCGATAGTTCGGGAAGAGTGGCTTTTTTATGTCAAGAACATCAACTAAACCAAGAAAATGAAGGGAAAAGCCCTACAAATGAAGCATCAAATAACGGTATAACTCGACCATACACATAATATCGTATTTAAATACCTTCTCATCAGGCGTATGAACATTGTCCTCAGGAGCGCCAATAAAGCACCAGTCCATGGGTAAATCAGAATGTTGCAAGACACCACCATCGCTTCCACCAGCAGATTCAACCTCCAGTTGGTAATCGACACCAGATTCCTTCGCCAATTCAATAATTCGATTCAAATACGATCTTCTCGGTAATCCTTTATCCCGCATCGAAACGGCAACGCCACCACCATGCTTAACCCCGTTGGTCACCCAAGTGATATCAGAAATCAAGTTTTGTGTTAAGTTATATTTCTCGTACAAGTACGTCGCGCAGAATCCGACTGAATTTCCGCCGTGCTCCTCGTAAGTCGAGAAAACAATCGCACCATTTTCAAGTGTTTCAGCAACTTTTAATGCATTCCAAACCCCCAAACGGTTATCCAAATAAGGAGATTGAACGTATTGCTCTGTCTCTCTGAAATTCGGTTTAAATGTCAGTAAAGTCCCTCGATCCAACACGCGATCAGATACATATTGAATACTTCTGTCTTCTTCGGTCTCAATGACAATGAGTTCAGTTTCAATTTCACCTTGACTGTCTGATCCAACCAATTGCATTCCATCGATTGTTCTCGGTCCACCCACTTTGATGAGGTCTTTGTCGTATCCAACGGAAAATCCAATGCTGTCGATGTGCGCATAAATGGCCGTTCTTGGCTCACCGAACACCAAAATTAGGCAATCCTGAAATCCTTCGCCGTAAACCAATTTTGGTTGCGTTTTCCAGTTCGATGAGTTCGATTTGACGTAGTCAATAATGAAATCTCTCATTGGACCTTCGTCACTCGCTGCAGCTCTAACCTCTGCTAGTTTTTTCAGTAATTCCATTAATCAGACTAATAAATTCCTATTACATTGATTTCAACCGAATCGAGATGGCTCAATTCTGCCTTTATTTCTTGCGCAAAGGTAACGCTAAGATTCGTTTTGATGCGACAACTGATTTCAAATTCGTGCTCCACCATCTCCAATTGGTGTTTTTTGATGAGGTTCATCACAGTTGGCATGTCTGAGTATTCAAAATTGATATTGACCCATTCGTACACTTCACGCTCGACAATTTTCCCAGCTAAAATCGCTTCTTTTGCTCCAGTTCGATAAGCATTGATGAGCCCACCAACGCCTAATTTTGTTCCTCCATAGTAGCGCAGAACAATGATTAAAACGTTCGTAATTTCAAAGGATTGGAGTTGACCCAAAATTGGTGCTCCAGCAGAGTTTGAGGGTTCACCATCGTCGTTTGCTCGGTATTCATCACCTTTCAATCCGAAGCGATACGCATAACAGAAATGTCCTGCTTTTGGGTGTTCTTTCCGCGCTGCTTCGAGCAATTTCTTGGCTTCATCTGCCGTAGAACAGGGGAGGGCAATTCCAATAAATTTGGAGCCCTTTTCCGCGTAGAACCCTTCCGAGCGCTTCAAAAGTGTTAAGTATGTCGATTTCTCAGTCAATTTTAGTACTTTGATCGAAAGATTTGACCATGCGATATTTCATGATTCTTAGTGCAATGTTACTCATTTTTTCTGCTTGCAAAGAGGATGAGCCAGTTGATCCGTGTACGAACGGTTTTTTAGATCCGGGAGAAGATGCAGTAGACTGCGGCGGAGATTGTTCACCATGTGTGAATACACCCGTTACTTTCCTTAATCTCGACGTCAACGGAATAAATACGGCAATGCTCAGTTATGAAATGGATTACGACGTTTCATCATGGAGTTTGCAGTTGTCGAATGATTCACTGAATATCCAAATTGGATTTGGAAACACAGGCGATGTTGGGACTTATCCAATTGATGCAACGGCGAGCTACCTCTACAGAGATGGAGCGCAATACCTCGGGCAAACTGAAGGTGTATATTCGATTAGTGATCACGATGTCGCAAATGATTTAATGAGCGGGTTTTTCCAGATCAAGTTCTTTAGACCTGGCTTCGTGGACACATTGGAAATTGCCAATGGACAGTTTGAGAATTTTGGATACTGATCGAGTAGTTAAGTCTGTAATCATTTCATCTTTCAATAAAAAAAGGCGAACCCAAGTCCGCCTTTCAATTGTTTAATCTTTTATTTCAATCCAATTACTTCAACGGGAAATGCACCCTCGTAATTAGTTCAGTTGCTTCTACCTCATTCGGATTATTGTGATACGTCTCGAACGGATGAATCTTCTTATTCACAGGAATTTCTTTGCTTCTTTGCATGTTGTACAAAGCAGACCAAGCATTTCCAAGATGTTGATACGGTCCAACGTGCTCCAAAGTATAAACTGGCGTTGAAGGAATTTTCCCACTCGTGAGTCCTTCAGGAAGATCAGAAGGAATAGCACTAACAGGGATTCCTGAAACGTACTCCACACGATTGTTTTTCAAATCCCATTCGCTGTACTGCGTAAATGGAGCACCCGCTGATTCAGTACCAGTTTTATTCATGAAATCCATTATGCGCGGCATGTCCTCAGACATTTTCTTGCCCATCGTTTCGATGGAGCACGAAGTGTAAATTCCAACGTACTCTTGCTCTGAAATTGTTTCTTTCCCGGTGAAATTAAGTTTAGAATGAACTTTTCCATCTTCCACGAAATCTTTGAGCATTCGCAGCCCACGATCGTAATCCATGCCGATGTACATTTCCATCATTTTCTTCATCCAAAACATGAAGAACGGCAAAGAGCTATCCATTACCCACGTCGCTTCCGTTTGATTGCCTTTCGTCTGCAATTGGAAATGAATTTTCGCTTTCGATTTCCAAGGTTTCAAGAATTGAAGATCAATCTCAATGGATTTATTCTCGTCTTCCTTTACAATTTGCATGTTCCCAGAACCCGAACGAGGTCCTTCCCATTCATACGATTTCTTGTCATCAGCAACGTTCACTTTTGCTTCTGGATCTGCAATCAACCATGGAGACCATTTGGTCCAAGTTGAGAAATCATTCACGGTATTGAATACCTTTTCGATGGGTGCGCTAATTAAAACGCTTCGGCTAACGGCTATTTTTGACATCGTGGTTGGTGTTAAGTTATTTCTTGAAATTGTCGGCAACAACCACATTCTTGCGGTCTGCCCAAGAGTAGAAACCTTCTCCAGATTTCGCTCCTTTTTTTCCTGCTGCGACCATGTTCACTAACAATGGGCACGGCGCATACTTTGAGTTCCCTAGACCTTCGTGTAATACTTCCATAATGGCTAAACAAACGTCCAATCCGATGAAATCAGCTAATTTCAATGGTCCCATTGGGTGAGCCATTCCTAGCATCATCACAGTATCAATTTCTTCAACGCCAGCAACACCCTCGTTCAAAGTGATAATCGCTTCGTTGATCATTGGCATCAAGATTCTATTCGCAACAAATCCAGGGTAATCGTTTACTTCAACTGGAACTTTGTTCAATTTACGTGAAGTTTCCATGATCAACTCTGTCACCTCGTTAGAAGTAGAGTATCCGCGGATAATTTCTACCAATTTCATCACTGGAACTGGATTCATGAAGTGCATTCCAATTACTTTGTCTGGACGTGATGTTGCCGCAGCGATTTTTGTAATAGAAATGGATGAAGTATTCGTCGCAAGGATAGCGTGATCTTCCGTCATCTGATCCATGTCCTTGAAAATCTTCAATTTTAAATCAACATTCTCCGTAGCAGCTTCAACCACTAAATCAACATCCTTCAATCCATCTTTCATTGAAGTGTACGTTGTAATATTGTGCAATGTGGCAGTTTTATCGGCCTCAGTGATTTTCTCTTTGGCCAATTGACGATCCAAGTTTTTTGTAATCGTTGCAAGACCTTTGTCAAGACTCGCCTGCGCGATATCAATTAACGATACTCTATATCCAAATTGTGCAAATGTATGGGCGATTCCATTCCCCATTGTTCCTGCTCCAATAACTGCTACGTTTTTCATTCTTATGTGTTTTTGCTAGCAAAGATAATAAAGAAATTAGCGCAAACCCCACCTGTCAATTATTGGCTTGAATCAGCTTTGCGTCAGCTCTCAATAGAAGTTGCTGGCGAGATTGAATTTCTATTTTTTTGACAAATTCCTTTCTGAATTAACCGTAACTTCGTGGTGATGGATTCGAAAGAGAACAATTATGTGCTTTACGACGGAGATTGTGGTTTCTGCAATCGCTCTGTTGCCTTCATTTTGAAGCACGAGAGTTCTTCAGCCATTCATTTTGCGCCCATACAATCAACTTATACGAAAGAGTTGTTCAAAAAGAATAATTGGGAAGAACCCAACTTGAGTACTTTCTATTTTATTCAGGATGGAAAAAAGTTAGAGCGATCTGCGGCAGCATTCGAAGTGCTTAAGTACCTGAAATCTCCAGTTCGTTGGTTGCGTATATTTCGATTCATTCCGAGAAAAATTACTGATTGGATCTACGATCAAGTGGCAAAAAGACGGCAACGAATATCAAAAGGATTTTGTGTGATGCCCACGCCAGATCAGCGCACGCGTTTTGTTTTGGTCTAAAAATGAGATTAAAAGAACGTTACGCCAATCTGTAACTCTAAATGCAGCGTAAGGATTTGTCCCATTGTCGTTAGTTCGAGAAAACGAGAATTCTTATGGAACACGCTGAGTTCAGTTGCAAGCTTCTCGACATTTTCTTTCGTCGAAAGGTGCTCATTTTTCATTCTACGAAGCAAGCTTTTCGTTTTTTGCTTGGTCGCTAAGTACCGCTTTCTCATGGCTACGCGCTCTTGCCGTTTGTATTGTTCAGCCGTGGAGGCACTCATTAGTTCTTGAGCCAATTCAACCATGGAGCGGTTGTCGGAATAATACTGAGGGAGGTAAATGTTCTTTCTCCCTTCGTAGGATTGTTGATCGAAGTCCATGGCCCGTAATCGATATTGAATGTTGTCGAAGTCTTGCGTGATTTCAACCACAAAATTGTAAGCGCGCATATCACCCAAAAGTCGCGTAAAGCAGCGCTCGTTGAACTTAACGAATTCCTTGGCAAAACGCATTCGATTCTCAATTTTTTCATTCTCATGCTTGGAGAGGAATTCATCGCACGGAACACCCACAATGTGATCTTCAACCAATGTGTCTTTGTCGACTAAGAAGGAAATCTTATCGGGCGAAAAAATATCTTCCAATTCCAAACCATACACACGAGAGGCGTCCGCTCGCTTGATGTAGTAGAAGTCGTAGTTATCGTTAAGTTCATTTACTACTTTGATTCTGAAAGGCTTCGAGTTACCGAAGGTACAGAAATCGATGTTTTCAATTTTAAGGAATGGGATCTTATCGCCGTCAGCTACAAGCATTTCGTAAATACCGATTAACTGATCGTTTAACCCTTCGCGATCCGCAGAATCGTAAATTGCCCCTCTCCAAAGCGTATCATTGTCGTTTTTATCTAAGATCGGAATGAGATCGCGATAACGCGTCAAGTCTTCATAAGAAATTGGGAGCTGTACAAGTCGAGAATACTTACTCAAATGCTCCTTCAGAGCACCTTTGATTTTGTAGAAAGGTTTTCGATACTCGATGTGATTGTACTCCATGATTTTCGTCTGATTGTCGACAACAAAGAACAGCATTCTCCCTGAAAGATCATAATGAGTTAATCACTGAAAATAAAAAGCTTACGAATTTTCCCTGGTTGCGCCCAGTTCATGGTTCCATCCATTTTTAGCGAGTGTAAATAATGCTCAATTGCCGGATTCTTTAAAGCCGATAAAACACGTTGTGCTTCTTTCTTATTGCTCATAGGAATATATGCCTGGAGCGATTGATTTGCTTGCCATCGACCTGAAAATAGTTGAGGTTGAAAGGTCTTGCGACCATACGCTTCCCATACTACTTTATGTTTAGTGAAATTGTACTTCCCAACGCCGAGAAGCGCCCACCAATATCCGCGTTCTCTCCAGGTTTGAATCATTTGACCTTTTCTATTACTGAGTGCAGACTTATTCAATTCTAGGTAGTTCCATAAGAGGGCGTGCGATTGTATCACTTCGAGTTCAAGTGGTTTACCATCGAGGGAGTAGGGAAGCAATACCCATCTTCGCGCGTGACCGTTGTTCGGTTTGAAGTTATCGGCAATCAACAGCGGAAAAACGAAAATCTTGGGTAAGAGTATTTCATCATTCAAAAGGCAATTGTGTTCATCGATTTCTTCGTAAGAGCTGAAAAAGAAAATGCGATTGGCACCCGAGGTATTGATTCCTTGTCGCGGTTTCGAATCCTTATTTAACGGAATTGACTTGAAATCAAATAGGGGAGAAGGTGCATCTTTATCGAAGATGCTCAGTGGTCCCGTAATCGTGAGAATGGGAGCGGCGCGTTTTTCCAACCATTCATTCTTGATGTTTCGATAATATTGGATTGGAAAACGAGCGTGTTTATCTTTTTGATAATGGACGAGCCCATGTCGTGTGGATACATCTTCAAAAACCTTTATTTCATTGAAATCGTAGACTTCTTCTAGCGAAAAGTCCGTGCCTTTGACATTGTAACGACGGAAAGAATCATGCGCACCATCATTCAGGAGTAGTGATAGAGGTTGAAAGAAATAAGCATTTCCATTTGGCGCGAGGAAATCAGCAATGGACTTTTGAATGACAAGTGCAGCAATATCAACACGTGATCCTCCGAGTAGCATTTTCTTGGTGTCCTGAACGAGATCGTATTCAATAAATAAAGGCTTCAATTTCGTTTTGTATTCGGCAGGAAGATCGGTAAAGTTCATCCAAGGTGGATTACCAAAAATGATATCGTACTCTTTTGTTTCCAGTTCGAAAAAATCTGAATTGGAGAAGTTCGCGCTCATATCTAGACCGTATTCTTTTTTGAATCGGGCCAAAGCTTCTGTGTAAAAGTAGTCGTTTAATTCATTTCCATACAGCCGATTGGTGGGCAACTCATTTATTTTGAGTCCATTTGATAGTCCAATCTTGATTAGCGCTTCGAGTAGATTTCCGAGTCCCATTGTGGGGTCAAAAACAGTCGATCCGTTGATCCATGAATTATAAATTCCAAATTGGTTGCTAGCAAAAATTGCCCAATCATAGGGGGTGAATTTCACGCCGATACGGTAAGATGTGGTATCCGTTGTCATCGTGTAGCAGAATCTGATGTATCTCAAGATACGATTAATTCTCCGCTTCCAGCTCTTTCATAACGGTTATAATCTCTTCTGGAGAATAGTAGACGGCTCTTTTGTACGCTTTGTACTTCACTTTTGCATCGGACTTATTCAGAACATAGTCTTCCCAGTCGTAGAGTTGCCACCCCAATCCTTTCTCGACTGTCATGCGGTCAATCTCTCCTTCGTACTCACGTTTTCCCTTCTTATTGGTGTAGTTGAAAAGTCGTCCTAGAATCCCGAAAAAACCTCGATTGGAGTAGTCTACTATATGGTTTAATTCGTGCCCTAGAACACCGACAGCCCCGTTAAATCCAACTTGTTCCAAAGTAGCAACGCTATCACCAGTATTGGGCTTAATACGAATAACGTATTTCCTTTTGGAACGTCTACGAAATAGAATTGATCCTATCGTAGGACGTGCGTTTAACGAAGCCTTGATTTTGGCTTCTTTGAATACGATTTTCGTGCTGTCTAGTTCAGGATAGTAAGATAAAGCAGATAGGATTTCAGTCTCAAATTGAGGAATCAGCGTTTTGTTGTAAGAACAGGCTTTGCGCATTGAGTCTATATTGGAAGCGAACTTCGTGCTATCCAAATGCCTAACTTGCTTTACTTGAGAGTGACAGTTAACTCCCAAAAGGAGGAACCCGATAAATAATTGATATTTGAGAAAGGTTCTAATTGTGGTAAGTGGTAAAAATTTCAATCAATCGAGCCGGAGGAACAATCTTATTTTCATAATCATGCATCTCTCTCAAAACCGTATTTGTCGCACTTGGATGCAGCCCCATTCGAATTCCAAGGTCCTTGATGTATTCCATTTCTCTTTCGTCAATTTCCAAATCGACATTCATCAATAAGATCAACCGCTGAAATTGTACAATTCGTTCAGATTCCAGCTTTGGTGCTCGAAATTCGATGTTTTCTTCGAACAATCGTTTGAATTCATCCTTTGTGACTCCCATTTGCGCAGCAAGAGAAAGTAGAAATTGAAATTCTACATCGCGAATTTTGTCGTCTGACTGCGCCATTTTCACAAGCTGAGCCAGTAATCCTAATTTTTCATTTTCTTCTGACATGTGAATATCTTAGTGTTGGAAGAATGCAAGTAGATGCTCGCATACTTTTTCTAATCCCAAAGGTAACTGTTTTTCTGTCCAAGGTTGTTTCGCTCCAAAAGTGTGCTGTTCGTTGGGGATCCTGATAAGTTCAACACCCACCCAGTTAGCGATTGCCTCGCCTTCTTCCACTTTGACAGCCGGGTCATCTTCTCCATGGATCACGCAGATTGGAACTTGCGCATTTTTTGAAAAGTATTCGATATTCAAACGATTTTGGTTCTTTAAGAAATCCTCATACTGCGAATACTCCAACGGCATCTCTTGCTTCGTTCGTCCATTGGTTTCGAAACGAATTTCCTTTGATTTCCAATTTTCCAATACTTCTCCAGAAGGAAAACGACTACCGATATCAGAAATGGGAGCAAGCGCAGCGATTTTGGAAATGGATGAATGCTGAGATTGAAGTAAAACCATTCCGCCAGCTCTAGAATGGCCTAGAAGGAAAATGTGTTCGGCGTCCTGTACTTTTTCTTGAGCGAGTGAAATAATGATTTCCATGTCGCTCAATTCATTCGAATAGCAATTTTTGGAAAAGGCTTCTAAATCCGGGAAGTCTATTCCATTTTCAACCGTTCCGCCATTGTGACTCACGTTGTATTTCAGAAACCCAAATCCCCTTTGAACGAAATAATCTTCCATCAAATTCCAGGCTCCCCAATCCTTGTAGCCCTTGTATCCATGACTGAAAATAATCAGGCGTTTGTTCCAGTTTTCAGGGATTATCATATCGTACAAACTCAATCTATTTTGGGCACCACGGTATTGAGCGTTCTTTTCGGAAATTCTATGCATGATGGAAAGTTAATAAATGCTTTATTCAGAGCAAAGTTAGAGCGATAGATTTGCTTATCTTCGCCGTTCATGATTAGAGTTTTATTTCTTCTTAGCTTTTCATTACTAGTGTTACTGGCAAGTTGTAATTCTGATAAGCGGAATAAATTTGTTGGGGGCAAGCTGACGGTTTACTATTTTGATGAATCTGAAGCGGATGTTGCCAAGGATGTTGCTTTTTTCTGGAAGGAAAATGACCTTTTATCAGGGAATAAGCAGGATTTGCAAGTTCGCAAAGACGACGGTCGCTATACTGTATCGATGATTGCAGCATCTCCCAAAGAAGTGACCGAGATGCCAATTGATGAAGTTCAATTGTTGGCTAAACTCAAAAAGAAACTCTACGTTGAAGTGTTCAACGAAAAAGCATTCACACTTGAAATTTGTAACGATCGATTTGAATCGATTTATACAGTAGAATAATGAAGATATCAGCATCCATATACAGTGATAAAAAACGTCCCTTGGACGAAGTGATTAACGATTTGGTCGAGCACCAAGTTGATCTTTTGCACGTCGATTGCAACGATGATCTTTCCGTTTTTGATGACATCAAACAGATTCGAACGCTTTGTTCAATTCCGATTGATTTGCACATCATCACCGAGAAACCTTCCAAGTATTACGATCTATTGATCGAAAATCCAGTGGAATATGTGACATTCCAGTACGAAGATTTGAAAGAGCCGTTGGCAATTCCTTCCGAAGTGACTGGAAAAAAAGGGATCGCAGTAATTACACCAACGCCAGTTGCCATTTTTGAAGAATACCCTGATTTCGATTTCATCTTAATCATGGCGACAATCCCAGGGCAGAGTGGTGGTAAATTCGATACCATCAACTTTGGGAAAATCCGAAAATTCAGAAATTTGTACCCGCAGAAATCCATTCACGTGGATGGCGGAGTAAATGCTGAAGTTTCCTTCATTCTGAGAAATATGGGGGCAACGAGTGCAGTTTCTGGGTCTTACTTGTTCAACGCTTCGAGTATTGGACATGCGCTGATGAATTTGACGCAGCGTGAGGTCGAATCTCATTATCAGGTTTCAGATTTCATGATTCCATTGGATGAAAGTCCAGTTGTTCGAGCCTCTGAGGTTTCCTTGGAAAAAGTATTGAAAACGATCGATGCTGGAAGACTTGGATTTACACTGATTGTAGATGAAAGTCAAAAGCTAAACGGATTGATTTCGAACGCAGATGTTCGCAAAGGAATTTTGCGCCACTTGGACGATTTAACTTCGATTGAAATTCAATCGTTCTTAAACGAAAATCCAACGTGTATCGACGAATCGGCATCCGTGCTAGATATGCTGAGACTCATCAAACAAAGCCCGTTCCCAATTATGTATTTACCCGTGGTCAACAGCCAAGGACATGCCAAAGGAATTGTTACTTTTGTGAACTTAATCAAAGGAGAATTATGATTTTACACCTTAACCCTTCTGTTACTGAGGCTAGAGCAGCGGAAATAGCAACGGGAATGAACGCGTTTTCTATTAAGAAAAACGATATACATGTTCTTATAACAGGCGCTTCGATGAAGAATGTGCCGTCGGAATATGAGAACGAGGTGAGCGAAAGTTGGGCATTCGATAACGATATTCAACTCGCATCAAAGAAATACCAAAGCGCAAAGCGTGAGGTGAAAATTGGTGACGTTACAATTGGAGGTGATACGAACAATACCATTTTGATTGGAGGTCCATGCTCAGTGGAATCGGAAGAACAAATTCGCCAATCAGCGGAATTGCTGAAAGAAATGGGTTTGACTTCTCTCCGTGGAGGTTGTTATAAACCAAGAACGAGTCCTTATTCATTTCAAGGAATGGGATTAGATGGATTGAAATTACTAGCTAAAATGCGTGAGGAATACGGACTTAGTGTCGTAACTGAAGCGCGAGATGCTACGCATATTGATCAAATCATTGAATATTCAGATGTTGTTCAAGTTGGAGCGAAAGCGATGTACGATCAAGGGATTTTGCGCGCTTGTGCTAAGTCAGATCGAACGGTTTTGATCAAAAGAGGATTTGGAACAACGCTGAAAGAATTTGTTCAAGCAGCAGAGTTTGTGCTCTCTGGAGGGAACGATCAAGTGATCTTGTGCGAACGTGGATTGAGAACGTTCGAAACGAATACTCGATTTACCTTGGATCTTTGTGGAGTTGCTTGGTTGCAAGAACACGTGAACCTTCCTGTTATTTTAGATCCAAGTCACGCAATGGGGTTGGCTTTTGGAGTTACTCCTCTTGCTAAAGCATGCGCGGCAATGGGAATTGATGGTTTATTGATTGAAACGCATCCAAACCCGAAAGTCGCGAAATCCGATGCTGCACAGCAATTGGATCATGCACAGTTTAAAGATATGTTGAAACAAGTTAATCCTGTCGCTGCGGCAGTAGGATATAAGATTGTGTAATGAGTCACTTAGAGGCAAATATCAAAGGGTTGTGCGAGAAGTTCGGATTGAGCTTCCTTGACTTCTTGAACGATTTGGATGCTGAACATGTGAACGAATTAACCCTGTTCGATTTAGAAGCAATAGCTGATGAATACGAGGTTGATCTCGAAGCCTTGTTATTCAAACCATCATTTATCTCTGAGAAGCTTTCAAAAAAGCTGAAGAAAATCAAAATGCTCATTCTTGATGTGGATGGCGTGATGACCGATGGAGGAATGTACTTCGCTGAAAGTGGAGAGCAAATGAAGAAGTTCAACACCAAGGATGGAATGGCGATAATTCATTTGACAAAGAATGATTTTCAAGTGGCAATACTCTCGTCAGGATTCAAAGGTGAAGCCGTCAGAAACAGAGCAGGAATGCTTGGGATTCAGCACTGCCATGTGACGAGAGAGCCGAAATTGGACGTCCTCAAACGGATTTGTAAGGAATTAAACATAGAATTGAATCAAGTTGCCATCGTTGGTGATGACATAAATGATTTGGAAGTGATGCGAAATGTAGGAGTCTCATTTGCTCCTCGAGATGCTGTTTCCGTTGTAAAAAAACAGGTTGATGTTATTCTTGAAAAACGCGGAGGTGAAGGCTGTGTGCGTGAATTGATCGATCATTATTTATTAAAACATCCATTGGAAAGATAGTATGGAAAAAATTATCATTGGAGTTGTTCGTGAAGGTAAAGTGCCACCGGACAAGCGCGTACCACTCACTCCCGAGCAATGTGCTAAACTTCAGAAGATTTACCCGAATGTGAAAGTTGTGGTTCAACCAAGCCCGATTCGTGCGTTCAAGGATCATGAATATTCTGATTTAGGAATTGAAATGAATGAAGACCTTACGGGTTGTGATATTTTAATCGGGGTCAAAGAGGTGAATATTGAGGATTTGATTCCGAATAAAAAGTACCTTTTCTTCTCGCATACCTTCAAAAAACAGCCTTACAACCGTGAGCTTTTAAAGGCAATTTTGGACAAGCAAATCCAATTGATCGATTACGAAGTGCTTAAGAATAAAAACAACCGCAGAATTATTGGTTTTGGTCGATACGCAGGGATTGTAGGATGTTACAATGGATTCTTAACCTACGGTTTAAAGCACAATTTGTATAAGTTGAAGCCTGCGAACGAATGCGCCAATCGTAAAGAGGTAGAGGAAGAATTGAAGAAAGTTGTTCTTCCAAAGAACACGAAAATCGTTTTGACAGGATTCGGTCGAGTAGGGCACGGAGCCAGAGAAATTATGGCGCTTTTACCAATCAAAGAAGTATCCCCAGAGGAGTTTTTGGCAGGAGATTTCGATGAGCCAGTATTCGCTCATTTGGAAGTGGAAGATTACTATAAAACGAAAGACGGAAGTCCGTTCAATAAATCAGTTTTCTACAAGGAACCTGAATTATTTGATGCAACTTTCAAGGGTTATTTATCGAAATCTGACATGTACATTCCTTGTCATTACTGGAGCGCAAAAGCTGAGTTTATCTTCACTAGAGAAGATTTGAAGGCGGGCGATGTCCGTTTATCGGTAGTTGCAGATATCAGTTGTGATATCGATGGACCGGTGCCTTGTACGATTCGTCCAAGTAAAATCTCTGACCCAATTTACGGGTACGATCCGATCGCAGAGAAGGAAACGGACTTCATGGATGAAAATGCAATTGCAGTCATGGCAGTAGATAATTTGCCTTGCGAATTGCCACTCGATGCATCCGATGATTTCGGTAGTGAATTAATCAAAGAAGTTTTTCCAGCATTGTTCAAAGATGACAAAGACGCGATCATTTCGCGCGCATCTCAAACAACCTTGACTGGAGAATTAAGTTCATATTTTAGTTATCTTGACGCCTACGTTGCAGGAAAAGAATAACTATGGAAAAAGGAAATAAGAAGATTATCAATGGCTGGGTGTTCTACGACTGGGCCAATTCAGTGTACAATCTGGTTATTTCCTCTGCGATTTTCCCCATCTTTTTTGAGAAGTCAACTACATGGGCATATAAGTTAAAAACGAACCCGCACCTGAATCCTGATATCAAGGAAGATTATGAGGCTTTGAAGGCGCTGTCTGTCCAAACCGAAGATGTTACCTCATTGTTTTTTGGCTTTGAAATGTCCAGCGCAGTTTTATACACCTATATTCTTTCTGCCTCATTCTTGGTCGTTTCCATTTTATCGCCAATTCTCTCTGGTATTGCTGATTACTCTGGAAAGAAGAAATTCTTCATGCAATTCTTTTGTTATTTGGGCGCGATATCTTGTATTGGATTGGCATTTTTCGATCCAAACCACTTCGAGATGAGTATGGTGCCATTCTTCCTGGCAAGTATTGGGTTTTGGGGGAGTTTGGTGTTTTATAATTCATTTTTACCTGAGATTGCGGAGCGAAAAGATCACGACCGAATTTCTGCCAGAGGATTCTCTATGGGGTACTTTGGAAGTATGATTTTGCTCATTGTATGTCTTGTATGGATTCAAGGTTTTGATGGGGATGCTCGATACTGTTTTGCATTGGTAGGACTTTGGTGGGTTGGATTTAGCCAGATTACTTATCGAGTGCTTCCAAAAAATGTGTACAACAGAAAAGTAGAAAAGGGAATCATCAAAAAAGGTCTTGCCGAGTTGAAGCTCGTCTTTCAACAATTCAAGAAAATCAAAGAGCTCAAACGATATATTGCTTCATTTTTCTTCTTCAATACGGGAGTTCAAACAGTAATGTTGATGGCAACTCTGTATGCATCTCGCGAGATATTCAAAATTCCACCTGCGATAAAGGCAACAATGACTGGTGATGAAATTGCCGCTCAAGAAGCAAGTGACTCAGGTGGATTGATTATCGCTATTCTGCTTATTCAGATTCTAGGAGCTGTCGGGGCGTTCGTTATTTCTCGTTTATCCGAGAGAATAGGAAATTTAAAAGCACTCACGATCGTTGTTTTCTTCTGGATTCCGTTGTGCGTTTTCGCCTACTTTATACCGATGGGAGGCCACTTACAATTTTACATTCTTGCATCGTGCGTTGGTGTTGTAATGGGAGGAGTTCAATCCCTCAGTCGTTCTACCTACGCGAAATTATTACCAGAAACACAAGATCACGCGAGTTACTTTTCATTCTACGACGTAACGGAAAAAATTGGAATTGTCTTCGGAACATTCTTCTTCGGTTTTATGGAATATTTGATGGATGACATTCGAGCTTCCATCCTTTCGATTATTTTCTTCTTCGTGGTCGGATTGCTCTTATTATTCCGCGTTCCAAAAACAGATGCTGTTGCTGCTCAAGTAAGAGCTTGAAAATGAGAATATATTTTTAACTTTAGAGAAACTAATTAATCGACACACTATGGAAATGCAAGAACCAGGAAAAACACGCGCGATCATTGCGCACATTACATTAATCGGATGGATTATCGCTTTGGTACAAAATGGATCAGACAAAAACGAAGACGCAAGCTTTTATATTCGCCAAATGCTTGGGTTAATCATATTGATGATCGGGGTGCAAATCGTTGGGTTTATACTTGCGTTTATTCCAATTTTAGGCTGGCTCATAATGTTAGCTGCATGGGCAGCAGTTGTTGGAGCGTGGGTTTACAGCCTGGTTAGCGCAATCAACGGAAAAAAAGAACCAACACCATTTGTTGGAGGAATGTTTCAACAATGGTTCTCAGGAATGTAGGTCTTAAGTAATATTGAATAGAAAAGCCGTCCCGACATTTATCGTCAGGACGGCTTTTTATTTTAATTCAATCTTTAAATATTTCAATAGCTCGAAGAGCGTTTATTTCTTGTAGAATGGAAGTTTGACAATCTTCGCTTTCACTGCTTTGTTGCGAATTTGAATGGCGATTTCTGTATCAACTGCTTTGTGAGCTACTTCAACATATCCCAAACCAATTCCAATATTCATTGAAGGAGACATCGTTCCAGAAGTAACACGACCGATAGTATTTCCTTCCAAATCCAAAATAGGGTAGTCGTGACGAGGAATTCCGCGCTCAATCATTTCAAATGCGACCAAACGGTTCTTAATTCCATCTTCTTTTTGTTTTGCCAAGAATGCTTTATCGTTGAAATCATCTTTTGCCAATTTTGTGATCCACCCAAGACCAGCTTCCAATGGAGAGGTTGTATCGTCGATATCGTTTCCGTACAAACAGAATCCCATTTCCAGACGCAAAGTGTCACGAGCAGCCAGTCCAATCGGTTTAATTCCGAAATCTGCTCCGGCTTCTAGCACCTTGTCCCAAACTTGTTCCACTTGGTCATTCTTGCAGTAGATTTCAAATCCTCCGCTTCCAGTGTATCCAGTCGCAGAGATGATTACGTGCTCAAGTCCTGCGAAATCTGCCACTTCAAAATGGTAATATTTGATCTCGGCCAAGTCTATTGAAGTTAATGACTGCATCGCTTCAACAGCTTTTGGTCCTTGAATTGCCAACAACGAATAATCATCAGATAGATTTCTCATTTCTGCTCCCATCGAGTTGTGAGCATCAATCCAGTTCCAATCTTTATCAATGTTCGATGCATTCACAACCAACAAGAATTTCTCCTCATCGAAACAGTAAATAATCAAATCATCAACGATTCCTCCTTTTCCGTTCGGCATACAGCTGTACTGAGCTCGACCTTTTGTCAAAACCGAAGCATCGTTTGTCGTTACCTTTTGAATCAATGCTAAAGCATTTGGACCGGTAATCAAGAATTCTCCCATGTGAGAAACATCAAATACCCCAACGGCGTTTCGAACTGTTTCATGTTCTGCTTTCACACCTTCATATTGAACAGGCATGTTGAATCCCGCAAAAGGAACCATTTTCGCACCAAGTGCTTCGTGTTTGTCGTTGAGCTGTGTTTTTCTCATGAGATTATTTTTCGGCAAAATTAATACTATTGAATTAACGACGATTCATCGTTTCGTTTTTTCACAATTTAAATCTGTGAGTTAAGAATCCTCGTTTTTGGAGATTAGTTGAGCCAAACCCTGCCCAACCAATGATCCAATTGCAACACCCATTCCTCCAAGCCTTATTCCGCAAGCAATCGAAGGAGAAATCATTTTGATAATCGGTTTTTTCGTGTTGCCAACGCCCATAATGCCTGCCCAAGAGTGATCAATTTCGTATTTCGTGTTTGGTAGAATTACGGTTGATAAAATCTCCTTGAGTGAATCGAGAATATGAGTTGAGTTGGTCATTTCAGTTGTCGTTTCACCTTTAAAATCAAGATTACGCCCTCCACCAAACAATATTCGATCGTCAATGTTTCGGAAATAGTAATAGCCTTTTTGATAATGAAATGTTCCTTTGATGTTTAGATTTTCAATGGGTTTGGTGATCAATACCTGAGCCCTCGCTGGTTGAACGTCTTCGTCCAAAAGCTGTTTCGCAAATCCATTGGTGCAAACCGCTACTTTTTTCGCAGATAATTCACCAACGCTCGTTTTAACTAGTGCAGAATGTCCTTTTTCGTCGATTGACGTCACTTCACATCCAAACAAAACACGAATATCTTCGCTGATAACTTTTTGATAGAATGATTGATTCATTGATCCTGTGTCAATTTGTCCTTCCAAACGATTCTTGAAACTGGAAACGATCTGTTCGAAACCAAATTCATTTTGAATTGAATTATCAACGCTGTAAACATTCTTTTCGCCTGTAATTTCTTCCAGTTTGGCGTTGTAGTCATCCAAATGGGGAAGAACCCGATTGAACGTCTCCATTTCAGAAGAAGTGAAAAGATCCCACGAACCGTTAATCTGCAACTTGAGATTTTTATCGCCGATCTGAGATTGAAGCGCTTGTAGTCCGCGCCAACGCAGTTTAACTGTTTCCCACACAATTTCTTCACCAAATTCTTGAATGTCATCATAAATTTCTGACGCACTCCCAAAGCAAGCAAATCCAGCATTTTTTGAGCTTGCTCCTGAAGGCAAGTTTCCACGTTCCAAAATGACAATTTTTGCAAGTGGGTGAAGTTTGCGAAGTTCAAGTGCAGTGCTGTATCCAACTATTCCAGCGCCAATTACAAGGATGTCAATTTCATTCGCGAATTGCATCCGTTCCCAATAACTCCATTGATGGTTTTTTAGCATGTTACTTTGTGTCTTAGAATTGAACTATTTTAGCGATATTTGTATAGCTTCGTGAAAGAAGTTGAAAAAATTTGAATCAAATTTAAACCAAATCTGTAACTGGTTGTACAGACTTACGTTTAAATGCTATAGTATGAAATATTTCGTTGTTGTAATTATGCTGCTCTTTGGTACCGTTGGTTGGTCTCAGAGCCTGCAATTCCTGTTCCGTGGTAGAGTGGAAAATTTCGACCTTGCCAAAAACGAGGGAGGAGTAAAAATTTCTATCGTTCAGGGTGGTAGTACAGTTGCATCTACAAATAGTTCATCGAATGGAAAATATACCTTGAAAGGCAGTGCTAATTACACACAGCCATTTGACGTAGTTTTTTCAAAGGGCGGATTCGTTTCTAAAAGAGTCGCATTTGATTTTTCTAGACTTAACGAAGAAGATACGCCAGCATCCGCAGAATTTCAGCCGATTGAAACCTTGGACATGACTTTGTTCAAGGAAAGAGATAATGTCGACTTTTCTTTCTTAGATACTGAACCCGTTGCAGCATTTACTTGGAATGAAAAGAAAATGAATGCAAAGCTTAATGGGACCGTCGTAAACAAAATGCGCGCGAAAATTGAAGCATTGCTCAACGAAGCAGAAGACGCGGCGGCTAAACTCGAAGCGGATTATCAAGCGGCAATTAGGGCAGGTGATGAAGCCTTTGGTGAAAAAGATTACGAATCAGCTCTGGCTAGTTTTGAAGAGGCAGTAGGGTATAAACCAAATGAGAAGTATCCAAATGATAAGATTTTGGAGTTGGATGCACTCATCGCGGCACAGAAATCCGCTAAGTTGGAAGAACAGCAGGCAAATCAGGAATATTACAATTTAATTGAAGCGGGGGATAACCTTCGTGATGCAGGAGATCTTAAAAAAGCGGTTTCAACATATCAAGAGGCATCGGACAAACGACCAAGTGAGCAGTACCCGAAAGACCAAATTGCAACTCTTCAAGATCAAATAGATGCAGAAGAGAAGGCTGTGGCGGATGAAGAAGCATACAAAGCGGCGATCAAGTCTGGGGATGTTTTCATGAAGCAAAACAGTCTGCGCCCGGCACGTGACAAGTACGAAGCGGCGAGTAAATTGAAGCCAGATGAAGAATACCCAAAGCAAAAGCTGAAGGAGATTGAAGAGCAAATGGCTGCTTTGGAGGAACAAGAAGCCCTCAAGAAAAAATACAAAGAAGCGATTGCAGCTGCGGATCAAGCCTATGACGGCGAAGATTTCCAAGGAGCCAAAGACAAATATACTGAAGCACTAACCTATGAGAGTTCTTCAACTTACGCGAAAGGAAGAATTACCTTGTGTGATGATGCTCTGGCCTCATCGAAAGCGGAAGAAGAACGCCTGGCGAAAATTCAAGAGTTATTGGATCAAGGAAATGCTGATCTTACTGCATCTAAATATGAAGATGCGGTTACTTCGTTTACAGAAGTACTGACATTGGACGCAGAAAATGCTGAAGCCACAACAAAATTGGCGCAAGCACAAGCGAAAATTGAGGAGTTAGCGAACGAAGCAGAGCGTGAAAAGCAATATGCAGCGCTAGTAGCGGAGGGAGATCAAGCGAATACGGCTAAGAAGCTGGAAGATGCCTTGTCAAAGTACGAAGCTGCGAAGGCGTTAAAAGATACGCCTGAAGTCAATGAGAAAATCGCGGGAGTTCAAGATGCAATCAACCTTGCGAAATCAGAAGCAGAAAAAGAAGAGAATTACAACGCGTTAATTGCGGAGGCTGAATCGAATTTTGCTTCAGATGACCTCCAAGGAGCGATCGACAAATACACAGAAGCAACTGCGGTTGATCCAACGAAGCCTGAACCAGCGCAAAAGATTACTGAGATTCAAGCAATGTTGGACGAACGTGCATTGGATCAAGCGAAGAATGAACAATTCACCGCTTTGATGAAAGAAGGGGATGATTTGCTAGCGGCCAACGACTTGGAAAACGCGAAATCGAAATTCCAAGAGGCTAAAACAGTAGATGCTTCGAGCCCGGAGCCTCAATCGAAGATTGATGAAATTGACGCCTTGATTGCTAAAAATGCGGCAGATCAAGCAAAACAGGACGAATTTGCAGCTTTAATGAAGGAAGGGAACGACCTAATAGCTTCGAATGATCTTGAAAACGCAAAATCTAAATTTGAAGAGGCACAAACTGTAGATGGATCAAGTCCTGAACCGCAAGCGAAGATTGATGAAATCGATGCACTTATTGCAAAGAATAAAGCGGACGAGGAAAATCAAGCGAAGCAAGAAGAATTTGCAGCCTTGATGAAAGAAGGGAACGACCTAATTGCAGCAAGTGATTTTGACAAAGCGAAATCGAAATTTGAAGAAGCAGGTACCGTTGACCCAACGAGTCCAGAACCTCAAAACAAAATTGCTGAAATCGATCAATTAATTGCCGATCAAGCCAATCAAGAGAAACAAGCACAATTACAAGCGGCAATCGACGCTGCGGACAATGCATTTAATGATTCGAAATGGGACGACGCTCAGGAGAAATACAATGAAGCATTAGCCATCGACCCGTCGAATCAATACTCGAAAGATCGAATCACGGAAATCGATAACAAAAGGGGGCAAGAGGCCTTGAATGAGCAAATTGCCTCACTTATTGAGGAAGGGAATTCATTGAGAGGTGATGACAAACTCGAGGATGCACGTTCGAAATTCCAAGAGGTGATCACGTTAGATCCAAGTAATTCAGTTGCTGCTAATCAAATTGATGAAATCAATGCTGAATTGGCTTCTGCGCAGAATGAAGCGGAAAAAGAACAAGCGTTTAACGACCTGACTGGTGAGGCCGAGCAATTGTTCAACGATGATAAATTACTGGAATCAAAGCAAAAGTACACTGAGGCACTTTCTTTTAAAGATGATGCTGGAGTGAAACAGAAAATTACTGATATCGATGAGTTGATTGCTGCTCAAGCGGAACAGGCAGCTTTGGACAAGCAAAAAGCGGATGCAGAAGCTCAACAAGCAGCAATCGATCAGGAGTATGCAGCCTTCATTGAACAAGCAGAAGCGAACGAGGCAAGTGAAAACTATGCTGCGGCTGTTGCAGATTATACTAAGGCAGGGAACGTCAAGCCAACAGAAGACTTGCCGAAGCAGAAAGTCAAAGAACTGAATGATCTGATCGCGGAGATTCAAGCGAATTCTTCCATCAACGAGCAATATTCAAACTTTATTTCTGAAGCTGAATCATTCGAAAACGGTGGTGATCTTAACTCAGCAATTGCTTCTTACGAGAAAGCAAAAGGGGTGAAACCTGATGAGACTCTCCCTGATACGAAAATTACAGAATTGAAAGCCCTTATCGCTAACGATGCGGCAAATCAAGCGAAACTTGACAAGGACTACTCGGATGCAATGGAGAGAGGTGAGAGCTACATGTCCGACGAAAATTATTTGGATGCAATTGGAGCCTTCAACGAAGCACTTGCACTGAAACCAACGGAGAAGCTGCCGAAAGAACGCGCGGCTGCCGCAGAAGAAGCGGAGAGAAGTAAAGATGCAGGTAAAGCGCAGTACGAAAAGATTTTAACTGTTGCTGAATCTAAAATTGAAGGTGGAGATTACGACAAAGCGGAAGAGTTAATCGATCGTGCGAAGAAACTCAAGCCTGAGGATACACGTCCGGATAAACTCCTTGAAAAAGTACAGACGCTAAAGGCGCGTGATAAGAAATACAAGGATCTAGTTGCTGCCGCTGAAATAGAAGCTGGTAATAACAATTACGAAAAAGCGATCGCCCAATTCAATCAGGCGAAAACAGTGAAGCCTTCTGAGACCTTGCCAGACGAACGAATTGCAGCGTTGACGAAATTGAAGGATAGCGCATCATCAGCAAAACAGAAAGAGGCCCTGTATGCTTCATATATGGATAAAGGTAACTCTGCGATGACAGGCAATAAATTTGTTGAGGCACTCGGACATTATCAAAATGCGCTTTCTGTGAAGCCGGGAGATCAAATTGCTCAGGATAAAGTAAATGAGATTCAACAAATTTTGGATGATCTTGCCAATGCTGACGAAGAACGTCTCAAGAATAAGAATAAGTTTGATGCACTCATTAAAGATGGGGATCGCTTGTTTTCTGAAAAGTTATACCTCAAAGCGAAGGAATTTTACGATGAAGCGCTTACTGTTGACAGTTTCAGTAGTTATGCGAAGGAGAAGAGTGACGAATGTGCTAACCTAGCAGCTATGGCGGGGAAAGCTGAAGCAGAAGCTCAGTACCAAAAATTGTTGAGTAGCGCGGATAAAAGCTTTGGCGAGGAGGAATGGGACAAAGCCAAGGATTACTATAATCGTGCAATCAATATCCGCAAAACGGATCCGTATCCAAAAAAGAAATTGGCTGAGATCGATTTGATTTTAAATCCACCAGTGGCTGAATCTACTCAACTTGAGGATTTGGGTGAAGTGTTCAATGGTTCTATTACCGATGGCGGGTTTGTTATTCAAGCATCAGAAGAGACGAGGACTTTGAGTAAAGGAACCAAGATCCAACAAGAACTTAGTAAGGCGCAAGCGTCACAGGTAGGTATCGCAGCTCAAAACGAAGATGAGCGATTGGATACACAGAACGAGATTTACAGCATCTGGGAAAAAGTCGCTGTTTCAACGGAAGGATCGGATGACTCGAGAGAGGAAACGATCAAGAAATTGAGAGATGCAGAAACGACTCGAGAAGCAATGGATCGAAGTGACGCTGCTTTTGAGAAAGGAAATAACCTAACAGCAAAGGAGCAGTTAAATATTGCCACCGACGAGTATATCTTGAATTACATGCAGGATCAGTCGAACCAGCAAGGAAGCCGTGAAAAAGTAAAAGGCATCCAAACCAAGCAGTCGGATGAGCAAATTCGACAAACTGGAGCTTATATTCAGCGAAAGTACGATGCGGATGAGACGATGAATCAGATTGCGATCGATGTCGAAGCCGATGTACGAGACGATTACGATGATCGATTAGAGATTGAGCGGAAAGTGGATGCTGCATCCGATGAAACATCTGCAGTTTACAGAGCGATTGGAGATAGTAAGTACGATAATGTACAACGTGAGGTGGCTGGTATTCAATCGATAAAGGCAAAACAGACAATAAAAGCTGATGAGGGTAAAGCCTTTGTCAAAGACAACAATGAATCTGTTAAGGACTCAAGAGCTGAGGTGAATACGGTAGCCTTGGCGTACATGCAACAGAACGACGAAAACGGAAAAGAAGTTGATGCCGAAATCGCTGAAGTGAAAAGAAAAGTGATTGGCGATAATACTGGGTTCGATAAAGTTCGAAAAGAAGCAAACGAACGTCTGAAAGATGTTCAAATCGACAAGATTCAGATTGACCAAAAAGCAACTGAAGGAGAGAAAGAGAAGTACCTTGCGAATAAGGAAAGGTTGACCGGCGAAGAAAGGAAACGAAAAGATATCACGGACAAGGCGGAGCTCGCAATGGACGATAAAATTTCTTATGTGAATAAAAAGGATCGTGAAGCGCACGCTACAACAGCTCAAAGCAAAATTTCCGATACAGATCAAAGACTAAATGCGAGACAGAAAATAGCCAATCAAGAAATAGCACGCTCGAGTAAAGCTGTTGAAGATGGTGAGTCACATACTGAGAACACTGAAAGCCTTAAGGATGTTAAGAAAGCGAGTGATTCGAAGGAAGAAGCTGAATCAATTACACAACGAGATAAGAACTTGACTACTCAGCAGAAATTGAATAACGTTGATGCATCACAAAAAGAGAAAGGAAAAATTGCCAATTCACTTGGACAAGAATACCCAGAAGGGGTAAGTCAAGAAATGTTCTCTAACAAAGACGAAGCGGGATTGATCACAACAGTGATTACACGTCGTATTGTGGTGGTTGATGGTCATGCAGATGTATATATTCGAACGGAAACGAAAAACGGAATTACGTATTCGAAAAATGGTAAACCAAGTTTAAGTCATGTTTGGAACAGTGAAACGCAAGGTCCAGATTTGGAGCGTCATTATTAGTGGATGTATTGGTTTTACCGCCTGTGATGTCCAACCATATGAAGATCCTCAGGAAACAATTCGAAATTTCCGAGGGAATACCCAAGGAACAACTTACGAAATTATCGTCGCGGATAATGAGGTGAATTTCACGAATGCAGAAATCGACTCGGTTCTGGCAGCATTTGATGCTTCACTTTCTACCTACATTCCAACGTCAAAAATCAGCCAGCTTAATTCAAGCAGCGAGTATTTGAAAATTACGGACGAAACAGGTTTCTTCAAGACGTGCTACCTGAAAAGCGAAGAGATTTTTCAATTAACAAATGGTTCCTTCGATCCGTCCGTTTTTCCCTTGGTTCGCGGTTGGGGATTCATGGATGATGTCGAGTCTCCCTTGTCACAAGAACAGGTAGATTCCCTGCTGGCGAATATAGGTTTCGATAAACACCACGATATCAAGTTTGATGGAACAGCTATCGAACTTACCAAGACAAATTCAGGTTTTCAACTCGATTTCAACGCAATTGCACAAGGATATTCTGTTGATGTTTTGGGAGATTTTCTTGATGAACGAGGACAGAAGAACTACTACATCGAAATTGGCGGGGAGTTGTTGCTGAGCGGAAAGAATTTGAAGGGAACAAGCTGGGGTATAGGAATTGATATTCCTGCGGATAAAAGTTCTACGCATGAAATTGAGAATGTGGTTTCCATAACAAATGAGGCAATCGCGACGAGTGGAAGTTACCGCAAGTTCTACGAACTCGATGGCAAGCGCTACTCGCATTTTCTCGACCCAAAAACAGGCTATCCTGTCCAGCATTCTTTGCTTAGCGCGAGCGTGATTGCTCGAACTTGCACCGAGGCTGATGCGTATGCTACGGCATTCATGGTAATGGGAGCAGAAAAAACGCTGAAGTTCGTTGAGCAACACCCAGAACTGAATCTCAAAGTATATCTTTTGGAGGATGATGGTGCCGAAGGCTACACGCGGTCCATGAGCCAAGGATTTAAAACGTATTTGAGCGCTGAATAGGTTTTCAGCATGATGTTGTTGGAAATTCATTTTACAGTCTTCCTCCCGAATCCATATTTAAAGTACTTTCATCAAAAGCGCTCTCATGAAAGAAAATCGCCTGTTAAAAGTATTGCTATTAGCCGTTTCCTTGATTTTAGGAGGATTGATAATTGCCTATTACTGGCAAGTGGAATTACACGCTGAAATGCTCCAAGTTCCAATGTACGTGATGATTTTCGCGCTGGGATACATTCTCACGCAAATCGCTCGGCGTTTTCTCTTTTCAGGGAAAAAATGGTGGGATTGGTTCTATTACATCGCGCTTACATCCATGATAATCCCAATCTTCTTTTCGACGCCGGAACGCCAGTTGATGTTCAATTATTTAACGGACTACGGAACCTTCTTTTTTGTAATTCCAACTATCCTTGATGGACGCGAACTCTTTCTAAAAAACGATTAGCATGAACGTACACTTCATCGCAATTGGCGGGAGCGCCATGCATAATCTAGCCATTGCGCTGTCCCGAAAAGGTGCGAACGTCACTGGATCGGATGATGAGATTTTTGAACCATCAAAATCCCGGTTGGATCGACAGGGAATTCTTCCATCAACAATAGGTTGGGATGCTAGCAAGATTACCTCTGATCTGGATGCTGTGATTTTAGGGATGCATGCACGGAAGGACAATCCTGAATTGGCGAAAGCCACTGAGTTGGGAATTTCTATCTTTTCTTATCCAGAGTATCTGTACGAGCAAAGTAAAGATAAATTCCGGGTGGTGATTGGTGGATCTCATGGAAAAACAACGATTACATCCATGTTGTTGCACGCCATCAATGAGATTGGAATCAATGTTGATTACATGGTTGGTGCGCAACTGGAAGGCTACGATTGCATGGTTAAGCTGTCTGATGATGCGAAAATCATGATCCTCGAGGGAGATGAATATTTGAGTTCTCCAATCGATCGAAGACCGAAATTCCATTTATACAAACCGAATGTGGCGATTATTAGTGGTATTGCTTGGGATCACATCAACGTTTTTCCAACATTTGAGAACTATGTCGAGCAATTTGATTTGTTCTGCAAGGAGATCGTCCCAGGTGGGAAATTGGTTTACAACACCGAAGATGAAGAAGTCAACAAGTTGGGCGAGAAGTGGAATGGAGTGGTGGATGCTATTCCGTACCAAACTCCAGATTACACGGTGGAAGAAAATGGAACGACAATTCATCTCGAAGGAAACCATTATTCACTTCAAATCTTCGGTCAGCACAATCTTCAAAACTTGATGGGAGCTATGAAGCTTGCCGCGGAAATTGGTATTGAAAACGATGCTTTTCTCAAAGCGATGTCATCGTTTACTGGAGCAGGAAAACGTTTGCAAAAAGTAGCTGAAAGAAATGATTTCGTGATGTATAAAGATTTCGCGCATTCACCTTCGAAATTGAAGGCTACAACAAGAGCAGTGAAAGAGCAGTACTCAGACCGAAAAGTAATTGCGTGCATGGAGCTGCATACTTTTTCATCATTGAAGAAAGAATTTTTACCGCATTACAAGAATGCAATGGATGCCGCAGATCATGCGCTTGTGTATTTCAGTCCAGAGGTTGTTGCACATAAAAAGTTGGAGCCAATTTCCAAAGAACAAGTTTTAGCTGGTTTTGCAGACGGAGTAGAAGTGGTGACCACGACTGAAGAAGTCAGGGCTTTTCTTGATCAATTTAAATGGAACAACACTGCTTTATTAATGATGTCTTCTGGAAATTTTGATGGGATTGATTATGATGAGTTGGGCGAAGAAATCAGCTCGCAGATTATTCAATAGATAATTTCCTTTTTCGATATGAAATTACATATTTGATTCTCATATAATTGAATAAAAACGGGCATCAAATTAACTTCGATGCCCGTTAGAATGTGAACGATATGTTGGTTGTTCAATTTACTCCTTGATCAACTTGTGCGTGATCGTTTTGTTATTCGCCATAATCTTAACAATGTACATTCCGTTTGGTAAATCCATTGTTTCGAATGTGATCTCGTTTTGATCGTTGAATGAAACCATTTTCAATTCTCGTCCATCTGTTGAGAAAACACCAACTGCTCCTGAAGCAGACTGATTCAGTGAAACAGTAGCGAAATCGCTTGCTGGGTTTGGATGAATTCCTTTGATTTCCAACTCTTGAGTTGGACGATCATTACCAGCATTGAAGTTTTTCGTATCAAAACAATCATCGCTAGTTCCAGGAATCCAAAGAATATTCACTGATTGAGAAGTTGGATTCAATCCAGGATCCGTTGCATAAATAGTGAGGTTGTTGATTTCACCTGGTTGGTACTGACCAGAAATTAACGTAAGTGTCGATGGAATCGTTCCAGAACCTGCTGTGCCGTATAATGTATTGAAATCAGTACAGTTAGCAGGATTGAAATGTCCATTGAAAATTGAGTATCCTTCAATACCTGGGCAAAGTGAAATATCAAACGTGTATTCGCGGTTAGAGTTACAAATAATTGGAACGTTAAACGTAGTTCCACATGCTGAAACCGTTTGGTAACCTACGACGTTGTTGTTTGATGCTAACCAGGCCTGTAAACCATCTGGGTGTGTAATTAGACAACAATCATCTTCAGAATAGAAAATAGAGCTAGTTACAGTACATTCTGTTCCATCAGGAAGGGTGAAGGTCATAGTTACTTCATAGTATCCATCCCCTTGAGCAATTATCGTTGGGTAGTTACCTTCTTCTGAAATAATTACTGTTCCAGCTCCTGTAATTTTTCGCTTCTTAATCCATGTAGTAGATGTAACAGTTGCACCAGCAGGTAAGTTAGTCACGCTGATTTCTCCTCTGTTACAATCAATTTCTAATCCCAAATTCTCTGGACAAGGATCCATATCGATGTAAGACATTGTTAATTCGTCAACAAAAAGGAAATCTGGGAAATTGATATCGAAACCTTCGTATTGGTGACGAATCTCAATCGCATCAAATTGCTGAGCTGCTTCTGCTTGGCTCAAAGTGAAAGTTGTTGTTAGGAATGTCCAGTTATTCGTTGCATTCGCACCTTCACCAAAGTTCTGAATTGGAATGTTTGTGTTAATAGGAATAACTTTCTCTTGTGTACAATCTCCAGCAACGCGAAGCACGATTTCAGCCTTCACATTCGTGTTCTGACCTATATTCCCGAAATAAGCACGAGCTCCATAGAACGAAACAGTGTACTGGCGGTTTGCAACGAAAGGACCGTTTATTACTTTATTGATTACACTTTCTTTTCGAACTAAAGTAGGTTGACCATTGATAGTTGACATTTGAGGTCCGAGCATTCCAGCAAAGTTGTAAGTACCCGCTAGTCTTGGATTTATTCTATTTTGAGCAGGTAGCGAAGAGGCTGTATATAGATCGGAAGTTCCTTGAAACCATCCTGAAGTATTAATGTTTTCACTGCATCCTCGATCCCAGTTGGTGGCATTATTCGGGTGTCCAGGTCCGGTAGCTTGTTCAAAATCTCCATTAACGACTATTTGGGCGCTAAGATTAGAAGTGAATAATAGTGCGGTGAATAGTACCGCTAGAAAATTTAAATTTTTCATTTTTTAATTGTTTAGTTGTGAATAATATGAGACAAACTTATCCTATGATTTTTGTTCAAAATCAATTGAAATTGAGGGAAGGGACAAATGAATGCGTATTAGGGATAGTTGGATCGCACCTCAAAAAATATGTCGGAAAAATTGAATTCCTAAAATGATGATTCTATGCGTGTGGGATTGCTTCCTTTTGATAGTCAATGCATTGCGTTTTTTTTTAAGTTGAGCACAGTTTCTTAAAGGGACAAATGATATTATTTCTGGGATAGAATTTATTGCAGAAAAACACGTTTCATTTTTATTTTTGCCGCATGACTCTACCTAACTCCGCACTAAATCTGCTGATTTTCTGCCTATTCATTATTTCGCTTGATAATTATACGTTCAGTCAAGATTACTCCCGAAAATATCTGATATCAGATGGGCTTCCCAGTCAGGAAATCTACGACCTTCATCAGGACAAGAATGGTGTGATTTGGATTGCTTCAGATCGAGGGATAGCATCCTTTAACGGAAGTGAATTTACGTCCTATGGCATTATTGATGGTTTGACCAGTAACATGGTGTTCGGTTTCTTTGAGCAATCCGATGGAACGATTTGGTGTACCACTCGTGAACTTAGGCTGTTTTATTTTCATCCAGATACGTTAAAGTTCCGGGAATACAAATACAATGACCTTCTCTTTCAAGTGTTCGAAAAACGACAAAAATTAGAACCTCGAGCCTTGAAGGTCGGTTCCGATGGTAGTATCAAGATGAGATTCCTTTGGGAGCCTGGAGTTCTTCGAGTTTCCGGGGATGGCGAGTTTTCGTTTGAATATGTCGATAGACAAAGTTTGGGAAAAAAGCAGCCATTGAAAATTAATCTGGATAAAGATGATTACCCTTTCTTACAGTTTGCAGACGAACTTGGTCAGGAAGAGTTGGCGGGATTTGGAAAAGGAATGCGTAATCATCTTTTAGAACTGGATAATTCATATGTACGATTAACAGAATACGCTTATCAGATAGTGAACAAGAAAGGATTGGGACTAAAAGAATATGTATTGCTTGATGACTCCGTTCATGTGCTGAGTTCAGGTGCGTGTAAGAGAGGTTTTTGGATGGGACTAACGCATTCTGGAGTCAAAGTTTTTGATGAAGCCGGGCGATTAAAAAAACACTTGGCAAAAAACTACAGTATTACGACCTATCTCGAAGATGGGGATGGAGGAATCTGGTTGGGAACTCATGGGTCCGGATTGTTGTATTACGCGACGAGTAAATTAAAAGTATACCAGCCAAGCCTGCATACAGAAGTGAGATCATTAAGTCGGGATGGGGCAAATAATCTGATGTACATTACGAATCATCGAAACGTCATTAGAGTTGATGAAGAATTAAACCATGTCTCCAGTGAAAAGGTCAATTGGAATAGAAAACTGGGGCAATATTATTTCTCTGATCGGACTTATTACGACTTTAATTATCAGATGAATGATAAGTTAGGTATTATTGCTCGATACTCTGATAATAGACAACTTCCGCCACTTTTTTGCTTCAATAGAGAAGTTCAAGGAAGTGATGGAAGAACAGTTTTCTTAATGGATAAAACGAAGCCATCGTTAATGGATGCTGAGTTTTTAGGTGAGGAACTTGTTGTGGCATATGGTAAGAGCGTTGCTCTGATAGATGATAAAGGAGTTCCCATGGTAATCAAGGATTTGGGAGTCAATATCAATGAGATAGATGTTGGAAATAATGGGCTCATTTATTGCGCTACTCGATGGAAAGGAGTATTTGTTCTGAATCGGAAACTACAAGTAGTTTCTCAAATCAATTCGTCTCATGGAATGCTCGGAAACTATGTGTTTGAGCTGTTTATCGATGGCGACGTACTTTGGATCGGTACGGAAAATGGACTGTCATGCGCAACAAAACAAAGAAACGGAGGTTGGAAATGCGATAATGTAAGTCTTCCCGAAGGCTTGCCAGATCTCCAAGTTTATGATATTGAGATAATAGGTGATAGGGTCTACTTGGCCACCAGAGAAGGACTTGCTTACTTTGAGAAAAAGGACTGGCGTAAAATTATCCATGAAGAAACGCGGCTGCACTTTAGGAAAACTAAACTCATTGTGAATGGTTCGCAGCGAGAAAACCTATTAAACCTATCCCATGATGAAAATCAAGTAGAAATTCGTTTTGATCTTGTTACGTTCGCTAACTATCGAAAATTAAATTTCCGCTACAAGCTAAAAGGATTTGATGATACTTGGCAAGTTACTTCTGAGAGAAGGGTACTCTATCATTCATTGCCCGCCGGAAGTTATGAGTTCGTGGTGCAGCCACTGATCAATGAACATCCGCGACGTGAAGTCATTCGTGAAAAAATAGAAATCTCATCGGCTTTCTACAACCGCTGGTGGTTTCATGCCTCCATTTGGGGCGTGGTAATTCTTATTATCTGGCTTTTCTTCAAATACCGAGTCTTGAACTATAATCGCGGGGTTATTCAAGAGATTTTACGTCAGGTTTCCAGAAGACTAAGACCAGAAACTAATCAGTTTGTTGTAAGACATAACGGGAGAGATGTTCGAATCGATTCCGAAGATATACTGTATGTGGAATCAAGTCGAAATGATATCACTATTTACACGCTCTATTCACGCTATATTGTTCGACAAAAGATCTCTGATTTTCCAGAGATGGTTCCAGATCCACGCGAGTATCTGCGCATCAAAAGATCTCTGATTATTCGAATCGATAAAGTGACCCAAAAGGGTGCCAATACTGTCGTGATAAGGGAAGAAGAGTTCAAAGTTGGAAAGACTTATTTGGAAAATTTAAAGAAGATTGAATTGTAGGGCGTGTTAATCAGTTGTCGATTGGAACAAATACACACCGTCCTTTTCAAAAGACAAGGTCCATTCCGTATCAGCCTTTAATCGTTCAATTTCCAAAGTGAGTTCCTCGGTCTGTAAAGGGAAAGGGTATTCTTTTGATGACACCAAAATGTACTTTGCACTTTTGATATATGGAAACATGAAAACATTATCGCGCAGAGCAACATGCGGTAGATAAGGATTCTGAGCGCAAACTGCCGCTTCATCAGGAATCATTTCAATTGCTTCGCTGACGGCAGCGATGTTGTAATCGCGCGAGTAGTGCCGACCTTTGTAAAACTGAATGTTACTTTCCTCTACATGATCAAAAGGTTGGTCGCACACTCGGAACGTGCAGACAAGAGAGAGAATCGCAACACCCCAAAGCGAGTATTTCTTTCGTTTTTCAACTTCAATCCCTCGAATGATTTCAAATACGCCAATCGCCAAAATAGGCGCAAATTCAATGGAGTATTGTGCCCCAGTACTCCAGGTCATGGGTTGATCATGAAAGAATTTCTGGAAATAAATAGGAGCGAGCATCAACAAATAGGCTGGACGTCGAATTAAAATGACTACACCCGAAATCAATAGAATGATGTGAGATTCTGCCTTTACGCCATCAAATCGAGAATTGGGCAGGTGGTTCGTGAAAAAGATTTCCAGCGAGTCGATTGGGTGCGTGATGAGGTGAATAAACGCCTCTGACATGGATTCACCCAAACTTTCATAGGCAAAGTGCAAATATTCACCTTCAACAGAAAGAGAAGGCATCAGCACTTTAATCACCAACATGAAATAGCAGAAGGAAGCAAAGGAAAAGCCGAGTAAAATCAACGATGATTTCCGATCCTTTCGATAAACCAATGCCAATCCTAGCATCACGAAGGTCATCCAGAATCCCATGTTCTCCTTGCCAATCCAAATGAAAATCAGCACCAATAGGGTTGCCACAAATCGTTTTTCGCGAGCGAAGTAAAAGAGCCAAGGAACGGCCATTGCTCCAATCACATTACTGTGGTAATCGTAACTGAGCGCTGAAAACACCCCGAAATAACTCATGAAAAAGAAGGTAGCAAACAAGGCAATTCTCGGTTGATCCTTGAAATAAGTATGAACACCCTTCGCGCCAACAAGAATTGCTGCAATTTGAATAACAAGTAATGTCCAGCTTCCAAAAAGATAAACGAGCGGGGAGAAGAGAATAAGATAAAGATCAAAGTGATCAGCCAAGGCCAACTCTTTGGTGTCCCAAATCATGTCCATATTCGCCATTGATCCATGGGCGTAGTCGTACATCGCGTTCGTGTACAATCCTAAATCCAAGCCGTAAGTACGAAAGCAAAGGTGATTGGCAAAAGAAATCAAGGCATAAACAAGCACAAATCCGAAGATCATCCATGTAAATGAAGATATGCGAAATCGATTTTTTAGCAAGGGTGATTAATTTTAATCAGCATACCTCAAAGCTAAGAAAATGTTAGTTAGCGCTGACGTTCAGGAGGGGGAGGAGCTTGCCTAAAAATAAGCTTCCTGTAAATGATCGTGATGAAAATACTGTTGAACGTCGCTAAAATCAACATTCCGAGCAAACTAATCGTTGTAACGGCTTGTGGGCTATACATCGCTTCTTGGTTCGAAATAATACTTTCTCGAATTTCTTCGACTGACATTACTTCAAATTCAGCATTCGAATCACGCATCTTTTGTAAATCGTCAGGATCATCGAGTAATTTCTCCAGTTGCATTGCTGCTTCTGAGCGCTGATGTTGGTTGTATTCAGGGTCAATCTTCGTGTAATAAAAGTAAAGGAAAACACTCACAATGATGATGTACGGAACTCCTGCAGAGAGTCCGTTTTTAATGTCACCAAGAGCATTCGTATATTCCTTTTCTGCGCTTTTGTGAAGGTAAAGTCCAATTGAAATCGCTAACAGTAAACACAAAATGTTCGTCAGAATCGGAACAGTTAAATCATATCGTGAAGCACCAACCTGTGTTGCAAATAGAACCATTTTAAGCCCTATCCAAATAGCAGCGAAAAGAAGACCGATTTTAACCGTGATTCTCATGTGTTCCTAGCTTATCCGTTCATTGTCACCAAGAATTCTTCGTTCGAAAGTGTATTACTCATACGGTCTTTCAAGAATTCCATTGCTTCAACAGGATTCATATCTGCGATAAACTTACGAAGCAACCAAACACGTTGAAGAACATCTTTATCCATCAACAAGTCTTCACGACGAGTTCCAGAAGATGTAATGTCAATCGCTGGGTAAATTCTACGGTTCGAAATCTTACGATCCAACTGAAGCTCCATGTTACCAGTTCCTTTGAATTCCTCAAAGATCACTTCGTCCATTTTCGATCCTGTTTCAGTCAATGCTGTAGCAAGAATAGAGAGTGAACCTCCGTTTTCAATCTTACGAGCAGCTCCGAAGAAACGTTTTGGTTTGTGCAATGCATTGGCATCGACCCCTCCAGAAAGTACTTTTCCAGAAGCTGGTGAAACCGTGTTGTATGCACGGGCAAGACGTGTAATCGAATCGAGAAGGATACACACATCGTGTCCACATTCTACCATTCGTTTCGCTTTCTCTAGAACCATGTTTGCAACTTTTACGTGGCGATCAGCAGGCTCATCAAAAGTAGAGGCAATTACTTCGGCATTTACCGAACGTGCCATGTCTGTTACCTCCTCAGGACGCTCATCAATCAACAATACAATTAAGTATGTCTCTGGGTGATTCGCCGCAATTGCATTCGCAACATCCTTCAAAAGCATCGTTTTACCCGTTTTTGGCTGGGCAACGATCATTCCACGCTGTCCTTTTCCAATTGGAGCAAACAAGTCCATCACACGCGTCGAAAGCGTTTCTTGCTTGTGACCTGTTAAGTTAAATTTCTCGTTCGGGAAAAGTGGCGTCAAGTATTGGAAAGGAACACGATCACGAATATATGACGGCGTTCTACCATTAATTGATTCAACCTTCACCAATGGGAAGAATTTCTCACCCTCACGCGGAGGACGTATCGATCCCATTACTGTATCACCTGTTTTCAAACCAAACAATTTGACTTGACTTTGAGATACATAAATATCATCTGGAGATGGAAGGTAGTTGTAATCTGAAGATCGCAAGAATCCGTATCCGTCTTGCATGATTTCCAATACTCCTTCAGCATCAACAATTCCTACAAGACTGTACTTTTCTTCATCCTCTTTCGAAGGACGATTGTCTCGTTGATTATTGTTGTTATTATTTTGGTTTCTGTTTTGATTCCCTCTATTGTTATTGTTGTTATTTCGACGGTTGTTGTCTTGTCGATTTTGAGGGTTTCGATCTCTTTTTTCGCGGTTATCGTTACGCGCTTCTTTCTTTTCCCCTTGATTTTCTCTCGCTTTCGCTGCTAAATCAATTCCTTTTGTAGGCTTTTTGTCTGCTGGAGATGACTTATCTTCAGTTTCAGCAGGTTTTTCAGCCGATACTGCTTCGTCTTTCTTTTCCTCCTTGGATTCAGGTTTTTTCTCCTCTGGCGCAGCGTCTTCAGTTTTGAACAAGCTCGGTTGTTCTTTTGATTCTTCTGGAACAGCTCGAACTCTTTTTCGCTTACGTGCAGGTTTCGCGTCCTTATCTTTTGGAACTTCCGATTTTCCTGTTCCTGCGATAGCATCAACTAGGTCGGCTTTCTTCATTTTCTCAAAACCTTCAATTCCGATGGCTTTTGCAAGTGTTCTTAATTCAGGCAGCTTTTGGCTTTGCAATTCTGTTTTATCCATGGATAACTACTAAACGTGATAAATTGGGGATGATATATTTTTGAATGGAATTCTTAATCCAGTGCACAAGATTATGTGCGTTTAACGGTACAATGATACAAATAATATGCAGTTATTCAAATTTGGAGTAAAATTAGTTGTCATTATTTTTGAACGACACTAATTGGAAGGGTGTATCCACTTCTTTTTGAGTGATTTAAATCGTTAATTGAACTTTTTCTCTTTAGCAGAGTTATTCAACTTTTTTTCTGAAATTTGCCCTTCGAAAACAATTATGACCAAAGACGAGGCGATACTCTATTTACCAGTTAATGACGAAGATGATCTTCAAGATTCATACGAAGAGAAGCTATTTGAACTAAAACAGTTTTTCTTGAGTCGTTTTCCAATGTCCAAGTTGATCATTGCCCGCATGTCTAAATTTGAGAAAGTGGAAGAGGCATTCATTGTGCTTGGAGGTGAGGTTTCATCGGCTTCCAACATTCCAGTCGTTACGTTGCCTGAATTGGGTTCGATCCACACTGTATATATATGGTACAATCGCGAAAAGAATGCCTTGCGCCTTCTGTTGTCTGCCGCTCAATCTTATAGTGAAGTGCTCGCCGTGCTGAACGAATACCTGAGAATAGCGATGCATTATGCGAAGCATTGGCAAATCGGCGTAAATGAAGAAGAGGGCAAGAGTATAAAAATCGGAGTAGAGCCAAATCCTATGGACATTCAAGAGGCGTTGAATGAGCTTTCTGAAAAAGAAACGATCGATTCTCAACACATTTTAACGCTTCCTGATGAAAATGTCCTCAAGTCAGAGGCGAAACGATTATCTTTGTGGCTAAATTTTGAGTCTAATGAGCAATCCATACGATAAATTGAAGATCCAATTGGAACTTCAAGAATGGCCAAATGTTTATCTGTTCAAATTTATTGTCCCTAATTCAAGTGAAAAGATTGCCCAAGCAACGGCTTTGTTTGATGATAGTGCCGAACTCAATTTGAGAGAATCTTCAAAGGGAACATACATGAGCGTTAGCGCAAAAGAATTGATGATGGACGTCGATTCGATAATTGAAAAATATAACCGCGCCTCTGAGATTGAAGGGCTCGTAGCATTGTAAATATGATTTTAGCAGGATTCACATTTGATAGTACAACAGTTATTTACATTCTCTGCGTAACTCTCGGGATTCTCGTGGTGGCGATTGGATATCGTCAGTTGTTGAGATACCTCGGAAAAGGAACTCCACCAAAAGAGGATTACTGCGTGCTCTATTCTTTGGAGAAGAGCCCGGCTCAAGGTGAATTGGAATTCTATTTCACTTCGGAGATGCCAAAATCGGTAACCATGAATATTTTAGATGCAGAGATGAATTTCGTGACAGAAGTATCAACCATCGATTGTCATAAGGGAGGAAACATCATTCGCTACGATTCAACACAGATTGCCAATGGGAACTATTTCTATTGTTTGCAAACAGCGAATCAAAAGACAATGAAAAAAATGCGCATCAAAAACGGTTAGCATGACAAGATGACAGAAAGAATTTTATGGCAAAATTCTTGATGTTTTTGTATTAGAATTAAATTTATCCCGTCTAACAGAAACCGATGTGAAACATCAAGGAGCAAAAAAGGATAGAACAAACAAAAAATTAGAATTATGGCATTAGAAATAACAGATGCAAACTTTGAAGAATTAGTACTTAAATCAGACAAGCCAGTAGTGGTTGATTTTTGGGCTGAGTGGTGTGGACCTTGTCGCATGTTGACTCCAATCATTGAGAAAATGGCGGGTGACTACGACGGAAAAGCAGTAATTGGAAAAGTAAACGTTGATCAGAACCCAGGAGTATCTGCGAAGTTCGGAGTACGTAACATTCCAACAGTATTGTTCGTGAAAGGAGGAGAAGTAGCTGACAAATCAGTTGGTGCAGTTCCTGAAGCAGCGTTGACAGACAAATTGAACAAGTTGCTCTAAGCAAAACAATAATCAAATTTCAAGAATCACCTTTCATTAAGTTGGAAGGTGATTTTTTTGTTTACTAAATCTGAGGGGAGAAGGTCACGGAGCTTGTCGAAGTGCCGAACTCCGACATCTAATCCTAGAACCCAAGCTCAACAATTCATAATTCTGCATTCTACATTTCACCATTCTTAATTGATTATCTTTGCAAAAAAAAACACAATGGGTTCATCATTCATGCGACGTCTAAAATATTACGGAATTGGCTTCGGTCTTGGACTCGTTTTCGTATTCTTCTTCTTTCAGAATCGTGGTTGCTCTTGGCTTCCGGGAAACCGAGTTAAAAACACTATCCTAACGAGAATGATGGTGGTTTCAGATGAAACTGCTCAAGCATTCGAGGCAAAAGGAATTTCTAAAGAAGACGCTATTACTGCATTAAATGATGGAGACGTCATCTTTGGTGAAAGCGATAAAAACAACGACTCAAAAGTTTACGTCATTGAGCACGAAGGGAATAAGTTTTTGTATACGTTACCTTTCGAGAGCTTCATCACGGAAGTGAAGTTAGGAGGAAACGCCAAGCAAACTCAAACATCCGAAGATGGAATGGGAACAATTTGGCGCTTTCCAGCGGATAAAGACCTTGTTTATTTAGATTCTAGCCTTATTCTAAAATGTCAGCTTGATCAGTTGCAGATAAAAGATGCAAAAGCAGTCCTTAAAAAGATAAAAGCATCAGGAAAAGTCGATTTTGCTAGTACAGATTTATCAGTTAGGCCTAAGCCTGAGCATTTCATCGTTTTTACCCACGATTCAATCACAGTATCGGCTAAAACGATCTGGTACAAGGACAAATTGGAGGTGCTTTCCTTCGAATTTCCATCCGAAGTAAAATGCCCTTAAGCGAATTAAACCAACGATGTTAATAAAAGGAGCGTTCTACTATCAACGAACCCCTTGTTTTTTATATTTTTGATGCATGAAATTTTCGGCGGAACAAATTGCTGGTATTATTAATGGAACGGTAGATGGAAATCCGTCAGCAGAGGTAAACACTCTAGCGAAAATTGAGGAAGGAGTGCCTGGAGCACTTTCTTTTTTGGCCAATCCAAAGTACGAAGAGCATATCTACAAAACAGACTCAAGCGTCTGTATTGTCAACAATACCTTTGAACCAGCAAATGAACTTCCCGATAGTTTAACCCTCATTAAAGTGGATGATGCTTACGCATGTTTCGCGAAACTTTTGGAGTTTTACGATACCTTGAAAAAGGAAGAACCACGCATCGAAACGAACGCATTTATAGATGATACGGCAGTTATCGGAGACGATATTTACCTTGGTGCATCTTCTTACATCGGAAAGGAAACAGTGATTGGTGACAACGTTGCCATTCATCCGAATGTAACAGTCGGCCCAAATGTCAAAATTGGTGATGGAACAGTAATTTACCCTGGAGCAACGATCTATCGCGATTGCATTATCGGGAAAAATTGCATCATTCATTCAGGTGCCGTAATTGGTGCGGATGGATTTGGTTTTGCACCAAACGAAAAAGGTGAATTCCAGAAAATTCCTCAAATCGGAAACGTAGTCTTGGAAGATTTCGTGGACATTGGAGCGAACTCAACTATTGATCGCGCGACAATGGGAAGTACCATCATTCGCAGAGGATCTAAAATCGATAACCTTGTTCAAATTGGACATAACGTTGAAGTTGGAAACAACTCAGCAATGGCTGCTCAAACGGGAATTGCAGGCTCGACGAAAGTTGGCGACAATGTGCTCATCGGCGGACAAGTTGGAATGGCAGGTCACCTGAAAATCGGAGATCGTGTAAAAATTGCCGCTCAATCCGGAATTGGAGGAAACGTCAAAGCAGATACCAAAGTAATGGGGTCGCCAGCATTCGATAGCGATGATTACAAAAAATCTTACCTAGGATTTAGAAGATTGCCAATGATTCTTAATCGATTGAAGGCAATTGAAGATACTATCAAAAAACTCACAAAAGACCATTAAGGAATGTCAGAAAAGCAAAGAACGCTCGCAGAGGCGGTTTCGTTTACCGGAGTAGGATTGCACACAGGAAAAGAAGTGACACTCGAAGTCCTTCCAGCACCAGATAACCACGGATATAAATTTCAACGAGTTGATCAAGAAGGAGAACCAATCATCAAAGCTGATTGTGACCTAGTGGTGGCAACAGATCGTGGGACTACTTTAGAGCACAAAGGAATTCGAGTTTACACGACTGAACACATTCTTGCAGCATTGTACGGTTGTCAAGTGGATAATGCATTGATTAAGTTGAACAATCCAGAGATTCCTATCATGGATGGAAGTTCTGAGTTATTTGTGAATGAATTCGAACGCGTTGGATACGTAGATCAGGAAGCTGAGCGCGAATACCTCGAGTTGGAAGAAAACATTCCATGGGAAGATGTAGATAAAGGAATCGAGTTTTTAGCCGTTCCAGATGTGCATCACCGTGTTACCGTAATGGTTGATTACGAATCTCCGGTATTGGGAACACAGCATGCGAGCATGTACCACTTGGGAGAATTCAAAAAAGAGATTTCATCATGTAGAACATTTGTTTTCTTGCGTGAGTTAGAATTTTTGGCGAACAACAACCTGATTAAAGGAGGTGACCTCGATAACGCGATCGTTTTAGTAGAGCGTGAGAATGTGAGTCAAGAGGAATTAGATAAGCTAGCGAAGCTTCTTGGAAAAGAAGATATGGATATCAAAGTAGAAGGAATGGGAGTGCTGAATAGCACAAAACTGAAATTCGAAAATGAGCCAGCTCGACATAAACTTTTGGATATTCTCGGAGATTTAGCTCTAGTTGGAAAGCCAATCAAAGCGCACATCCTTGCAGCAAGACCAGGTCACTCTGGAAATGTGCGTTTTGCGAAAGTGCTGAAAGAATACATGAAGGCGCAAGCGAAAGCAGGAAAGAAGTTTGACTTGACTAAAAAGCCATTATACGATATCAACGATATTGAGAAAATGCTTCCACACCGTTTCCCATTCTTGATGGTAGACAAAGTGATGGAGATTGGTGATGAGTCAATCATTGGTGTGAAGAACATCACGATGAACGAGCCGATTTTCACAGGGCACTTCCCAGGAAACCCAGTTTTCCCAGGTGTTTTGATGATTGAGGCAATGGCGCAAGTGGGCGGAATTTTCGCTCTGTCGAAAGTTGATGAACCACACTTGTACTCAACGTACTTCATGAAAATCGATAAAGTAAAATTCAAGCAGAAAGTTGTTCCAGGTGATACAATTGTGTTTGAATTGCAGTTACTCTCTCCAATCCGTCGTGGATTAGTAAACATGGGAGGAACTGGATATGTCAACGGACAGCCCGTTGTAGAGGCCGAAATGTTGGCACAAGTGATCAAGGATAAAGAAGAATGATAAGTAAGCTCGCAAATATTTCAGATCAAGCAAAATTGGGGGCGAATGTTCGAGTGGACAGCTTTTCAACAATTTTTGAGAATGTAACAATCGGTGATGGAACCATTATCCATCCTAACGTGACTATTTACCCAGGAACGACAATCGGAAAGAACTGTCAGATTTTCCCAGGAGCAGTAATTGGTGTCGAACCTCAAGATTTGAAATTTGAAGGTGAAGTTACAACCGTAGAAATTGGCGACAATACCATTATTCGCGAGTGCGTTACGATCCACCGAGGAACGAAGGACAAATGGAAAACAGTAGTTGGAAGCAATTGCCTGTTAATGACCTATGTTCACGTTGCCCATGATTGCCAAATCGGAAACAATGTCATTTTAGCGAGCTATACAGGATTAAGTGGTCACGTAACCGTTGAGGATTTTGCAATTCTCGAAGGTAAAGTCGCGGCTCAACAGTTTGTGAAAATTGGTGCGCATTCCTTCATTGGTGGAGCGTCACTGATTCGTAAAGATGTCCCTCCATTTGTAAAAGCAGCACGCGAGCCTTTAGGCTTTGCTGGAGTAAACTCCATTGGATTGAGGAGAAAAGGCTTTTCTGATGAGGTGATCAAAGAAATAGAAGATATCTACAGATTGCTTTACATCCAAAGTACGAATGTTTCTAAAGGTGTTGTAGCGATCAAAGAACAAGTGTCTGAATCCGATGTGAGAGCGCAAATTCTCAATTTCATCGACGCATCAGACAAAGGAATCATCAAAGGTTTAATTTAGACCATTTAAACAGGTCAATATGCAACTCAAAAGAGGAGAGGTCGTAACAGTTGAAATTACTGATTACGCTTTCGGAGGACGAGGAATTGCCAAAATCCCAACAGAGGATGGGCACTACGTGATTTTTGTAGATAATACCTTCCCTGGACAAATAGCAAAAGCTCGAATTACCAAGAAAAAGAAGCGCTTCGCAGAAGCAAAGTTGATTGATGTCATCGAGCGTTCTTCATTAGAGGTGTTGAGTGATTTCCAAGAAATTTCCGGTGGACCATACATTTATGTTCCGATTGAACTTCAAGAAAAAGAGAAGAAAGAATCGACATTGGAAGTAATTCGCCGCATTGGTGGAGTTCCAGATCCAAACGCCATTTTTGATGAGTTCATTTCATCTCCAGAGCATTTTTTCTATCGAAATAAGATGGAATACAGCTTTTCGTGCATTGAGCATGATCGCCAAACAGGAGAAGATATTGATGATGCCTTTGCGCTCGGCTTTAAGCGTCGCGGTACGTGGTGGAAAGTGGAGTCATTGGACAAACCCAGCGGGATGTTCGATGAGCAATGGGAAACAATTTTAATTGAAATCCGTCAGTTCCTGAAAGAATCGGGATTGCCAGCTTGGCACCCACCTGGAAAATACGGTTTCTTCCGTCACATTGTGGTTCGAAAATCGTTTCACCAAGATCAGTTGTTATTGAACCTTGTCACTTCTTCAGAAGGAGTAGAGCAATTTGATGCTAAGGCATTTTCAGCTTTCCTACAAGAGAAATTAGGCGGAAGATTGGCAGGATTGCAGCACACGATCAACGACAACGTTGCGGATCGAGCTAAAATCGAAAATGGAACGTGTACCTTGTTATATGGTGAGCCAATTGTTGTCGAGCAACTCCTCGGATTGAATTTCGAAATCTCTATGGAGAGTTTTTTCCAAACGAATCCGAAATCAGCGGAGAAACTCTACACGAAAGCATTGGATTACGTCATGGAAGGTGACCTGAAGTCGGATAACGTGGTCATGGACCTATTCTGTGGAACAGGAACCATTGGTCAGATTTTGGCTTCAAAAATGAATGATGTTCGGATCGTCGGAGTAGATATCGTCGAAGAGGCGATTGAAGATGCAAAACGAAACGCGAAAAACAACGGAATCGAAGGAATTGAATTCTACGCGGCTGATGTCGGCAAGTTCTTACGAGAATACCCTGATTTCATCGGGAAGATTAAAACCGTCATTCTTGATCCGCCAAGAGCAGGAATTGCACCGAAATCTTTACAAAAAGTGATTGATCTTGGGGCGAAGCACATTGTTTACATTTCCTGTAATCCATCCACACAAGCGCGTGATATGGATACATTGGTTCAAGCGGGGTACAGTGTCGATAAGATTTCATTAGTAGACCAATTCCCTCACACAGGACACATTGAATCCATTGCCAAATTCACAAGACGAAGTGAAGCGTCAAGCTCATAATAGACACACATTAGAATTTAAGTTATGAAAGTAGAGATCATTTCTATTGGTGATGAACTGCTGATCGGTCAAACGGTTAACACGAACGCTACGTGGCTCGGAACTGAGTTTTCACTGCGTGGAGGGACAGTGAATCATACGACGGTCATTCGCGACGTCAAAGAAGATATTTTGGATGCTGTGGACCGCGCTTTTTCTAGAGTGGATGTCATCATTATGACTGGTGGGCTTGGGCCAACAAAAGACGACATTACGAAATACACCCTTTGCGAGTACTTCAATACTGAACTAGTGGTCAATGAAGAAGTTTTGGCGCGCGTTCGAGGTTATTTTGAAGCGAGAGGCCGAGTGATGTTAGACATGAACACCATGCAAGCTGAAATGCCGAAAACGGCGAAAGTGCTTCAAAACGACATGGGAACGGCATCAGGAATGTGGTTCGATCATAATGGCAAAGTGCTAATTAGTCTTCCAGGTGTTCCATATGAGATGAAGCATCTGATGAACGATCGGGCATTTCCAAAGTTGGAAGAGCAGTTTGAGATGGAAGCGCTTTATCATCAAACAATTCAGACACAAGGAATCGGTGAGTCGTATTTAGCGGAGCGAATTGAAGATATCGAAACGGATGTTCGCAACAACGGTTTTGGTCTCGCATATTTACCTTCTGCTTCGCAAGTAAGATTGAGAATTAGTTCAGAACGCTCAAAACTCAATGAAAAGAAAATTGAAGGCTACCTGAAACAAATTGAAGAGCGCCTACCTAGATATGTTTATGGACGCGAGCACGACCGACTTCCTGCGATTATCGGAAAGTGGTTAATGAAGCATAAGAAAACCATTGGAACAGTTGAAAGTTGTACGGGTGGAGCAATTGCCTCAGAGATAGTTTCCGTTTCTGGATCATCAGAATACTTCATGGGAAGCATGGTGACTTATTCCTACGGATTGAAATCGAAGTTGGTCGGAGTGAACATGACCGATATTGAGGAACAAGGTGCTGTAAGTGAAACTGTCGTGCTTCAAATGGCTGAAGGAGGGAGGAAAGCTATGGATGTAGATTACTGCATTGCGGCCTCAGGAATTGCTGGGCCAAATGGCGGAACTGAAGATAAACCTGTTGGAACAGTTTGGATTGGAATAGCTGGGCCTAACAACAGTTTTGCGCAGAAGTTTTTATTTGGTGATCAACGAGATAGAAACATTGAACGAACAGTTCTGACAGCGTTAAATTTATTGCGTTGCGAAGTGTTGAATATTAAGAAGTAAGAAAACTTCAAAAAAAGAGCAAAAAAGTCTTCGAATTCTTGTTGAATTCAGAATAAATTGGTTTCTTTGCACCCCTTTTAGTAATAGGATTAAATAAATACAAGATGTCACGAGTTTGTCAATTAACAGGAAAAACGGTAATGGTTGGAAACAATGTTTCCCACTCTCAACGTAAAACGAAGAGAAAGTTCTACCCGAACTTATTTACTAAAAAATTCTTCCTTCCTGAAGAGAATGAATATATCACGTTGAAGATTTCAGCGGCAGCGTTGAGAAATATCAACAAGAAAGGAATTACAGCTTGCGTTAAAGAAGCTCGTACTAAAGGATACCTTAAATAGTTCTACCGAAAAGTAGATTCTAAACAGAAAGAAAATGGCAAAGAAAGGAAATAGAGTTCAAGTAATTTTGGAGTGCACTGAGCACAAAGATTCTGGACAACCAGGAACTTCTCGTTACATCACAACGAAAAACAGAAAGAACACGCCAGATCGTATGGAAATTAAAAAATTCAACCCGATCTTGAAGCGTATGACTGTTCATAAAGAAATCAAATAAGACATGGCAAAGAAAGTAGTAGCATCCTTGCAAAAAGGAGGAGGAAAAGAACATACGAAAGTCATCAAAATGTCTAAGTCGAAAGAGACTGGCGGATTTGGCTTCAAAACAGAAATTGTACACAAC
>JAQXBM010000061.1 GCA_029252405.1 Crocinitomicaceae bacterium
AATTTGAAAACAGTTTTTCTTGATAGTGCTTCTTGCCTTGCATACTTCAAGATACTTAAATATCAACTATATTTAAAGTACGGTTGTGCAACAGGCACACAACCTACAAACCATGCGTAATTTTGCTTCGGAAAATCATTTTTGGTTTTAAAATCTATTCTTAACTTCGAAAGAACAACTTGGGTAGCGAGCCGCACGTTTCGTAGCTTCAAACGTTATAACCAATTACCCAAACTCCAAAGTAAAGCACAAATAGAAACGATTCTAATTAACGTAGATCAGACGAGTACAACTTATCTCATTAACTGTGATAATGCAGAAATATAAACCCTTCTGAACTTCTAGTGGAATTTCTTTGCCGCTAAAATGATTCTTATCTAGGACAATTCTCCCTGCTGAATTAAAAACTACTAAAGACAAATCCTCAACTTCATTATTAAATTTTATAAGCCCTTCAGAAACCGGATTCTCAATATAAATTATCGATTGATAATCATTTTCTACTCCCAAATCAATAGTGCAAGCCTCCGAAAGATCATTGAAATTTTCTATTGGCCCACTCGCAGTCAAAGTTATCCCAGAGAAACCTGGAAAATCGGGAGTGTACTTTTCGGCACGAAAGATCGTATTAGCCTCATTTGGAATAATATCATTTTGACTGTAAACCAACGTACCGTGAGGGTTTTTATAGCTCCAGACCAACTCTCCCAAACTATTAATTTCATAGGCCTGTCCGAGTTGAGTTTGAGTAATCATAAAATTACCATTTTGAAGTGACTGAACACCGCACTTTTTGTTCGCAAAGAGAGGAACCCCCAACAGTGTTCCATTCCATGACCAATCGTAGGTCATGGGTAAAAATTGATTACTCGCCATCCCATAGCTATTCCCCACAATTTCCGGTTCAATAAGATGAATTGAACTAAAACTGTTCGTTCCGTCTCCCCCGTTATTGAATAAAGAAATTTTCCCTTCATTGGGATAACCTTCTAAAACCCATTTCGCATCATGCTGTTCAAATAATAACTGATCATTAATCGTTCCTTGCTGATAAACTGAGTTATTCCCCCATCTCCACAAAAAATCTCCCCCTCTGTTAGAAACCCCTCCAGCATGCACTGCTGCCTCGAGTGCAGTTGTACTATGATCAATGATATAGATTTCTCCTAAATGTCGCGCCGAAATAATAATCTGATCCAACTGATCATTATAGTCAATTCCATTCAGATGTACCCAATCTCCCGTATGGCCATTATCGTAGTTAATATCCAATAATTCCGGATGATCTGCAATCACGCCATAATTTGGTTTTGTACTATCTGCATCCTGAATTAAATGATCTATAAACTTCCATTCCCAGACGACATTGGCTTGGTTCATACCTACAGGTTCTATTTCAATAATCTTCTCAAGTCGAAAATTATTATTGGTAATAGATGGATTCCTTCCCAGCGCCACCATTTCTGAACTTGAATATTTATCCGTAGAAATCACAAAGATATTCCCGTTGGGAAGAGGCTCAATATCATGATGTTGGTTCTCATTGGGACTCGTTAATTCATAAGACCAAATCAATGTATTGTCCCAACTTCTTATTTCCAATGAATCCGTACCTGCCCGCAAAAGTGTTCCATTTTCTAGGAGATAGCATGTTAAACCAGGGTTTTCAGAAAAAGTCCATGAATTAATCACTTCACCACAATTGTCAATCAAATACACCTCATTGTTCTGTTCTGGACTAAACAATGTATACCCTTCAGATATGCCTCCTCCAGCATAAACTAAACCTACAGTAGGCGCCTGTGAAAGGGAAATAAAGGGTGCGAGAAAAATAAAAAAAACTAATTTGAAGGATAGATTTTTTTTCATGTTAGTCCGTACGTCTATTCTAAGAGTGTAAAAAAACAGATTCTGTTTTTTTACACTCCCAAAATTGAATTTACATTGATATTTAGACGACCTCGTTAGTCTTTTATAAATCTTTGTTGAGTTACGCCTTCGGTATGTTCTATTCTCAATAGATAAGAACCTTTTGTCAACTTACTTGTATTTAATTGGATAGAAGTACCACTTTTACCTTCAAGTTTAGAAACAAGCTTACCCGACATATCGAAAATAAACAACTTAGGTTCCTCTACAAAGGTCACAAATTCCAGATTTAAAACAGCAGACGCTGGAATTGGATACATTTTGGCTACTACTCCTTGTTCAATTGCGTCAATTCCGACATTATCTATTGTGCTACATGCTGAAGTATCCGAACAAAAACCGTCAATAACAATTACAGCAAATTCTCCATTTGCTGTTGCTGTATAGTCCTGATTTGTGGCACCAACAATTTCAGTATTACCATTCCCACAATCAATCCACTGATATGCTACCCCTGGAAGATTTGAAGAAATCGTTGCTCCATTTACATCTACGGACACATCCAAAGTTGGATTATTTATTGTTAAATCAATTACGGCCAAGCTATCGCATCCCGCAGCGTTTGGAAGCACAAATTGGTAAATTCCTGAACTCGTCAATAATGATCCATTTGGTGCGGAATACCCACAATCTGCAGTCACTAATGAAGAGCCGGTAGTCGGTTGACAACCTAATATTTTGATGTCATCAATTTGCCATCCGTAATCCCAACTAGCCTGCCACCAAAACATAATCTGTACATTTGCTGGATTACCCGCAATTGCCGCGGTAATATCAATACCAAAAACATCAGGGTTAGAAGTGCCTGCTTGTCCAATTCCATCGTTAAGGATCCAATCAGTCCAATTAGATCCGCCATCTGTTGTGACTCTTACTATACAAACATCACTTTGCCATTCACGCATCATCTGGTTAAAAGTAAGTACCGCTGTAGTTGCCCCTGTTAAATCAATAACATCGGTTGTTAACTGCGCATCTTCTGCTCCTCCTCCAGAAAAATTATCTCCATCGGAATCAACTATGAGCCATCCATTTGCGGCTGATTCAGAGTTAATTGGATCTGTTGGGTATGGACCAGTATGACCTACTGTTGTGTATTTCCAGTCTACTGGTCCAGAAACCGTTACATTAGACCATGTTGCCGGTATTCCAGCTGCAAAATCCTCAGACCAGAGAACCTGAGAAAAGGTGTCCATTGAAATTGTCAATAATGCTAGTAGTAGTAGTTTTTTCATAGAAAATGATTTATTTATTTAATTTATAAATATACGATCATCACAGTTAAGCACAAAAAATAGTATTCGAAAGGCGCTTTTTTATATGCAAAAGTGCTTTGAATGTTGCTAATATGTGATCCTGGGGCTATGTGTGTTTGTAGTAATTGAGAAAGGATGGTTATAACATTGGCTAAAAAGCATGCGGGTTTATGCTTCGCTTAATCAATTTTGGTTTGAAAATCTATTCTTAACTTCGAAAGAACAACTTGGGTAGCGAGCCGCACGTTTCGCAGCCCGATCCCGTTATAGCCAATTGCATCATATACAATCCGCGCACTGGCCCAACAACAAAAGCTCTGCGGAATCCACCTTATGATTCGATATCACAGGCAACTGCACATCTATTGATAAACACTCCGACTTTCCACATTCTCGACATTGAAAATGAGGGTGTGAATCTAGATGATTTGATGAAGAGCAGCCGTTACACTTTGCATACCACGTTAACCCATCCTTTCCTGCAAACGAATGCAGTATCCCCTCATCTTCCAACCGCTCCAGAATTCTATAGACTGTTGTCTTGTTCATTTCTTCCTTAAGGCGCTCCACTAGTCCGACAACAGATAGCGCATCATCACTTTTTTCAAAGAGATCAAGTAATGCAACGACCGATTTCGTTTTTCGAATAATGCCCATGCTTCAAATTTAACGCAACTCCATTGCAAAAACAAATTGTTTTTTCATAGTTTTGCAATTCAGTTGCATTAAGATCGTAAAATGAAAACGGTAAACCTAAAATCAGATGTTATAGGAATCGCGGCCAGCGCATTGTGCATGGTCCATTGCATTGTCACCCCGTTCGTGTTCATTGCCAAAACATGCTCGGACGTATGCTGTGCATCGGCTCCAACCTGGTGGAGTTGGATTGACCTTTCATTTCTTATAATCTCGTTTTTTGCAATCATACACGCAGCAAAGCACACTTCAAAACAATGGATGAAATACGCTATGTGGACAAGCTGGTCGTTTCTACTAATTGTAATTGCAAACGAACAGTTAGAACTATTCACACTCTTTGAAAATGCAATTTACCTTCCGGGACTAACTTTGGTTGCCCTTCATTTTTACAACTTAAAATATTGCAGGTGCGCTGAAGTTTCGTGCTGTACTCACCAAGCTTAACTGTATGAAAAATATCTCTAAAGACACCATTGGTGATAACCATATTGGGACAAGTATCGAAACTCCATTGCGCGAAGGAGCATTTGAAAAATCCGATAGCGAGAAAATAGAAAGTATACAGCATCATTTCTCGAAGATAATGGAAGAGCTGGGGCTTGACCTCACAGATGAAAGCCTTTCGGGTACCCC
>JAQXBM010000066.1 GCA_029252405.1 Crocinitomicaceae bacterium
TCTGCTTTCGAACTTCCATTTATCTTAGTTGTAAACTAAAAAATTAAACGGGTGACAAATGGGAGACGTCTCTTTGGTTCAGTGCATAACGGCCTTAAAGAAATTCGTTTAAATAAGATGCTAGATTATCTTCTGATGAAACTGAGATGCTCCCCACATTTAGGACAGGAAAATGAACATTTATTAATTGTAAATTACCTGTCATGAAAAGAACACGACGAAAATTTTCCTCAAAGTTTAAAGCCAAAGTGGCTATTGAGGCTATTCAGGAGCGAATGACCATACAACAAATCGCTTCGAAGTACGAAGTGCACCCGAACCAAATCAGTCAATGGAAGCGTCAATTTTTAGAGGGCGCCGAAACTGTATTTGAAGGCGATAATACAGCCAAGGAACAGCAACAAGAACTCCAAAACGAGCAAGACAAACTCTATAAGAAGATCGGTCGTTTGCAAGTGGAGAATGATTTTCTAAAAAAAAGTCTGGGCGAGTCCTGAACTTATACGAAAAACGCAAAGCTGTAGAAATGGAACACGCTAAATTAAGCATCAGCGAACAATGCCGAATACTTGGTATTCATCGATCTGGGTTGTACTACACTCCAAAGGGAGAGAGTGCCTTAAACCTTCGATTGATGACAATGATCGATAAAGAGTTCTTCGATAAACCCTTCTATGGAGTCCGGAAAATGACGCATCATCTTCGGCATTTTGGATATCATGTCAATCAGAAACGCGTTCGTCGATTATACCGACTGATGGATCTTCGAGTGATCTACGCTAAGAAGAACACCAGTAAGGCGAATAGAGGTCATAAGAAATACCCGTATTTACTTCGAGGACTCAAAATTGAGCGAGTAAATCAGGTCTGGGCGACAGATATTACTTGGATACCTATGCAGCGCGGCTTTATGTACCTGATCGCCATCATTGATCTACATAGTCGCTATGTGGTAAACTGGAGCATCTCCAACTCGATGGACGCTGAGTGGTGTAATGAAGTACTTGAAGAAGCGATCAGAATGCATGGGACGCCAGAAATCTTCAACACCGACCAAGGAAGTCAGTTCACATCAATTTTATTCACTACCACATTGAAAATGCATGGAATTAAAATCTCTATGGATGGCAAAGGAAGAGCAATCGACAACGTTTTTATAGAACGACTTTGGAGGTCACTCAAATACGAATATGTGTATCTGAATCCCGCAAATGGCGGCGTCGAACTATACAAAGGAGTTCAGAAATACTTTAAATTTTACAACGATGAAAGAATACATCAAAACCTGGAATACAAGACGCCAAAAGATATTTTCTTGGCCAACAACGACGCAGCATGAAAAATCTAACTTAACTTTATAGAAAAACCTGTCCTGATATTGGGGAGCATCCCATAGAATGATATTTGGGATGGTTATTTTCATTGTTACTAACGGGATCGGGCTACGAAACGTGCGGTTCGCTGCCTAAGTTGTTCTTTCGAAGTTAAGAATAGATTTTAAAACCAAAAATGATTTTCCGAAGCAAAATTACGCATGGTTTGTAGG
>JAQXBM010000090.1 GCA_029252405.1 Crocinitomicaceae bacterium
AAAAAGAGTGGGGACTTGCTATGTTGACGTGTTCTTGGACACTGCACCTAAGAGAACCTTATTCCACTCTTTAGTTCTTTCTTGTTTAATAGATAAGATACTTGATTGCTAACTTAGGACACCTATACTCCACCGCTAAATTCATTTTTAACGAAATCAATTATCTTTAAGGATGCGGCGATAGTATAGCTGCAAAACGTTAAAAGTAATGACATACATTAAAGACATCCTCTATAACTTGCTGTTCGCATTAGTACTAACACTTTATAGTGTTCAAGTGTGTCCTCATGTCTCAGGCCTGGGTATTTTGATAACGGGAGTAAGTTTTACATTAGTTGTAAGTCCTCTTTTTCTAATTCGGCGATTCATTGTAAAAAAAACAAGACAAAAGTCAACTAATTTTTGGATCAACCTTTCCTATTTCACCCTAATTGGCTTGTTTGTAGGTTTATATAACTATTTGTTTAGGCAATTCCCCATTGAGAGTGCAATGAAGATTGTGTCAGGAGCACTTGTTTTAGGAGCTTTAAACGCTGCTATCTTTCAATTGGAAGAGCCCTTTCATCGTTCAAAGTCACGAGTTTCTTTTCTCAATCTCATCGCGTTATTTGCGATATCTCTTTTGGGACTCATCAGTGTTGTTTGGACATTACTTATTGTGGAGGATATTAATATTTTTCAATCTGTTCAAAATGGTTCAATGATTGATTTAAGAAAAAGTATTATATATGAATCCGTTTTTGTCTGGCTTGTAATTGTGCTATATGCACTTAGGGTAATTTATCTTTATAAGCAACGTATTGGTAGCGGAATACAAGGCCACCTGAACACTTTGAAGCAGGTCAATGAAGACAACCTTGATGTGGCTCTTACTCGATTTTCAAATGATGAATTCTCAGTAATTGGAGACGAGGTAAACAACATGATTAAACGGTTGCGAAAAGGGAGGGAAGTCAAACAGGGATTAGACAGAATAGCGGGAGAGCAAGTTTCTGATGAAATTGTAGAACGAATTTCCAGAAAAGATTTCAGCTCTGAGAAAAAGAATGTGGCAATTCTCTTCACAGATATTGTAGGTTTTACTTCCTTATGTGAACAAAGTGACCCTAAAGAGTTCATTAATTCATTGAACGACCATTTTGAGAAGATAGTAGCTGAAGTAAAGAAATATGATGGTATCGTCAACAAATTTATTGGCGACGCTGTTCTCGTTTATTTCGAAGGAGACCAGGCTTGTGATAGAGCCTACAATGCAGCTGCAGGCATGTTAAACAAATCACATTTTAAAATTGGTGTTGGAATTCATTACGGGGAGGTACTCGCAGGTCTCATCGGAGCTTCAAAACGACTGGAATACACAATCATTGGCAGTTCAGTGAACTTAACCGCTCGATTAGAATCTGAATCAAGAAAGCTTGAAACTGAACTGGTTTTGAGTCAAGAACTTGTTAATGAATTAAATGCTAAAAATAAAGAAGGTCTGAAAAATCAAGTTGTAAACCTGAAAGGGTTTGAACGAGAGGTTCTTGTTTTTTATAAATAACTTTTAACAAAACCTAAATTGCATTAAAACGCAACTTAGCTAAAGCGTCAAACTGTCTAATAACCTTGTGAATAACTCAACTCACATTCTCTCAAAAATCACCTAATTTCTGCCTATCTTAAATCATGAAATTCATACAAGGTTCGGACAGAACCCAAACCCACTTATTCCCGACTTCGTTGGAAGCTTCCATTGATGAAGACAATGAAGTGAGGCTCATTGATCTGTTTGTGAACACGCTTGATTTAGATGAGTTTGGTTTTAGAACAGATTTTACAGAAAACGGCAGACCTGCTTATCATCCGAGCTTCCTACTGAAGCTGTTCATTTACGGATACCTCAACAAAGTTCGCTCATCGAGAGATTTAGAGAAGGCGTGTAAGCGAAACATCGAAATGATGTGGTTAATGCAATCGCTTACACCCGATCACAACACGATTGCCAATTTCAGAAAAGACAATCAGCGAGGGATCAGAAAAGTATTCCAGGCAACTGTCAAGCTTGCGCATACTTTTGAGCTAATTGGAGGGAAACTAATCGCTGGGGATAGCACTAAATTACGCGCCCAGAACTCCAAGAAAAACAATTTCAATGCGCGAAAGATAAAGCGGCATACAGAATACATTGACGCCAAGTTAACTGAATACAACCAGCTTCTTGCCCAAGCAGATGGTGATCCAAAAGAGCTCGAACAGAAAATCAAAACACAACGTGACAGAAAGGCAAAATACGAAGCGATAACCAAGCAAATTGAACAGACTGGTGAAGTACAAGTGTCTACTTCTGATCCCGATAGTCGACAAATGATCACCCGAAACAATATTACTGAAGTTGCCTACTCTGTTCAAACTTCGGTAGATGCCAAGCACAACATCCCCATTGATTTTAAAGTCACCAATCAAAACGACTCCAAAGCGATGGGAGAAATGCTCAGAAGGGCAAAAACGATTCTACAAAACAAGGACTTCATAGCCTTGTACGACAAGGGATATCACACCGGAAGTCAATTTGAATATGCCTATCAACTCGGCGTAGAGGTAATCGTAGCAATACCTAAAGTAGCCTCTCACGCTCCACATCCCGATTATGATCTCAAACAATTTAACTACGACCAAAAGAAAGATCATTACACTTGTCCACAAGGCGAAATATTGTCCTCCAATGGACGGCAGTACAACAAGGGGAAGGGATCGCATATTCAAAAGGTGAAACACTACAAAACAAAGGCATGTAAATCATGTGCAGTGTACGATCATTGCACTACAAGTAAAAACAATGGTCGGGTAATAGAACGATCTGAATACACTCAAGTTATTGAAAAGAACAAACTACGAGTAAAAGAGAACCCCGAGTTGTACCGAAAAAGGCAAGCCATTGTTGAGCATCCCTATGGCGTCATAAAACGGCAATGGGGGTTCTCCTATATCATGACTAAAAAAGGCAGTAATAGAGCTTCGGCAGATGTAGGACTCATATTTTCTGCCTACAACCTTAGACGCATTTTTAATTTAATTGGGAAAAATGAATTGAAAGTATTCCTCAAAGGGCTTTGCCTTATTTTTCAACCTATTTTAGTACTATTTGGAGCCGTTTTAAGCATCTTTACCCTACAGACGAACAAACGTCTTTTAAGCAAATGTCAAATTTAATAGGCGCAAATCGTTTATTTTTAAGCCAAAAAGGTAGTCTGAATGAGAAACTTGAGGTTTTTAGACAGACTGCCGTTATGCACAATAAATCACGTCCGAAATAGTTAACTTAAGATTTAACTGAAAATATGTTAATGAAATGCAAATAAATTTGATAAATAGAATCGTAGTCTTCGCTTTGTTTATATGCTCTATCAGCGCATTGAATGCTCAAGTATGGAGCAAGTCATTCACTGCCGGTGGCTATGATTCAAATAATAAATTCTTAGGTGGCTCAGAGGTGTTACAATTAGTTGATCACAAAAACATGCTTTTTGCGTCGGTCGGATACTGGGAAGATGAGAATAACATTTGGTATGGTGGCTCTAACTCCAATATTGGTTGGGGACAAATAAATAGATTGGACAATCCTTCTTCTACTTGGCAAGGAGATTTATTTATGGGAGCAAGCCATCTACGCCCTGAAATTCTTAAGCAAATTATTTTTACAAAAGATCAATTTGGCAATCAATTAACATCTCCAGATACGGTTTTGATTGCTGCTGGCTACTCGCCTAATTATATAACGAGCATAGTTACTGTGACAAGTTTTGTAAGAAACGATTTGAATGGCACGTGGGGAGAAAGTGAAATAGTACAAGGAGGCTTCCCTGCAGGTGAGAACTATTCTATTAGAGATATTGAAATATATGTCGACCAGCAAACGGGATTAGAATATGTGTTTGCTACTGTCGGCACCCAAGGGATTTATAAGGGGAAATACAATCCTGCGAACCCAGGGAAAATCGATTGGATATCCACAGCAGAATTTGGCCCCCTAAGTATTAGACCTTTAGGTATTGAAGTAGCAAATGGGGCACTTCATTTTTCTTCTGGAAGCAAACTCTACAGACGTATTGATGGGGTTTCACCATCTT
>JAQXBM010000091.1 GCA_029252405.1 Crocinitomicaceae bacterium
ATTGATGAAGAAAAGCCTCACGGCGCATGGCTAAACGTTGATTTAAAAACAGGAATCGTCCTGCACAGATCACTTCATTCCAAAGGAAAACTGCACGGACTTTCCGTTATTTATTGGAAAAATGGAAAGATAAAAGAAGAAAGCCCATATGTAAATGGGTTATTCCATGGTGAAGTCAAAAAGTACAATAAGAAGGGAGTGTTAGTTCAAGGCAAGGTGTATGAAAATGGCAACTTGATTGAGACATGGATGTATCACAAGCCTAAAAAGAAGTAGTTTTTACTTCTTCAAAAACGCAAAGTACTCTCCCAACACCTCACCATTCAATTCACGGGGAGTAAAAATCTCCATCAACTTAGGTCGATCGCATTCTTCAAAGAAATCCGCCATTTGTGATTCAATATCTTCCAAAGAACTCGCTGAAACGTAATTTACGTCGTGCGCCTTGCAAATGAATTCCGCCTTTCGATCGTGATGTGCTTCGAAATAGTCCTCCAATTGATCACTTTCTCTAGGCCCGGGAATAATTCGGAAGATTCCTCCCCCTCCATTGTTGATCAAAAACACCCGCAAATTTGACGGTAATTGTTTGTTCCAGAATGCATTCGTATCGTAGAAGAAACTGACATCTCCAGTGATCAAAACGTTACATACATTCGGACTAGATAGCGCTACTCCACATGCCGTACTTGTACTTCCGTCAATCCCGCTTGTTCCTCGATTAGCAAAATAACGCAACGAAGGGATTGGATCATACAATTGGCAATATCGAACCACGGAACTGTTAGCCATGTGCAAATGCGCGCTCTCTGGAATGTAATCTAAAACAGTTTCAAAGACTGACATATCTGAATAAGGAATCGTTTCAAAAAACGCGGGTAACTTCTCTTGATTTAAAAAGTCGCGCTGTTTCCACATAGAACCAAAATTGGATTGGTTTCTGTCCAAATTCATCTCAAGCAAGGCATCAACGAAATTTGAAGGATTCGTTTCAAACGAATGCGTCAATTTTCGGTACGTATCCATTTCTGGGAAATCATGTCCAATCTTCCAATGTGATTGGATCGGAGCGTTTCTCAAAAATTGCTTGATGCGCTTAGAAATAATCGCCCCTCCCAAGGTGATTAACAAATCGGGGTGGTACTTTTCAATATCGTCATCAGAAATCCCACCTAATGTCCTATCAATACAGTGAACCCATCGCTGATGCGTTAAATTCGACGTATTCTCTACTAAAACAGCAATCGAACTGTCATTACACAAATCGAATAACCCATTTTTAAGCGCTAAATCTTTATCGTGCTGACCTATTAGAATCATCTTTTTTGGAGATGAATTCCAAGTATCTCTTAATGCCGATTTCGACTCATCCGAAAGTGAGAACTCGTCTGCTTTGTGCTCAATTTTCGATTCTTGCTCCCACTCCACTTCGCGCTTTTCGTAAAGTGGTTCTTCTAATGGAAGATTGAAATGAATGGGGCCTAGCCAAGATTTTGTTCCTGCCGTAAAAGCATGCTTCACCTCTGTTTCTATTGAAAGATCATCTAATTCTTTAGAAATAGTCGTTTGATATCGAATATGATTTGAATAGGCTCCTTCTTGAACAATCGTTTGACCATCTCCGTGGTTCACCCACTCAGAAGGTCGATCTGCAGACATGACAACAATTGGAACGCACTGATAATAGGCTTCAGCTACAGCTGGATAATAGTTCAACATAGCCGAACCAGAAGTGCAAACCAAACCAACGGGAGATTTTAACTCTTGCGCCATTCCCAAGGCATAAAATGCAGCGCTTCTTTCATCGTGTACAACAATTGTTTCCAAAGCGGGATGCTCGTCAATTGCAATCACCAAAGAAGCATTTCGAGAACCAGGAGAGCACACAACATGGGTCATGCCATTGCGAATACAAGCGTGAATGAAAGTTGTAATGTGTTCTTTGTCTGATGTCGTCATTCGCATATCTACCTATCTAGTACAAATCTATGAGTTTTCGAGAATGTCGAGCATCGTTCTGGATTTATTTTCGGTTTCTTCCCATTCTTTAACAGCTTGTGAATGCTTAGTGAATCCGCCACCGAGGTAAAGGAAGTATTCTTTGTTGATGAATTGGGCGCATCTCAAATTGACAAATAGCTGGGTCTGCTGCCCAACAATTCCAATGCATCCTGCGTAAAGGCTACGGTCGTGATCTTCTAGAGAATTGATCAAATCAACTGCTTCTTTTTGAGGCAAACCGCTCACGGCTGGAGTCGGGTGTAATTTATCGGCAATGGTAATCGGATCAACACCTTTAATTGAAAATTGAAACGCTGTTTCGAGGTGCTTTACCGGACCTGCAATTCGATCCTTTGGGCCATCTTTTTTAATCGACGCCAAGGACAAACTTTTCAATTGATCTTCGATAAAGTCCGTCACGAATTGCTGCTCAAACTTCTCCTTTTCTCCCCAAGGTGAGGTGTCGTTGGATCTCTTCGTGCCAGCGAGCGAGACTGTTCGTCCATACTGCTCATCGCACGTAATCAATGTTTCGGGTGTCGCACCAATCCATGTTCCGAAGTGCTCACTTGAAATCAAATAAACAAAGGCAGAAGGATACGCTTTTTGCAAGGCATCAAATACTTCATCTTCCCGTTTTTCTGAGGTATACGATTTTATGCGTGAGAATATTGCTTTGGAGAGATTGTTCTGTTGAATTTCATCAATAAATTTCTCCGCTTTCGTCAGATAATCTTCTTTGGAGTAACAGTTCGGTCTTTCCCCTGGAAGTCGGCTAAATGAAATCTCCTCCTCCTTAAAAACATATGCCTTCGATTTATCAAAATTGGAAACAATGAACCCACTGCTCACCTCTGAAAATGGGACAGCCATGAAAGCACCCGTTTTCTCAATCACACCCTCAAAAGGCAAACTATATTTCACTCGTTGTATCAAACTACTTCCGTTCAACAATCATTACTGTCAATCGACCTGTGCACACGAGCTTATCTGTCGACTCATCTTTGATGTCCACTTGCCAGACATGCGTTCGTTTTCCAGCGTGGACAATCTTCGCTTTCGCGCGAACACTTCCAGATCTGACCGAACCAACATGATTGGCGTTTACCTCAACTCCGACTGGAGCATATTTATCCGTATCGATCAGCAGGACCGAGCCCATTGAACCCATTGATTCTATCAATGCAGCGCTAGCTCCACCATGCAAAAGGCCCATTGGTTGATGCGTTCGATGGTCAACAGGCATGGTAGAAATCACATAATCATCGCCAATTTCAACACATTGAATCCCCAATGTTTCCATCATGGTATTCTTATTCATCCCGTTAACCAACTCGAGAGGTACTTGTTTCAATTTCATCTTGTAAATATAAAGATTAACTGCGTTGCTGACTGCGGCTATCAAAAATTGAAAGATTGAAAAACTGGTTTCAAAAAACAGTCTTTTGTCGCGAAGAAGGCGTCCATCCTTCACTATTTTCATCTTTTAATGTTTCAATCCTCTTGTTAACAACAATTGACCGTTGATGATTGCTGATCAAATTTCAAAAATGCATCCTGAATTCTTCTAATTTTGAAGCATGATTCAGGAAAATTTCAATTTGCGTCCTTACAATACCTTTGGAATAGAAGTATTTGCCAAGCGATTTTCGGCATTTTCATCTATCGCCGAATTGAAAGAACTGCTCACTCAACGAAATGATGATCCGCTTTTATTCTTGGGCGGAGGAAGCAATGTTTTGTTTACGAAGGATTTTGATGGACTTGTTTTGAGAAACGAGTTGAACGGAATTGAAGTCATTGATGAGAATGATACACACGTCATCATAAAATCTGGAGCTGGCGAGGTCTGGCACGATCTCGTTTTGTTCTGTGTTGAAAATAATTACGGAGGAATTGAAAACTTATCGTTAATTCCTGGAAGCGTTGGAGCAAGCCCCATGCAAAATATCGGAGCCTACGGAGCCGAAATCAAAGATGTATTTGTTTCGTTGGAAGCATTTCACATTGAGAGCGGCGAAATTCATTCCTTCGATAAAGAGGCTTGCGAATTTGGCTACCGAGAAAGTGTTTTCAAGCGTCGATTGAAAGATCAATACGTGATTACCTCGGTGACCTACAAATTGACAAAACAGCACGTCATTAATTCAAGTTACGGAGCAATTGAAGCAGAATTGGAAAAAATGGAAGTCATTGATCCAACGATCAAAGATATCAGCGATGCTGTAATCGCCATCAGATCAAGCAAATTACCAAATCCAGCCGAGATTGGAAATGCAGGAAGTTTCTTCAAAAATCCTGTTGTGGATCCACTTATTTTGGAGAGCATCCAGCGCAATTATGACAAAGTTCCGAACTACCCTGCTCCAAATGGCAAAGTTAAGTTGGCCGCTGGTTGGTTAATCGATCAGGCAGGTTGGAAAGGTAAAACCTTCGAAACCTACGGTGTGCATAAGATGCAGGCCTTGGTGCTCGTCAATTATTCAGATGCAAAAGGTGCTCAGATTTTCGATTTATCGACCCAAATCATTGCTGATATAAAAGATAAATTTGGCGTAGAACTGGAAAGAGAAGTTAACATTCTTTGAAGCAGACAGTACCATTTTATTTAACTATTTATCGCATTTTTGTTAGATAACAGTAAAAAAAGGCCAGCTTCAACAAGACAAGAGTAGCTATTCATCGATATTATTGACTTTTTAAGCGATATTATTCATGCCTTTGTCGATTTTTCACTCGTAGACTTGAGTTCATGACTGAGTTTTATTAAATTGGCGCGAATAGCTACAACTATGAATTTTATGAAAAACCTACTTACGATGCTTTGCACGTGTTTCGTCGGATTTACTCTAATGGCGCAGCAAGAGCAATACGAAGGCGAGATTTCCCAGAGCGAAACGAATATCCAACGATACCATCTTGATTATGAACTAGTAGACTACACATTCGTCAATGGCGATTCTACTATTTTAAACGAACTCAATATAACTGGGGCATTTCATGCAAGACGATACAGAGAGGATCTTGTTCTTACTGATATCGAACACAATGTGAAGATTCTATTGTACTCTGAAATTCGAATGAGAACAGCTAGAGGTCTTTCTATTCCAGATCATTCAAAAAAACTCAACAATCAATGAAGAAGCTACTACCTCAATTAGCAGTTTTTATTGGACTCAGTTCTATGGGATCTGCGCAGACTCTCGAAGATTTCCCGTGTAATGTTCCATATACACCTTCAGCAGGATTCACAATTAACGCGCCTTGTGTCAACGTTACGACTGCAGGATTGACAAACATTTTTGGCACAGGATCATGTGGATCAGGTGTTTTTGCTCAACCTGATGGTTGGGGATGGTTTCAAGGTGATGGATCAACGGTAACTATTGATTACAACACGACTACAGGAGATCCGATCCTTTCAATTTTAACGATAGTCACGACGCCATGTACCTTTAGTGCTGTCACATGTGCAGACAACAATGGAACTGGTGGAAATGAGTCAGTAACAATTAATACCGTAGCCGGAACTTTTTATCTAATAATGATAGAAGAATTCTTTGGAGGTACAACTTCAGGATGTCTTCAACTTACATCTCCTGTTTCTGGATGTACGGACCCTGGATCGTTAAATTACAACCCATTAGCTACAGTTAGTGATGGTTCTTGTACATATCCTGGACCTGTTTACCTACAGCCAACAACTGGTTTATTATCGAGTTTTTCTGGAGCATGTCCAGTATCAACAGCCAATGGAACATACTATGACGACGGTGGCGCTGCAGCAAATTACGTAAACGGAACCAATCTAATCTACAGAACATTTTGTCCTTCGACAGCGGGAACTTGTGTAAACATGAACTTCACAAGTTTCGCAACGGAAAATGGCATTGATTATTTAACTGTAAGTAACGGCCCAGCTCAAAACAGCCCGGCAATAGTTCAGGCTCCAACTACGAATGCGTTTGGGGAAATAACTGGAACCCCAGCTCTTCCATTCTCATTTCAATCTACTAATACGTCAGGATGTTTAACTGTCCGCTATTCATCAGACTTCTCCATAACGGACTATGGATGGTCGGCAGTAATATCAAATGTTGCCTGCGCTGAAGCGCAACCCGCTGAAAATTCGGATTGTTCGGCAGCAACAGCAATTTGTTCCAATACAACATTCAATGACAATTCGAATGGTCCTGGACTTGATGCAGGCGAAGGATGTGATGCATGTTTAACAGGTGAGGTATTCTCGAATTGGTACACATATACTATTCAAACTGGAGGAACTTTAGGACTGTCAATTACACCGAATGCAGCCGCTGATTATGATTTCACTTTGTACAGAGGAACCTGTGGCGGACTGGTAGAGAGATGTTCATTCTCTGACGTTGTAGGAAATACTGGTTTAGGAAACGGAGCTGTAGACACCTCGGAACCCGTAACTGGAGACAGCTGGGTATCAACGATGAATGTTGTTGCTGGTGAAGTATATTTCCTGCTCGTGAATAGTTGGACGGCAGGTGGACCTGGTTTTAACTTGAACTGGACCCTTACAAGCGGTGCAAGTCTAGATTGTACTGTTCTACCTATTGAGTTATCGATTTTTGAAGCAGAATATTCGCCAGAGGCTCGAGGAACTGATATCTACTGGAAAACGGAAACGGAAAAAGACAACGACTACTTTATTGTTGAAAAATCAAGAGATGGGACTAATTTCGAAAAGCTATTTCGTGTAGAAGGAGCTGGTAATTCGAGTGACCCGATCGATTATTTCGCGTTTGACCCTAACGTTGAGCCAGGATATACTTACTACAGATTAAAGCAAGTTGATATCAACGGTGATTTCGAGTATTCTGAAGTGATTTCTATTCATGCTCTTTCGGATGACTTAGACAAAATGACCTTAACACCGAATCCAGCGTCAAGTACTACGGAAGTATTCTTTAATAATTACAAGCAAGAGAGCGCAACGCTCAGCATCATGAATGCTCAAGGAATTGTCGTAATGCAAGAAGAAATAGCCTGCGCCAAAGGAGGAAACACAGTTACGTTAGATTTGAAAGATTACCGTGGTGGAATCTACTTCGTATCGATCATCACTGACAACAAAACCTATACTGGTAAGCTCGTAAAGAACTAAAAGAACCGTTCTTTTATTGATAACGCTCTAGAGTTATTAGGAATTAGCTTATTAATTTCATATATTTGACTGGATCCTGTAGAAAATTTAACTTTTACAGTCATGCTAAATCTACTACAACTCGTTTGCGCGATTACTATATCGTGCACTTGTTTCGGTCAAACGACTAAACAATCTTATGTCGTAATGAACACTCAATCCGATGGCATGAGCGATCAACAGCGATTGAAGGAACTCGTCTCAATTCATGACGGAACCTACCAAATCCGTGTTTCCGACGAAGATCATTCCCCACTTCTAACTGTGGAACTATTCGATTTGATCTTATCCTCAAGAGAGCAAGATATAGATGTCATCTTGGATATCAATCAGCACACTAAAATTTTCCTTCCTTCAGCTTCACTGCTAGAAAGCAATTCATTTACACCCATGGAAACACTCATATATGTTTCCGAATCAACGAATCACTCCACTATTTCGGAGTAAGTCATTAATCATTAATTGACAAAGTATGAAACTGAATTACACTTTATTGTCAACGTTCACAGTGTGTCTTCTATCGATGACAAGTCTCGGTCAAGGAAACGATTGTGCAACTGCCGTAAATATTCCTACGTTGGACGGAACAAACTGTCCCACAGCATCTCCAAGTTTAACAGATGCTCTTGCGCCTGGTGGGTGTGAAGAAGGTGCCTTAGATACGTGGTTTCAATTCACGGCTCAAGGACCTTCAGCAAACATTACTGTATCCAGCACTTCGAATGGCTGGAGACCAGAATTTTTGGTTATAAGCTCAACGAACAACTTATGTACGGGGACGCTTCTTTTGGATGGATGTTTCGACCAGAATGGTAATTACACAACTATTGGAGGAACTCAAGCTGCACTTACAGTTGGTGACACATATTGGATCGTGGTTTCAAGTAACAATGATAACACTTCTGGGACAATTACCGTTTGTGTAGACAACCCAGCTCCACCTTCTGGCTGTGTAGATAATGAAGATTGTTCGTCTGCTGAGGTAGTCACGCTAAATGCTTCAGATGCTGGCCAAGTATGTTTGACTGATTGTAATACAGGAGCATCCGCAGGACTTGATTTTTCAGGTCTTGACATATTCTGCGAGGATACTTATAATGCTACGGTTTGGTACGAATTTACGACAGACGCTCTCGCAGCGACACTCGACATTGATCTTTCAAGTACTGATTTATCAGACCCAGAATTCACACTTTATCAAGGGAACTCATGTGTATCACCTTGGACAATCATTGAATGTCTTGAAGGGACGGCTGGCTCAGCGAGCAGCCTGAGTATTCCAATTGCCCCGAACACAACATACGTTTTAGCCATCTCAGATGTAACAGGCGATGAAGGCGATTTCACTTTGTGTATCGAACAAAATGCCGATAACAGTGCATGTAACACGAATTCGACGATAACCGCTACAGCAACTTCTCTTGGTTCGCCTCTGGATGGACCGTATCAACCAGGTGAAGTCGTGTCCTTTTGTTATACGATAAATGGTTGGTTGGCATCAGCAACGGGGTGTAACTACTTACAAGGAATCGTTCCGACATTCGGCGATTGCTGGGACCCGTCATCTTTCGATGCTCAAGGACAACCAACCGTGACTACTGCACTAACAACAGCTGGCGTAACCTACCCTAGCGGCGCGGCTGCTGGAACTTGGGCTTGGCAACCAGCAGGATCTGTTCTGTATAACTTGCCTGGACCTTCCAACTTGGGACTTGTTGCCGGCGATGATGTTGGAGCTGGATGGTTCTTCACAACAACGTATCAGGCACATGGTGGTGACCCTGACTTATCTTTTGGCGATCATGACATTTGCACTGGAGCCGCTGGAGCATGTGCCGCTCAAGGATGGACAGGAGATTGTGCTGATCAAGTAGATGTTTGGACGGTTTGCTTCGATCTAATTGCAAAAGGATCCGCTGCCTGTACGGCGGGTGAAGTGGATTGTGCAGTCAATGTGAAAACTTATGCCGATGGAGAAGTTGGCTCATGGACAAATATTGGATGTAGCGCCGATATAATTAATTCAAAATCTGGTGCTATCGATTGTACATTGCTTCCTGCAGAACTAATTTCTTTTACTGGAACTCACGATGGAGAATCAAACCTATTGAATTGGGTAACGGCGTCAGAAGAAAATACTGAAAGCTTCAAGTTGCTTCATTCTACGAATGCACAGAACTTTACTGAAGTAGCATCGTTGGATGCCGCTGGTAATTCTCAATCCATTATTGATTACTCTTACGAGCACAGAAACCCAAAAACTGGATCAAATTACTACATACTAATAGGTGTGGACATCGATGGAAAAACACAAAATCACGGGACAATTTCAATCAACGTAGAACAAAATTTAGCCTACTACGACAGAAATAATCAACAAATCGTTTTAGCAAATAACGCGCCAGTAGAAATTTACGGAACGAATGGAGTTGTTATCGTACGTTCAAATGGAGATAAATTAATTCCATTCTCGCACAGAGGAGTTTTCTTTATTCGTGATATCTACAATGGAACAATGCAAAAGATTGTGATCTTCTAGATCAACCTTGAGTTACCAAATATCTGAAGTTCCATCTTCTTGGTTCGCTTCATCAATAAGCGATTTCCAGTTGTATGAACCGTCTTGTGTATCTTTTACAATGGATAAATACTCGTTTTTATCCATGTCGTAGCGATCAATCGTGTCGCCGGTGTATTTCTCAATATCCTCCAGTAATTGCAATTCGCCCTTGCTGCAAAAGGAAAGTGCCTGACCTAATTTATTTCCCCTACCTGTTCGACCACAGCGGTGAACGTAGTTTTCTGGAACATCAGGAATGTCATAGTTAATGACCATATCGACATTTGGAATATCGATTCCTCGTGCAGCAACATCCGTTGTAACCAGCATTTTGTTTTCACCATTTCTAAAGCGGTCCAATATCGCAAAACGATCCTGTTGCTCAATTCCTCCGTGCAAGGCCTCTGAAGCTATCTGTACACGTTCCATCGCCGCAACAACACGTCCCGCTCTAACTTGAGTACGAACAAAAACGACCATCTTCTGCTCAGGGTACTCCTTTGCCATGTTTTCCAAAAAGAAACGCTTGTCATCCATTTCCACCATTACAATCGCGTGACTAATGGTCTTTGCAACTGGATTTTTCGGTGAAATTTGAATTCGAATGGGATTCTTTACCACATCGTACGCCAAAGCTTTAATTTTCTTTGATATGGTAGCCGAAAAGAACAGTGTTTGTCGTTTCTGAGGAATCTTACGCATTACATCTGAGATATCCTTAGCGAATCCTAAATCCAGCATGAGGTCAGCCTCATCCAAGACAAGGTGTTTCACTCCAGTAACGTCCAAAGCGCCCTGCGAGATCAAATCGAACATTCGCCCTGGCGTTGCAATTAAAATATCCACTCCGTTGTTCAACGTTGCAATTTGCTGATCCTGTCCTACTCCACCAAAAAGTCCAAATGTCTTGACCTTTGTATTCTTAGCCAGATCCCGATAAACACTTGCAATTTGCTTCGCAAGCTCACGCGTTGGAACAAGCACCAAGCATTTTACTCCTTTGCTTTTGCTGTACTTGCTAGATCTTGAACGATGAATCAAATCAATCGTTGGAATAGCGAAGGCTGCCGTTTTTCCCGTTCCTGTTTGCGCAATCGCCATTACATCTTCTCCATCCAAAATAGGCTTGATCGCTTTGAATTGAATATCTGTTGGACGTTTAAATCCAAGGACTTCTAATTGCTCCTTTATTTCTGGCGCGATTCTATAATCGGAGAATTTCATAATGAAACGGTTTAAAACTAAAAAAGGACTCCAATTTCGACGAATCGAAACGAAGTCCTTTTTAAAACGTTATTGTTTGGATTAATCTTCTGATTCCGATGGAACGAGGATACGTCCACAGTGCTCACAAGCAATCACTTTTTTCTTTGTTTGAATATCTAATTGACGTTGTGGTGGAATTTTGTTGAAACATCCTCCACATGCATCACGATCAACAGGAACAACAGCCAATCCGTTACGAGCGTTTTCACGCAAACGAGTGTAAGCTCCAGACAAACGAGCGTCCAATTTCTTCAACGCTGTTTTAGACTTCTTCTCTAATTTCTCCTCTTGAGCTTGCGTTTCAGCAATGATCTCATCCAACTCAGCTTTCTTAGAAGCTAAATCTTCTGCTCTGAAATCTCTTCTTTCTTTCGCTTCGTCAAGAATTTCTTTCTTACCACCGATCTTCGCTTTCGATTCTTTCGAACGCTTTTCGTTCAATCGAATTTCCAATTCTTGAAACTCGATCTCTTTCGCAATCGATTCAAATTCACGGTTGTTACGAACGTTATTTTGTTGCTCTTTGTATTTAGCAATAGCTGTTTCAGCATCTTTGCTAGAGTTCTTACGGTCAGAAATTTCTGTATCTAAATCTTTGATTTCAGACTCTATGTTGGCAATACGTGTATCTAATCCAGCAATTTCGTCCTCCAAATCTTGTACTTCCAAAGGAAGCTCCCCTCGAATCGTTCTGATACGATCGATTTCAGAGTCAATGCGTTGCAAATTGTAAAGACCATCTAGCTTTTCAGCGATTGTCATTTCTTTTTTCGTTGCAGTTTTTGCCATGAGCTAAAAATAATTTATTGGGTTCGTGTTGACCTCTGTTAAATGAACCGCAAATTTAGGAAATTTTTTCGTCAAAATCCCCTCTAAAAGGTGAGAAGTATATTGTTCACTCTCATAATGACCAATGTCAGCAATGATAATCTGCCGATCGGCATCGAAAAACTCGTGGTATTTGTAATCTCCAGTGATGTAAATATCCGCTTTCTTTGAAATCGCCTTGCGCAGTAAAAAACTACCTGCTCCGCCGCAATATGCAACAGTCTGAATGTTTTCAGAAATCAAATCGGTGTGTCGAATCACTCCACAATTAAACGTATCCTTGATGTGTTTCAGAAAATCCTTGGTCGGCATCGGTTCAGAAAGCATTCCAATCATTCCCGCACCTTCAAAATTATTTTCATTCAAGATTGGATAGACTTCATACGCCACTTCCTCATAAGGATGAGCATCTTTCATTGCTCGAACGACAGAATTCAACGTGTGTTTCGACACAAGCACTTCCACCTTAGTTTCTAAACTATTCTCGCGCTCACCTTCCTTCCCAATAAATGGATTAGCTCCTTCCCCTGGCACAAACGTTCCTGTTCCTGAAGTCGAAAAACTAACTTCACCGTAATTCCCAATTGACCCCGCCCCTTCCTCGAATAAGGCATTCATGACATTCGCAACGTAATCATCCGGCACGTAGACAACCAATTTCGTCAGTACATTATGTTTTGGAGCCAATATTTGAATGTTGTCTAATCCAATTCGCTTCCCAATTTCTGCATTTACGCCAAATCGGTAGTTATCCAGGTTTGTGTGAATTGCATATAACGCAACGTCATTCTTAATTGCTTTGAGGATTGTACGCTGCACGTAATTACTGCCACTCAACCGCTTCAAGCCTTTGAAAAGGATGGGATGGTGAGCAATTACAACGTTACAATTCTTTTCGATCGCTTCGTCGATAACCGATTCGATACAATCTAGACTAACGAGCGCACCCGTTACATCCATCGCTGGATCACCAACAATTAACCCTGAATTATCATACGATTCCTGACTTGATATTGGCGCCAAGGATTCGAGGTAATTCGTCAATTCGAATAATTTCATACCTGTAAATTTATAATTTAAAGGTTAATCCTAAATCGAAGCCAAAAGCACGCCCGAAATGATTGTAAGAGTCAGTTTTCACGTAAGAATCTGTCAGTTGGATTCGATATTCCGGCATGAAAAGCAAGGTGAAGTTATCTGAAAACTGAAATTGCACTCCAATACTCAATGCGGCACTTAGGGCGAAAGATGCGTATCCATTTCTCCGTTTGATTTGCTCATCTCCCGTTGCATCAACTGTATCGCGCCATTCTTGATCTTGCCTATAGCTTAAAAACAGTTGAGGCGTCAATCCTCCACCTGCTAAAAACGTGATTTCATCTCCGTAAGTAAACAAGGCCTTAATCGGCATTCCGATATATGAATAAGTCGTTTCGTATTTGAACAAAGTATCGACATCTTCAAAAAGATAACTTTCACCGTTTCGCATGAAACTTACTCCGCCTTGAATAGCAATATTCTTGTGAACTTGATTGCGAAATCCGATTCCGAATGACCAACGGCTGAGGGAACTTTCAAATTCCCTTTCTCCCAATGGATCGCCAAATGGTGGAGCACTTTCCTCCAATTTTCTTGTTGTATACGACCAGTTCGAAACGAGGTACACCTCTGTACTTCCATCCTGAACCCGTTTATCTTTGGACTTTTCCTTTTTATCTTCCTTCTTCGGCTCTTCTTCTCCTCCTAACTCCACTTGAGACCAACCAGAAAAAGTGGCTCCCAAAACGAAAATCAACGCAATACCCTGTTTTATTCTCATAGACATATCTTATCAGTACAAATATCGGTATTTCGAGTGAGAATTATTCTACCGTTCAATCAATGATATTAACTACTTTTGATTAAATGAATGTGAACTTAAGGTTTCCTGAACATGTAAAAAATGTATTCATTCGATTAACAATAGTCTTTGGAATGTTGTTGATAACACGCGTGCTTTTTTACTTCTCTAATTCGAACTCCTTTTCTGAGGTTGGGTTCATGGATTTCTTTTGGGGCGCATGGTTCGATATTATAACCATTTCACTGTACTTCTTTGGCTACGTCGGATTGTACATGCTGCCCATTCCTCTTCGTCATCAAGCTTGGTACCGCATCCTGTTTAAAGTTGGATTTTTGGCACTTGCCGGCTTCATGTTATTCCTGAATTTGATTGATATTTCCTACTTCCCATTCACCCAAAAACGCTCTACCGCTGATTTATTAGGAACAGTCTCAACGGGAGATGATTTTGGACAACTTATTGGAACATTTTTAGCCGAAAATTGGTACCTGCTGCTCTTATTCATCGTGTTGATTTTCCTCCTTGAACGCCTCTATCGACTTTCAAAAGACAGCAAAGAGAAATCGACGCTATCTACTTTGCAATTTCAGAAAGTGAATTGGATCTGGTTTTTGTTGATTGTTCCTCTGATGATTTTTCTTGGGCGCGGTGGTACTCGTCCTGTTCCTATAGGAATTCTTGATGCTACAGCCTTCACTTCTTCTCAAAATACTGCACTTGTATTGAACACGCCGTTTACCTTTATTAAGACGATCGCTGTGGAAGGAATTGAGCAAAAGAACTACTTCTCAATCGAGGAAGAAAAGAAGTATTTCGATCCGATTCACACCTCCCAACCTGCGAACATTTTGCCCGACAGCACGAATGTTGTCATTTTGGTTTTGGAAAGTTTCGGGAAGGAATTTGTTGGAATCTTAAGCGGAGAAGAAAGCTACGCTCCTTACCTCGATTCCATGATATCAGAGTCCATGTACTTCGAATACGCCTTCGCAAACGGTAAGAAATCAAATGAGTCGATTCCAGCAATTTTGGCCTCCATTCCTTCCTTGACGGCAAATCCCTACTCGTCCTCTCAATATGGCGATAACGACATTCACGCGCTTCCTTCAATCTTGAAAGAAAACGGTTATTCAACAGCATTTTATCATGGTGCTTCCAACGGTTCTATGCTCTTCGATAGCTTCTCTAAGCGCGCTGGAATGGAGTTCTACTTCGGAAGAAACGAATACGGAAATGATGACCATTTTGACGGGCACTGGGCAATTTCCGATGGATATTTCAATCCGTGGTCTGCGAAAAAAATGAGCGAGTTGAAACCTCCATTTTGCAGCTTACTGTTCAACACTTCATCTCATCACCCTTATTTTGTGCCGAAGAAATTCAGAAAATTCACCAAGAAAGGGCCTCAAGAAATTTGTGCGGCAATTAGCTATTCAGATTATGCACTTCGCCTCTTTTTCGATGAAGCAAAAAAGCAAGATTGGTATGAAAATACGCTCTTCGTTTTTGTAGCGGATCACAGTCCGGCGAGCTATACTTCACAGTACAATTTACGCAATGAAATGTATCGAATCCCACTTGCGTTTTATCACCCAAAGGGACTCATCAAACCCGAGAAAAGAAGTGAAATTGCACAACAATTAGACGTTTTTCCAACGATTTTAGACCTATTAAACGTTAAAAGCACCTATTATTCGTACGGCTCATCATTGCTTCAAGGCACTGAAAAATACGGGATTACGCACCTTGAAGGAAGTTATTACTACTTCAATGGTGAACAAATGATGATTTTCAGTAAGGATCAAGCACAAAATTTGCTTAACTTTACGAAAGGCAGTGTTGTAACGGAAAACGAACTCCCCAATTATAAAGATGTAATAAAGGAAAGAGAGAACCGTCTAAAAGCTATACTGCAAAGATATTCGAGAGATTTAGTTTCGAATCAAACAAGAGTAAAATGAAGCAACGTATTCAATTCATCATTAATCCGATTTCAGGAGTCCACAAAAAGACGGACATCCCTGGGTTGATTGATATGCACTTGGATCATGACAAATACGAATACGATATTTCTTACACGGAGTACCGAAAGCATGCAATCAAACTCGCGAAGAAATGTTCCAAAGATGGAATAGACATCGTTTGTGCTGTTGGCGGCGACGGATCTGTTCATGAAGTTGGAACTGCACTCATTGGAACGAAAACGCAAATGGCAATCATTCCAGTTGGATCTGGAAATGGATTAGCACGTCACCTCAATATTCCGTTAAATGTAAAAGATGCAATTCTTTGTATCAACGATGGAAAATACATCCACATGGATACAGTGAAGGTGAACAACAAAGCGTTCATTGGAATTGGAGGTTACGGTTTTGATGCGGTAGTGGCAAAGGAATTCGATAAAGGAAAGAAACGAGGTTTACTCGGATACATCATTACGGTATTCAAGGAGTTCTTTAAATACAACCCGTTGAATGTATCCATTGACATTGACGGAAAAGTGAAATCGCTTCCCGTTATGTTATGTACAGTTGCGAACTCTTCGCAATTCGGAAACGGATTTACAGTTTCTCCTGATTCTGATGTAGAAGATGGCGAGTTGGAATTGTTTATCCTAAAACCATTCTCAATTTGGAATGCCCCTCGAATCGCTTACAACTTCTTCCGTAAAAAAGCTCAGAAGAAAAAGTTCGGAGAAATCATTCGATTCAAAAAAGCGCGCATTAAGCTCTCAAAAAAAATCGCACATTACGACGGTGAACCAATCGATGTAACGTACGAATTGAGTGTTAGCGTTGTACCGAAAAGTCTACATGTATTAGTCGGAAATAAAAAGTAATGAGTGACTTTCTTTCACCAGACCTAGAAACTTTTCTTGGAAAAATAAACAATCTGTCTGCGGATACCTGTGCAGAATGGGGTGTAATGAGCGCTCAACAAATGATCGAACATCTTTCGAATACTATTGATTTATCCACTGGAAAAATTAAAGGGGTGCTCAGTATCCCTGAGGATAAAGTTGAACGCGCTCTGACGTATTTGCACTCGGAAAAACCATTTCCTAAAGGTGTAAAAGTGGCTTATGCTCCGGAGAAACCAAAATTGAGAAACGAGGATTTAGAAACGGCAATCGACGAATTAACTATGAAATGGATCGCTTTTGAGGAATACTATCACGATAATCCTGAGGCTGAAAATATGCATCCTGTATATGGAGTCCTTGGTTATGAAGGTTGGTTGAGAATACACTCGAAACATTTCACACATCACTTTTTACAGTTCAATTTGTAATGTCACCGGTTCTACTTTATCCAATTTTTCCCGCAATTGCACTAGGATTGATATCTTGGTTATATTATAGAAAACAAGGCCGCGTGAATACACCGCAATTGTTTCTTGGAATAATCGTGTTCTACGCGATATTTTATCAATTGTTTAAGATTTTATTTAATTGACTTAATTTTGAAGCGAAGTCGTGAAAGCCATTAATTACCATATCCGAGGAATCATCACAACTCTTGAATATTTGTTCAAGGGTAAGTATTTGATTTATTTTCTTCCTGGTTTGATTTTAACTGGACTCTTTTGGTATTTCGACACGAAACTAACAGATTCAGACTGGACTTCAGATTGGTGGTTAATAAGTTGGGCGAATTTTGCCTTTTCCTGGCTGAAAGATGTCACTGTGGCATTGAATGAGTCATTGTACATCTTTTTGGTTCTTACAGCATTATCGCCCTTTTTCACAGCATTAGGCGAGAAGTTCGACAAAGACTTAACGGGAAAAGTAACCGAAGGCGGAGTCCTCAGGTTCATTAATGATTTTTTGAGGATGATCTTTATTGTTATCGTCTCATTGATCCTGCAACTAATCTTCTTATTTCTGTATTGGCTCGTTGACAAAATCTTTGGATTCCCCGATATGGCAGATGAAATCATTAAATACTGCATCATTGGCTTTTTCTTCGGATTCACCTTTTACGATTTTGCATTGGAGCGCTACGAGAAAGGAGTTGGTTCATCGCTCGCTTTTGCCTTCTCTGCTCCTTTAGGAATGATCATTATTGGGGTAATTTTCAAATTGATTTACTCCATACCATACGTTGGAATTCCATTAGCGCCTGTTTTAGTGGTCATGATTTCAACAGTCGCATACGCCTATTACAAGAAATATTTGCCTAAATCAAAACAACTTTCGAATGAATAGTTTTTTTAAGGAATTTAATCCCGTTGGGAAACAGGAGTGGATCGATAAAATCCATGCCGACCTGAAAGGGAAAGATCCCAGTTTACTTGAACACAAAGATAAAATTGAGGAAATTGATTTCTCGAGCGTCTATCACATTAGTGATCAGAAAAAGCACGAGACGCCAGGCGGATTTCCATTTACTCGAGGGATAAAGACTAATCTGAACGATTGGAAAAATACGGCCTACGTGCAAGTATCAGACGAAAAAGAAGCGAACACTAAAATCTTGCATTTTTTGATGACAGGTGCCGACGCCTTGTGGATTGTTTCAACGAAAGAAAACATTGATTGGAACATTGTATTGAATGATGTTGAATTCGAGCACATCAACGCGCAGTTCAGCTTGAATTCTTATGAGGACATGCTAAAAATTCAAGAAATTGCATCGCATACTCCAAATACGATTCATTTCAATTTTGATTTCCTCTCGAATAATTTAGATCTCGCGAAATTTGGATCGCATTTTAAAGAAAATCAGCAACGCTTTGCATTGGTGAATGGATTTGGAATTCAGCAATGTGGAGGAACGACTTGGCAAGAAATCGCATTCTGCTTGAATACTGGACACGAGTATTTACTTCAGCTGATGGAATCAGGTTTGACTATTGATGAGGCATCAGCTTGCATTGGTTTTCATATCGGAATTGGCGGGAACTACTTTTATGAAATCGCCAAAATCAGATCGCTTCGTGCGCTTTGGGCGAAAATCGTTCAGGCGTATTCACCAGAACACAATTGTTCGCATAACTGTTCAGTCACTGCAGTAATTGGACATACGAATAAATCACTTTCTGATCCACACACGAACTTACTTCGCCAAACGACTGAAATTATGTCTGCTTTGAGCGCAGGAATTGAGAGCATTGTGGTTTTACCACACGATTTGTATTCAGATCAAGGCGTGGATTCAATCAGCGAGCGAATGGCGATCAATATCCCGTTGATTTTGAAAGAAGAATCATACCTCGACAAAGTAATTGATCCAATTGGCGGAAGTTATGCGTTGGAAGAGTTGACCGACCTCATTGGAAAAAAAGCTTGGGCACAGTTTCAATCATTGGAACAAGCTGGAGGATTATTCAATTCTGATGCACAAAACAATTTCAAATCAGACGTTCAAAAAAAACGCGCTCTTCGCGAAGAAGCATTTTTAGAGGGCGAAACCTTGTTGATTGGAATCAATAATTACTCGAATCCTGATCCTGTGCTTTCAAACTGGAAGAGAATCCCGACCTATTTGGGAATGGACGCATTGAATTATGAACGCATCACTAAAACAATATCGGCATGAAACGAGTAGATTTTAGTACAATATCATACACAACGGAGCATCAACAAAATGATACTACTCCAAGCTCAACGTATACAACTGCTGATAAGATTGATCTTCAACAATTCTATACACACAAAGGTGAGAACCAAGAAGCTGAGTTCGTCTCTGGAATTCCACCATACCTGAGAGGCCCGTACAGTTCAATGTACGCGATTCGCCCTTGGACAATTCGTCAATACGCTGGATTTTCCACTGCAGAAGAATCAAATGCCTTTTACCGAAGAAATTTAGCAGCGGGTCAAAAAGGACTTTCTGTGGCTTTCGATTTAGCCACTCACCGTGGATACGATTCAGATCATCCGCGTGTAGAAGGAGATGTCGGAAAAGCAGGTGTTGCGATCGATTCGATTTTGGACATGAAGATTTTGTTCGATCAAATCCCTTTGGATAAGATGTCTGTTTCCATGACGATGAATGGAGCTGTATTGCCCATCATGGCGTTTTACGTTGTCGCAGCGGAAGAACAAGGCGTGAGTCAGGAAAAGCTAGCAGGAACGATCCAAAACGATATCCTAAAAGAGTTCATGGTACGAAATACGTACATCTACCCTCCTCTCCCATCAATGAGAATCATTTCGGATATCTTCGAATATACTTCTCAGAACATGCCACGCTTCAACTCGATTTCCATTTCTGGATATCACATGCAAGAAGCTGGAGCAACGGCTGCCATTGAATTGGCGTATACGCTTGCCGATGGGCTGGAATACCTCAAAGCGGGAGTCAACGCGGGAATGAACATTGATGATTTCGCACCTCGGTTGAGCTTCTTTTGGGCGATTGGAATGAATCACTTTACGGAAGTAGCAAAAATGCGCGCTGGTCGTTTGTTATGGTCGAAGATTGTTAAGAAATTCGATCCTCAGAATAAGAAATCACTCGCATTGAGAACGCATTGTCAAACTTCCGGTTGGAGTTTAACAGAACAAGATCCTTTCAACAACGTAGCGCGAACCTGCATCGAAGCATTGGCAGCAGCATTTGGAGGAACACAGTCACTTCATACGAACGCACTCGACGAAGCCATCGCGCTTCCAACCGATTTCTCTGCGCGAATCGCGCGTAACACGCAAATCTATCTTCAACAAGAGACAGGCATAATCAAACATGTTGACCCACTTGGAGGAAGTTACTACGTGGAAGAATTGACAAATCAATTGGTCGACGAAGCATGGAAATTGATTGAGGAAGTGGAAGAACTTGGTGGTATGGCCAAAGCGATCGAAACAGGCATTCCGAAGATGCGCATTGAAGAAGCAGCTGCGCGAAAGCAAGCCAGAATCGATGCTGGAAAAGACGTTATCGTTGGCGTAAATCGTTACCAATTGGACGAGGAAACTGAAATGGATATTCTCGAAGTGGACAATACAAAGGTTCGAAGTTCACAAATCGATCGATTGAATGAATTGAAATCAAATCGAAATTCGGAGAAAGTTGCTGAACTACTGAAAGAATTGGAGGACGCAGCAAGCAATGACGCCGGGAATTTATTAGAGATCGCGATTCGCTGTGCTCGCGAACGAGCTTCTTTAGGAGAAATATCTGCTGCACTCGAAAAGCCATACGGACGCTATCAGGCAACAATCCGATCTATTAATGGAGTTTATTCATCAGAATCTATGGGAGACGAAGATTTCAAGAAAGCCCTCGAAATGGCTGATCAATTCAGCAAATTAGAGGGGCGACGACCACGTATTATGGTGGCGAAAATGGGACAGGACGGACACGATCGCGGTGCGAAGGTAATCGCTACCTCTTTCGCTGACATTGGATTTGATGTCGATATTGGTCCACTATTCCAAACGCCAGAAGAAGCGGCAAAGCAGGCAGTTGAGAACGATGTTCACATCTTAGGTGTGTCTTCATTAGCAGCAGGACACAAAACATTAATCCCTAAAGTCATCGCTGAATTAGAAAAGTTGGGTCGAGGCGACATCATGGTGATTGCAGGAGGAGTAATTCCTCAACAGGACTATGATTTCCTATTTGAAGCAGGAGTTTTTGGTGTATTTGGTCCAGGAACGAAGATTTCTTCGGCAGCCCAAGAAATACTGGCACTTCTGATTAAAAGCTTCGATTAAAATTAATTATTGAAAAATACCTACTTTTAGGAAATAATAAGATTCGGCACAGTATTTGAAAATGTAAGTGCAAAAACAAACAAACATGAAACATCTAGTAGCAATTTTAAGCTTTCTATTTTTATCGGTAACAGTATACTCCCAAACACGCGAATACAAAGATTTAGTAATTCTTTACGCCGATGGGACTTATGACAGCTATAAGAAACTTGTCAAGCAAGCCGAAAAGTACACACTCAAAGACGCCACGAAAAAAGATCCGAAGCCTTACTTCTGGATGGCAAAGGGGTTGTACAAAATTTCAATTTCTGGAACCGACGACGATAACTACAAGAATGCATACAAAGATGCGATCAAGTTTTTGGGGAAAGGAATCAAATACGATATTAAATACAACGACGGTGATTACACTTCTGAAGAATCAGAGTTTGTGAGCATGTTTCAGATGACTTTGTTTGAAACGGCGAACAACGAAATTTCTGGAGGTGGATTCAAAAGAGGATTTAGTTGGGTATTGAAATACGCCAAAATTTCAACGAACAAGATCGGTCCTAATTATTTAATGGGCGCCTGTAAGTATGAAGCTGCTGATAAGACTACAGCTCGTGAGTACTGGAAAAAAGCTGACGCGGAATTAAAAACCATTGAATCAATTGAAGGTTGGAGCGAAGCTGATAGAAACATGTTGAAATACGGAGTATTATACTCTGCTGGAGCTTTGAAGCGTTCACGTCAAGAAGATAAGGCAAAGACGCTTGTTGGAAAAGTAGCTCAATGGTTCGAAGAAGATGAAGATTGGGAAGCACTTTACGATGAGATCGTAAATAAGCCAAAAGAGAAGTAATCAATTCACAAAAGATATACGTAAGTCCTGAGTTCGAAGCTCAGGACTTTTTTTATCCCATATTTTGAACGAAACTTTGGTACCGATGTACAGTAAGAAAACTCAACATCAGTCCCATGAAAAATTTAGCCATTCTATTTGCCCTCGTCTTTAGCTCAACAAGCTTTGCACAAGATAGCGACTCCCCACTCGTTAGTTTTGAAGATTACGAGCGACTCATGTCAGAAGTAAAAGAACACAGAAAAACGCGCTTAGTTGATCTAAACCAATTCAACGCAATGTCGCAAAAGAAAGAAGTGTACATTCTTGATACCCGATCAAAGGAAATGTACGATCGAAAGCACGTAAAAGGAGCAATTCATTTGAATTTTGCTGATTTCACCCAAGAGAATTTGGACGCCCTTTTCCCTAATCGAAACGCGTCGATTCTCATCTATTGCAATAACAACTTCATGGACGATATTGATCTATCAAGTATCACTTTTGATCCAAATTTTGCATCGAAGGTTTCACGACCAGTGTTCGACCTAGTGGAGTTAGAAATAGAACCTGTAGTATCAGAAACGATTCAATTGAGTGATCAAACGGAAACTCGAATCAATAGCACTCCAGAAACCGATGAGGAAATAGAAATGTTAGAACGAACAATTGCTGTTCCTGAAACGGCAATCACGCTTGCATTAAACATTCCAACCTACATCAACCTTTATGGTTACGGATACAGAAATGTCTATGAATTGAGTGAACTTGTATCCATCTACGATGAACGCATTCAATTCGAAGGAAGCGAAGTGACAATGACTGAAAATTAGTCTCAACTGATTTGTTATATTTAGGGAGTATCATTCAAAATCTCCCTATGAAAAACCTTCAAGAAGATCGACGTAAAGTAATTAAAACATTGGTCCTTGCTGGCTTTGGGATTCATTTCGTGGGGTGTACGAGCGAAGTTGAGCCTTCTCAAAAGAAGAAGGAAACTCCCGTCAAAAAAGAACCAGAACAAATAGTTGAAGAAATTGAGGAAGAAGTTAAGAGCAACAATGTTGTTTATTTGACTCAAGAGGATGAACAATTCGCAGAATTAGCGACCTATTTCAACAAATTTACGCAGAAAAGCCCTGCAATTATTGCATTGGTTTCTAATGCAGAGGGAGTCTCTGAAGCCATTTTACATGCGAAAGAATTAGATCTACCTGTTTCAGTAAAAAGTGGCGGACATTCATTCGAACAGTTCTCCTCAAATAACGGAGGAATGGTGATTAACATGTCACTTTTGAACACGATTAAATGGAAAGAGAACAATGAAGTTGAAATCGGGCCTGCTTGTCTGCTCAAAGAAATGTACGATGAGCTATTGCCTAAACAACGAATATTGCCAGCAGGATCCTGCGGGACGGTCGGTGTTGGAGGTATAACTCTAGGCGGCGGGTATGGATTCTTCGCACGAAAGTACGGATTGACATGTGACAATATAATTTCAGCGACATTCATCGACGGCAATGGTGAAATTCACGAAGTATCAGGGGATCATGAATTAATGTGGGCACTAAAAGGTGGAGGAAATGGAAACTTCGGTGTTGTAAGCTCCTTCCGATTTAAGACCTACCCTACTCCTCAACATTTCAGCTACACGCGACTTAAGGCGAAAAAATTAGATGGAGAAAGAGCCAAATTATTGCTGGAAACCTGGTTCGAATACGGACAATTATTACCCGGAAGTTGTTTTTCTGCTTTCGTGTTGAATGGAAAATCGCTCACCATTTTGATTACCAATTTTGAATCGTCGACGCCTATTTTGGAAGAAATGATCGAAGCGCTTACAAAATTGTGTGATACAGTGACATCCAAACGCAATACTGATATCGCTGGTGCGCTAAGAAATTATTACGGAATCCAGTATCCTATCTACTTTAAAAATGCTTCTGCTGGCTACTATTCGAAGTTTTCAGATGTTGAGGGATGCATCGATCAAGTTTTGGAAAAGGTCGTTTCTACGCCTGGTTTGATTTATCAAGTCAATACATTAGGTGGAGCCATCAATTTGGATGAGAACAAAACGCAATCGAGCTATCCACATCGTTCGTTTGAGTACTTGAGCGAATTACAAACATACTGGAGCGAAGGTCAGGATCAAAAACGCGATAACTACCTGAAGGAATTCGAATACATTCAAAACCTGTTCTATGAAAACGGGAATCGGGCTCAATACAGGAATTATCCGAGCATTGGTTTCAAAGATTGGGAAACGGCGTATTTCGGAGATAATTATGAGCGTTTACAAGCGATCAAACGAAAATACGATCGCGACAACACGGTCCGTCATCCTCAGAGCATCCAATGAGGTTTTGAACAAAACGAATTTCAAAAGAATTTTTAGTGTGTTTAAATTGAGGGATGATCTGCCTTAACTTTATCATGTGAAGAAATTACTTCCATACCTCAAAAATAAATTCATTCTGGCGACAGTCATTTTCTTGGTGTATGCGCTTTTCTTGGATGAGAATGATCTCTTCACTATTATTCGGCATAATCGCAAGCTGAATCAATTGGAAATAGCGAAACAAGAAGTAAGTCGAGATCTCGAAAAATCACGAGAGACACTGCGCGAGTTGAACAGCAAGAGCGAGCTTGAACGCTACGCACGAGAGGAAAAATACTTCAAGAAAGACGACGAAGATATTTTCGTAATTTTCGAAGAATAGTCACCTCACCCCCTTCTTTCAAAGCATAATTATTCTTATCTTATTAATAGAGTGCGATTAACTATTCAATCAACCTAACCAACCTATTATGAATAATTCACTTTTGGATTCATCCTTTTTTACAGATGCCATCAACTTAATTCGTTCTGCCCAGCAGAAAATCAATCGTCAGATTAACTTGACAATGGTGCATACCTATTTCGATTTTGGAAAAATGATTGTCGAAAATGAACAAAGTGGTGATGAGCGCGCTGAATATGGAAAACAATTAATCGATAACCTTCACTGGTGTTGACAGAAGAATTCGGATCGGGTTTTTCGAAGACAAACTTGAGGCAAATGCGTAAATTTTTCTTGATTTATGAAAAACAGTAGACACTATCTGCTGAATTCAAAAACCCATTAAAAACCGGCATATCCGAAGAAAAAAACGCAAAATACAGATGCTGAATTCAAATTGAGTTGGTCTCATTACCTCAAACTGATGCGAATCGACAACGATCTCGAACGGAATTTCTATGAAATAGAATCCATCAAAAACAATTGGAGTGTTCGCGAATTGACTAGAAACTATTCCTCTTCGCTTTTTTCAAGATTGGCACTCAGCAGAGATAAACATAAAGTGAAAGAGCTTTCGAAGAAAGGTCACATTGTGGAAAAAGCCGGAGACATTGTAAAAGACCCTTACATTCTCGAATTCTTAGGTTTAGACAAACTGGAAGTGTATTCTGAATCGGATTTAGAAGAACGAATTATCAATAAACTGGAAAACTTCCTGATGGAATTGGGAAATGGATTTACATTCGTATCTCGACAAAAACGCATTTCATTTGATGATAAACATTTCTATATCGACTTGGTCTTTTACAACAGAATGCTGCGCTCTTTTGTTCTCATCGACCTGAAAATCGGAGAAATCAGGCATCAAGATATTGGGCAAATGCAAATGTACGTTCACTATTATGATCGTGAAATCAAATTAGGGGATGAAAACAAGACAATTGGAATCATTCTTTGTCAAAATAAGAGCGAAGCGCTAGTTAGATACACTTTACCCGAGGATAACGAGCAGATTTTTGCCAGTAAATACGAAACGATTCTACCCAGCCAGGAGGAATTTCTATCGATTATTAATGCCTGATCATAATTTCGAGTACTTCTTCACTCTCACCCCGTTAAAATAAAACTCAGCGATTTGTTTGTAGCTGAATTTATTCCTTGCCATGTTCATCGCGCCTTCTTGACACAATCCAACTCCATGTCCGAAGCCTCGGCCTTCCAACACCACTTCGCTTCCTTCAGGGTGCGTACTGAAAAAGGTCGATTTCAGCCTGAATTTTTTGCGCAGATCTCTCAGTGGAATCCCCAAACTAGGGTGAATGTAAAACGCCTTCCTATTTTCCTGTTTGAAGGTATATATTCGATTAGCCATTACCGAATCCTGAATTGGGTAACCATATTGTTTTACCAAGAAATTTCGGAACTCCCACTGAGGAATTCGTTTCGTCCAAGTTGCCTGGCGTGTATGAATACAAAATGTATCTATAAAAGGTTTTACATGATCCACTGAATTGTTCCAAACGTGAGAAGCGTCGCATACTTCACCGCCACAGTTTGCTGAAAAATACGTCGTGACTAATCGCTTTTTAGCATCAACTAAAACATCCCCCTTCGTTTCGCGAACCGCAGTGCGAATCTCAGGAGTGTATCTGAGCATGTTATGGTAGGCTTGACAGTGAACACCATCGCATAAACCAAATCCTTCCTTCTTGTGTCGCGATTTATTTTTGAAAGCATAGGTGCGACTCATCACAGCTTGCACTTTGTAATATTCAGCATGACGCCCCCCGCCTCCTTCAGATTCAATAACCCCGCACAAATAATTCTCCATGCTAACTTTGTTCACTATCGTCATTCGTCCGCCAACAACACTAATATGAAAATGATCCTGATATTTCCGTTCTCTTACACTGGGAACTTTTGACTTAATTGCGAGGGTTCCATTTCCGTTGGCCACAATTGTAATTCTTGAAAAGCTTCCCTGAGGAACGGTGTTGTATTTCAGCGACAGTTTTCCATTAACCAATTCAACTTCAACGAATTGTTGTGAACTGAGTGTTCCGATGGTCGAAGCATCAGCTTGCACGCTGTATTTCCCCAAGTGGTGACTAAATGTAATCCGTTTTACTTTGTGATCGCGCAATATTCCAATACTCTGCTCTTGTCCGAACCCGGAAAAAAACATCAATAAAAAGAATATGACAATTAGCCTATGCATTCTTACTTCGAATACTTATTTATTTAATTCGACAATTCTAAAAGCAAAGACTGTGCAACTTTGTCACTCGCTCCTCCTCCACCAAGAATTGTCTCTAATTCATCGTAATTTTTCATCAAGGCTGAATGGTATTTCTCGTCATTCAACAGTTTCGATAATTCCTTTTTGATTGCTTCTGGATTGCATTCTGCTTGGATTAACTCTTTGACGACTTCTCGATCCATGATTAAATTCACCAAGGAAATGTACTTCACCTTCACCAATCGTTTGGCAATTTCATAAGAGAATCGTGAGCTTTTGTAACAAACTACTTCTGGAATTTTGAACAATGCCGTTTCCAGCGTTGCCGTTCCTGATGTTACTACGGCAGCTTTCGAACTCGCCAACAAATCGTAGGTCTCATTGGAGATCATTTTTACATTCTCATTGTTGAAAGGAGCGTAAAACTCCTCATCGAGACTTGGCGCACCAGCGATCACAACTTGATATTCCTCGAACGATTTCAAGGCCTCTAACATGATTGGCAACTTCTTACTCACCTCTTGTCGCCTACTTCCTGGAAGCACTGCAATAATCGGACGAGCGTCCAAATCGTGCTTTTTGTAAAATTCTAAACGTCGTTCCTCGGTGAATCCATGTTTGGAAATCTCGTCTAGCAAGGGATGTCCGACGTACGTCACATCGTAATCAAAACGCTCGTAGAATTCCTTCTCGAAAGGAAGGATCACGTACATTTTATCGACTACCTTCTTGATTTTATGCACACGCTTTTGCTTCCAAGCCCATACTTGTGGCGAAATATAATAGATTACTTTGATGCCATTTTCATGTGCCCATTCGGCAATTCGAAGGTTAAATCCTGGGTAGTCAACAAGCAAAATCGCATCCGGTTTATATTCCAAAATATCTTCTTTGCAAAAAGTGATATTCTTGAGGATGGTTCGAAGGTTCATGATCACCTCCAAAAATCCCATGAATGCTAAATCACGAATGTGCTTCACCAAACCTTTGTGAACGCTGTTCATTTTATCACCACCCCAAAATCGGAAATCGAGATTAGGATCTCGATCAAGCATGGCTTGCATCAAGTTACTTGCATGCAAATCACCTGAGGCTTCACCAGCAATTACGTAGATTTTTTTTCCTTGCGACATGCACTAGAAAAATTTGATGTAAACGATGTAAGGAGCCAAAGCAATCGATCCTAAAATTACGCCCATTCCGTAATCCCACTTTGAGCGGTTCAAGAAGAAATAAAACCAAAATAGATTAGCTATGATGGAAAGTGTAATCATTCTTACACGGTAATCTGGCTGAATATTAAATCTTCTCCAGAGGAAACTGAAATCGTAATCCTGCACCCAAGACAAGAAGAGTATCAATATGGGAACGACGATTAAGGGAGTGATAATTCCCAAGAGCATTCCAAGTGTATGTCCTTTAGACCATTTTCTCAAATTCATAAATTCCAATTTTCAAGTTCTTTCATCGAAGAATAAGCCGTTAAATCGTATTGCGTTGGCACAATTGAAGCGTAACCTTGGTCAATCCAATAAACATCCGTTTCATCGCTCTGATCATTATTAATGAAATCGCCTGTCAACCAATAATACGTTCTGTTGAATTGATCTTTTCGTTCATCAAATCGATCGTCCCAATATGCATTCGCCTGTTTGCAGAATTTAATTCCTTTGAAGTCCGCTTTCTGAACGTATGGGATGTTAACATTGAGGCAAATACCAAGTGGCATCTTTCTCTCCAATACTTCTTTGACAACTTTCGCTACGACTTCCTTCGCTAAATCAAAATTTGCGTCACTTTCAAACGAACAAAGCGAAAACCCAATTGATGGGACTCCTTCCATAGCTCCTTCAACAGCAGCGGACATTGTTCCTGAATACAGAACATTCGTTGCAACGTTAGCTCCATGGTTGATTCCTGAGACAATCAAATCTGGCTTTCTATGCATCACTTCGTATACTCCCAGCTTCACACAATCCACAGGTGTACCTGTGCATGAAAATGCCTCGCAATCGAACAAATCCGAAGGCTCTAATCGTAAAGGATGATTGATTGTAATCGCATGACCCATTCCAGATTGAGCAGAGTCTGGAGCGATCAGTACGATGTCTCCAAATGGAGCCACAGCCTCATACAAAGATCGAATTCCTTTCGCCGAAATTCCGTCGTCGTTTGTTATAAAAATTAACGGTTTCAAATCTGTCATCACTTAATAGAATTACTTGGTTTACGAAAGTAACTAAAGTTCTCATATTCTTTCTAAAAATGTATCGCGGTTTATCTCTGAATTTGCTACTTTTGACTTTAGCATTTTAAAGCAGAAAGAGGTCGCACTATGATGACTACACTAGAATTGAGAACGACACTTTCGGAAATTACGAATCATAATATTCAACAAGCTACAAGTTGGATGTCGAAATTGTCCGAAAAACAACTGAACTGGCGCCCAAATCCTGGGATCTGGTCCATTGCTGAAGTGCTAGCACATCTCAATTCATATGCTCGCTATTATCATCCTGCCGTTCAAAAGAAAATCGAAACAACGCGATTTAAAAATGTAAAGGAAGATTTTATGAGTTCGCCTTTGGGACGATCTGCTTGGAAATCCATGAAATTGGGTCGATTGAATAACGTGAAACGAAAATTCAAAGCGCCGAAAGGGCACAACCCTTCCATTGATCCAGATTTGGTTCAAGGAAATGAGCTCCCGAACTTTTTAGAGCAACAGCAGGAGTTGCTGTCAATCATTGATGCTTCGATGGACGTTAATGTGCGTAAAGTAAAAGTTCCTATTTCGATCTCGAAAATCGTTCGTCTTCGTTTGGGAGATGCTTTGCTGTTTATTACTTATCACAACGAGCGTCACATGCAGCAAATCCTCAACCTGAAAAAACACAAGAATTTCCCGAATAAATGATGGAAATCAAAACAGCCTATTGTTTAGTGAGCATTGCTCCTGTGCGTAAAGCGGAGGACGATGGTTCAGAAATAGTCAGTCAATTGATTTTTGGTGAGTTGGTTGAAGTAAGTGGCCTGAATCATCCTTGGGCTAAAATCAGGACGTTTTCTGATGGATACGAAGGATACATTGATCACAAACACGTGTCTTATTTGACCGAAAAAGAAGCCAAACGATGGAGCGAAGGGCTTTCTTATTTGAAAGATCGTGAAGTCGTATTGACTGCTCCATGGGGAAAACAGCGCATCTGCCGAGGTTCGTTCCTACCAGAAAATGAAACTTCATTCCAAATTGGATCGGATCAATTTACACTTGAAAGACAAGATTCAAGTGAACTAAAATCAATTCTTGATTACGCTGAGGACTATTTGAATACAGCTTATCTTTGGGGAGGTAAATCTCCTTTTGGAATTGATTGTTCGGGATTGACGCAAGTCATTTATCGATTCTTTGGTTGGAATTTACCACGTGATTGCGATGAGCAAGTTGATCATGGGCAAGAAATAGAATACGAAGACCTTCAAATGGGTGATTTGGCTTATTTCAAGAATAAAACAGGCAAAGTAACACATGTTGGAATCTTGGATGGGAAAGGCGGAATTATCCACGCAAGTGGTCACGTAAGAAGAGACACTTTTAATCAGGAAGGTATCTTCCGAGAAGACATAGAATCGCTGACACATCCGTTGTTCTTAATAAAACGATTGTAGTCGAAATAATGTCGATATTTGTATGAAATCTACTAGAATGAAAATATTAATTACTGGAGGTGCAGGATTCATCGGAAGCAACTTGGCCAAGCGATTGGTGGACGATGGACACGATGTTGTTGTCCTTGACTCGCTGCTTCGTGGAAATAAACTCGAAAAAGAAACCTTCGCGAAAATCAGGTTCATCAAAGGTGACGTTCGCGATTACGATACCGTGCTCGATGCATCGGCTGGTTGTGATTTAATATTTCACTTCGCTGCTGTTCTAGGAGTTGATATCGTTGCAGACAATCCAGTTGAAACAATGGATGTCGAAGTAATCGGAACACGTAACATCGTCAATGCTGCTGAGGCAAACAACATAAAGAAAATCATGTATGCTTCTACGAGTGGAATTTATGGACACTCAGCAATTGAATCAGCATTAACAGAAGAAGTTCTGGTTGACCCACGCACCTCATATGCGATGGCGAAGCGATACAATGAAATCTACCTTGCCTCTCACCATGAGGAAAAAGGAATCAATATTGTCAACTTGCGTTTTTTCAACGTATACGGATGGAATCAAGATAACCGAATGGTGATTCCCCTATTCTTTGAGCAAGCCCGAGGAGGAAAAGATATCACGGTTTTCGGATCAGGAAAACAAACGCGCGATTTCACGTACATTGATGACACAATTGAAGCATGTGTGCGCTTGATGGACTTGAACGGATGTCACATCATCAACATTGCCAACGAGGCTGAATGGTGTATCATTGATGTCGCAAACAAGATCAAGGAAATTACCAACTCTGATTCTAAAATCATTTACATAGAAGCACCTAAAAAGCGTTACGACTACGAAGTTGAACGCCGCGTTGGAAGCTCAAAGAAATTGAAAGAACATACTAGTTACAAACCTGAGACTACACTCACAGAAGGATTAGAAAAAATTTACCAACGAAATTATTAGTAAATCATGTCAAGAGATAAGGAAATCTTCGACTTAATTGAAGACGAAAAACACAGACAACTCAACGGAATCGAATTGATCGCTTCTGAAAATTTTGTAAGTGATGATGTAATGAACGCAATGGGAAGTGTTCTGACGAATAAGTACGCAGAAGGTCTCCCAGGAAAGCGTTATTACGGTGGTTGTGAAGTTGTAGATAAAGTTGAAACGCTTGCAATCGACCGTTTGAAGGAATTGTTTGGTGCTGAATGGGCGAATGTTCAACCGCACTCTGGAGCTCAAGCAAATACAGCGGTATTCTTAGCTTGTCTTCAACCAGGTGATAGCATTTTAGGGTTTGATCTTTCTCATGGAGGACACCTTTCTCATGGATCTCCAGTAAATATTTCAGGGAAGTATTACGACCCACATTTCTACGGAGTAAGCAAAGAAACTGGTCTTGTTGATTACGATGCACTCGAAGCGAAGGCGCGCGAAGTAAAGCCTAAGTTGATCATTTGTGGTGCTTCCGCCTACAGCCGTGATTGGGATTACGCGCGCATTCGAAAAGTAGCGGATGAAATTGGAGCACTTGTTCTTGCAGACATCTCTCACCCAGCTGGAGCCATCGCTGCAGGATTGTTAAATAATCCATTGAATCACTGTCACATCGTTACTACAACGACGCACAAAACACTTCGTGGACCACGTGGTGGTGTTATCATGATGGGGAAAAACTTTGATAATCCATTCGGTTTGAAATGGAAAAACGGAAATCCTAAATCGATGGCGGCATTGTTAGATGCAGCAGTTTTCCCTGGAACGCAAGGTGGACCATTGGAACACGTGATTGCAGCCAAAGCAGTTGCTTTTGGAGAAGCACTGACGGACAACTACAAGAATTACATGAAAGAAGTTCTTGCCAACGCGAAAGTAATGGCAGACGAATTCGTGAAACGAGGATACGCCGTTATTTCTGGCGGAACGGATAACCATTCAATGTTGATCGATCTTCGATCAAAAAGCGTAACTGGAAAAGATGCTGAGAACAAACTTGTTTTAGCGGATATCACGGTAAACAAAAATATGGTTCCATTTGATACAGAATCGCCTTTCGTGACTTCTGGAATTCGCGTTGGAACATCTGCTTTGACATCGAGAGGAGTAACGACTGATGAAATTCCTGCCATTGTAGGATTTATCGACGAAGTTCTTTCAGATATTGAAAACAACGAACTGATCGAATCAGTGAAATCTAAAGTAAATGGAATGATGAGCGACAGACCTTTATTTAAATGGTAGGATCGTCAAATTGATATTTTGAAACTCCGTTCGGTTCATCTGGACGGAGTTTTTTTATGTCGCGCTTTGCTTCTTGATCACTTTCCAAAACATACCCGGAAGAAAGCGTTTCAAAGTAACCGCCTTGATTTCTTTGTTTCCAATCAGCACCTCTTTCTTGCCTTTCTCCACTGCCTTAAATAATTGACGAACGCATTCTTCAACAGTCATTCCCGTTTCTTGATTGTGGTCCATCACTCCATGCGTGTTTCCTTCAGAATTAAGCGCATTGACTGAAATCTGCGTATTGATTTTCCCTGGGCAAACGATGAGAACCTTGACGTTGTTCTTCTCCTCCTCCAACATCAAACTCTCGTAAAAACCGTGCAGTGCATGTTTCGAAGCACTGTAGGCACTTCGCAAGAAGAAACCGAACTTTCCGGCAATACTTGATATCACAATAAACTGTCCTGATTTCTGCTTTCTGAAAATAGGAAGCACTTGCTTAGTCAAGGCTACATTACCGAAATAATTTACCTCCATGATTCGTCGATCGACTTCCATAGGCGTTTCGTGTACTTCTGAGCGTTGAGAAAGCCCTCCATTATTCACCAAAACATCAATGCGATTGTATTTTACCATGACTTGATCCACTAAGGAACCAAAATTGTCAGATTCACTCAAATCTAGCGGAAGAACAAAATGTTTCTCAGCGTTTTTAAGTGATTGTTGAACTTCTTGAAGTTTTGCTTCGTTTCGGGCCGATAGAATTACGCTCGCACCAGCATCAGCTGCCTGCTTTGCCATTTCAGCACCAATTCCAGATGACGCTCCTGTCACCCAGACGATTTTACCCTTCCAATCGTTCATGGAACAAAGCTAATCAAGATTGGGAATATAATTGAAGGAATTAGTTCAAATAAAAAATCCCGTCTAGCTAACTAAACGGGATTATCAAAATATCTATTCTTCCTATAAATCGTCTGGAAGCGCGATTTCTTTGTAAGATTTTTGTTTTGGCTTCAAAGCATCGATGAATACAACCTTGAATTTTTCACCATCCGTGTTGTAGATCATTTCAGTAATACCATTCACAATTACTGGTGGTTGTTTCGAAGCGCTGTAGAATTTCTTCTCCATCAACTCGTACGTATCATCTTCATATTGGCGAAAAACTGACTTAATCAATCCATTCTCCACTCTCGCTTTTCCTGAAATACAGTAAGATGTTCCTCCTTCTTCAAAAAATGTCAGAATTACGTTTCTGTGCATATCGTTAGAAACAGAGTAAGCGCCACGATCATCAAACGCTTTTTGCAAACGTGTGAAGCAATCCTGAGATTGGGCCGCCATTGTGATAAATACTGTAAGAATTAGCAGTAAACTTTTTTTCATAGTCTGTTGTTTTTGAGCTCAGCTCGGGTTTCAAATATAACAAGATTGATTCAATATTTTCTCTCCTGCATTATAGAATTCGTATTTTTGACGAAAATCTTTTTCGATGAGTGAAAAACAAATAGCAGACCAATTTTCTCAAGCAGCAGAAATTTTGCAAATATTTAACACTCCTGAAAACATCAAAAAAATTACGCGTGCAGGTCAGTTGATGGTTGAAGCCATTAAAAACGGTGGTAAAATCATTAGTTGCGGAAATGGTGGATCAATGTGTGATGCCATGCATTTTGCAGAAGAACTCACTGGGCGTTTTCGCGATGACCGACCTTCCATTGCCGCGGTTTCTATCTCTGATCCGAGCCACATTACCTGCGTTGGAAACGACTACGGTTTTGATCACATCTTCTCACGTTATATAGAAGGAGTGGGTAATGAAAACGATGTGCTACTTGGAATATCTACGAGTGGAAATTCAAAAAATGTATTGAACGCAATAGCCGCTTCAAAGAAGAAAGGAATGAAGGTTATTGGATTGACTGGTAAATCTGGTGGTGACATGGCCAATCTTTGCGACGTGGAAATCCGCGCGCCGAAATCCGAATATGCCGACCGCGCCCAAGAGATCCATATTAAGGTCATACATTCACTGATTCACTATATTGAAAATAATATTTGATTCACTGAAAAATGGGCGTAAGAAAATAGTATCTTTGCATCGAATTTTAAGTACAAGAATGGGAACAATTGCACAATTATTTGAATCAGGTGAGCGTAGCGCTGACAAAGGACATTTCAACAACTTAGTGATGTTGGCTCGTGTTGACGGGAAAATTGATACAACGGAAGTAAATCTACTTTCACGTATTGCGACTCGTTTAGGGTTAACTTCAGAACAAGTAAAAGAAATCATTGAGCATCCAGATGAGTATGTTATGGTTCCACCATTTTCACGTGAAGAACGTTACGAGCGTTTCATCCAGTTTGTTGAAATGGTAAATGTTGATGGTGTAGTTGATGATTCTGAAGAAAGATTGGTTTCCAAGTACGGAACATCTTTAGGATTTACAGATGAGAGCATCGAAACAAAGTACCCAGTTATTTTGGAAAAAGTTAAAGCAGGAATTTCTCGCCAAGAGATTTTACAGCAAGTTCTTTAAGAAGAATTGATATAAATTGAAAAAGTCCCCAGACATTATTCGTCTGGGGACTTTTTTTGTAACAAAAATTCGTTGAGTAATAGTTCGTACTATCGTTTCGCTGTTACTGGAACGCCGTTAACGTGAACATCCAAGTAATCGAATCCACCGATTCCATTTCCTTCGTTGTTGATCGACATATACGCTCTAAATGGGAAAGTACCGATTAGCGGTGGCTCAGCATGAACGTATCCTTGAATGGAAATAACTTTCGTGTACTCTCCATAACCTGTATGGTGCATCATCCCTTTAACGTTTCCTGTAAAGTTTCCTCCTTGAACGGCTTGATGAACATGTACCTGACCAGTAACATCTCCAGATACAGCGTTTACCGCTAATTTAAAATCAACAATTGGTGCTCCTGGCGTACCTACCTTTCCAATGGTCCCTTGGTATAAGTAAAGACCTGCTTCTGTATTTGACAGAATAAATGTGGTTAAATTTCCTTACTCATATGACTTTTCAGGATACGCCCCGTTGTTTTAATGTGATGACTGGACTTCACTAGAGTGTTAGTAGCCCAAATGTACCTGTAGAGAAGCGATTTTTTTCATGTATAAATACCTGTTTTATAAGGTTAGCTATGAAACGCAGCATTTCATGGTAATCAAAAAACGAGCACATTTTATGTGTCTTGGACTCAAAAACATCCAAATTATGCCGAAGATTTTTACGCCTTTGACGATTATCTTATTAATCACTTCTTGTGCCCAAAAACCTGACTGCAGTGAGTGTATGGAGAAACTGAATAGATGTGCAATGAGCACTACACCCCCTATTGATTTACCTGTCACGAAACAAGAATCAACCTACTCAGAAGAGAATCAACTTACTGCAATTATATTCGAGAATAACATGTATGGCTTTGAAGATGACGAAACGCGATATACCTTCGAAGAATACAAAGAAGCGTTAAGCGAAAAAATTGAGGCTTCAACGTTCAAGGTTCAAAAAATAAAAATTGATGGACATCGCCTTGCGCATTATGAGTCAGTTTTTAACGTTCTCGCTTTTTGCCAAGCCAATGACCTTAATCCAGTTCTTGCTTACGATAAATAGCTCTTCAAAGAACAATTGTGAATAACTCCGTTAATTCATTATTAAATTTCTTGTTTCCGAACGATCAATATTCACTAAATTTGCTGCTTAATGAATTATGAATGATTCAGGAAGAGTTACAAAGTACCGTTAAGGACATTTTTTCAGCATACCTCGAGAAAAATGGGCACCGGAAAACACCCGAACGCTTTGCCATACTCGCAGAAATCTACAATTATACTGGACATTTCGACATTGAGTCGCTTTACGTGGAGATGAAAAATCAAAACTACCGCGTTTCTCGTGCCACATTGTATAATACGATTGAACTGTTGCTTGCGTGTAATCTTGTACGTAAACACCAATTCGGGAAGAACATCGCTCAATTCGAGAAATCTCACGGTTCGAAACAACACGACCACGTTATCTTAACGGATACTGGAGAGTTAATCGAGTTTTGTGATCCACGAATTCAAACAATAAAAGCGACAATTGAAGAAATATTCGGCGTAGATATTCAGCACCACTCGCTCTATTTTTATGGAACTCGAAAGGAAGGTGAATCTGACGATAAATCTGAGAAAAAATGAATTTAGACTACGACGTTGAAATCCACGATCCAGTTATCGTTTATTCGCTCATGGGGAAAATCACCTCGGATAACGACTACATCGACTTCGAAAAAGAAGTGTTCAACTACCTAAATCAGAATTACTACAAAATCGTTTTTGACTTAACAGATTTAACGCACACGAATTCTTCGGGAATCGGATTTTTCATGCGTACGTTAACAAAATCTAGAATTATGGGCGGCGACTTAGTCCTCACCAATATCTCTGGAAATGTTGAGAAGATTTTTGAAATAGCAAAATTAACTGAAGTATATACCATCTGCGAAACTGAAGCGGAGGGAATCGAATTTTTTAATACAAAGAAATGAAAGTAGACGTTTTACTTGGTTTACAATGGGGTGACGAAGGCAAAGGAAAAATTGTTGACGTTTTGACACCACAATACGACATCATTGCTCGTTTTCAGGGAGGCCCAAATGCAGGTCACACACTTGAATTCGAAGGAATTAAGCACGTACTTCACACGATTCCATCTGGTATCTTCCGTGAAGGAGTTTTAAATGTAATCGGAAACGGTGTCGTAATCGATCCTGTTATTTTTAAAGGTGAGTTGGAGAAAATGGCTCCGTACAACATCGATTTTAAATCGCGATTGGTGATCTCTAAGAAAGCACACCTCATCCTTCCAACGCACAGAATTTTGGATGCTGCATCTGAAGCTGCGAAAGGAAAAGATAAGATTGGCTCCACTTTGAAAGGTATCGGACCAACTTACATGGATAAGACAGGTCGTAATGGTTTGCGCGTTGGAGATATTTTCTCGCCAAACTTCGAAACGAAATACAACGCGTTGGTGAATAAGCACAAGGACATGTTGAAGCGTTTCCCAGATTTCGAATACGATTTATCGGAATTAGAAGGTCCTTGGTTACAAGCGGTTTCTGAATTGAAGCAATTGACAGCTATCGACAGTGAGCAATTCCTCAACGATTCAATGAAAGCTGGAAAGAAAATCTTGGCTGAAGGCGCACAAGGAACAATGCTTGATATCGACTTCGGGACGTATCCATTCGTGACTTCTTCCAACACGGTAACAGCTGGAACTTGCACAGGATTAGGTGTGGCTCCAACAAAAATCGGTGATGTAATCGGAATTTTCAAAGCTTACTGTACACGAGTTGGTAGTGGACCCTTCCCTACTGAGTTGGATGACGAAGTTGGAGAAAGAATCCGTAAAGAAGGAAGCGAATTTGGCGCAACGACAGGACGACCAAGAAGATGTGGTTGGGTGGATATCCCACAATTGAAGTATGCGATCATGATCAACGGAGTAACGGAACTTTCAATGATGAAAGCTGATGTCCTTGATGCTTTTGAAACGATCCAAGCGTGTACACATTATTTAATTGATGGTGAGCGATACGATTACTTCCCTTACGACGTTAATGACGTGGAAGTTGTTCCCGTTTATGAAGAAATAAAAGGTTGGAACTGCGATACAACGAAGTTGAGTTCATTTGAGGATGCTCCTTCTGAATTGAAGGATTACGTTGAGTATTTGGAACAAAAATTGGAAGTACCAATTACAGTTGTGTCGGTTGGACCGGACAGAACACAGACTCTAAATAATAAAGTGCTCGCTTGAACACACTAAAAAATATAGTGAAAAGTGCGCTCCTTGGATGCGCACTTTTTTTGCTTCCTACGCAAAGTTCCGCTCAAAGTATTCTTGAGCTGCTGCCTGGTGCAAAAAAAATGATCATGGACGAAAACTCCAACAAGCTTCGCTTGATTGGAAACGTCAATTTCCTCTACCAAGGAAATAAAATGTACTGTGACTCTGCTCACTATTTTGAGAAGAAACAAGTCGTTCGAGCGTACGGACGTGTGCACATCAACAAACGCGATACACTCAACCTCTTTTGTGATTCATTGCATTACGACGGAAAAACCAAGTTGGCAACGCTTTGGGGAAATGTCCGATTACGCGACAATGAATACAAATTAACCACAGACGAGCTCGAATACGACGCGAAGCAAAGTCAAGCAATTTACCGAAAAGGTGGACGTGTGGAAAGCATTCTTTCACGAGAAGTATTGACGAGTCGTGTGGGTTATTTCCATCCGGAATCCAAGAATTTCTTTTTCAGCAATAACGTTGACTATAAAAGTAAGGATGTGAAAATGACCACGGATACGCTGCGCTATCGCTACAGTGAGAAGAAAACGTATTTCTACGGTCCAACAGACATCGAAACAAAAGGAACCAAGATTTTTTGTGAAGCCGGTTGGTACAATACTGAAACTGAAGAAGGTGAATTGCGCCAAAATGCAGAAATCAGGAGAGACAACGATTTGATTCGAGGCGACACGCTCATCTATCTGCCGAAGGAAGGAACAAACATTGGAAAAGGAAACGTGTTCTACAGCGATTCGACTCAGAAAATGTCTTTCAAAGGAGATTACGCACTGATTTCTGACAGCCTGCACTACTCTTTCCTGACTGGACACGCAATGGCCATCAAGGAATTGAAAGATGATAAGATGTACGTTCATGCCGACACACTGTATTCTTACAAAGAAGATAGCATCGAATACATGCGTGCGTATCAAAAAGCATCGATTTATTCGACCAAGTTCCAATGCCGTGCGGACAGTATTTCGTATTCACCTAACGACGATAAAATGGAATTGTTCCGAGATCCAATTGTCTGGTCAAATGGCGCTGAATTGAAAGGAGATTCCATGGAATTGCAATTGACAGATTCCATTTTGCATAAAGTTTTGATCAAGAACAAAGCTTCTGTCGTCATGTCTGTGGATGATGAAAAACTCTTCAATCAAATTGGTGGAAAGGAGATCATCGCGTATTTCAGAGACAATGATTTGTATCAAACGAAGGTGAATGGAAATGCCGTAACCATTTTTTATCCTGAAGAAGAAACAAAAACGGATACGACTGTCGTAAAAGAACGTACAGGCTTGAATCGATTGTTTTCGAGCACTTTACGCATTGACATTGACAGCAACGAAGTAAGTGGAATCACCTATTTGGAGGAGCCCGATGGTGTGTTTTATCCTATGGACCAGATTGATAAAAAAGATCAGTTCATTCAGGGGTTCGCTTGGAAAGATGCCTTGAGACCAACAAGTCCTGAAGGCATGTTGGAGGATGAAATGGTCGAGAAGGTGGATTTCGAGGGCCTCAATCCAAAGGAAGAAGAGGTTGATCCAATTTTGCAAAAGATTGAGTTGAGGTAAACCTACGCTACAATACTTCGAAATAGATAAAAACAATTCCTGAAGCGATAAGTGTCGCCATTGCCAAATGATACTCGGGTTGAATCGTTTTTCTCTGAATATTCCTCCAGTTCATTATTGCACAGATCAAAGCGATCACAAAGCTCAATCCTGCAACGAATATTCCAGACATATCCATAACTGTCTCCACTCGTCCATCAACCATAATCTGCCCTCTATTTGGGTTAATCCAATCCCAAAGGAAATTGGACACCTGAAATACGAAACTCCAAGTCAATGCAGTTATCAGAACAAAATTGAATATTCTAAACAGCAGGTTTTGCTTGAGATGATAAAATAGAATAACAGCTACTGCGATATATAGAACCCCTGTCTGCGGCTCCTCTTTTAATCCAGTTTGAAAGATTAAATAAGCAATTAGAATGATTGAATAGAATATGTATTTATAAATGTTCAATTCTTACTTTTCATTTTATCCAACTTATCCTTTCTTCGGACTACTCGAGCGAAATGCGCGTTCCAGCCATGTTTCCAGTTCGACCTTATTGTTTAACACGACGCTCGCTTCTTCCGCATTATCCAAATCGAACACTTCAAGTGGATATGAACTTTCAGCGAGCGCTCTTATGTCAGACAACTGGCCATTCCAAACTCTGTTTGTATAAGGTTTATCCCCTCCAAAATCCCATTTATAGAGAGTCGTTTGTTTAACTCCTTCATAAACGATTCTATAACCCTCTTGATACACTGTCGATTGATTTCAATTCGATATGAATATCGCGAATTATTCTCAAATCATTATCTTTAAAATACAACAAACTCTACTCTATGACAAAATTCACACTATCACTCTTATTCGGATGCTTGTCGCTTCTCGGTTTTACCCAACAAAACACAGTCTCCACAGGCGGAGAAGCAAGCGGAACTGGAGGAACTGTCAGCTACTCTGTTGGACAAATCGACTATTCAAACGCGCAAGGCACCAATGGCTCGATCAATCAAGGAGTTCAGCAACCCTACGAATTTTACTTACTCGGAATTGGATCAGAATTAACGCTCGACGTTTCACTGTTTCCCAATCCTACGAATGAATTCATCATTCTGCAATTGGAGAATTTCACAAATGATTTGAAGTACACACTTTCAGATATGAAGGGGAAAATAATTGCTACAGATAAGATAGAAACATCAGAAACGCACATCGACATGCGCGAATACGCAACCGGACGTTACAACCTGACCATTGCGAACAGCACAACAACTCATCAAACTATTAAAATCATCAAACACTAAAACATGAAACGTTTACTTACTACTACCTTATTTCTATCACTCGTGCTCGGTGCTTGGGCGCAAGCTCCCCAACAAATGACTTATCAAGCTGTTGTGCGCGATGGTTCGGATCAATTAGTATCCAATGCTGCCATCGGAATGCAAATCAGTGTACTACAAAACAGTCCTACTGGAATTGCCGTGTTCATCGAAACACACACGCCAACTACAAATGGTAACGGTTTGGCAACAGTTGAAATTGGAACTGGAAACACAGTAGCAGGATCTTTTTCAGGTATTGATTGGGCAAACGGTCCGTATTTCCTCAAAACGGAAACAGATCCAAACGGTGGAACAGCATACACGATTTCTGGAACGACGCAATTGTTGAGCGTTCCTTATTCGCTCTACGCGGAAACAGCAGGAAGTGTAGCAGTTGATTTAGTCGACGATGCCGATGCAGATCCAACAAACGAACTTCAAAATTTGCAATTGAGCGGTCAGAGCTTGAGCATTTCCAATGGAAACACTGTCACTTTACCATCATCCGGAAACACGCTCGATGAAGCCTACGATCAAGGCGGAGCTGGTGCTGGACGAGTAATAACTGTTGATGCTGGAGAAGTTGAATTGATTAATGGAACAGCCAATGGAATTGGATTACGTGCGACAACGACAAACACGGGAGTCGGTATTTTAGCTAACTCTTCGAATGCTGGGAACGGCTTCTCTCCTATTCAAGCAACAACAACATCGAGTAGCAACTTAACTTCGGCAATTGTAGGAAGTACTTCAGGAGGTGCATCCGCGGTTTCAGGTCAAGTGGAATCAACAGCTTCAGCAGCCCAAGGGGTTTACGGGAACAACCTCAGAACAACTGGTGGGTACGGAGTTTATGGAATTGGGCATACAGGAACGGTTGGAGAAACGAATTACCAACTAGGATTCGGAGTCTACGGAAGAAACTACGACGCGATCGGTCCACTTGGAAATGCAGTTGGAACATACGGTTTCGGTTATGTTGGTGTTTGGGGAGATCAAACGGATCCGAACGGATTTTCCATTTATGCGAACGGCGATTTCGGTGCTGCAGGAACGAAAGCCTTCTCAATTGATCACCCACTCGATCCTGAAAAGAAATACTTGAAGCACTACAGCATAGAATCGAACGAAGTTTTGAACATGTACCGTGGGACTGTTGCCTTTGATGCGAATGGTGAAGCAAAGGTGACCATGCCCGATTACTTCGATGCGGTGAATGCGAATTTCAGTTACCAACTCACGCCAATTGGAGGCTATGCCCCACTCTACATCAAGGAGAAATTGAATGATGGCAAATTTGTCATTGCTGGAGGAGCTGCAGGAATGGAAGTTTCATGGACAGTTTACGCCGAAAGAAACGATCCATACATCCAACAACATCCAGAATCGAAAGCGGTGGAAGTTGAGAAGGAAGAATGGAACCAAGGCAAGTACTTGCAACCTGATTTGTATGGTCAGCCAGATAGTAAGAAGATTGTGAAACCGTTGGAAACTGGAGATGTTGATCCTGAGACTGGTGTTGAACAGAAAGAGATTGAAATATTGAAGAATGAATGATTGAATCATTGAACGATTAACTCCGTTGCTGCCTGCGGCGGTGCACTTCGACAGGCTCAGCGCCCTGGATTGAATAAATACTTCGTTGATTTCGAAGTTGATCTTTATGTTCGGAACTTAGAAGCCTTTCATTCTTTCAATAAATAGTCTTTCAATAGAAGAAGTTCGTTGTTCGTAAGCGTTAAAAATTACCTATTCCGATGCTATCCTTCCCTCATCCGAATAATTTGAATTATTTTAACGGTCTCAAAGGTGAAGTATGGATAAGATAATTGAGTTTTACAAAGACAACAAAGTTTATTTTGCTTGGACGATTCGAGTAATCGTCTCGGTGTTATTCATATTCTCGGCATATTCAAAACTATTTCCTAGTGCCGATTTGGGGCTTGGAACGATGGAGGTGAAACAATTGTATGCCTTAGGATTTGACAGAGGCAGTGCACCCTATTTTTCACGTTTGTTGGTTGCTGCTGAGTTCGCTTTGGGAATTGCAATTCTGCTTCCACATTTCTTGAAGCGAATCGTTATTCCAGCAACAATCCTACTATTAGTCGTTTTCTGTGTACACCTCAGTTACAGTATTCTGAATGACGTTGGTGGAAATTGTGGCTGTTTTGGTGAGTTAATTGAAATGACTCCGACAGAAGCTTTGATTAAAAATATCATCACGATTGGATTACTCGTTTGGCTGATGCGCATGCTTCCTAAGGACAAACCGCCTCACAACTTCCCTTTCCTGGCATTGACTTATGCGGTTCCAGCTTTGGCTCTATTCATGATTTCTCCTATTCAGAAGGCAGAACCAGATACGAGCACGAACACTCAAGATGAGGTATTCATTGTTGATGATGAGCAATATTCTGATACGCTCGACACGCTTATTTTGGACACGATTGATATCGATACTACTGAAGTCGATCCGGATACAGATCCAGATGAGGTGGTTGAAGTCGTTGAGCCTCCAAAAGACACATCACCGAAGAAAGTCACATCAAAATTCAGCAAGCACGTTCCATCTGCTATCAAATTGGATGAAGGAAAGAAAATCCTGTGTTTGTTCGCCCCAACCTGTGAGCACTGTATGGAAACAGCAAAAACGCTGACAGCAATGCGCAAAAAGGACCCGAACTTCCCAAAGATCTTCATCCTATTCATGGACGAAGGACCAGAGGAAATTCCAGCTTTCTTCGACTACGCAGGAGCTGAATACTCATATCAAGTGAAGGATATCGTGAGCTTCTGGGAAATCATCGGAATGAGCAAAGACACTCCAGGAGTGGTTTACTTGTGGAACGGAAATGTTCGCTATTTCTCTGATGGAATTGACGCGAATGAGTTTAAACAATCTGCACTTCAAAAGGAGTTGGATAAGGAGAAGTAATCTTCATTTAAAAGATTAACTGGGCTATAGAAAGATTGAAAGAAGGTTAATCACACCTTTCCTGCTACCTTTGCGCAATCCTTATTGTGAACTATGTCATTTTCTTCTTTAGAACTGCCCAAATACTTACTCAAAGCGCTGGAGCGTGAAAACTACGCCAAACCTTACCCCATTCAGGAAATGGCCATTCCAGTGGTGCTTCAAAAAAAGGACCTTCTCGGAATTGCTCAAACGGGTTCGGGTAAAACTGCGAGCTATGTTCTTCCAATCCTTGTCAATTTAGAGGGAGTCGAAACACCTGGCGACCGACACCCAAGTACATTGGTTCTCGTTCCAACAAGAGAATTAGCCATTCAAGTTGCCGGGGTGTTCAAGCATTTCGCAGAAGCTATGCCCTACCGTTGTAAGTCCCTCGCTGTTTATGGAGGTGTCTCAGCTGATGGACAAATGCAGAACATGAGAGACGTAAGTATTTTGGTCGCCACTCCTGGAAGATTACTCGATTTATTGGACTCAAATTCAGTTCAACTTTCGGCCGTAAACACACTCGTTTTGGATGAGGCCGACAAAATGCTAAATCTTGGATTCAAGGAAGAAATGGATGAAATATTGAGCTTTTTGCCCGAAGAACGTCAAAATTTGCTCTTTTCGGCCACTTTGAGCCCTCATATTGAAAATGTAAAAAGTGTTTTGTTGAATGATCCTTTGGTTATTCAAATTGAGAAGAAAGAACAAAACATCGAACTGATCAACCAAACAGCATATTCGGTTAAACTTGAACAAAAAGGACCACTCCTCAGGCATTTGATTAAGGAAAAAAAGATGAAACAAGTGTTGATCTTTACCTCAACTGTTCACCAAGCGAATGTCGTGACGCAAAAACTGAATCAAAATCGAATTGATGCAGATGCAATTCACGGTAAGCGAACTCAGCGAGAACGAACGGCTGCTCTGAAAGATTTCAAAAATGGACGTCTTCGAGTCCTCGTTGCCACGGATCTTCTATCCCGAGGGATAGACATTCAGTCTCTTCCATTCGTGATCAATTACGAATTACCGCGATCACCGAAAGATTTTGTTCACAGAATTGGTCGTACAGGTCGAGCGGATAATCCTGGAGAAGCGCTGACTTTCGTTACTGAAGAAGATGAACATCATTTCAAAGTGATTCAAAAGAAGATGAAGAAATTTGTTGATTTAATTGATAATGAGGATGTAGCAAAATTGATCACTCAGAAATATCAAAAAAAGTAGCCAATCAATTTCCAACAAATTCCTCAATCAGGTATTTATACGGTTAACAGACCAGCGGCATGTAGTTAGTTTTGGTGGAAATAAATATTCTACTTTTTAAACTCTAAAAAAAACACTATGTCAACTAAACACTGTATTGAAAACATTCCTAGCTTAAAGAACATCAAAGGAGTAAGTTATTCACCGGCTCCATCAGACGACAAGCCTGCTCCACCGTCAAAATATTTCGACACCGACTTCGCAAACTCCTGCTTCCCTAAGATTTGGGATGATGCAAACGGTGGACGAGGTGACATTAAGAACTTAGCTGGTCTTGGTGTCAACTTTATTCACTTATACAATTGGAGCGTACCTCCAGCACCGGGAAATACACCTGGATCCCACGAAAGATCTCATACTACCTTCTTAAACAAATGTGGAAATGAAAACGTCAATGTTTTCGTTCCGATATCCAATTACTTCCTAGGTGAAATTGCCAATGGAAATGGTGCAACTGCAAAAACACAAATTGCCGCAATGGTAAAAGAAGTATATAACGGTGGAACTAAAAGATATGGAGGAGCCGCGATGTGGGGAGTCGCAAATGAATATGACTTGCAAAATGCGTTCTCGGCCGCAAATATTGCAACTGCAATGGAATACATTCTTGAAGCCGAGTCATCTCAAGGGATCCCAGCATCTGAATTAATGCCAATCACATCTCCCGTATCATTTGGCACATTTGGAGAGCCACTAAAACCTGGAATCGTAAAAGTAAAAGAACTGCAAACGGCAATAGAAGCGAATAGCTCTTTGGGTACTACATTTTGGAACTCACGATTCGTGGCTTCAGTGAATCCGTTTAACGATGGGACTTTCATTGCAAACTACATTGCTACTACATTTCCAACGGCTTTCCCTGATACGTATTTCTTCTTTTCAGAAATGGGTTCTGCAATTCAAGCGGGAACACCATCGTCAGACGAGGCGCAACAAGCTGCTTACGTATTGGATCAATTGAACAATTCCAATCCTAGTGGGTATTTCCTTGGAAGATGTGTGTTCCAATTTTTGGATCAAACAGCCATGAAAACAGGAACTGAAGCGACGTTTGGAATGAATAAATTCTCTGGGACCTCTACTACTAGTCCAATTCAGCCTTCAACATACGATCCAGGAGGTGGAGACAACTACACGGTGGATGTTCTTACTAAAAAACCACTTCACGCTTCTGTAAAAACAGTCTATTCTAAATAAGAAACAGAATATAAAGTAGAGCTGATTCGAAAGGGTCGGCTCTATTTCATTTTACATTGACCCTAGAGGCGAGCGTTTTCTCATTTCGGCTCATGGTTCTCTCTCTTGCGACAATGATAAATGTATTCCTTTGGGAAGCCTTTTAAATTCATTATTTCGCATTCGTCAAAAACGGCTTGGAATTTCTTGAAGTTGAATTTGGTTAGCAATACTTGACTGTAGCTCGAACCGCCATTCAACATGTCATAAGCGCTCTGGATAATCGTATTCCCCTTCTCTTCTGAGAAAAATGAAAATGGAATGGATGAGATCACAGCATCAATTGGTTCCGTGACGTGCTTTTTCAAATTCTCAGCGCCATCGTTGATAATGATTAATCGTTCGTCGTCAATCATTTCTTTTACGTCATCACAGAACTCTTTCACAACTTCAAAGGCATACAGTTTTGAATTGGGACCAATCGTAGCTAAAATCTCACGTGTGATATTCCCGTGTCCCATGCCATACTCAACAACAATAACGTCGCGATCCCTTGGAATCCGCTGACAGATTTCCAATTCCACTTTTCTGCTCGTTTCCTTAAATGCTCCCGTTTCACGGAAATTCTTGAGGTACTTGAGTCCTGTTTTTCGTTTTTGATTCAAAGTTTTGCTCTTGTTACTTCTCTTCGGTTATTCCTCTGATTTTCCAGCGCGAACAACACGTTGCACACCTTCCACTTGTTCGAACTTAGACATTAAGTTACTCAAATGTTCGGTGTCGTAGACCATCACGGTCATCTTTCCTTCAAAAATTCCGTCATCCGTTTCGAAAGAAATAGAGCGCATGTTCACATTTGCCTCATTTGAAAGAATTTGCGTCAATTGATTGACAATTCCAACGCGGTCGATTCCATAAACTGTAATTGCCGCAATGTTTTCCTTGATTTCCGTATCCTTCCACGTCGCCTTCAAGCAGCGGTAAGCCATTTTCGACATCAAATGTTCGGCATTGGGGCAGTTGTTTCGGTGGATTTTAATTCCTTCGTGAATCGTCACAAATCCAAACACTTTATCCCCAGGAATCGGGTTGCAGCATTGCGCAAGTGTGTAGTCGATATTTTTGAAATCATCACCAATGACAATTGTATCGTCTTTCTTGTTGACTTTGGAATACACCTCTTTCGACTTCTTTCGAACGTATTTCGGCTTGTCCAATTGAAGTAATCCGTTGACGTTATCAAGCTCTCTTAATTTCTTAAGGTCGACTTTTCCTTTTGCAATTCTGAAGTACAGTTCAGTGGCGGTTGGAACTTTGTAGAACTTTTCTAAAATTGAAATGTTCTCTGAAACGTATCGGATGTTGTGCTGGCGGAATTTCCTGTCCAAGATTTCCTTTCCATCGAGGGCGATCATTTTCAGTTCCTCGTTCAAAGACGATTTAATCTTCTGACGAGCTCGAGCCGTAACAACGAACTTCAACCATTCCTCGTTTGGCTTTTGCTTGGATGAGGTGATGATGTCCACTTGATCTCCGCTCTGCAGCTGATAGCTCAATGGTACCAATCGGTTGTTCACCTTCGCCCCGATACATTTGTCCCCGATTTGCGTGTGAATATCGTAGGCAAAATCCAAAATCGTAGCGCCAGTTGGAAGTACACGTAAATCACCTTTTGGGGTGAAAATGTAAATCTCATCATTGAACAAATTCAGCTTGAACTCTTCAATGAAATCCATGGCATTCGCATCTGGATTCGCGAGCAAATCGCGTATTTCTGTAATCCAACGATCGAATTTCGTTTCGCTGGTCTTTGACTCTTTGTATTTGTAGTGAGCGGCCAATCCTTTCTCGGCAATCTCATCCATTCTCTTCGAACGAATTTGCACTTCAACCCACTTCCCTGTTTCAGACATTACCGTCGTGTGCAGCGATTCGTAACCGTTAGCACGTGGCGTTGAAATCCAATCGCGCAGTCTGTCTGGACTCGGTTGATAGAAATCGGTAACGATACTGTAGATTCTCCAACAATCCGGCTTCTCCATTTCCATCGGCGTATCGACAATGATTCGGATGGCGAAAAGATCAAACACCTCTTCAAATGGAACACCTTTGGTCGTCATCTTTCTCCAAATAGAAGAAATGGATTTCGTTCGTGCTTTAATCTCAAAATCGTATCCTTCTGTCCCGAGAGAATCTTTGATTGGCTGAACAAACTTTCGAATGAATCTGTTACGCGCGTCCTTGGTCGACTTCAGTTTCCCTTCAATGTCTAAATAGGTTGAAGGCTCAGTGTAGCGCATCGCCAAATCTTCCAACTCACTTTTCGCTGAGTACAATCCCAAACGGTGAGCAAGCGGTGCATAGAGAAATTTCGTCTCCGAAGCAATCTTCATTTGCTTGTCTGGACGCATACTTCCTAGCGTACGCATGTTGTGCAAACGATCCGCCAATTTGATGATCACCACACGGATATCATCAGAAATGGTCAAAACCATCTTACGGAAGTTCTCCGCTTGAACCGAAGCATTCTCATCAAATACTTCAGGAATTTTCGTCAATCCATCAATGATCAATCGAACGCGGTGTCCGAATAAATCCTCAATATCTTCAAGTGTGATGTGTGTATCCTCAACGGTATCGTGCAAGAGTGCACAGATAATTGCCGTTGGTCCGAGCGCCATTTCTTCAGCACAAATTCGCGCTACGGCAATCGGGTGATAAATATAAGGCTCGCCAGATTTGCGGCGCATTTCACTGTGAGCATCAACGGCAACATCGAAGGCTTTTCGAATCATGCGCGTGTCCTCCTTGTTGCGATCTTTTACATTTCGCATCAATCCACGAAAGGCATTCAGAATTTCTTTCCGTTCCTTTTCTAGATCAATATTTGAAGGTGTGTTGCTCAAGTTACTTCGTCAATTATGTTACTGGTAATACTTTCGCAGCTACTTCACCAAATCCTACTCGAACACCATCTTTTTCGCAGTGTCCACGCATGATTACAGTATCGTGATCGTTGATGAATTTTCTTTCTGAACCATCAGGCATTGGAACTGGCTTCGTTCCTTTCCATGAAATCTCCAACATCGATCCGAATTCTCCTTCTTCTGGTCCACTGATCGTTCCCGATCCCATGCAATCACCCGTGCGAATGTTGCATCCATTCACGGTGTGGTGTGCCAATTGCTGGTTCATGTTCCAGTACATGTGGCGGTAGTTTGATTTACAAACAGACACCTCATCTTGTCCTTCAGGCTTGATCAACACATCCAAATTGATGGCGATGTGCTTGTCTCCCGAGTATTCCAAATATGGCAACACTTTCGGATCTTGAACCGGTCCAGCAACGCGGAATGGCTCCAATGCATCCAAGGTCACAATCCAACATGAAATGTGCGAAGCGAAGTTCTTTCCGAGGAAAGGTCCTAGTGGAACGTACTCCCACCCTTGAATATCGCGAGCGCTCCAATCGTTGAGCAATGCCATTCCGAAAATGTAGTCATCAGCTTCCTCCGTTGAAATTGTTCCTCCAAGCGGTTTTCCTTCGTATGTGAAGAAGGCCGTTTCCAATTCGAAATCCAACAAGTTACACGGTCCATAAACTGGAACTTCAGCTGTAGGTGGTTTCTTTTGACCTTTTGGACGGTGAAAATCTACTCCCGAAGGAACGATTGAACTTGAACGTCCGTGGTAACCAACAGGAATGTGTTTCCAGTTTGGCAATAACGCGTTATTTGGGTCTCTGAACAAACATCCCACGTTGAATGCGTGCTGCTCGCTTGAGTAAAAATCGGTGTAATCTCCAATCTCAATCGGCATCAGCATGGTTACTTCTGACATTGAAATTAGGATTTGATCCACATGGTGTTGTTTCCCTTGTAAATCTGTGTTATCAGCGTGAAACAATTTAGAAATTCGTCCGCGCAACTTTCGCGTTCCGACTTTCCCTTTTTTCATCATTTTGTTGAGAGAATCCGTATCGAAATCTTCCAATGAAAAAGGTAAGTTTTCCATGTATCCAAGAACGAACAGTGATTTCAAATCAATGGCGAACTCCCCAATTCGAGAAGCAATGCGCGGCTGTCCATTCCCCACTTGGATAATTCCAAAGGGTAAATTTTGAATTGGAAAATCTGAATCTTTTGACACTTCTACCCAAGAAGTCAATGATGGATCATTTGCTGATAAACTCATAATGTGGTCTTCTAATTATTATACATTGAAGCGGAAGTGCATGATATCACCATCTTCCACGACATATTCTTTTCCTTCTACGCGAAACTTTCCTGCATCTTTCACAGCATTTTCGCTTTCATATTCTACAAAATCGTTGTATTTCATCACTTCGGCGCGGATAAATCCTTTTTCGAAATCCGTGTGAATAACTCCAGCCGCTTGTGGTGCCGTCATTCCTTTTTTGATTGTCCAAGCGCGAACTTCCTTCTCACCTGCTGTGAAATACGTTTCCAAGTTCAACAAGGCATACGCCGAACGAATCAAACGATTCACTCCTGATACTTCCAAGCCAAGCTCTTCCATGAACATTTGACGTTCCTCGTACTCTTCTAATTCAGCGATGTCGGCTTCAATCTTCGCACCGACAACCAATACCTGGGCATCCTCATCTTTTACCGCTTCTTTCACCGTTTCAACGTATGCGTTTCCATTCTTCACAGAAGCTTCATCAACGTTGCACAAATACATCACTGGTTTTGCCGTAATCAATTGGAACGATTTCATGACAGCAGCGTCATCTTCTCCTAGCTCAATCGTTCGGACAGATTTACCATTTTCCAAGGCTTCTTTTGCCATTTCAGCCAATGCGTGTTCTTTCACGGCATCTTTATCTCCCGATTTGATGATCCGAGACAATCCGCTCAATTTCTTTTCGATCGTTTCTAAATCTTTCAATTGAAGCTCAATATCGATGATTTCCTTATCGGCTACAGGATCAACTTTTGCGTCTACGTGAATTACATTTTCATCGTCGAAGCAGCGCAACACGTGAATGATTGCATCCGTTTCGCGAATATTCGCCAAGAACTGATTTCCCAATCCTTCACCTTTCGATGCACCTTTCACCAAACCAGCGATATCTACAATTTCCATTGTCGTTGGCAATACGCGTTGCGGGTTCACAAGCTTCTCCAAGTTTTCCAATCGCGTATCGGGAACAGAGATTGTTCCTACGTTTGGTTCAATAGTACAGAAAGGGTAATTTGCCGACTGCGCTTTTGCGTTGGACAAACAATTAAAAAGAGTGGATTTTCCAACGTTTGGTAATCCCACAATTCCACATTTTAAAGCCATGTAATTCGAATTTTAGACAAAGATAATTTATTGGTGGAATTAACCTGCATTGAGACGGCACGACTATTGTGGAAAAAGAGGAATGTAATCTAAACACTGACTTATGAAAACCCTTTTCACACTATTCATTTTTCTCGCTTCATTTTCTATCTCAGCTCAAAGCATTTCTGATCAAGTTGGAGGAGTTTCTTGCTCGTACGAGCTCTATTCGGATGGCGATACTTTGGATGTAATTAAACAACTTTTGATACAGCGACCTACGGCGAGATCAGGTGTTTCAGACATTGAGAATCAAAGTTATGGGTATGGGTATGCTTATAGCAGTTGGTGTTTAGAGTTCGTTACCAATACTGGAATATCAACAAGAAATAGAAATAATTTGGAACGAAGAAACCGGAGAGGAAAGTACAACGTCACATTTAAAAATCGTGCAGGCGGAATGTTATTTAGTCAATATATGGGTCGTGACAAAGTGCGATTATGGAAAGGAAAAATCCATACAGGAGTTGTTTACACCTACTCATTGAACTTGATCGATGTTCCACTGATCGTTTTGGACAATGTTGCGTCGATTGATATTGTGAGGATTGAGTGAGGTTTTGGAATATTTGATATTTTGTTGAGAACCGAGCCGATAATAAGCAGTTGTAAGCGCTTGTTGTCGGTAAAATATAAATGAAATATGCGCCACTGTGGCGCATAGCTGAGTTAGCAACAATTAATACAACATCCCGAAAATGATTCAAATAAGAGAATATTTCGCCCATATAGTTGAAATGAGTGATATAGATTGGGAAATATTTTCTTCTAAGCTCAAAAAAGTTGAGTTTAAAAAAAGAACGACAATTTTAGAAATTGGAAAAGTAGAAAACCATCTTAGTTTTATTGAAAAAGGCTCTGTAAGACTATTCATACCCAAAATAGAGAATGACTTGACCTTTGGATTTTCTTTTGGCGGTCAATTTATGAGCGCATATGACTCATTCCTAACTCAAAAACCTAGTACTTACCAAGCTGAAACTCTTACAGAAACAGTAATATGGAGGTTAACTTTTGAAGACTTACAAGATGTTTATAAGCGAACAAAAATTGGTCATGAAATTGGTCGGGTAACAGCAGAAAACTTATTCCTTTCAAAAGTAAAAAGAGAACAATCACTGTTAAATGAAACTGCAGAAGTGAGGTATTTAAACCTTTTTAATGATCAGCCTCATTTGATTAAAGAAATCCCGCTCAAATATCTTGCTTCTTATATTGGAGTAACACCGCAAGCCCTAAGCAGAATTAGAAAACGAATTTCTTAACCTAGGTTCATTGTTTGAATAGTACCATATTCAGACATTTGTCTAAAAAAGACAAGATGAAACCCCTAATTGTATTAATTGCTGTTTTTGCGATCTCCCTCCTTACTCTAAAGCTAATCAATGGAAAGTTTGAATTTGACCTTTCGGCTCGCATAGGATTCTCAGTAATGCTTTTATTTACCGCTTTAGGGCACTTTTTATTTCCAGAGGGAATGGCACTGATGGTTCCAGACTTTATTCCTTACAAAAAGGAGATGGTTTATTTTACCGCATTAATTGAAATTGCAGGTGCAATAGGTCTGCATGTCTCACAAATTCGCCCTTTAACAGGATGGTTGCTAATTTTGTTTTTCATTGCAATTCTCCCTTCAAATATAAAAGCATCAATTGACCATTTAGATTATCAAACAGGAAACTATAATGGATCTGGATTAACTTACCTATGGTTTAGAATCCCACTACAAATACTCTTTATCATCTGGGTATATGTTAGCTCAATAAAAATTTCATAAACTATAAATTGGATACACCTCCTGTTGCTAACACGTCCTCCGATGAAAAGCAACAC
>JAQXBM010000013.1 GCA_029252405.1 Crocinitomicaceae bacterium
GGACTTAGAGATTTTTAGATTTATTGTCCCACCTTCCAAGCTGTAGCTGCCGTTTAATCTAACAATGCTGAACATTCTGCGAAAATAGATTAGTCGATTCGATAAGTAATAACCATCAATTGTGCCACCGAGAAAGATACCCTGAAAGCGCTTATTCGCGTGAAAAAACTTCTGAATGGAATGAATTGCCTGTTCAAACGCCTCAGGCTCTTTTGTGTAACTAACTTCCTTCAAGACTTCTTCTTTTTCGACTTATGATATATCCATGTCTCAATCAAATCACCATTTTCATACTCTTTCCCTTTGACTAAAATTCCGTCTTTGTTGTACTTTTTGACCTCGCCATGGTAGACGCCATTCACGTATGGACTTTCTTCTCTAATCTTTCCGTTCTTCCAGTAGATGAAGGAAACTCCGTGCAACTTCCCAAGTGAATGGAGAGTTCGATTTATGATAACTCCAGTTTCCAGATCAACATTTAGCCAAGCTCCATGAGGTATTTCTTCATCCAACATAAAACCATAGTCAGTTGAGTTATTGTAGAAATAGGTTTCAAACTGTAATTCCGACGAATCAATTGCAACAGTGTCTACGTTTTTCAATAAGTCAAAGTGCTTTGGATCGATCCCATGATTTTCGTCAAATGGATGCATATTCACCGAATAGTACAACTTTCCATTTTTGCGATAATAGTTGCATTCTCCAATGGTCTTTTGCTCAAAATCACCTCGAATTTTTAAAATCTCACGATTGCTTTTCGTGTTTAGAATGAATCCTTCACTTTGTTTACTGCCTTCTGAGTAATAATCCGTGACTTTAAGCAAAGTATCAGCTTCTTCAAGTATTCTGTAGAATTTCGCATCTTCTTTCTGACAAACGAACCAATCCTTATTGAAATAGATCTTGTCTTGTGCAAAACCAATCCCAGAGCAGAAGAAGCTTAGCAAAAGAAGAAAGCGCAGAGTTCTTTTATGGTGATGTGATTTTCTCATTTGAATCAAAGATAAGCATCTGTCCAAATCCATCCAATTCCTTATATTCACGTCATGAAAAAAATGGCGCTTCATTGGAAAATACTAATTGCAATGGCCCTAGGTGTGGTCTGGGCGATTTTATCAGGTCACTATGGCCTGAATGATTTTACGTCCGATTGGATTGATCCATTTGGGAAAATCTTCATTAACTCCTTGAAATTCATTGCTGTGCCCTTGGTGTTATTCTCGATAATTACAGGTGTCTCTGGAATGGGAGATCCATCAAAATTAGGTCGAATAGGAGGGAAGACCATTGGTTTGTACTTGGTGACAACCATTTTCTCTATTTCTGTTGGTTTGCTTCTAGTCAACTTATTCTCGCCAGGAATTCAAGGAAATGAAGAAACGCGACTAAAGAATCGTTTGCAATACGAGATTTGGGCAGATCAAAATGGAATTGAGGTCAAAGATGGACGCCATGAATTGGAAACTGCAACTCCAGCTCAAATTGCTAATGCTGATAAAGATTTGAAGGCTTCAATGGAAACAGAGGAGTACAAAACAGCTCAAGCAAAACGAGCAAAAGCTGAGGCTGCAAAATCAAGTGATGGGCCACTTCAGCCACTGGTGGATATGGTTCCTGAAAACTTGATCATCTCTATGAGTGATGGACGATTCATGTTGCAAGTGATCTTCTTTGCCCTTTTCTTTGGAATTTCCATGGCGCTACTTCCGAAAGATAAAACAGAAACAGCCAATCGATTTTTCATTGGGATGAACGAGGTCTTTGTGAAGATGGTTCACATCATCATGCGTGCAGCACCATTCTTCGTGTTTTGTTTGATGGCTGGGGTACTGGCAAAATCTGCAGACAGTCTGGATGAATTGCTGGATATCTTCGGGAAATTGCTAGGTTATTCATTGGTAGTGATATTGGGACTTTCAGTCATGTTATTTGTGTTCTATCCACTTTTCATGCGACTATTTGGAGTGAAAATGAGCTACAGAAAGTTTTTCCAAGGGATGAGTCCCGCTCAGTTTTTGGCATTTTCTACCAGTTCGAGTGCAGCAACACTTCCAGTGACAATTGAATGCGTGAATGAAAATTTGGGCGTTCCAGAGGAATCGACTGATTTTGTTCTCCCAATTGGGGCAACTGTAAACATGGATGGAACTTCACTGTATCAAGCAGTGGCGGTAATTTTCTTAGCAAACTTCTTTGATGTCGATTTGTCAATTATGCAACAACTCGGAATTGTACTCACAGCGACCTTAGCTTCAATTGGAGCTGCAGCTGTTCCTGGTGCAGGATTGATTATGTTGATGATTGTACTTGAATCTGTTGGTTTGAATCCAATGTGGGTGGCGATTGTCCTTCCAATGGATCGTATTCTCGACATGTGCAGAACGGTAATCAACGTGACAAGTGACGCTTCTGTGTCAGCAATTATTGCGAAATCAGAAAAAATGATGGATTAATTAATTTTGAAAATATAAACTCTACAAAAATGAAACTACTTACAACACTTTTACTCGCTTTAGCTTCAAGCTTTACATTTGCTCAAGGTCCTCAAACGTGGCCAGATGCCTTCAACCAAGAAGATGTTGATGCCATTAAAACGGAAATCGTAGAACTTCTTTCAGATGAAGAAAAAGTGGATGAGCTTTATGCGCGAATTCAATTTCCATTTCGCGTTGGAAGGACGGAATACACAAAGAAAGAATTGAAAGGTAAATTTGGTGAGTTCTTTTCATCAGCTTTATGCAGCGAAATGGCGAGCAGCGAGTATTACGAAGTGGCGGGACCAGAAGGTGATAGCTACATGCTCGTGTGTATGACCGCTCCAGATGGATTTGATGGAGCCGTACCAATTTTCAAGCGAATAGATGACGTTTGGATGTTGACTAGCCTAGATTTGTACTAGGAGGTATTTTTTTTGGGGCGTTCCCCTCAAACCCTCACACTCAAACCCCAACTCACTCTGAACATCGGGTCGGGTTATCCGCTGTAGTTCCCCTGTCAATAGACAGAGAAAGCTGCCGCTTCTATCCCTAACGCAAAAATCACGTTCAAAATGGATCTTGCGTTGGATGTGAAAGATGATGGATTTGGTTGACTTCGTTAGAACTTTCTGTGTTTTTCAGTTAGTTCGAACGTTTTTTCAACGGCTTTACCCCACTTAGGGCTTGCTATTTCCTTGTATCTTTTTACCTGCTTCTCAATCCATTTTTTGAATGCTGGAGGATCTTCTCTAAGACGAATGATGTTCTTACAAATCCGCTGAAGAATCCAGAAGTTATGGCCAGATCGCGCCATTCGAAGATTGAGCATCATTGCATCACTTCCAGACCTCATTTTACTGAAAAACGGAATGTATTTCTCTATCATTTCGGGTTGATCTTCTAAATCTCGACCAAGCTGCTTAAAGTTCATGTCACTTGTTATGTTCAGTTCATCCCTTAATCCATCCCAGTCACTTGGAAACATGGATTCGAATGACGTGAAGAAGGGAGAAGCTGAATCAAAGGCTGTCCCATCAATTAGGTGTATGGCAGCTACTCTGTACATGTCCATTTTAATGTATGCCTTTTTATCTCCATAGAGTTTACCTGCCATAGCATCTTTAAAGGGAGCAGTTGAGTCTATGCTAACCGCGGATGAATGTCTAAGTTGATATCCAATAATCGCTATTAAGATTGGTGTTCCAACGCCCAAAATATGAAATGGAACTGAGCTCGGATTTCCATTGATAATTCCCAACGTTAAGGATTGAGCGATTAAATAGGATTCAGGTAGTTTTTCCTCAAAAACCTCCATTTCACCGTCAATCTCCAAGCTATTGATCCAACGTTTACTGTGCATTGGTCCTCCATAACTAATTGCAATGCCATCTTTGGGAGAATCCAAACTATTGGTAGATGCCTGCAGTGCACTCTCATAATCATATGCATGGAGTACCAGGAAATTAGCAACTTTCTTTAGTTTTTCCATGTGTCCGAAAACTCCACTTTCCTGTTCAGAATAAAGTGATAGTGTTTTGGCTTGATAGCTTAGCACTTCGCTCGCATCTGGTTCAAAAATAGGATGCATTAAGTTACTCATCATCATGGCGGGAATGGCAAAATCCTCCATTCCAATCATGTAGTCTGGGTCAATGCTAAGCTGTTTTTTGGTGATGTTATTGATGTCTAAAGATTCGGTGCTTTCTTCCGATTCCTTCCCGATTAAGTCCATCAAATCTTTTCTCCTTTTGATGGTGTCAGCAGATATAACACCATTTCTTTTCATTTCGTCGCGAGCAGTATTCAATATATCAAGTCCCTTATCATCATGTTTTGCGGCTATTAACTTGATTCTCGTGAAATTTCCGTTATCACTGATCAGTAGGTTTCTGCGTTGTTTGACCTCTTTGGCTAATTGAATGGTTGAGGGTGTCATATAGTGCTCAGATAGCAAGTACCCATCCCGTTTATAGGTGATGGGATTATTTGGATCGGCTGTTACTTTAGTGAGGTTCGAGATGAAAATAAACGCGTCCCGTTTCATTTTAGGGAGCTTTGGGCCTTCATTCTGCACGACTGTTTTTATTTTCTTACTTTCCTTTAGTGTTTCAGGATCTGAAAGAAAAAGAACCATCTCAAAGGCGCGTGCAAAACTAATAGGATAACCAATTTGAGAAGAAACCCCTTCAGAAACAATCGACTTTTCGCTCTTAATTTGTAAGTCTTGAAAAATTTTCAAATACTCAAAGTAGCGATCTACATTGTTCGTTTCTTGTTTGATTCCACCCAAGAATACATTTATCTTACTATCCCAAATCGGGTAGAGAGTAGGGTTCATGAAGTGAAGGATTTTTGATGTTCCAACGACCGAATTGTTGATGAGGCTTTTTACCTCTTTGAACTCTCCTTTACTTAGTTGTAAGTTGTTCTTCTTGACATCATTTAGCAATTCCAAAACACGGTCGAAATTGTCGTTTTTCCAAACGAAAACAGTCGGCATCCAGGCGTAAACGAGGTTGGCGGCTATTGTTAATTCTTGGCGTTGGAGAATTTCTTTGTCCTGAACGAATTGAATAAAATGTGGATAAGAAATGATATAAGATAAAGTTCTCTTTTCTGAAACCCTGGTGGCAAGACTCAATTTTGGTATGTCAATTACAAGATTTTCCTGTAGGAATTTGAGATCTTCTATTCGGAGTTTATATAATGACATTGTAATCTGGTTATTGGTTCGTTGTGCCACTCTGTTTAGATAGATGCACGAAAATGTACTTTGATTTCTTTGAATTCGACAGGAGAACAAGCTCGAATAGAATCATTCGAGCTTATTCCAGCTGTCTTAATTGTTCCCCCAGACAAGAGGTGAATGGTGGTAAGGTCTAACTGCGGTTACATCTAGCCAGACATGCTTGCCATTCTTGGTGGGCCTGATGGTATGCTTGCATAGCGTTATGTGTCTTATAAATAGCTGCCACGTGAGCAGCCTCTGCTGCGGCAGCCGTGGCAATAGCCGCTGCGCACGCTGCGGTTCCTATACCTGTCCAAAACCATGGACAGGCCCCGATTACTAAGCCCTTAGCTGCGGTTGCTGCAAGGAAGGCACCTGTTTGATCTGCATGGGCATTTTGCCAGGCAGTATATTTATCTTGTTGTCGAGTTCTCTCTGAATTACACGGCATAATAGTTGGATTTAATAGTGATTAATTAAGTGTGAAAAAAGTGTTCATTCCATCTTGGTAAAGAGGATAGTAGTCTCTCATTCGTTCTACTACATCATCTAACCAATTGGTCTTGGCCAGTTCATTAAGTGGTACACGATCAAAATCGAGACCCGTCTGATCTTGAGCAAGCCATGACTCATTTCTTCGCACAAAGCCATTCATTCGCATGTAGGATCCAACTGCTACGCCATTATCTTCAAGTCCGAACATGTGTGCACGAAGAAGGACAGTGGAGTTAGTTTGCACATCTTTTAAGGTCACAAAGGTTGAGAATTTTGGTGCTGCTGGATCATCTTTGATTTCAATAGATGTAACCACACCTTCTACTTGTACAAGCGTACCATCGGCTATGTTGTTTCCCATCGAAGTTAAATCCTGAATAGACGTTTTTGCCCCAGTGGGAATACCAGAAGAATAGGCGCGCTTGTCCGTTCTTCTTTGTTCATTACTCAGCCAGCGATTGTAGCTTCGGTCAGAAAGGGCTACCCGAACGTAAGAAGCGTAGGCATAAAGTATTGTACAGCGATTTGCAATTTCACTTAATTTCAACGCTTCTTGATAATTGCTTGTTGATGCGTTTCCATTTGCTCCATTGGAGATCAGTGCTAAGTATGGTCCCATAATGGCACCCGAAATTCCAAACATGCCTTGCAACTTTTCTTGATATGATTTTGCCAATGCGCGCATTTCCTCGGCAGGCTTGTCATTTTTCAATGCATTGTAAAGTGCTTCGTATGCAGCGTCATGAATGTCCTGCAAAGAGCCACTCAGCTCAGAGATAAGCTTTGTGTCTTCTTCTCTAATCGCTTGCTCACTGTCAAGTTCTTTTCCTGTTCTCAAATAGCCAATGTAATCACAAGAGACTGCATTAGTAAGCATATTGACGTACACTTCACCAAGAAAGTCTGTTTCTTGATCGGTAACTTTTGAGTTAGTTATGGCTAGATCGAAAATGGGATGGGTTCCATCGAGCATTGAATCATAGGCTGCTTGGCCTTCAGCTTCGCCCAACGAGCTTTTAAAGTTCTCGAGCATGGCCTTTTTCTTTTCCTCTGCTTCAGGAGAATTGTCAGCAGCCAGAGCTTTCATTGTTTTAGAAAGTTGGGCATCTTCATAATCTGCCAGTTTTCGCTCGCGTGAACTAACATAGGTTAGTAATTCAATTTTGTTCAAAATGTCGGCTCCCATTCCGTAAAATTGAGAAGCTAAATTTCGAACAGTTTGGTAATTGTTGTTTTCCCATGCATCCACGTAGGCGTCGGTGAGACTAATCACCCTCTCTTGCATGGCAATTGTAGAATTGCCGGCGCCAAGGGGAAGTACATGTAATGGGATAGATGTTTGTTGTGACATACTGTTTTGGTTAAGTACTGATTAAACGCGTGAGTTAGTGACTCATTTTTTGACATAAGTCTCCATGTTGCACGTGTGCAATCAATACAGGTTAATGAATGTTTTTGACGTCAGTGGTTAGTACTGATCATGATGTAATTAAAATAATGGCGTCTTCTTAAATATACTTAAATTCTGTGGAAGTCGAATGCTGCATTGAAGGGATTTTTTTTATGCGACTATTTAGTTATAAAGCAGTTATAAATGGATGTTAACATCGTGGTGTTCGTCGTTTAGGGGCTTTACGAACAGTATCGTGAAATAGAAGTGAACTGATATTGAACGGGAAATTAAGTGAAGTTCATTAAAAAACAGGTAATTCCCGAAATGTAAAATACGTGTTTCCGATGGTGAATTTCGAAGAAAAGAGGCACTTAATAAACGCATGATGAAGTAATTTGGGCGTTCCCCTCAAACCCTCACACTCACACTCGAACTCACCCTAAAAAATAAGAACCTTCTCTCTCAGCAAGGCTTAGCTAACTTTTATGATTTATTTTCTAACCCAAGTTTGATGTGGCCCAAATGATGCTCACAATGCCACGCATATGTGCCAATTGCCTCAAGAATAGACACCTCAGTTCCATGCTCTGGATGAACGTATTTCCGTTGCAAATCATGTTCAGTCAATCCAGTCAACAAGCGCGTCCATTTCGAGTGAAGTGCTGTTAATAAATCAATCGAATCGTTCAAATCTTCTTCAGTTCCATCAGATAACTCAGCCCAACGATCTTCATGGTAAGGGCGAATAGTCGGAGAATCTTCGGTCAAACTCAGCTTGAATCGAATAATACTATTCATGTGACTATCAGCGCAGTGATGTACAACTTGTTTGATGTTCCAACCGCCCGGGCGATACGGTAAATGCTTATCTTCAGAGGAAAGATACTTGGTTAAAACCTTCAGTTTCTTCGGGAAAGCAGAGATCATTTCGATCCAACTTGATTTTAATTCAGTTGAAACTTCCGTTGGCATTTGGAACTCTCCAATTGGGAAACGCAAGTCGTAAAGATTATCGCGTGACATGAGCTGGGGATTTGACCACAATATATTGTAAAATCAATAATTTCCATTGATAGATCGTCGAATCTCTTAATTGAATTTTTTTTAAAAGAGTTGAAATTTATTGGAATGGTTCTCCACTTTTTAATCCTCACAATCGAATCTGCCAGGAGGATATGATGCTGGAGCAACAAAGTCAGCAGTAGAAATATTCAAACTTGAATCAGCGTAAACTTGCTGCATGTAGTATCCGTAAATCGGCAGAGCTCCACGAGCACCTTGTCCCCAAGTCATGGATCGAAACCGAACTTGTTTATCTTCGCCACCCGTCCAAACGCCCGTAACTAGATCGGGTATCAATCCAAAAAACCACATGTCGGCGTTTCCTTGAGTCGTTCCTGTTTTTCCTGCAGTTGGCTGTGTGATGCCTCCCCATTTTTTGTGCCATCTTAAACTGGTTGAAGTGCCAGAGGTAACCACGCCTTTCATCATTTGAAGGACATCGTAGGAAATCATTGAGTTTAGCACTTCTCTAGATTTTACTTTGGAAGAATAAATTATATTTCCGTGCTTGTCTTCGATTCTTCGGATGGTTTGTGGTTCAACGAATATTCCATCATTCACGAACATGGCGTTCGCAGCGGTCATTTCAAATAAACTCATATCAGGAGTTCCGAGGCACATTGCAGGAACAATTTGATCATTGGGAATTTCAATGTTCATTCTTTTGAATAGTTTTGCTATAGTTATTGGGCCAGAGCAAGCTCCCATCAAGGACATAATTGAAACACTTACGGGACCTGAACTACTTTGAGTGAATTCTTTTAGAACGGTTCCACTGGAATTACCAGGAGGACACCATTTTCTTCCTTTCGGATCGCACGGCTCAACGCAGATCTGATCTTTATCGATTACTGTGCATGGCTCAGCAACTCCCATTGAAAAGGCGGCAGCATACGTGAATGGTTTAATTGTCGAACCAATTTGTCGTTTTCCTTGTTTGACGTGGTCAAATTTAAAATGTTCGTGATCAATGCCACCAACCCACGCTTTCACATGGCCTGTTGAAGGTTCAATGGAGATCATACCAGAACGAATGAAGTTCTTGTAATAACGAATGGAATCTAAAGGAGATAGCACCGTATCAATTTCTCCTTTCCAAGAGAAGACTTTCATGTTAACTGGCTCTTCAAAATTTTCAATTATTTCTGAAGCCGGAACTCCAGCAGTAGCCATTCTTTGATATCGATTTGTGGATTCTATTGCGCGTTTCAGGATGTTCTGAATGCGCTCATCAGTTACTTTCCTACCGTTATAAGTATCACTGAATGGAAATCGCTTCGCTTTGGAGTTGTTTTTCGTGAAAGCTGGCTGAAGGTCTTCAGAAAGGTGCCTGCTGACAGCAGCTTCTGCGTATTCTTGAAGTGTTGGATTGATAGTCGTATAGATTTTCAATTCATCAGAGTAGATGTCATAACGATCACCATTTTTCTTTCGATAAACGTATTCACCTTTTTTGTCTTTCTGTGAGAGAAGATCTTCCAAGTCATTTTTGAATGAAACACGGAAGTAAGGCGCTAAATCTGGACCTTTTTTCCTGATGTTTGAATAGTGTCCAAGAATGGTGCTATCGTCATCTGAATAAATGAGTGAAGGAGGTATTTCAGCTATTTCAGGTGATGCATCTTTTGTAGTGCAGGCAAAACCAAACACAATACTAAGTGAGCAAGTTAGGAGTATGTATTCGAAGCGTCTCATAGCTTCTCCTTCAAAAACTCACCTGTATGACTCTTCTTATCTTTCACAATATCCTCAGGAGTTCCAACAAAAACAACATTTCCGCCGCCATTTCCACCGTCAGGCCCCATATCGATAATATGATCCGCACATTTGATTACGTCTAAATTGTGTTCAATCACAATCACAGAATGTCCAGCGTTGATCAATTCATTTAAGGCGATCACCAATTTATTCACATCGTGGAAATGCAAACCTGTCGTTGGCTCATCAAAAATAAATAGGGTGGCAGGGCTCGATTTTCCTTTGGAAAGGAAAGATGCCAATTTGATTCGTTGTGCTTCACCACCACTCAAGGTGCTCGAAGGCTGACCGAGTTTCAAATAACCCAATCCAACTTTTACGAGCGGCTCAATTTTCTCAACGATCTTTTCTTCAATTCGTGAATCTCCTCCTTTGAAAAATTCGAAGGCTTCGGAAACATCCATCTCGAGAATATCTGAAATTGATTTTTCGCGATAGAGGATATCCAGCGTCTCCGTTTTGTAGCGTCCACCTTTGCATTGCTCGCACGGTAAGTGAACATCTGCCATGAACTGCATTCCAACAGTGATTGATCCTTCGCCATCGCACACTTCACATCGACCTCCGTCTACATTGAAACTGAAGAAGCCAGGTTTGTACCCTCTGGTTTTCGCCAAAGGTTGACGTGCGAATAAATCGCGGATGTCGTCGAATGCTTTCACATAGGTCACTGGATTACTTCGCGACGATTTTCCAATCGGGTTTTGATCGACAAACTCAACAGCCTTCAATGTTTTGTAATCACCTGAAAATGCTCTGAAATCTCCTTGCTGATCTCCGTAAATCCCCAATTCCTTTCGCAAAGCAGGAAGTAGAATCTCTCGTACCAAGGTCGATTTCCCTGATCCGCTGACACCTGTCACGCATACTAAACTATGCAATGGGAAATCTACATCAACGTTTTTCAAATTGTGCTGACGAGCGCCTGAAATGCTCAACTTATTCTTGCTCTTTCGGCGGCGTTCTGGAATCGGGATTTCTTCCTTCCCTGTTAAATAATCTGCCGTTAAGCTTCTTTTCGCTTTCGGAAGCTGCTTGTGCGTTCCTTGAAAGACGATTTCACCTCCATAAGCTCCAGCCATTGGTCCGATATCGATGATTTCATCGGCGGCTTGCATGATGTCCTCTTCGTGCTCGACAACTATGACGGTATTTCCTAAATCACGCAGTGAATGAAGTACTTTTATCAAGCGCATGGTGTCTTTTGGGTGCAAACCAATGGATGGCTCATCCAGAATATACATCGACCCAACTAAACTACTTCCAAGTGAAGTAGCCAAGTTAATGCGTTGCGATTCTCCACCAGAAAGTGAGTTCGAGCGACGATTCAAGGTCAAGTATCCCAATCCGACTTCGTCTAAAAAGCGGAAGCGTTGTTGAATTTCAGGAAGAATCTTTTTGGTGATCTGTTTATCGTGTTTGCTCGGCTTGAGTGAATTGAAAAAATCAATTGCATCGGAAATAGGAGAGAGGACAACATCTGTTATCGACTTTCCTTCAATTTTTACATAGTTTGCATCTTTTCGGAGTCGTGTTCCTCGACAATCGTGACAATCAGTTTTCCCACGGTAACGCGATAACATGACGCGGTACTGAATCTTATACGATTTGCTTTCAACGAACTTAAAGAAGTCCATGATTCCCTTCACCTTTCCTTTTCCATCCCAGAGAATTTCCAATTCTTCATCTGTTAAATCAATAACTGGTCGGTGAATAGGGAAGCCGATATCTGAAGCTTGATCCACGAATTTGTCCAAGTAGCGACTCATTTTTTCGCCTTTCCAAGGCATGATCGCTCCTTCAAATACGCTCAAATCGCGATTGGGAATCACCAAATTTTTATCAATTCCAATGACCTGACCGAATCCTTCGCAGGTTTTGCAGGCTCCAAATGGGTTGTTAAAGGTGAAAAAGTGTTCACTCGGAACTTGGAATTCCATTCCATCCAATTCAAAACGATTTGAGAAGGACTTGTTTTTATCATCCTTCATTGTTCGGATAATACATTCGCCTCCTCCTTCGATAAATGCCAATGAGACAGAATCTCCGTATCGAGAAACGGCATCATCATCTGAGAAATCAATCGAAATACGATCAATTACTAGCAGTGCTTTCTTTATGTTCTTTGGTAGCTTGGTGATTGCATCGTCCACCATCACAAATTCGCCCTCAATAAACAGTCGGACGTACCCTTGCTGTTTAAGTAGCTCCAATCGCTTTTCGGTTCCATAGGTTTCAGTTCCAACCAGTGGAGCTAAAATCAAACAGCGATCACCTGTTTCTTGTTTGCGCAGGAAATCGACGACATCTGAAACGTTGTGCTTTTTCACTTCATTTCCTGAAATAGGGGAGATGGTCTTTCCAATTCGTGTGAACAGAACTTTTAAGTAATCGTAGATTTCCGTGCTTGTCCCAACTGTAGAACGCGGATTATTCGAAATTACTTTCTGTTCGATGGCAATTGCGGGAGAAATTCCTTTAATGTAATCCGCTTCGGGTTTGTCTAGTTTTCCAAGGAATTGACGCGCATAAGAAGAAAGACTTTCTATGTATCTGCGTTGACCTTCTGCATAGAGCGTGTCAAAGGCGAGTGAAGACTTTCCTGAACCCGAAAGCCCAGTAATCACGGTGAATTTACCATGAGGAATCTTTACATCAATGTTCTTCAGATTGTGCACTCGGGCACCTTTAATTTCGATTTCTTTTTGCTTAACTGAAGGATTTGCTACTGCCATTCTTCAAAGATAAAAACGCGCGACCAATAAACGGGAAAAGAGAAAAATGTTTTACAAAAATTTGTTAGTTCGGAAAAATGGCGTAGATTAGTCTCTCAAATCAATAAAAACACACGGCGTATAGCATAAACTTTACTTTAAACACAGTTTGGATCAATTAAACTACTAAAAGTAAGTTATGGCTATGAATAAATTCGAAGACCGTGAGTTGGTAAGTGCATATCTTGATGGGAATGAAAAGGCTTTTGAAACGCTATTGTTGCGTCATAAAGATAAAGTACATCGTTTCATTTACATGAAGGTGAGAGACGGAGCGCTTGCAGAAGATATCTTTCAAGATACATTTATTAAAGTTGTTCGCACCCTGAAAAGCGGTTCGTACAATGAAGAGGGCAAATTCTTGCCATGGGCGATGAGAATTGCACACAATTTAATCATCGACTACTTCCGTAAAAAGAACAAAGTACGTTTGGTTTCGGAATCGAGCTCGATGCGCGATGATTACAATGTGTTCCATACAATCGACAACGACGAGAAAAATGTTGAAGAAACGATTTCGCAAACAGAGTTGGAAGACCAAATGGTGGAGTTGATCGAGTATTTACCTGAATCTCAACGTGATATTTTGAGAAAGCGAATTTTTAAGGAAATGTCTTTCAAGGATATCGCTGAGGAAGAAGATATTAGCATTAACACTGCTCTTGGTAGAATGCGCTACGCCTTGATTAACTTGAGAAAGTTGATCGACAAGCACAATATGGTGACGCATTTTTAGAGTAACGATCCAATTACTGAATTTCAAATTGGATTTTTCTTTTTCCATCAGAATTAATAGTCATTCTCAGCGTTTGATTATTTTTAGCAAAAAAAAGAAATGGCTCGAAAAAAAGGAATGGGGATCTTCAAGAAAATTTTATTGCTACTTCTCGCAGTATTTGTAATCATGCAATTCTCGAGAATTGACAAAACGAATCCGAAAGTCGAAAAAGCGAAAGACTTCATCTCTTTGACAAATCCGCCTGCAGATATTGAAAAAATGATTCGATCTGCTTGCTACGATTGCCATTCACACGAAACAGAATATCCTTGGTACTCCAATATCGCTCCAGTTTCTTGGATCATCGGAAACCACATCGAAGAAGGTAGAGAATATTTGAACTTCTCACTTTGGGCAGATTACAGCGAGGACAAAGCCAACCACAAATTGCACGAATGCGAAGAAGAAGTGGAAGAAGGGCACATGCCAATTTCATCCTACACTTGGACGCACGGAGATGCTGATTTATCAGATGAGCAACGCGAAGAATTAGCAGAGTGGTTCGAAGACCAAATGACCGGGCCTGATAAAGGGCACGATCACTAGAACTGCGATCACTTGTTTGCGAAGAATGCTGAATGTGTAAATCCTTCTAGGTGAGAAATGTTCCATTTTCCATCTACCTTTTCAACTTCAAAATAATAGCGATGTTGTCCCCAATCTGAATCAACATTTGCCCATTTCCAATAAAACTGTCCCGTTTTTTGCGTTAAAGCGATCGGCTCAATTTCAATTTCTTCCCATGGGTTGGGATCATCGTACGGCACATCTTGACAATTACACCAAGGATTCGCTCCGGATCCATAAGGTGGATAAGTTCCTTCCTCGTAAATCAATTCGCCAGACCGAACCTTTTCATCAATGGTCAAGTAGATATCAGAATAATCTTTTATAAAGTTCTGCGTGAAATAACCTGTTGACGATATATCTTCGGCAGCAATATCGAGAACAGACAAATTGATTCCCGTATAGATGTTTTTGGAAGAATCCAGAATTAGTTCAGGGCCGTAAGGATTTCCCAAATCATGCCAAATATTAACCTTCCTGATGAGCGATTCCACCTCACGTAAATCTGTTTCCACGAAACGCGTGCGTGTTTCTTCTGTCACCGCAGGTTCTTCTTCTTGGTTGAGGGAATCAATTTTACTAGTTGAATTATCAATACCCTTATTTTGACTTTCATCCACTGAAGTGCATGCGTGCAATGAAAAGCCAAGTGTGATCAAAAGGAAATAAGCGTTTTTCATAGTCAAAAAGTGAAGCTTTGTTTTACTCAGCTTCTTCCATTTTCCACGTGCGACATGAAACAGTAGCGTCACACCCATGCTCATACGCAAAAACGGCGGCATCTTCATAGATCCTCACATTAGAAGACCCACAACCTTGAAACTTCGTGATGGTGTCTCCAGTTGCAATGCTGATCACAGCACATTCCTTGCATTGATTTGGAGTCACCAATCCACGGGCAATATTCGCACAGGAAAATAAAAATAGCGCTCCCGCTGATAGGATAAAAAAGTTCTTTGCTTTCATAGTTATTTGTTTAGTAAGTGCTACAGTCCTTAGAACTGCATGTGTCGTTCTTTCTTCTCTTCGTAAATATCGTCGAGTGACACCAAAATACCTGTTTCTTCAACTCCACCGAACTCCTCATTTATAGCAGTACCAAAGGTTTTCATCGTCGGTGAAAGGTTCATGTAAATGTTCACCAAAGGCGGGATGAATTCGCCACGTTCGCGAACGAAACTATTCAATACTTTAAATCCTTCTTTGAAGTCCAACCCTGCCAAGAGTTTGTCGAATTCCTCAGCGTTGTAATTTTGAACAAGAGGCGAGTGTGGCTTCATAAGGTCTTCTTTATCCGGAAAGAAGTGATGCATGAAGTGAAGCAGAAAATCGCGCCCTTCGGTGTTGTAATTGTCGTACATCGTCACTTTTCCGAAGAAATATTTGATTTCAGGATGGTGATGGACAATTGCACCGAGTCCATCCCAAATATTATCCAAAGCGAACAGTCCTTTACGCGGATTCACTGATGGCTGGAAGTTTGGTTGTACCCAACTGCGCCCTAACTCAATGGTATTTGGAAGATAATCGTCGATAAAACGTTCTGAAAACTTGAAATAATGACTGGTTGAGAGCGGAATTTTCTCAGAACCTGTTCCCAATACCTTATCGCACAAAATGTAACGGTAACCACCAATGATTTCTTCATCCTCAGGCGACCAAACGATCAGTTGATCATAGCACAAGTCTGAAGTGTCAAAATCATCCAAATCAATCTCTTCACCCGTTCCACCGCCAGCATTTCTGAAGGTCACTTCACGAAGTCTACCAATTTCTTTCAAGACATTAGGGGCATTGTGAACATTCACAGAATAGATGTCATTGCCACCTTTTCGCGTGCTACGTAAAAAACGTTCCGAATTCAATTCGCGTTTTAAAACAGCTTTGTCAATAGGGTCAATTATCGGTTTCATTTCCATTTATTTCTGTTCGACTGAAATCTTCATGAATTAGTTATTCATTACTCTAAGGTAAACATTCTCATTTAGCCAAATCGTAAACCATACCACGAATTTCTTGCGCAATCTCCAGTTCCGACTTACTCTCATTATTTAAAATTGTTGGATCAATTGGATCACCAACAATGAATTTAATGTGTCTTCCAGATTGTTTAAACATCTCATTTGAAAGATAAAGCATCTCAATATTGGCTTTAATGCCTAGTTTTCTTCGGAAATTTGACAATCTGTAGAAAAAGTCGGAGAGATGACCTTCAATGTGAATAGGAATCACTTTTCGATCGAACTTTCTTGAATTTGTAACGAAGGTTTTCTTCCATTCCAGGTCCTCGATAACACCGTTTACTTTTCTGCTGACCAATCCAGCTGGAAAAATGCACACGCAATCATCCGATTCAAAGAGGTTATAGATGCGCTCGCGCAAATCAGATTTCTGTTTTTTGTTTCCAATTTTATTAACGCCTACGAACATTCCATTCATATTCGTCAAGGCCATAAGAATGTCATTTACAATAAACTTGAGGTCTTTTCTGCGCTCTTCCAAGGCTGTGATCAATATCATGGCATCCATACCTCCAAGCGGATGGTTCATGACCAATACAATTCGCTCGTCTTTGGGTATTTTTTCAAGACCTTCGACTTCGATTGTGAGGTTCATGTAGTCTACTACGGCCTGACAAAATTCATGATCCTTTTTATCCTTATGTAACTCAAGGAAATCATTCATTTCCTCTTGGTGCATCATGTTCTTGAGATAGCTTAGAACGGGACGAGGCATCCATTTCAAAACCGCTGGATTTTTTTCAGCAATTACCTTCTCAACATCAATAAATCTTCGTTTTTCCATTTCTCAAATACGAAATTAGTCTTAATTCTTCCAGCCGAATCATTCGACCAATGAATTTATTCACATTGAACATTTAAAAGTTCATAATATTCATCGATTGCTTCAACTCATTATTGTAGATTTGTAATTCCATAATTAGCAGTAAAACGTTATGATCGAATTATCCGATAGAATCAATGCGATGGAGGAATCCGCAACCATTGCCATGTCTCGAAAAAGTAGAGAGTTAAAAGCGGAAGGAAAGGATGTTATTGCGTTAAGTTTGGGTGAGCCAGACTTCCATACACCAGATTTTATCAAAGAGGCTGCGACCCAAGCGATGAATGACAATTTCACGTATTATACACCAGTTCCTGGGTATTTAGATTTACGTCAGTCCATTTCAAAGAAATTTAAGCGAGATAACAATTTGGATTACAGTCCAGATGAGATCGTTGTTTCTACGGGAGCAAAGCAGTCAATCGCGAATGTCGTTTTGAGTTTGATCAACGAAGGAGACGAGGTAATTATTCCTGCTCCATATTGGGTTTCATATTTGGCTATTGTAAATGTAGCTGAGGGAAAGCCAGTAATTGTTAATGCGGGAATTGAAAATGATTTCAAGGTGTCAGCTAAGCAATTGGAAGATGCGATTACGCCTAAAACCAAGTTGATTATCTTCTCGACTCCATGTAATCCAACCGGTTCAGTTTACAGCAAAGAAGAATTAGCTGATATTGCTGAAGTATTGAAGCGTCACCCGAATGTTGTGATTATTGCTGATGAGATATACGAACACATCAACTTTACGTCAAAACACGAAAGTCTAGCGCAGTTCTCCGAAATCAAAAATCAAGTGGTTACGGTGAATGGTGTTTCGAAGGCATGGGCGATGACAGGTTGGCGATTGGGATACATCGGAGCCAGCGAGAAAATTGCGAAAGCATGTACGAAGATGCAAGGTCAATTTACTTCTGGAACATCATCGATTTCTCAGAAAGCGGCTATTGCTGCAATGGAAGCTGATCCAGCGATTTTAAAAGACATGATCTCAGCATTTGAAGGACGAAGAAAATTAGTCCTCAACGCGCTGAATGATATAGAAGGAGTTAAGACAAATATTCCAGAAGGGGCGTTTTATGTCTTCCCAGACGTTTCGTACTTTTACGGGAAGTCCTTCAACGGAAGAACGATACAGGATGGCAACGATTTAGCCATGTATTTGTTAGATGAAGCGCTAGTTGCTTTGGTTACAGGTGAAGCATTTGGCGATCGAAATTGCATTCGAATTTCTTACGCAACCTCAGAAGAGGTTTTGACGAAAGCGATGAATCGTATCCGTGAGGCCTTAGAAAAATTGAGTTAATGAATGTTGATGTAAACGCATTATTTAATCAGTTCGCTCAACAACGAATACTTGTCGTTGGAGATGTTATGATTGACGCGTATTTGCGCGGAAGCGTTACGCGCATCAGTCCTGAAGCACCGGTTCCAATTGTTAACCTTGAAAAAACAGAGGATCGTTTGGGCGGAGCTGCAAACGTGGCATTAAATCTTGCTTCGCTTGGAGCGGAACCCATTTTGTGCGCAATTGTTGGAGATGATCGCGGAGGAAGAACCTTTTCTGAAATCTTGGATTACCGGGGACTTTCCAGAGATGGAATCGTGAAGAGTGCGGATCGCATGACAACGATCAAAACGCGCGTAATTGGTAATAACCAGCACTTGTTGAGGATTGATGAGGAAGTGTTGACGGACATTTCCAGCCAGGAAGAGCAGGATTTCATTCACCGTATTAAGCAATTGATCGACACGAAAATTGATGCGATCATCTTGGAAGATTACAACAAAGGCTTGCTTACGCCGAATGTGATTGATTCCATTGTGAAAATGGCAAATGCTCGAAAGATTCCTGTGACTGTTGATCCGAAAAAAGACAACTTCTTCGAATACAAAAACGTGACATTGTTCAAGCCCAATATGAAAGAATTAAAAGAGGGGGTTGGCGTGAAATCAATGGATGTCACAAAAAGAGAACAATTCGAAGCTGCTGTTGATCAATTAGAATCAAAACTGAACAACGACATTACCTTGGTGACACTTTCGGAACACGGAGTTTTCATCAAAAATGATCAAGATAAAAAATACATTCCTGCACACATTAGAAACATTGCTGATGTCAGTGGGGCAGGAGACACGGTGATTGCCGTGGCAACGCTTTGCCTCGTCGCAGGATTAGAAATTGAATACATCGCAGATATCGCCAATTTATCGGGCGGACTCGTCTGCGAAGTGAGTGGAGTAGTTCCGATTGACGCTGAATTACTGAAAGAAGAAATTGCTAAACTTCAGCACTCATGAACATCAAAGAGCTAAGGGAAAGAGCAAATCTTTATCTGTACGGTTCAAAATCGAGAGTATTGGGGATATTATCATTCCTGAACGTTTTGGTTTCACTGACTGCCCTTGGTGTTCTTATTTTTTACTATGGATTCAAACTAACACCGGAAACAAAAGACTTGTGCTTCACGATTCTGGAAGTAAGTTTTGCGTTCTACATTTTGCGCTATGCTCTGAAGTTTATTTACGACTTCAATCCGCGAGAATTTATTAGGAACAACTGGTTCGAAGGCGTCATAGTACTCTTATTATTAGTTGAAGGGATTTCGTATAATTTCTTTGATCGAATGGTTATCGAATCCATGTTTATTTCATGGGGATTCCGCGATTTCGGGGCCTTTTCGACCATATTCGTTCAGCTGTTCATCTTCATTATTATCATCAGTAACCTATTCAAAGAGCGGAAGTTTAAGCCCTGGTTGAAGATTCATCCTGGTTGGTTGTTTACGATTTCCATTGCTTTGATGACCTTAGTTGGTGGTTTGTTGTTGATGCTTCCAGAGATGTCTAATATTGATGGAGGAATGGGCTTTACCGATTCTTTGTTCCTTTCCATGTCTTCGGTGAGTGTTACTGGCTTATCCACTGTTGATGTTGCTGAAACATTGACGTTCAAAGGACAAATCGTTGTGTTGATTTTAATCAAGCTTGGAGGATTGAACACCATTGCTTTTGGAGCACTGATGCTTGTTGTAGCGAAATTTGGGGTGGGAATTAAATACCACGAGGTAATCGAAGATTTCGTCAACAGAGATTCGATTTTGAAAGCGAAAACAATGCTCATGAAGATCGTTCTATGGGCAACGACAATCGAGATTATTGGAATCATTTTACTCTTCGTTGGATTTGGTAATCAAGGGGTGTTTGCCGACACTGGGAATAGGGCGTTTCAAGCCGTTTTCCATGGGGTTTCCGGCTTCAACAATGCAGGATTATCGACATTACACGGCGGAATGATGCATCCTGATGTCATCAACAGCACCTTCGTTCACACAGTGATCATGATTCTCTTCTTCCTTGGAGGTTTTGGGATGATCTATTTGTTCGATTTATTTGAAATCAAGCGTTTGCGCGAACGGATGCGCAAGCCCTGGAAAACAATTGAATTCGGAACGAAAATCTCTTTGTATTTCACTTTAGGATTGATCGCTTTTGGAGCCATCGTCTTCATGGCTGTGGAATGGAATCGAAGTTTAGCGGGTGAAGGCACATTGCGTTCAGTTGTGGTCTCTGTTTTTGAGTCATTGACTACCAGAAATGCCGGTTTTAACGTTGTCGACACATCAGAATTGGCCATGCCTGTCATGATCGTTTTCTTATTCCTCATGTTCGTCGGAGCCTCTTCAGGATCGGCAGGTGGGGGTATCCGAACATCGACCTTTGCCATTATGTGGGCGTCAGTAATCTCAACCATCAAAGGGAAAAAGCATACCGAATTATTCAAAAGAACAATCGCCAATGATACCGTATTGAAAGCCTACGCGATTTTCATCTTTTTTGTAATTGGAAATATAGTTGGTCCATTTATCTTATCTATTTCCGAGGCAGATTTATTAGCATCGGGTAAATACGATTTCATGGATCTAGTTTTTGAGCACGTGTCAGCAGCAAGTACCGTTGGACTGTCAACAGGGATGACCTCAGATTTGAGTGTTACCGGGAAATTTGTGCTCATTGTGGCCATGTTTATTGGTCGTGTTGGAACATTAACCTTAGCTTATCTAGTCGGGAAGAGAGTGATTAGTAGAAATTATAAATACCCATCGGGGCACACCATGGTGGGGTAAAAAGGTTAGTTATGTCAGAAGAAAGAAAAGTTGTAAAACCATACAACAACGAATCAAGCTCAAAGAAGGAGGAAGTAGCGGAAATGTTCAACAATATTTCCAAGCGCTACGATTTCTTGAACCATTTTTTATCTCTTGGAATTGATAAGATTTGGAGAAAAAAGGCCATTAAGCAACTCCGTGATCTTCAGCCTAAGAAGATTTTGGACATCGCCACAGGAACAGGGGATTTCGCCGTTGCAGCCATGAAATTGAAGCCAACAGAAGTAATTGGAGTTGATATTTCACAGGGAATGCTCGATGTTGGGATCGAAAAAATGAAACGAAAAGGACTTGATCACGTTATTCAAATGAGAATTGGAGATTCTGAGGAACTTCCTTTCGAAGATGGGTACTTTGATGCCTTGACAGTTGGTTTCGGTGTTAGGAACTATGAGAACTTGGAAAAGGGACTCACAGATATGCTTCGCGTGCTTCGTCCAGGTGGAAAAGCGATCATTTTGGAGTTCTCAAAACCGAAGAAGTTTCCAATGAAACACTTGTTTGGTTTTTATTCGAAGCGAATTATTCCTTTTTTTGGGAAACGAATTTCGAAGGATGAACGAGCGTATGCTTATCTGCCGGAGTCAGTTGAGGCATTTCCTGAGGGAAAAGCATTTACAGACATTCTCGAAAAGATTGGTTATTCTAAGGTCTCCGCAAAAACTGTTTCGGGTGGAATTGCAACCATCTATGCAGGAACGAAAAAACAATAAGAATGATTAAAATGCGCTCAGGTACTATGAAAATTGTTGCGATCGCTTTCGTGCTGATCTCCTTCGCGAGTTGGTCGCAACGAGAAAAGCCGATGAATTACCGTCGCTTTGATGAAAAGCTCCTGCATTTTGGATTTATGCTTGGTGCGAACTCAGCGGATTTTACATTGTATCAAGTGCCTCAGGCATATGAGCAGTTCGGGGTTCTTTCTGTTACGAATCAATCTCAGCCTGGAGGTCAAGTGGGAGTCGTAACGACTATGAAATTGGGTACTCCAGTTGTTCGACTTCGTTTTATTCCAACACTTTCGTTTCAAGAGCGCATCATTAATTATCAATTTATTGATGATACATACACCGGAAGTGAATTCAATGTTGAGCGCGTCCAATCAACAAATTTGGATTTTCCTCTTATGTTCCAATTTCGAACAATTCGAGTGAACAATTTTGCAGCGTACGCACTAGCAGGTTTTCAATATTCATTGGATTTGCAATCACAGCAAGATGCAAGTCAAACCTTCAACGATCCATTCATCAAGATCAAACGGAATGATTGGCAAGGGCAAGTTGGTGCCGGATTAGAGTTCTTTGCGACCTATTTCAAATTCGGAATGGAACTTAAGTATTCTCACGGAATAAGTGATGTTTTCATCAATGACGGAACAGCTGTTTCCAAACCAATTGATCAAGTGTATAACCGGGTTTGGTGGTTCTCACTCATCTTTGAAGGATAATCTGAGTTCGCTTTTCAGGCTTCCAAGCCGAACAATAAGAAAGATTCGAGTACGTTGAAGTACTATGAAAATTCTTTGCCTGTGCTTCATTTTTTTTTCATTTTTGAGTTGGTCTCAGCCAGAGAAGCCGATGAACTATCGTCGTTTTGACGAAAGGAAGTTTCATTTTGGGATGATGCTCGGCGGGAATTCTTCCGATCTTACAATTTATCAAGTACCAAACGCTTACGAGCAATTTGGAGTTCGGTCCGTTTCGAATCAATCACAACCTGGAGGACAAGTAGGACCTGTCATTACGATGAATCTAGGAACACCAATCGTTCGTTTGAGATTCATCCCAACTTTTTCATTTCAAGAGAAAATCATCAACTATCAATTCGTGGATGCTTCGTATACAGGAAGCGAATTCAATGTGGAGAGAATTCAGGCGTCCAATCTCGACTTTCCATTGATGCTCCAGTTCCGAACACTTCGACTCAACAACTTTGCAGCATATGGGATGATAGGCGCTCAATACACAATGGATCTGCAGTCTCAAGAAAATGCAAGTCAGACATTCTTCGATCCCTTCATCAAACTGAATCGACACGATTTCCAAGGACAAATAGGAGGTGGGATTGAGTTTTTTTCGCGGTATTTCAAACTCGGACTTGAGCTCAAGTACTCTCATGGAGTAACCGATGTCTTTGTGAATGATGGAACCGTGATTGCCAATCCAATTGACCAAATCTATAACAGAGTTTGGTGGTTCTCAATCATTGTCGAAGGGTAGACCAAGTTTGTTCCTTTTGACGTACCTTTGACGCCGAAATGGATTCAATCAATTTTCAAGTTACACCAGAAGAGGCGAAAGACGAAGTGTTCTTGCGTTCGCGAATTTCAAAAGAACTTCGTATTCCAAGCGATTCATTCAAGTATCGTTGGAAAAGAAGGTCAATAGACGCGCGCAAACGTCAGATTAAAATCAATTGTTCCTTTGAGGTGTTTCAGAATGATGAAGAAATACCATCTCCAGCAAGTTTCTTTCCCAAGGATGTTCACGAAGGTGAATCGGTTGCCATTATTGGAGCGGGACCTGCGGGTCTCTTCGCTGGTTTACGTGCACTGGAACTAGGTTTGAAGCCAATTATTTTTGAAAGAGGAAAAGATGTTCGCTCCCGCAGACGCGATTTAGCGACGTTGAACAAAGAGGGAATTGTCAACCCTGAATCGAACTATTGTTTCGGTGAGGGCGGAGCAGGAACCTATTCTGATGGTAAATTGTACACCCGATCCAAAAAACGCGGTGATGTAAAAAAAGCCCTCGAATGGTTCGTGGAATTTGGTGCGACTGACGAGATTTTAGTAGATGCTCATCCGCATATTGGAACAAATAAATTGCCTCAAATCATCGTGGCAATGCGGGAGAAAATTATTGAATTTGGGGGAGAAGTTCATTTTGAATCGAAGTTGACAGATCTAATTATCAAGGATAGTCGAATTGCAGGCTTTGAAATCAACAATGAAACAACACTTGATTTTGAGCACGTAATTCTCGCGACTGGGCATTCTGCTCGTGATATTTTCGCACTCTTACACAGAAAAGGAATTCAAATCAATGCGAAACCGTTTGCTTTGGGTGTGAGAATTGAACATCCACAGTCGCAAATCGATAAAATACAATACCACGGACGCCTCAACGACGATTTTCTTCCACCAGCATCGTACAGTTTGGTAACACAAGTTGATGGAAGAGGAGTTTACTCATTCTGCATGTGTCCAGGTGGAATTGTCGCTCCGTGCGCTACTGAACAGGAAGAAGTCGTAACAAATGGATGGTCTCCTTCGAAACGAAACAATCCTTACTCAAATTCGGGAATTGTTGTGGCTGTTTATCCTGATGATTTTAAAGGACACGAGTCGAATCCCTTGGTCTGCTTGGATTTCCAGAAAAAGGTGGAGCGAGCATGTTGGGAAGCCGCAGGTAAAACGCAACATGTTCCAGCACAGCGAATGAAGGATTTCGTAGATCGAAAAGTATCGAAAACGCTTCCAAAGTCGTCCTATCAACCTGGTTTGACTTCAGTAGACTTGAACACTGTCCTTCCTGCAATGATCGCGGATCGATTGAGAGTGGCATTCAAAGATTTTGGGCAAAAAATGAGAGGTTATCTCACGAATGATGCGATTTTACACGCACCAGAATCGAGAACATCTTCGCCTATTCAAATTCCGCGTGGAAAGGACTTTCAGCACCCAGAAATTCAAGGGTTGTATCCGTGTGCGGAAGGTGCAGGATTCGCTGGAGGTATTATTTCAGCAGGAATTGACGGAATGAAATGTGTGGATGCCTTCCATAATTTAAAAGCAGAGAAATGAAGAACAAAATCTTTCCAATAATACTCGTCGCAATTGGGTCTTTGATCCTCCTTTCTTCCATAAATTCCTTGACTTCTGTGTCTAATGAGATCAGAGCAACAGGCGATTCTTCGGCATATACAGTTGGAAGAATTATCGGAAGCTTAATCCTGCCAATAGTTGGGTTAACGCTGTTCATTATCGGAACAGTGGCAATCAGAAAAGCGAGCAGAGAAGACGAAGAGAAAGGGATTTTCTAGATCTCTAGGAGAATTCACTAATTTTAGTCTGATGAAGCTCATCGACGAACATACTGGCATATCTCTCAGGGAATTTCAACTCTAAGATCGGGATGGTCTAGTGTTACTTGCGAACAATGCAAGTATTGCAAATAACTTGCGCGATGGATTTCCGCATCCATATACAATTGAGGCAGCTGAAAAGTTCATAGCTGATACTCAGTCAACTCATCCTCCAACACGTTTGTGTATTGAAAAAGATGGAGTTTATGTCGGAAATATTGGGCTGCATCCCTCAACGGACATTTACCGAAAAAATGCAGAAATCGGGTATTTCATCGGTGAGAATTTTTGGGGACAGAGAATTGCAAGTCAAGCAGTTATAATGATGGTCGATTACGGTTTTGAAAAATTACAGATCAACAGAATCGAAGCGGGAGTGTTTGATTACAACATCGGATCAAGAAAAGTGCTAGAAAACGCTGGATTTCAATATGAAGGGACATCTCGACAATCCGTGTTCAAAAATGGAAAATACCATGACGAATTAAAATACGGAATATTGAAAGCTGATACCTAAAATTCTTACCGCCGATAAGCAGCAGCGAAGCTAATTCAACCATTCTTCATTCTGCATTGAGCCTTCGGTACTCAGCCAAAATAATTCCAGTAGCCATCGCCGCATTCAAGGATTCAGCTTCGCCATACTTCGGAATAAAAATGGGATGCGTGACGCACGACTTGATTTCATCGGAAATACCTTTTCCTTCATTACCAATGACTAAAACTCCTTTTCGTTCGAGTGGAGTGGAGTACATGTCAATTCCATCGAGCAAAGCTCCGTAAATGGGTAGATCAGAATTTGATAAATATTCTTTCAAATCAAGGTATTCTATGGACATTCGGAACAGTGAACCCATGGTGGCCTGAACCACTTTTGAATTGAAGCAATCAACGGTGTCTTTCGAGCAAACGATGTTGGAAACTCCAAACCATTCAGCCGTTCTAATGATAGTACCCAGATTTCCAGGGTCCTGAATTCCATCCAATGCGATAATAAGATCACCGCGGTCAACATTTTTCTTTGGGAAGCGAACAACAGCAAGCAGAATTCCAGGATTTTTCAGTGAGCTGATTTCCTTCATTCCGCGTTCATCTGTGAGGTAAACCCGATTGAATTGAAAGTCCGAATTTGTCGTGCAAATGAACTCCAACGAATCAGGTTGTTCGTCAATTAATTCATTGATGATTTTTTCACCCTCAACAACAAACAAACGCTCCGCATCACGATTCTTTTTCAACCGAAGAGATCGAATCAATTTAATCTTGTTTTTGGATAAATTTTCCACGGACGGTTTCTAACCTGAGTTCAATTTAATAATACACTCAGATCGCTTGGATTTGAGCAGTTTCGAGATCAAAGAAGGGGAAATATCGGGATATTTTGATGATTTTAAACGAAGAAAATGACAATTTTCAAGTGAAATGGTCATTTTACCGAATAATTTAACTGAACCCTCTTCGCTATCTTTCATGATGATACCGCTGTACCACTCAAAAAAGACTGCCTAAATGTTTTCTTGTTAAATGATTTTCTGAGAAGGTTTTTTAATCGGACTCAGGTTAGTATTTTTGTTGAAATCCTATGAGTACTTGAAAGGAGCTTTCAAACATACAATCATTCTTTTAATTCTGCTTGTCGGGGTAATGTCCTGTAAGCAAACAAAGAACGTTCCCGATGGTAAGTATCTCCTCAAAAAAAACAAAGTTTACACACAGGGGGATAAATTGGATGAAGCCGAACTGGAGGAAATCATCCGTCAGAAGCCCAATTTCAAACGTTTCGGTGTAAAGTGGAAGTTGCGGGCATTCAATGTAGTCGATTCGGCGAAGGTTGCGGACAAACGTGCTAGAAAGAATGGTAAGCTCCGAGTAAAGAATCAGAAACTCAGAGACAAAGAGGATCGAATTAACGCGAAACGAATTGCTAGAGCTCACCGAAAGGACAAAGAATATTTTACAGAAAAGATAATCCCGCTCAAAGATACGGTGACACCGAGGAAATTCTTTCGAGAATGGTTGAAGTATAAAATTGGAAAACCACCGGTCATTTTTGATAGCATTCCGTACAACAAAACTATCGAACAGATGTCGGCCTACATGCGTAGTAAAGGCTATTACTATTCGACGGTAAGTGCACTTGTAGAATATAAAAAACGAAAAGCGAAGGCATTCTATAGCGTGGTTTCGGGAGAACGTTATTTCATTGATTCTGTTACAATTGATTGCGACAATCCAAATGTTAAAGGAAACTACGCCAAATACATCAAGAAACAGGAGGAACATCCGCTAGTTGCGAAGCCATTCGACATTGATCTCTTGGACGATCATCGCTTTGATGTGGCAACTTATATGCGAAACTCCGCACTTTATGGATTCAGTCCGAATCATATTCATTACGAAGTAGATACGAACAGACAATCGATGAAGGTGAATTTAACGGTGGTTTTTCTTGACCGTTTGATTCGACCTGAGGGCAATCCGGACACCTTAATTGCTATTCCGCATAAAACCACATACATCAGAGATGTTTACTTCCACATCGCCGACACCTCGCTATTCGATGGGAACTTCTCGGATTACATGGATTCACTCGAATTGAGCGTGATGGATGGTCAAGTTCTCCGAACAATTGATAGCCTCGACTACAACGAAGTAAATAAGCGAAATTCAAATGAGCTTGATCCTAAACGCGCGGCAACGTTCGTTTACAACGGCGAGATGTTTATTCGTCCAGAAATTCTCGAGATGCAGAACTACTTGGAGAGCACTAACTATTACAAGGAGGAGTACGGGGAAAGAACGTACACGCGTTTGCTGCAATTGGGCTTGTTCGAAGGGATCAAAACCAAAATTATTGAGATTGAAGGTACGAATAAGTTGGATGTCCACTACTACCTGATTCCACTCAAGAAGCAAAGCTTTGGAGCTGAGCCAAAAGCCACGAATTCTAATGGTTTCCTTGGTGTTTCGGCGACGGTCAACTACTCGAATCGAAACTTGTTTAGTAATGGAGCCAAGTTGACATTCTCGATTTCGGGAGGATTTGAATCGCAGCCACCAGTATTTGACGAAAACGGCGACGGACAGGCAGTGCAAACCGCGGCTCGTAGCTTTAACACTTTTGAAATTGGACCGAGTATTAAGTATGAGGCACCAGGACTTTTACCACTGCGAATTACCCGATTCTCTAAACGACACAGACCGCGTACAGTGATTTCAACGGCTTATAACTTCCAACGAAGGGAAGAATTCTCACGAGGCGTTTTCCAGTTGAATTATATCTGGCAATTTTATGTTGGAAAGCACCAGTTGTTTCAGGCTGGACTCCCTGGAGCTTCTGTGATTAAGTTTGTGAATTTACAGAAGAGCCCTGAATTCGGAGATATCTTGCTGGGACTGAATGATCAGTTTCTATTGAATTCCTTTAGTGATCAATTTGTTTGGCAGGATTGGAGATTTATGTTCGAATATTCAATGATTAATCCCAAGAAAGGGAAAACGCAGGTCTACTTGACTTCTTCTTTCGATCCAGCGGGAAATATATTGTCTTTGTTCGATAAGTATTTGGATACACTAGACAACGGTCAAAAGAAAGTGTTTGGTGTCGCCTATGCGCAATTCGCCAGAATGGACAATGAGTTGATCGTCTATCAACCACTTGGAAAAGAGCACTCGCTGAACTTTAGATTGAACGCAGGGGCAGGATTACCTTATGGGAACTCTGATAGAGCATTGCCATACGATTACAGTTTCTTTGCAGGTGGAGCCAATGATAACAGAGGTTGGCGGGCGCGATCGTTGGGACCTGGAGTCTACAAGAACTACTTGGATACCAATAGTACCGCCACTCAGATTGGTGACGTACGATTCGGAGGTTCATTCGAATACCGCTTCCCATTTAACGACCTGGTAAAAGGAGCCTTGTTTTTCGATGCGGGAAATATTTGGACAATCAGAGACGATTCCAATAGGGAAGGAGGAAAATTCACAAGTGATTGGTACAAGCAACTTGCATTGGCAGGAGGTTTTGGACTCCGTTTAGACTTTGACTACTTTGTTATTCGTGTAGATTTGGGGATTCCGTTAAGAAATCCTTCACTACCGAAAAATACGCAATGGATTTTCCAATCGAACGCTCCTTACTTGCAAGCTTTGGAAGATGAGTTCGGAACTGAATATGAAAAACTCAATTTACCCGATCGTTTTGACCTGCAATTGCATTTCGGAATTGGTTATCCGTTCTAAATGAAGATTGTTTTCAGGAATGGACGAAGTTCTTCCCATTTGATGAGCAATTTCTCTGATGGCCAATTCTGATCATCCAAAGAAATTTCCAAACCTTCTTCCAAAAGGATCACATCACAATCATCAATCGAAAGCTCATTCATGAAAGCGTTCGATGGCATTTCTTGCTCATGCTGGGCATAGTGTGCTGTAACTTTCTTGTGAAAGAATGCGCGATAACGCTTTTCGTGCTTCTCCCGAAACATCACGCTTGGAGAACAAACTTCTCCATCAGAAAGATTGAACAAATGAGATTCACTCGCACTTTCATCCAAATCGATGCAATTGAAATAGAAATTCAATTGAATGAAGCTCGTGCGCTGAACAAATCCGTACTGGCCGATGCAGTAATCCTGCTCTTTGTAATCAGAAACAATTTCGAGGATATTCGCATTGAGTGCATTTTTTGCATCCACATTGCCCGAGAATTCTACAACGGGATATATGAGACCATTCTCATATAAACCATCAGAAAATTTCACTTCTTGAGCTTTAACCATCTGTAAAACAAATAATAACGGTAGTAATATGACTGTTTTATCCATAACAAAGGTGTATTGGTATTATATATACGCAAGAAACAAGCCAAAGGTTTGATAACGTATGGATTATACATTTTCAGTTGAACTAAAGAACAACTTGAAATTACGAGGTTAGAAAGTGTGGGATTTCCAGAATGGCGAAGGACTACCGCGTTCTGATATGCTTGAAATAAGGGCTGAGTTCGCTCCATGTAATCAATAAATTCACGTCTGGCCAGTTTTCTTGTAAGTTCAAAGAAATTTCTAGCCCTTTTTCCAATAGGTTGACCTCACAGTCATCAATAGAAAGTTCATTCAAGAATTCGGATGAAGGAACTTCCTTGTCGTTCTTCGTGTAATGCGACGCGATCTTTTTCTTAAAAAACTCGTTGTAATCTTTCGATTTGTCTTCATCGATCATAGCGCTTGGAAGAGAAATTTCACCTGTTGATAGGCTGAACAAATAAGATGCTTTGACACTCTCGTCCAAATCGATGCAATTGAAATAGAAATTCAGCTGCAAGAAGTTGTTGTGTTGAACGAAGCCATGTTGACTGATGCAGTAATCTTGATCTTTGTATACCGAAACGAGTTCCAAAATATTTTCGTTTAGCTTCGTATTTGCATCTGGATTTCCTGAAAACTCAGCAATTGGGTACGTGAGTCCATTTTCGAAAGTACCGTTCTTGAATCTTACGTTCTGAGCAAAGGTTCATTGTGCGATCAGAAATAATGCGAGCAATGCGAAGGTCTTTTTCATAGCAAAGTGTGGATGGGAGTTGTCAAATACCACCTCAATATAGCTAATTATCCAATACTGTGAGTTTTGCAAATCGGAGTAAAACCGTTTTGGAACCGTGTCTTGGGAAGAAGATGGTCGCTTTCGTGTCAGGCCCTGTTCCTTCCAATTGAGTGACTTTTCCTTTTCCGAATCGATCATGCTCAACGTTGTAGCCAACTTTCAACTGACTTGGAGCTTGTGTTGGTTTCTCCGATCTTCCCAATGGTTTTGAAACCGAACTGATCGGTTTGAGAGATCGAGATCCCATTGGGCGGTTGAGTCCACCAGTAAAAGCCTTTTCGCTTGATCTTCCTCCACGACCTGTCACCAAAGATCTTCCGATACCGCGTGATGGTGTTTCGTGATTCAAGAATTGTGGATCAATTTCATCAATAAAACGGCTCGGCTCGCACGTAATTAAATTTCCCCATTGGAATCTAGACGTCGCGTAGGATAAATTACACGTTTCCTTAGCGCGAGTGACAGCCACGTAAAACAATCGACGTTCTTCTTCCAAGTCCGTTCGAGAATTGAGCGAAAGCTGAGACGGGAAGAGGTTTTCTTCCAATCCAACTAAGTAAACATGCTGAAATTCCAGTCCTTTACTAGAGTGAATCGTCATCATTGTAACATGATTTCGGTCTTCATCTTCTTTTTGATCCGAATCCGTGAGCAAGGCAACATCCAGCATGAATTCAGAAAGAGCTTTCGATTCGCCTTCGTCACGTGAAATAGTAAATTCTTTGATCGCTGAGAGTAACTCCTCAATATTTTGATAGCGCTCAACTTCCTCCGGTCCTTTGTCCTTTTCTGTGTTGAGTTCTTTCAGTATTCCCGATGAGCGCGCAATTTCCTGAGCGAGTACATCTGCGTCCGTGCGATCCAATTGAGCGGTAAAGCTTTTGATCATTGTTACGAACTCACTAATCCGATTTCGGGCTCCCGAATTGATTTGAACAGGATATCGATTGAAATCTGAAATCACTTCCCAAGGGCTTATGCCATATTGATTGGCAGCGATGATCACTTTTTCCATCGAGGTTTTTCCAATTCCACGCTTCGGATAATTGATCACACGCTTCAGTGCTTCTTCGTCTTGCTGGTTCGCAGCTAATCGAAAGTAGGCGAGTAAATCCTTGATTTCTTTCCGTTGATAGAAAGACAAACCACCGTAAATCTTGTACGGAACGTTCAATTTCCGCAGGGCCTCCTCAAAGGAACGCGACTGACGATTAGTACGGTATAGAATGGCGAAATCGTTGTAAGATAAACCGTCATTTTTGGATTTGTCGTAGATCTTCTGCGTGACAACCTTTCCTTCTTCGTTATCCGTCAAGGTACGCGTGACACTGATTTTTTCACCTCCGTCGTTCGCAGTCCAAACCGTTTTCTTGATTTGATCTTTGTTCTTCGCAATAACACCGTTCGCCGCTTCAACGATATTCTTCGTACTTCGATAGTTCTGTTCCAATTTGTACAAACTGAAATCAGGGTAATCCGTTTTGAAGTTGAGTATGTTTTGAATGTTCGCTCCACGGAACGAGTAGATACTTTGCGCATCATCACCCACGACACAAATATTTTCGAATACCGCCGCCAGTTTCTTTACAATCAAGTACTGAGCGTAGTTTGTATCTTGGTACTCATCTACCAATACATAACGGAATTTCTGTTGATAGTAGCTCAAGACATCTGGAAAATCACGCAGCAAGATGTTCGTTTGATACAGTAGATCATCAAAATCCATTGCTCCAGCGTTGAAACAACGAGCAGCGTAGGTTTTGTAGATTCGGGCCATTTCAGGGCGCTTTGCCATTTTATCTTCCTGAATGATTTCAGGGTTCTGAGCATAAGCTTCAGGTGAAATCAAGTTGTTTTTGGCAGAAGAGATTCTTCCCAATACATTTCCAGCTTTGTAGGCTTTATCGTCTAGGTTGAATTGCTTGATGATATCTTTGAGTAGACTTTTCGAGTCTTGTGTATCGTAAATGGTGAAATTGCTTGGGTATCCCAAACGATCAGAATTGATTCGGAGAATTCTTGAAAACACCGAGTGAAACGTTCCCATGGTGATATTTCGAGCTTCACCTGGACCAACGATGTTACCAATTCGCTCAGTCATTTCTTTGGCTGCTTTGTTCGTAAAGGTCAAGGCAAGAATATTGAAGGGGTCAACACCTTGTTCCATCATAAAAGCAATACGGTAGGTGAGCACACGCGTTTTTCCTGATCCAGCACCGGCAATTACCATCGTTGGACCTTCAATATGTTTTACAGCAGCTAGCTGACTTTCATTTAATTCTTCTAAATATCCCATGGGCAAATTCCTCTATTTCTGAGGCAGATATTGAAATCAATTTCTAAACTCAAACCTAAACTTTCGCAAGCGATCTTGAGTGCATTTTAGAACCTAACTCAGGTTTCAAATATACACAAAAGCGAATCCGCATTAAAGTCGAATTCCAAAAATAGTTGACAAACTATGAACAGATTTCATGAGAAATTACCTGTCAAATGAACAGTTGAATCTTTCAATGATACCTCTCAGTATCCGAAACGAAGCCTGAGTTGTTAATGTTGAGATGTTCATCTACATTGATTTTAAACTAATCCTATTCAATATGAAAGCACATGTACTCTTATTTACGATTCTATTTTCTTTCGGGCTTCAGGCTCAATCGAACTATTATTCAACGTTTTTAGCGAACCCCAATCTTTACGCGGAGCAGTTGGTGAAATTGCCTTGGGATGCAAGCAAGTTATACCAAGTGACTCGCGATGTTGATCAGTCATCAGGTGTTTTTTACTATACCATTGATGATGTTTCGACAGGCGCAGTTGTTCCCATCTCAATACCTCTAATCAATCAAGTGAGGGGAGAACCGACATTCGTGGACGATGGGATTTTGTTTTCAGCAATCGCTGGATATGGTATTGAGCTTGTTTATTTTGATGGGGTCAATTCAACAATTTTCGATTTGAATAGTGGGGTGGGAGATAGTGATCCGGTCATCCAGGAAATAGACGATCGAGTGTTTGTTGTTGCAAATGATGGCAATAACACGCAGCTATATGAATTTGATAAAAGCACGCATCTTTTAGAGCAAATTACGACGGGAATGGTTTCCATTCAATCGGTCTGTGCAACTTGGGATGGAGATGTCTTTTACAGTACCAAATCGATCAACACGACTTTTAACGAGGATGAATATCAGTTGATCAAGGCTTCGTCAGCTAATGGATCGTATTCGTTTACAACTATTCAAACTATTGGTTTTCCAATTGGCATCAATGGAGGGTTCAACTGGAAGCATCCAGTATTGAAAGATGGTCTGCTTTATTTTTCCGCGGTTCATACGCATACTGACGTCTCGTTGATTTGGACGGTATCAATTTTTGTCGTTTATCCAGATGATCAAATGTATCCAGTCAATTTGATTCTTCCAAGCCTTTCTGGTGAGTTCAAATTGTTTGAATGGGATGGATTATTGTGTGTTTATTCTGATTCTCACGATACACTCTATTCAAGTCCAGATGCAGTGAATTTTACAGAAATGCAAATTCCAGCAGGCAATAGTCTGATTGAGCATCGCGTGTCTTCAAATAACAAGCTCTACTTTACAAGTATTCATCCAGATGATTCGCGTGAATTATTTCAATTTGATGGAAGCTTTGTTTCGATCAGAGATGGAGAACATTTGCACTTCCTATTGGAGGACAATGATATTCTGTATTACTCAGACTACCGAGGTGCGGACTCATCATCTATCGTTTTGGTATACACGGGGATTGATTTTGTGGATGAGGTAAAAATCGTGGTTGGAAGTCATTCTCCCGATCGAAAATCAGCCGTAATGTACAATGGATTATTTACCTTTTTGTTCACTAACGGTGGCTTTGTTGGGCATCATGATATTTTTCAACTCACAGGTTCACCGAGCGTAGATCTTGACGAACTAGAGCTCGAAATGAGCCTTTATCCAAATCCAATTAGTACAGGAGATGTTCTTTCGATGCGTGCTCTTCGTGATGGAGAAGTTGAGTTGATCAATACTTCGGGAAGTGTCGTGAAGCGATTTGATTTAATCAATGGCGAAGCACATCTGAACACCTCTTTTCTCAGTCCTGGGGTGTATTTAATCTCATTTATGAATCGCACACAGCGCATTGTAGTTCAATGATGCACTAGTGGGAATCTAAAGTTTTGATCTCCATTTTCTCGGCACGTAGGGTTTGAACTTGTCAAACTCTTTTACGTGCAACCAGTGTTTCCAACCGACTGATAAAATCATTGCGAGCGGCACTCCAGGCGTAAAACTAAATGAAAGTTGATTCTTCGGGTTAAAGGCGAAATCATATTCGATATCAATCGCGATTGGTGCTGCCTTCCATTGTAAGTCGCCAAAGGTTTTTGAGTACGTTTCGTTGAAGTAGCCCGAAGCGTCATATTCTTCACCGAATCTATTCCAAGAATCTCTAACGAGAAATGCTGGTCCAAGTCCAACGTATACGCGGTGTTTTTCACTTTTGTAAATGGCTCCGCGAACCCCGATATGCGATATCATGGCAAAGCCGTTGGAGCAATCTGCTAAAAAGCCTTGGATGAATTTTATGGAGACGAGATCTTCGTACACGAACTTCTCATACCCCAAGAACAAGCCATAGTTCAACACGAAGCGGGCATTTTTGTCGAGCTTATTTGGTTGAAGATTGGCAGTTTTATCTCCAAAGGGATGAATGGTCATCCCGAAATGTTTAATCGTAATGGCATCTTGGGCATGCCCCATGAAACCAAATAGAATAAAAAGAAATATGAGCTTAGCTTTTCGCACGATCGCCTGAATAGAAGAGTCTCAAGAATACAACGAATCCAGTTAACGGAACTCGCAATACTTTGTGAAGCCATTTTTTAGAACGGTGCTTTTCAACAAAAGCAGGAGAGTTTCTGTAGTACCAAGCGATGAACTTGCGTCCTGCACCAAACTTATCCAAGAATCGATCTCTGAATTCACGTAACACCATTACTTGAGGTGCGTTGTACGAGCCATAACTCATAGTAGCGATATAGCAACCCGAGTTCGATCCGCCTGAATCCGATCCGCCTGAATCTGAACCACCAGAGTCGGAGTTTCCAGAGTCAGAACCACCAGAGTCCGATCCGCTAGAATTTGAACCTCCTGAGTTCGCAATTCCTACTACCAGCCAAATGATTAAAATGATGAGCAGAAGCAAGAGCACACCTAAAACAATGAGAAATGCCTTGCCAAATCCACTGTTTTCGGAACCGTACATTTCAACATTCTCTACGTTTTCCTCGGTGAAATTTTGGACTTCATTCGGTTCACTCTCAAAATCGAGATCATCACTCATGAAGATGTGCATATCGTTTAAGCTATCTCCAGTGGACATCTCTTCTTGCGTAACTTCAACAGGAGTTCCAGATAAACCTTCTTCCGATACTTCAGCATTTTCGACGCGATAGGTTGTTTCGTCTTGATGAACATAGATATCGTACCGATCAATCTTTTCCTTGACAGGTTTCTTCTTAAAGACATCAACTTTGGAGTAGGAAATTTTGCTGTAATTGTTGCAGCCCGCCAGCAATATGGCAATAGAGAGCAGCGTAATAATGGTGTATTTAGTTTTCATAGGATGTTTGTAGAGTGCAATTTACTGAATAATTCATTCAGTTTGAAATTGTTCTAACTTATTATAAGTGCATAAGAACTAAACTCATCTAGGATTCTATGATTCTTTCTGTTTTGGACTTAATTTACTTATGAGAAATCCTTAACTTTGTCGCTCGAATTAATAAAAGGTACCTACAATGAGTCACGGAATCAAACCAGGAGTTGCAACAGGAGATGAAGTACAGGCAATTTTTGCGTATGCAAAAGAGAAGGGATTTGCTCTTCCAGCAGTAAACGTTACAACTACTAGCACAGTCAATGCTGTGATGGAGGCCGCTTCAATGATGAACGCTCCAGTTATTGTTCAATTTTCAAACGGTGGAGCGCATTTTTACGCTGGTAAAGGTTTGATCAATGACAATTTCAGCGCGAGTATTCTTGGCGGTATTTCTGGAGCGAAGCACGTACACGCTTTAGCAGAACTTTATGGAGCGACTGTGATTTTACACACGGATCACGCCGCACGTAAATTGCTTCCTTGGATCGATGGTTTGTTGGAAGCAGGTGAAAAGTTCTATGCTGAACACGGTAAGCCTTTGTACAGTTCGCACATGATTGATCTTTCTGAAGAAGATTTGAAAGAGAACATCGAAACGTGCAAGCACTATTTAGAGCGCATGTCCAAAATTGGAATGACACTCGAAATTGAATTAGGAATCACAGGAGGAGAAGAAGACGGTGTCGATAACTCGAATGTTGATGTATCGAAATTGTACACTCAGCCAGAGGAAGTAGCATACGCCTACGAAGAGTTGATGAAAGTGAGCGACAAATTCACGATTGCTGCCTCTTTCGGAAATGTTCACGGTGTTTACCGACCAGGAAATGTGAAATTGACGCCTAAAATTCTATTGAATTCTCAGAACCACATTCAGGAGAAATTCAACACAGGTCACAACCCAGTGGACTTCGTATTCCACGGAGGATCAGGATCGTCGCTAGAAGAGATTCGCGAGGCAATTGGTTATGGAGTGATCAAAATGAACATTGATACAGATTTACAGTTTGCTTTTACGGAAGGAAGCCGTGATTACATCACGAATAAAATTGATTATTTACAAACGCAAATCGGAAATCCAGAAGGAGCCGATGAGCCGAACAAGAAATATTACGATCCAAGAAAATGGTTGCGCGATGGTGAGTTGACCTTCATCAAGCGTCTCGAAAGATCATTTAAGGATTTGAATAATGTGAATACATTATAGTATTCCATTAGATTTACAACATAATTTAGAACACTATGAGTAGTTGGTTTAAAAGAAGTAAAGAAGGAATTACAACATCTACCCACGACAAAAAGGAAACACCTGAAGGTCTCTGGAAGAAATGTTCGAACTGTAAGACGATTTTTGGAGCAGACGATCTTCAAAACAACTTTTACGTTTGTAATCGTTGTAATCACCACGAGCGCATTGGCTCAGAGGAATACTTCCAGATTCTTTTTGATGAAGGAAAGTACCGAGAGTTAAACGCCAAAATTAAATCGGGTGATCCTTTGAAGTTCGAGGATACAAAGAAATACGAGGATCGAGTAAAAGCATCCCAAAAGAAAACAGGATTGACAGATGCCATTCGTACTGCGAAAGGTAAGTTAGACGGTCACGATTTCGTGATTGCAGCCATGGATTTTTCATTCATCGGTGGTTCAATGGGCTCAGTAATGGGAGAGAAGATTGCCAAAGCGATTGACGCGGCGATCAAAGCGAAATGTCCATTCATGATTATTTCGAAGTCGGGTGGAGCGCGTATGATGGAAGCTGGACTTTCATTGATGCAAATGGCAAAAGTTTCTGGGAAACTGGGTCAGCTTTCAAAAGCTGGATTGCCTTACATCTCTTTCTTGACAGATCCAACTACAGGTGGAGTTACCGCTTCATTTGCCATGTTGGGAGATTTGAATATCGCCGAACCAGACGCATTAATCGGATTTGCAGGACCGCGTGTCGTTCGTGAAACGATCGGTCGTGATTTGCCAGATGGATTCCAACGTTCAGAGTTTGTAATGGAACACGGGTTCTTAGATTACATTGTTGAACGTCCACAACTGAAGGAGACTTTAGCTCAGAGCTTGGAGTTTTTTAGATAGGCTGAGATTGAAATACTAATAAATTGAAAAATTGAAAGATGAGAATTCGTCTTTCAATTTTTTTTATTTCAATTTTTTAATGCCGAAGGCAATCTTTCAATCCATCAGATTCTACTTTGATACGTAAACAGATCATGGTATCGACCTTTCTTCGCCAATAACTCATCGTGCTTGCCGCGTTCTTCGATACGCCCTTCTTCTATTACTAAAATCTGATCTGCCTTTTGAATTGTACTCAATCTGTGGGCAATTACGAAAGTGGTTCTGTCTTGCATCAAACCATTTAAACTTTTCTGAATAAATGATTCACTTTCTGTATCCAAGTTCGACGTGGCTTCATCCAAAATAATAATCTTCGGATTGGCCAATAACGCACGAGCGATTGAAATACGCTGACGCTGTCCACCAGATAATTTCACCCCGCGTTCACCAATTAGCGTGTCCAATCCTTCTTCAAAGCGATCGGTGAATTCATTCACGTAAGCGCCTTCAACTGCGGCTTGCAATTCTTCTTCAGTGGCATTTGGTCTAGGGAAAACAATGTTCTCGCGAATGGTTCCTTCGAATAGGAAATCATCTTGCAAAACAACTCCCAAATCTTTTCGGAATGAGCTCAGGTTTACTTTCGACATATCGATGCCATCAATCGTTACCAATCCTGATTCCGGGTTTTGGAAAGATGCTGCCAAACTGGCAATCGTTGATTTTCCAGATCCAGATGATCCAACTAAGGCAGTGACGCTTCCTTTTGAAGCTGTAAACGAAACATTGTGCAAGACTTCCTTTCCTTCTTCGTAAGAGAAGCTCACATCATTGAATTCAATATCACCGTGAATATCTTTTAATATTTCCGTTCGAACAGTAGGGTCGTCCTCCTCAGTCATGTTGAGCAATTCTTGAGTTCGGTCTAAACCTGCCATTGCTTCGGTCAACTGGCTTCCGATATTACCCATTTGAACGATTGGTGCTATCATGAAACCGAGGTACAAGAAGAATGAAAAGAACTCACCTGTTGTCAATGATCCGTCCATCATGAAGTAACCACCAAGTCCCATTATCCCTGTAGATGCGAGACCGATTAAAAAGACAGAGGAACTTTGAATCAATGCAGTGGCAGTCAAACTCTTCTTCACATTTTGATACAAGCTATCAACTCCTTTTTCGAAGTTCTTGTTTTCTTGCTCTTCTGCGTTGAATGCTTTAATTACTCGGACTCCACCAAGCGTTTCCGTTAATCGTCCTTTGACATCAGCGTTTATTTTTCCTCTATTTCTGAATATCGGGCGTACATATCCAAACGCTTTAAGCATTACTATTCCGAAAACAACAACAGGAATTAATGCTGAAACTGTCATTATTGCATTGATTTTCACCAAGATGACAATTGTTGCAATGGCAGTAACTGTTCCTCCAATCAATTGAACAAATCCAGTTCCAACGAGGTTTCTTACGCCTTCAACATCACTCATAACTCTTGAAACCAAGCCTCCCGATTTGTTGCTGTCGAAAAAACCAATTGGTAATCTCATTAGTTTGGATTGAACCTGAATTCGCATTTGGGAAATCATGTGCTGCGCCTGAACACTCAATAGTCGTGTTAAACTAAAGGATGCGGCTGCCTGAATTAAAATTGCCAAAGCACTGATAAGAAGAACTATCCAAAGCATTTGCTCGTTCTTTGTTTTGGCTACATCATCTACAAGAATCTGCACAGCCCCGGGAACGACCAAACCAGCGGCACTTCGGATTAAAATGAGGACTAATCCAACCCCTAACATTCCCTTTCTCGGCCAAATATATTCTTTGAATGCCCATTTGAAAGAGACGTTGCTTTTACTTTTTTCGCTCATGACCGAGTTTAGTCGAATATCGAGCCAAAGTGATTTTCATGTCAGAACGTCAGGAAATCGATTTTTATTCATACTTATTTGACGCTTGAACTAAAAATTCCCTCCTGCTTTGTAAACAGGAAGATCTTCAATAATATGTTCAGTTTTGCGAAGTGTCCAATAATACGCTCGACCTAATTTCCGCTCAGGGTTAAATTGATCGATTTGTATTGAATGTGTGATTATATAAATCTCCTGTTCCTTATAAATACCTCAGAAGAGTTGTTGAACGGTAAACTTATAAATTGTTCTGTTCTGAGAATTGATATCGGCCATTTGATACTCCGTAGAATCCTTCCAAAGAACACACATCCTCAAGTATTCCTCATTTCCTTCGTAATTATTTGTCTCTTGAGCTAAAGGGACAAGGCCAAGACTAAAAATGAATAGACATGAAAGCAATACGCTAAATAACATAGAGTGAAATTAAAAATGTTTGAAGTACTGTGTAGCAGGATAACAAGTCCTTAACATCATCGAAATGAGAAACTTTTGTTAAAAGAGTGAAGTTTTGACTACTTGGTTGAATGTTTCAATAATAACACTATCTTTGCCACGTCGAAATTCGACATACATAAAAATCATTAAATAAATATTGGAATGTATTTAGCACCAGAAAAGAAAAAAGAAATCTTCGCGAAGTACGGGAAGTCTGAATCTGACACAGGATCTTCAGAAGGGCAAATTGCTTTGTTCACTTACCGCATTTCTCACTTGACTGAGCACTTGAAAAAGAACCGTAAAGATTACGGAACTCAAAGAGCTCTTCAATTGTTAGTTGGTAAGCGTCGTAGCTTGCTTGATTACTTGAAAGCGACAGATATCTCAAGATATCGTGCGATTGTAAAAGAACTTGGACTTCGTCGTTAAGATCATTTACACGTGCAAAATTTATAAGAGGGGGCATTCGAATTTAGTTCGGCTGTCCCTTCTTTGCTAAAATTGGGATTGCATTTCGACTCCGCTCAATGCCCGAGGTATAGAAAGAGTTGGATTGTAGCACTGAGAACTGGGCGCTGAGCGAAGTCGAAGCGTCAATTAATTAAAATGTAAACAAATAAATATGAATATAGGAATAACAAAGTCCATCACTATCGGAGGAAAAGAGATCTCCATCGAGACTGGAAAGTTAGCGAAGCAAGCTGACGGATCCGTAGTGTTACGAATGGGCGACACTATGATTCTTGCAACAGTAGTTGCAAACAGAGACGCCAGAGAAGGCGTAGATTTTCTACCATTGACGGTAGATTACAAGGAGAAATTTGCTGCAGACGGAAGAATCCCAGGTGGTTTCTTCAGAAGAGAGGCACGTCCATCAGAAAGAGAAATCTTGGTGATGAGAATTGTCGATCGTGCATTGCGTCCATTGTTCCCAGATGATTTCCATGCTGAGGTTCAATGTATGATGCAATTAATTGCTTATGATGGAATTAACAGCCCGGACGCTTTAGTTGGATTCGCTGCATCAACAGCAATTGCAGTTTCTGATATCCCGTTCAACGGACCAATGTCTGAAGTACGTGTAGGTAGAGTTGATGGAGAGTTCATCATTAATCCAACGTTGGAGGAAATGGAAGCTTCAGACATCGATTGTATGATTGCAGGAACAATTGACAACATCGTAATGGTGGAAGGTGAAATGCTTGAGATTCAAGAATCAGAAATGGTTGAAATCATCAAGAAAGCTCACGAATCAATTAAATTGCAATGTCAATTCCAATTGGATTTGGCAGCAGAAGTTCCAGGTACTTCTCCAAAAAGAGAATACTCTCATGAAGATCACAACGATGAGGTTCGTGCGAAGGTAATGGAAGCATGTTACGCAAAATGTAAAGTTGTTGCAGAGCAAGGTTTGGCATCTAAAGAAAAAAGAGCTGAATTGTTCGGAGCAATCAAAGAAGAATATATCGCATCACTTTCTGAAGAAGAGTTAGAAGTAGAAGGGAAGTACATCTCTGTATACTACAAAGCTGCAATGAAGAAAGCGGTTAGAGATACGATGTTGAACGATAACATCCGTTTGGATGGACGTAAGTTTGACGAAATTCGTCCAATCTGGTCAGAAGTTGATTACTTACCAACGGCACACGGCTCTGCTGTGTTTACACGTGGTGAAACTCAATCGTTGACGACACTTACTTTGGGTGGAAAGATGGATGAGCAACGAATTGATGATGTAACTTTCTCAGGAAACGTTCCATTCATGTTGCACTACAACTTCCCTCCATTCTCAACTGGTGAAGCGCGTATGTTGAGAGGAACATCTCGTCGTGAGATTGGACACGGTAACTTGGCACTTCGTGCATTGAAGCCAGTTCTTCCAGAAGATAACGCTTACACAATTCGTTTGGTGTCTGAGATTCTTGAGTCAAATGGTTCGTCTTCTATGGCAACAGTTTGTGCTGGAACATTGGCATTGATGGATGGTGGTATCCAGATTAAAGCGCCAGTATCAGGAATCGCAATGGGATTAGTTGCAGATGCTGAGAACGGAAAGTTTGCAGTATTGTCTGATATCTTAGGAGATGAAGATCACCTTGGAGATATGGATTTCAAAATTACTGGAACAGCAGCTGGAATTACAGCTTGTCAAATGGATATTAAAGTAGATGGTCTTCCTTACGAAGTATTGACTCAAGCGTTGAATCAAGCGAAAGAAGGACGTTTACACATCTTGGACAAGATCACGGAAACAATTGCTGCTCCAAACACAGAGTTGAAACCACAAACTCCTCGTATCGAGGCATTCACAGTGCCAAACGACATGATTGGAGCGATCATCGGACCTGGTGGAAAAATCATTCAGCAAATGCAGAAAGATACCAACACGAACATTACAATTGAAGAATTGGAATCAGGTGAAGGGAATGTTCAGATTATGTCGAACAATGCAGATGACATGAACACTGCTGTGAAAATGATCAAGCAAATTGCTTTCCCACCAACAGTTGATGAAGGTGCTGAGTACGAAGGAAAAATCAAATCACTTCAAGCATACGGAGTATTTGTTGAAATCGTTCCTGGTACAGATGGTTTGATTCACATCTCAGAATTCGCACACGAGCGTATCCAGAAAATGGAAGACGTTTGTAAAGAAGGAGATATTGTGAAATTCAAAGTGGTAGGTAAAGATCCAAAAACGCGTAAGTGGAAGCTTTCACGTAAGGTTCTTTTGCCAAAGCCAGAAGCTGAAGCAAAATAGATTTCTCTTAGAGAGATTCTCAATACTACAACGCCCGTTCCTTTGGTTCGGGCGTTTTTTTTGTCTCTTTTTTAAAATTAGTTGCGCTTACATTGGTTAGGTTTTTA
>JAQXBM010000017.1 GCA_029252405.1 Crocinitomicaceae bacterium
AAAAAAAAAACACTGCCGAAGCAGTGCTTAATTCTTTTATGAATTCGCTCGTTAGTTCGAAGGAAACTCGAAACCAGTCATGTCAATTTCGTAAATATCGATACTTGATTTCTCACCAACGATTTCGTACCCTGAAATGAAGGCCTTCTTCTGCTCAGCAGAGTAAACGAAGTGAGAATCGTTGTTTACCGTGTTGATTCCAATTCCTAAGTTCACAGGTGTTCCCCATTCACCGCCTTTGTTTTCTACTACGTAGATGTCCAGTCCACCCATTCCAAGGTGTCCATTAGAACTAAAGAACAAGTAGCGTCCATCAGGTGTGATAAACGGTGTCGTTTCTCTTCCTACAGTATTGATGCTTTCTGGAAGTGGCTCAGCATCTCCCCAAGCTTTTCCTTCACGCTGTACTACGTAAATATCAGTTGATTTCTTTTCTCCTTTTCGGTCTGTAACGAAATACATCGTGTTTCCGTCAGCTGTTAATGTCGCTGATCCTTCGAAATATGAAGTGTTGATCGTTTTGTTCTTAATGATCTTTGGAGTATTCCACGTTCCTTTATTGTTCTTTTTGATTTCACAAAGGTCAGAACCGCGAGTGGTCTTTTTCTCACCAGTAACCGTCGTATTCAAGGTCATGATGCCACTTAATCCATCCGGTGAAACGTAGTTCAATGCGTCGAAACCTTCTGAGTTCAGTTTGCCCAATTCGTTCGTTGCATCGCCCCATTCTTTCAACTCTTCGTCGTAAGTACATCTGTACGTGTCCTCAAAATAACGCTGATCATCTGGATTCAAACCTCCACCTGTTGTATTACTTCTTCGCGATGTGAAGTACATTGAAGGAAGGTTTCCAAGAAGCACAATGTTGTAATCGTCGTATCCTGAATTAATTGTTCCTTGCAATCGCGATTTCATTGTGCTGTCAACGTCACCTTTTGCCATTTCAGAAAGTGCAAATTCGCACTCTGCAATGTTGTGATCTACCCTTAAATCTAAAGCTCTTCTCTTTGGAAGAAGGTCCTTGGCTTTTTGAAAATTGATGATTGCGGTATCGATATTTCCCAATCGATGGTAGCACGTTCCAAGAATGAAATAGACTTCATCGTCTATTTTATCTCCACCTTGATCCGCTGATGTCAATGCATATTTTAAGGCGTATCCAAAGTTGTCCATTCGATAGTGGCACTTACTAATCCAGAAAGATGCTTTCCAGCTATTGGCATCTTTTACTGATGCTTGACGAAATTTAATTAAGGCGTCCTTCATTCTCCCTTTCGCGTACAATGTTCTTCCTTCTTCAATTAGGTAGGCCGCAGATGCTTTGTCTACAATCGTTGTTGTAGAATCTGGTGGCGCTGCCATTGAAAATGCGCTAGAGTTGGTAAAAAGTAGCACTGTGAATACTGCTACAATACGGATCCAATTTTTCATAGAATTAATTTTTGTTTTGCCAGAGAAGTACAAAAGTTATGCAAAAGAAAAGAAATTTTGCCTTAATCCCGCATTATTCTTCCTCGAAACTGTCTTCATCTTCATGAATAGAGTGCTCATTAGTTGATAAATCAACTAAATCATCCATGGCAATTGTTGCTGCGATAATCGCTAAAATTGGTGCGGTGGAAGCGCATATCCAAAGGAATAAGTTCAGAAAGAAGTTCCCGAGAGCCGATCCAAAATCTTCGCCGAATGCAGAAAAATCAAATAACACCGAGATATCGACAGGTACAAGAATCAAAACAGAATAAACCCCACCAATAACAACAGCAAGCCCACGATTTTCGCGCATAAAGGCAATACTCTGATCCATCGTGAGTCGACGGCGCTCGTTGATGTAATCCATGAATGCAAAACCGTAGTAATAGAATCCGATTACGAAAGTGAGGTAGAATATTGGCGATGAAGTTGGATCTTCCCAACCAATGAAGGAAACCACAAGAATCACCAAGAAAAAGAAGTACTCCCACATCAAGTTTCGAACAATGATGCGCATAGCACGTTTTACATCGCTCACAAGTTGAGCGAAATTCCAAGGATATTTATTACCTGTCAGAATGTTTTCAGTTTTCTCACTGAGTTTTGCCAAGAGAGGGGAGAGTAGTGCCACAACGAGGTATTTTGCAAACTTCATCAGAAGGATCGCAATCGTGATCTCAATCAGCAAATAGAACATGTACCAGATCACTTCATTAACGGTCTCTGTCTGCGGAACGAATTTATGCGATTGAATTTTCGCTCCCAACCAATAAATGAACAACATCAGAACGGCAGGAATCCCGAGGTACCAGTACAAGCGGTATTCAATCATAAATTTGATTGCTTTCCAGTAGGATTTGAACCCAAATGCCATGTTCTTAAAAATGCGCATGAATCAAAATTAATCAATCCTGTTTCAAAACGACGAAAACCAGAGCGTAATTTAGATTCCAGCTCCAGTTTATATCCTAAGGCTTTTGTATCTTTGCGCTTTCTTTACAAAATCCAGTTGGTTATGAATTTTAATCCCTTAACTACCATTTCGCCGATTGACGGTCGATACCATTCGAAAACAACAGAGTTGCAACCATATTTCTCGGAGTTTGGTTTGATTCGTTACCGCGTAATTGTGGAAGTTGAATACTTCATTGCAATGGTAGAAAGTGGCGTGAAAGCGTTGGCGGATTTCCCAAAAGAGCGCTACGAAGATATGCGCGCTTTGTGCACGAACTTTTCAGAGGAAGATGCTCAGTGGATCAAAGACATTGAAAAAGTAACCAACCACGATGTGAAAGCTGTTGAGTATTTCGTGAAAGATCGAATGACGGCCATGGGATTGGAAAAGTACTTGGAGTTTGTTCACTTTGGATTGACCTCTCAAGATATCAACAACACATCCATTCCGCTTTCGTTGAAAGAAGCATTGCAAAACGAATACTTGCCGTTATTGGATCAAGTAATCGAGAAATTACGTGGATTGAGCATTGAGTGGAAAGATGTCGCGATGTTGGCAAAAACACACGGACAACCAGCATCTCCAACGCGCTTGGGGAAAGAAGTTCAAGTATTTGTTGAGCGATTAGAAATTCAGCGTGAATTGTTGATTCAAGTTCCATTCTCAGCTAAGTTTGGCGGAGCAACAGGAAACTTCAATGCACATCATGTGGCTTATGAGGACAACAATTGGGTTGGATTCGCGAATCACTTCGTGAACGATATTTTAGGATTATCACGTAGCCAAACAACAACGCAAATCGAGCACTACGATAACATGGCGGCTCTTTTCGATGGTTTGAAGCGTATTAATACGATTTTATTGGATTTAGATCGCGATATGTGGACGTACATTTCAATGGAATACTTCAAACAGCAATTGAAAGCGGGAGAAGTAGGATCATCTGCAATGCCACACAAAGTGAATCCAATTGATTTCGAAAATTCAGAAGGAAACATCGGGATCGCCAATGCGATTTATGAGCACCTTGCATCAAAATTGCCAGTATCGAGATTGCAACGCGATTTAACAGATTCAACGGTATTAAGAACGATCGGAATGCCGTTGGCACATACGTTTATTGCTATGAAATCAACCTTAAAAGGTTTGGATAAGTTGTTGTTGAACGAAGATGCGTTCGCTGCAGATTTAGAAAATAACTGGGCTGTTGTGGCGGAGGCAATTCAAACGATTTTGCGTCGTGAAGGATTCCCAAAGCCATATGAAGCGTTGAAAGGTCTAACACGTAAGAACGAAGCGATTACCAAAGCTACTGTTCACGCATTTGTGGACACCTTGGAGGTTTCAGACGAGCTAAAAGCTGAATTAAAGGCAATTTCTCCTCAATCGTATACAGGAATTCAACTCGTTGGGTAATTCTTAATTCTTGGTAACATTTTTGATTACATTAGAGGAAAAATCATCTAATGTTCAAACAATTATTGAGTGCAGCTGCAGTTATGCTGCTAACCTTTGCCTCAGATGCTCAGGTAAGTGTCTTCGAATGGAGTGAATTGGAAAAGAAACCAGGACATCTTCTTTCTTTATTGCCTCGAGATGCGAATGACTTTTTCGCTTTGCGTCGATCGGGCGGAGGGATCTTTGGAAGCTTGCAGGTTTCATCTCATAAAAATCTTCAAACTGAAGCCAAAGAGAAGCTCGTTTTGCGCGCCAATAATAGTCCAGCCAATTTTGAGGGATCAACAATAGTGGGGGATCACTTCGTCGTATTTCTATCAGACAAGCAGGCGGGGAACAACACTTTCTTCATGCAGGAGTACGGTAATGATTTGGAACCAATCGGGAATGCATACGAATTGGCATCCTACGAATTGGAAAGCAAGCGCCGAAGATTTGCAGGAACGTTTTCCGTTTATCAATCGCAGAATAGAGAGTTCTTCTCAGTTGTTTGGACCATTCCAGGAAAAAAAGACGAAGAAACGAAGTACGGATACAAAATTTTCGACCTTGATCTTCAGGAGGTTTCAGAAGGAACATACGAGTTCCCATTTGAATCTAGGTACTGTCGTGTGAACGCGATGCACTTATCGAATACAGGAGATTTTTTCACTGTCGTGACTGAATATCAGGAAAATGAGACGAAGAAATTGTTCAGAAACTACGCGAATTACAAAACGATGCACATCTACCACATCACGCCAGATGGAATGGAGGATGTTGAAATCGACTTGGAAGGAAAACGTGTTGAAGCATTGAACATCAATTCGGACAATGATAGAATGTTTATCATCACTGGAACTTACGGTGAAAGAGAAAAGCCAGGAATTAAGGGCTTGTTTTATTTAAAGCTCGATTTTAAATCACAGGAGATCTTGACTGAAGGTTTCGAGGAGTTTTCGGAAGATTTCATTACTCAAGGTTGGTCAAATCGACAAAAGAAAAAAGTAGAAAAGAAGCGTGCGAGAGGCAAAGATGTAGAGCCACAACTTTATCAGTACGTGATGCGAGATGTTCACGTTTTGGATGATGGAAGCGTAGTTGGAAGCATGGAACAATACTACGTTCGTGTGGTTACCACAACCGATTCAAGAGGAGTTACGCGAACAACGTATTACTATTATTACAATGACATTATCGCATTTAAAGTTGGCGCAGATGGTGGTTTCGATTGGCACGAAAAGATTCAGAAATATCAAGTTTCATCAAATGATGGAGGTTACTTTAGCTCTTACGAACGATTCATTGATAACGGTAAAATGTATATGATTTTCAATGATAATAACTTGAATTATGATGAGTCGGGAGAGTTTAGTGATGAGGAAAAATTAAGGTCTTCGACTTTATCAAAGAAAAAAAATACCGTAGCTTTAGTAGAAATGGATTTGGAGTCGGGAGAATTTACACGAAAAATGTTCTTCGACCGTTCTGAATTAGGGGCGATGGCCGTTCCAAAATTGTTCAATGTCGATTACAATACCGGAGAAGTTTTGGTATACGCCGTAAAAGGATCCAAAGAGAAATTCGGAATTATCCGTTTTGGAGAAGATGACTAAATAAAGCTGTCCACATTAGAAATAAAACTAAAAATATAAGCGCACGAAGAATCCTCTTGACACTGTCTTTTGGGTTGATGTGCACGCTGTTTTCGTCTGCACAGGAGTCTACTCATTCGATTCCAGATATTCGCTGGGGCGAAATGAATCGTAAGCAGGGTAGATTACTTTACTTGTTACCGAACTCTAAGAACGAATTTTACGCACTGCGTTGGTCAGGTGGTCGATTGTTTGGACATTACAAAGTGACAAAACATAAGGATCTCAGGCTGGTTAATTCGGCGAAGATTCGCTTGGTAGCAGAGGAGAGCATCGCCAATTTTGAGGGAGCGAGTGTCATTAATGACAAGTTCGCTGTCTTTCTATCCGATAAAAAAGAAGGGAAGAATCACTTCTATATGCAAGCGTTCGATGAAAACTTGGAGAAGGAAGATGAGATTACGCTCTTAGCATCTTACAACCTCGATCGAAATCAGAAGCCTGGCGAATTTAGATTTAGAGCTTCACCAAACCGCAAATACTTTGGCGTCATTTGGGAAATTCCAGGTAGGAAGGATGTCAAGGATACCTACGGATTTAAAATTTTTGATCTCGACATGAATATGGTCAACGAAGGTGAATACAAGTTGCCCTTCGATCCAGATTTATCAGATATTCACGAGCACCTTATTTCAAACTCAGGCGATTACTTCATTTGTCTCTCTGAGTTCCAAAAATCAGAAAGGAAGACATTATTCTCTGCAAAGACGGAGTACAAGGCCTTGCACATTTATCGACTCAATTATGATTTAGGATTACAGGATTTTACACTCGATCTTGATGGGAAACCAGTGGTTGCTTTGGCAATGTCATCTGCGGATAGCAATACATTTACCTTGACTGGTATTTACAGCAATAATTCGCAGTCAACCGTAGCGGGAGTTTTCTATCAGAAGTTGAACTTGGACTCGGAAGAAGTAATTCAAGAAGGATTCAAGGAATTTGAAGAAGAGTTCATTACGCAGGGCTGGTCCGAACGTTCTCTTCGCAGAGCCGAAAGGAGGAAAAAGCAGGGCAAAGGTGATCCTGAATTGTATAGCTATACGATGCGCGATGTCACGTTTTTAGATGATGGAAGTATCGTTGGGACGATGGAGCAGTATTATGTGCAAGTTCGCTCAAATTCTGATGGTCGAGTCGATCAATCCTCCAACATGTACTATTATTATTACAACGACATTATAGCGTACAAGATTGATACGACTGGCGCGTTTTCATGGGTAAAGAAAATTGAGAAGGATCAAGTGTCCATCAATGATGGCGGTCCTTACAGCAGTTTCGAGAGTTTCGTTGATAGTGGAAGAGTGTATTTCATTTTTAATGATAATCTGGAAAACTACGATGCGGATGGAGCGTTTTTGTACCCGCAGCGACTCAATTCAGCGAATTACAGTAGAAAAAGAAACGCGGTGGCTTTGACGTCTATTGATTTAGAATCCGGAGAGTCAATCCGAACGAATTTCTTACAACGAGATCGAAGCAATACGCTTGTCGTGCCGAAGCTGTTTACAGTCAATTACAGGACGGGAGAGTTACTCATTTATTCTGTTGCTGGACCAAAGGAGAAGATTGGTCTAATCGATTTATAGCGTTCGTTAAAAAGAAATATCAATGGGTTTATTCGGATTATTTGGTTCAAAGAAGAAGCAAGATAAGGAACACGATTTCATGGCAGAAATGGAGGCGATGGTCAACGGGGTTCGAGAGCGCGAAGGAACAACTGAAGAAGAATTGCCACAAGGGAAAGGTGATTTCGGTTTTTCAGCCAATAATCCAATTCCATTTGCTGACATTGCAGGCTCCCGCAAGTATTTAGAAAATTTGATTTTGATTCAGCCTGGGGCGTCCGAATATCAATGGTACCGCAGTGGATCTGTTCGCAGTGAAATCGTTAGCACTCCAGTTGATAAGTATGATTTGGTAGATGCTGACAATGCCATTGTCAAGACCATTTACATTTGGCCTTACAACAAAGTTGATTCGAAAAAAGTTCCAGAAGGATTTGGCTTGATGGAATAGGTTGAACCTACTTTCTTGACCAAATATTATACTTCATAATGCACCACAAAGCACGGAATCCGTCTTTCCAACCGATCTTTTTACCTTCTTCATATGTTCTACCGTAATACGAAATTCCAACTTCGTAAATTCTCACTCCCTTAATACGAGAAACCTTGGCCGTTACTTCTGGTTCAAAACCAAAACGCTTTTCTTTCAAACGTACGCTTTTCACCAAATCTGCGCGGAAGATCTTGTAACACGTTTCCATATCCGTAAGGTTCAAGTTAGTGAACATGTTGCTCAGGCGTGTCAAAAATTTATTTCCGATTGTATGCCAGAAAAACAGCACGCGGTGAGGATTCCCTCCCATAAAACGCGATCCATAAACAACATCTGCCTGCCCGATCAAGATTGGCTTCAACAATAAGTTGTATTCTTCAGGATCGTATTCCAAATCGGCATCTTGAATGATGATGTAATCGCCTGTTGCTTTGTCGATTCCTGTATGAAGAGCAGCGCCTTTTCCTTTATTCACTTCGTGTTTGTGAAGGCTGAGTCCCATTTCTGGATGTTCTTTGCTGTAAGCTTCCAATCGTCCCATGGTGTCATCTGAGGAGCAATCATCAACAATGATCACTTCTTTTTTCATTCCTCCATCTAATTCAACAGCGCGCACGGCATCCAAAATCTCATGGATCGTTCTCTCCTCGTTGTATGCGGGAATAACAATTGACAGCGTTTTACTCATAATTCAATAGGTTTCGTTGATATTACATCAAGCGATCAATCCGTAAAAATACATTCCAATACTGATCTTTCGTCATTTCTGACCAATGAATTTCACCATAACGGTATTGATAAGTCTGGAATTGGCAGAATCCAATGAGCAATACGATGAGTGTCACGGATGCAATTTTTGACCAGCGCCCTTTCAACTGATTCAATCCCAAGGCTAAAATCACCATGAAAACGGGCAAATATTCAACGTAAACTCTCGATGAGAAGCTTCCTCCATAATACCACATCCACCATGAAGAAAGTACATATGTAATCAGCAGAAAGAACCCGAAAAATGCAATCGTTTCAAACTTGCGTCGTTGCCAAAGAAGGAAAAGACCAAGCATCGAAATAAAGTAAATGGGAGTGTACAAAAACAAGCCTTTTCGATAGCTAAACAGAATATCAAAAATGTGCGGTTCTAGGAAATAGAAGCGATCCGTTCCGTAGGAATAAATAAGGAATTGCCCTGTGGAAAGTTTGTACACGAGTAGTTGAATACTCAAAATGGCTGCTCCAATCACAACACTTGCCAGCAACAATTTATAGTGGATGATCAGTTGATGCAATCCATTTTTTAGTCGAGGCCAGCTTCCAGCGAAGAGCGGTAAACTGAAAAGAATCAGGCCATTTACAGGACGTATAAGAATGATCATGGCGAGTGCAGCTGCCAGATAAATCACGTACTTTTTCTCGAATGAGGTGAAATAGCGCTTTGCGAAATAAATGAACATTGAAACGAAGGCAAAGGAGTAGATGTGAGATAGTCCAGGCTCCACAATTGCATAATAAAACAAGTTGGTTCCGAACGCTGCGGCAAGAATCACAATGGATTTATTCCGCTCTGAAACTTCGTAAAGTGTGAGTGTTTTATGGAGATAAAGCAATCCGAGGAAGAGATAAAAGAGCGCAGCCAAGGTGATGGAGACAATGTAAGGGAAGGAGTAGCCATCGGAATCGTAACCGCTGCTGTTGGCTATGACGTGCGCGACCATGTAAAACGGACTCATGGCAATTGCCGATCCACAGAAATACTTGTTGTAATATCGATCTTCATCTGTTTGGAAACGGTAATCGAAATAGAAATTGGCGTCGTAATACTTCTCCATTTCCATTTTGTCGTAGAAGCCATAATTCAAATCGCCATAGACGAATGTCGCGGGCAAATAGGCAAAGTACCCTTTCGCATCCGACTCAATAACACCCTTCCAATGATCTCTCGTCCAATTTAAATTGTTGGAAACGAGAACCATGATTAACATCGTTAAGGCGAGTGTCCACTTGGATAATGACCATTTCTTCATTGTGAACAAAGCTACGGAAAAACCTGAGTTCAATTCTTATGGCATGCTATTTGAAATTTTAACGACATGTGAAACATTTAAAACCAGGATTATGAAGGTATCAGGAAAGATTGCAGTGGGAATAATTTTCATCGGGATCATTATGTGGAATTTCTCACCGGTTTATGCGCAAGTAATGACCTTTCAATTTCATCCTGACGGAACGATAACCAACGAGCATGTTGGCACTAAAGGTTCTTCCTTCGAGCGATACGATGCTCAAATGCGCATTGTGGAAGCTTCGCACTATTTTCCCGGAGGCAAGCGAATGAGAATGTTCAATAAATTCCGATACGATAACAATATGCTCGCGGAAGAGATTAAGTATATCTACACGCAGGGATATGAGCGCGAAACGTTCCAATACAACAAGTATGGTTATGAAACGGAAAGCCGTCATTACAAATCGCAGACGGAAGGCAATTGGGTGGAAGATCGCTACATGATTCAGGGATACGACGAGCGCAACAACCGAAATTATTTCAGAGTAAAAGGAACAGCCTACGGCAATGTTAATTCGATGTCGCGGACTAATTATGACTACGACAATCGGACAAGCACTGGGATTGAGTATGAATTCGATGCAAATGACCGTGAGATTTCATCGCAAAGCTTTAGAAGAGGAATGGCCGATTGGCAGTTTGAGCGAGCAGGAGAATACGTGTTTGATATCGACAAGGATGGAACGAATATACGCGGCAACCGTGTGATAAACTGGACAGGAACGGATTACCACGGAAATCGCGTAGAGAAAGTATTCATGAACCACGATATCTTTTCCAGAACAATTGATCAAAACAATCGAATCATTCGAATTGAATTGGGAAGTCCAAATTACGACGACAACCACAATTTGATGTATAACTACAACGAAGTAATTGACTTCAAGTACGATCGTCAAGGTCGATTAATCGAGACGATCAGCAAACATTACAGAGAAAATGAGGAAAAGTGGGTTTACAAACATGGCGCGAAAGTGGAAGCGAAGCATTACCGAAAGTCGAGCAGAGGAGGATGGAAGCTGTTGAAAACAAAGAGCTTTAACAACATTGATTTATTTACTCCAAAGTACGGAGCAGTGGCAAGTCACTCTTCGGAGATGGCATCGAGCGCGCATCAGCAAGAAGTGGGCTCAGCAATGTCTCAGGCTCCGCCGGCTCAGCATTCGACATTTAGTGAGGTTAAACCGAGTTCTTCAAATTCACTGGTGAACGATTTAAGTAAATTGGACATTGAATCGACTGAAAGTGAGAATTTATCGGCTTTTTCATTGGATGCAGATCGCTTGTCGCATATCGCGGAGGTATTAAGTCATGCCACTGGAGTGAAGGTTTCGGAGGAGCAAGTTCTCGGTTTGGCGATGCAAGTGCTCATTGAGAATTACAACGCCGATTTACGCGAGATGAACAACGATTATTTGAAGGATAAGGTTTCGGTATTCGATTAGGGTTCGAGCTTCGGACTTCGGGTGCCTCAGCCCTGATTCAGTATGGTTTGAACTCCGTTCAGGCTTTGCTTTAGATTGTTAATCCGACGGCTGAACGGAACCGAAGTCCGTTATTCATTCTAATTTTTTTGGTCAAATCAACTACTATCCGTAATCTTGAATCCGAATGAGTGGGATTAAGAAAATAGCGCTAGTAGAAATGGGAGGTTCGCACGACGAATGTCTCTATGCTCAAATTCGTTATTTGAAAGCAGATGGTCACCATGTTACCTTGATTTGCAATTCGTCGTTGAAATCCAACGTTGAGTATTTTGATGGACTGGATGAGGTGCACTACATTGAGCTCAGAAGTGGTTTGAAGCAATGGATCGACTTGAGAATCATCCGAGGAATCCTGAAGAAAGGACAATTCGATCGCGTTGTGTTCAACACGGCGCAAGGGAATGTTCTAAAGAACTTGTTTTTGTTGCCAAAGCTGAAGAAAGCGAAACTTTTTGGGGTGATTCACAACCTGCGAAAGCTTCAGAACAGTCACTCTCAAAAAGTGATCACGCGCAATTTAGACGGTTATTTCGTGCTCAACGATTATTTGATCGATCAAGTTGATATCGAACTGAAAAAATCAGTGAATCTTCATGCTTTGTACACGGTTTTCTATCCGGATTATCCGTCAAAAGAGCTCAAAAAGGGCGAAGATGACATTTGGATTTGCATTCCTGGACAAGTGGAACTCAGCAGACGCGATTACGATACCTTGTTCGAATCAATCGAAAAAGTAGGAATTAAGCAGCACATCAAACTGTTGTTTTTAGGGCGATGTGAGCACGCTGATGGAGATGGGACCTATATCAAAAAAAGAATTGCTGAATTGGAAATCGAGCAAAACGTGATCCTTTGGGATTCATTTATCGAGACGGACGAATTCTACGGAATGCTGAAGGCTTCCGATTACATTCTTCCACTCATTCATCCTCAGCACGACTCATATTCTCTCTACGAATATCAGATTTCAGGATCGTTTAATCTGGCATTTGGATTCAAGAAACCGCTGTTAATGGAAGAATCATATTCGAATTACAACGACTTCCAGAATACCTCCACATTTTATACGTCTTCATCTTTGATGGACGTGGTAAATAGATTGAATGCTTCTTCCAAGAAAGATTTCTATTCGGACGTTAAGTGGAATTTCGAGGAGCTCAAAAAATCGTATCTGAGCGCGTTAGAACTGTAAATGGCTAGTTGAGTTTCTCTTTGATGGCGCTTTTCTCAACATTGCTGAAAGAATAATCCGCGAGCTCGTATCTGCGCTTTAACCAAAGGTCTAGTTTTTTACTGTCTTTCATGTAACGACGACACTTGACACACATTCCAAGATGCATTCTCATTCCGAGCCTATCTTTAACAGATAAAGCTTCAAAATTGCTTCTCTCGTAATCGAGTGTTATTTGTTCACATCTTTTCAAAGTTCTCATTTTATTTGGAGGCTATCGGCAAAACTAATTTCGTTTTGTAAATGACTACCACTAGCTTATAGGAGGTGATTTCTAAATCCTTACAGATTTCCTCACGATCCTGCTGTTAAAGAGTTGTATTCAAGCTTTCCTTTAATTTCTGTTTTTCTTCAGCGGTGAAATTAGCGCTGGCATCAACTTCTGCAAATCGTTCTTTGAGCCACAAATCCAATTTCTTGCTGTCCTCAATATAACCGTTGCACTTGGTACACTTGTCCATGTGCATCTTAAGCTCCGCGTTATCTTCATCTGAGAGCGCCAGAAAATTGGCTTTCTCGTACAGAAGGGTTATTTGTTCGCATTTTCTCACAGCTCCCATTTGTTTTGGAGGCAATCACGCAGAACTAACTTCGCTCTGTGAATGATTACCCATAAATTAGAGGATGTGATTTCAAAATCCTTACAGATTTCCTCACTATCTTTTTCTTCGAGGTACTTAGAGGCAACAACGCCTTTCCATTTATCCGGCAACTTTCCAAGACAATCGGCAAGTTCCATATTGGTTTCTTCCCTAGATATTTGATCTTCAATCGTTTCCAAGGTTTTATTCTTCCCTTTGGAATCAAGCCAATGACCAGGTTTACCTTCTTGTTGAAAGAACGAAGATACAGGGTCCGTGTATCGTGTTTCCGCTTTTCTCCAATGATCAATGATCTTGCGGTTGAGAATACTGGTCAACCAAGTTCGAAGTTTGCTGCGCTTTTCAAATGTCTCCAGCTTTGTGATGGCCGATACAAGTGTGTCTTGCACTAAATCCTTCGCAAGATCAAGGTCTTTCAATTTAGACATGGCAAACGAGAGCAAGTAATCACTATGATCATCCACTAAAGCATTCACGTCTATTTCTGAATTATTTGTCATGTTGATGATCTGTATTTTTTGAAGCGTTTAACAAAAGTAAACAGGATTAGAAGTGCCGCAACAAAGGCGAAGCTTCTACCCATTACATTCCCGTAGGTTGTAAAAAATGTTTGTTTGGAGTTGAGGTTGAGTGTTGCTTTGATGACATCCTGTTCCCACCACTCGGTAGCCTGAGAAATATCACCGCGTTGATTCACAAAACAACTCGTACCCGTGTTGGCTGATCGAGCGATGGATCGTCTATTTTCAATCGCTCTTAAACTTGCGAAGCTGCAATGCTGTTTATAGCCAGGGGTTTCATCCCACCAACCATCGTTTGTTGCGATACAAATGAGTTGTGCTCCGTTACGACATTGCGCAGCTACCCAACCGCCGTAAATCGATTCGTAGCATACAACAGGCGCAAGTCTCACGTTTTTGTCGACAAACACTTTTGGGTATGGTTCTGATCCCAAAGTACCGCTGGTTCCGCCATTTTCAATGGCAACGTCCTCAAGGAATGGAAATATATCTGAGAATGGAATGCTCTCCACACCCGGAACTAGTTTCGATTTATGAATGAATTGCGGCTGATCTGTTTCGTTCAAGTAGATGCTTGTGTTGTAATACTCAATGTAGCCAGGACCGCCGTTGTGCAATCTTGAGGAGCGCGAGTTGACTTTGTCAAAGAACTTAACGGTTGAGGCTCCAATACAAATCGACGTGCCGCCCAATTCTTCTTGGATTGATTTCAAATAGGCATAATATCCCATTCGCTTGAAGGCATCCTCGTCGAAAGAAGAACTGATCGCCGTTTCAGGAGCGAGAATGAGGTCAGTATTTTTTGTTGCTTTGCTCAAGATCAATTCGCCCATTCCTTGGAGCTGTTGCATAGGTGGAGCGGTGAACTTTGCTTCGTAAGGGTCAATATTCGGTTGGATAGCGACTACTTCGTACGGGTTCTTCTCTTCTGTGTAGGTCGCGTAGGTGATCAACGAAATCGTCATTGGAATCACGAAGAACGCACCAGTTACAATCCATAAAGGAGTTTGAATTCTCCAACTTTCACCTTTGATCCACAGGTTTTGGTAGATGCGGTAAATGAGTAAGTTGATGCACAAGATCCAGAAAGATCCTCCCAACGCACCAGAATACGAATACCATTGAACCCAAGAAGGGACAATTGAAAATGTGTTTCCGAGGGAAAGCCATGTCCAAGATGCTTCCCAGTGATAGTGTAGGTATTCAAATCCCACCCAATAAATCAACAGAGAAAGGTATCCTTCTTTTGAACCGACGTACTTTTTAGTCAAGTGGAACATGTAGAAAACCAGCGTCATCAACAAGGTGTTCGCAACAAAGGCGAGTAAAGCTCCGTTCAAATCAGCGTAGGCCACCCACCATGTGGTTCCGACATTATAAATCAGAAAAGTGATGAATGCATGTGTAAACACTTTGCGCGATCGGTATCGCTTCGCTGTAATGTAGCTGTCCACTAACAAAAGTGGAACGAACGCAATGAATACGAGAGGAGTTAAACTTCCGGTATAAGGAAATGAAATAACGAGTAAAATCCCCGATAGTATACTAAGAATGAAGCGGTGTTTCTTCTGAAGATTGATCACCTTCCAAAATTAGCCAGAAAATATCGTTTTCGCACAGCGGCAATCTAATTATTCTGTGATTCCAAAATCGACTTTAAGTTCTTCAAGCCTTTCTTGAGGTCAGGACCAAGTTCCTTGTCCATATCCATGAAGAGCATTAAGATATTCCAAGGGTAGGGGCTTCCTCCCTCAAACTTCCATTCGACTGTGCAGGAATTCCCAGATACTTCCTTGATTTCCAAATAGGCTTGACTCGTAGTTTCCATCGGCTCAATAAATCTTATCTCGGTTGCAATGAGCTTGTCTTCAACGAGTTTTGTGATTTCTTGTTCTCCTTTTCCAACATCTTCCATATTGCTCTCCCAAGAAGATATGAATCCTACTGTGCCATCTGTACCTGTTGTTTTGATCTTAATCTTAGGATCCTTCTTCTGCCAAACGCCATATTCTTGTTGATTTCCAATCATTGATAGGTAGTCGTAGACTTTTTCCTTGGGTTGATTGATGGTTACTTTGCGACTAACGGTGAAGTCTCCATCTACGAATAGGCCAACAATGAGAACGATAGCAACAATTGAAAGTAGCAGAAAGAGTAGCTTGAGTAGAAATCGCATAAGTAGGCATTTGAAGTTCTCTTAAATATAGTCATCCTTTTACGGAATCTACTACCGCTTATGTATAATTACTTCACACTTTTGTGTTAACAGGACAAAAAAGCCCCGTCTCGATAGCTATCGAGACGGGGCGTAAATATTTAGTTAACTATTGTCTAGTTGAAGATAATCTTCATCTCTACACGTCTGTTACGTTGACGTCCTTCTGATGTTGCGTTATCTGCAATTGGCATTGTTTCACCGAAGTAAAGGACGTTCAATCTGTCTCCACTAATCGTTTGAGCGATCATGAAGTTCTTAACAGCTTCAGCACGTTTCTTAGAAAGGATCAAGTTGTTTTGATCATTTCCTTGACTATCCGTGTGACCTGCGATTTGAAGTTTCCATTCTGGTTTCTTAACCAATACTTCAGCCAACTTAGTCAATGATGGAATTGATTCAGGCTTGATAATATCACGACCTGTTTCGAACTCAAGGTTATCAAAGGCAGTTTGAAGAATCTCTTCTACCTCTTTCTCGATTTCTGGACATCCATTCATTCCTTCTTCCGTTGAAGGCACACCAGCAACTGTAGGACAATCATCGTCTTTGTCAAGGATACCATCTTCATCAGTATCTTGGTAAGGACAACCGTCATTTGCTAATGGTCCTGCAAGGTTTGGACATTTATCGTCTTTATCTAACAATCCATCCTCATCAGTATCTGGCCAAGGACAACCGTTGTTTTCTTTTGGTCCGAATTCAGTTGGACACTCATCAATGAAGTCAAACAAGCCATCAGCATCTGTATCAGGACATCCGTTGTTTACTAGAGGACCAGGAACATCTGGACATGCATCGTCTTCATCTTTGATTCCGTCACCATCAGTATCTGGACAACCTTTGAATGCTGGAAGACCAGGAACGTCTGGACAATCATCTTTAGAATCGATGATGCTATCGTTATCGCGGTCTGGACAACCATTGAATGCAACGTCACCAGGTTCTTCTGGACACTTATCATCTTTATCTGGAATACCATCACCATCCGTATCAGGACATCCTTGGTACTCAGCTAAACCTGGTGTATTTGGACATAAATCTTCCAAATCCTTGATTCCATCACGGTCAGTATCAGGACAACCTTTGAATTCCCAGATTCCAGGAACGACTAAACATTCGTCCTCTTTATCTGATACAAGGTCACCATCCACATCACTTGGGTGAACGTAAAGAATTGGAATTCTCATTCCTGCGTAGAATTCAGCTCCTTTGATTTTTCCTGTTGCGAACAATGTTCTGAAATCAGTTACACCAACTGTAAGAGGTCCCAAGCGTGTTCCCAATCCGGACTTGAATCCAGAGTATTTGTTGTATGAGAGCGGCAAGTGAACACCAAACCATGAGTGATCGAAGCTAGGTGTAATCGAGAATTGATTCGCTGTACGAACACGGTGTGGGTTTCTTCTGTTTTGAATACTCAAAATACCCGTTGCGTTAATGTAGAAGTGTTTCCAAATGTGGTAATCTATTTGAAAGCTCGCCGCTGTAGGTGTGCTCATGAAGAAAGTAGCTCCATTGTCAGTTGGAGTCCACCCGTTGTTCGGAGCAGAAGTCAAACTATCCACAATTGAATCAAAGCTTGCGAAACCGCTAGCGTCATTAAACGTATTTAAGTCAAACAATTGACCTTGCTCTAGATTTACGTTGAAATCAGAAGTTAACGCACCTTTTTGGAAGCGCATACCTCCAATATCCAAGATCGAAGCACCGGCACGAAGCTTGTACTTTTCTTGATCTCTTCTCCAAAGGTTTGTTTCACCATCCATATCGTACTTGTACTCTTTCCAATCTGGACGCCATTCGTAAACGAATCCGAGATCTAATCCCAAACCAAATTTAGATGACGATTGTGGCAACCCTTCTTGAGAACCTAAATCATCAAGGTTGTTAGAGTAACCGTAAGCAAAGTCTCCTTGCAAGAACTGTGTTGTATCACTGTTCAAAAGGTTGTACTCAAAGTTGTTCGTATGAACGTATGCAGCAGAATAACCTGAGAGCCATTTAGCTTTCCCCCCAGCTTTCATGAAGTGCTCACCGTCATCTTTCAATACTTGAGAGTAGATAAAACCGTATTCCATCCAGCTCATGTGATTTACATCGAGCAATCTCTCGTTGAATTCTTGATTCCACAATTGTGAGATGTCAAGCTCATTTTCCGCTAGCACAGCCAACTTCGTATCAATGTCATCAATGTTCGTGATGCTTCGGAATTTTGCTGCGAATCCAACTGCAATTTTTGGATTGATGTGAAACATGAAGTTCAAAACATCCACCTGAATGTTGTTGTAAATTCCAATAGTTTCTCTTCCAGTAGGATTTCCTAAATCGTCGTAATTTCGAATGATGTAGCGACCCTCGAATGTTGAATCAGGAAGAATCCAATCGTTATGGACATTTGTTCCACCTGTTTCGTAACCTGTAATTCCGTTACCGAAATCATCTTGTTTGAAGGACTTTGTCCACCATTTTGGCATGTCGCCAGAATCGAAATAGGCTGCGTTGTTCCACAAACCAAAGTTGAAACTCGCCAAGTTGATATCAACCTTAAATCTTCCATCTACGAAACTAGCTGGTTGAAGATCAGTCGCCATTACTCCTCCGTAGTTACTGCTGTGAACTCCTAAGTAGTTTTGACCGAAACTTGAGAAAGATAGTGACACGACAGCAAGAAATGCTAAACGTTTTAATGTTCTCATTCTGTTAAATTGTTTTTAGTTTTCAAAATATTGGATGACGTAGTTGTCAACCACTGTAGTTACAATAAAGCCTTCGCCATAGGCAGAAACGTGCACTTGTGATTTTCCCTCGAGTGAGTTCTCTGTTAATTCGGCACCAGCTATATTGTACAAATATACGTTATTCTCCAAACCATCTATAATTGACACCACTGTTTTTCCTGAATTCAGATTAAAAAAGCTAACCGATTCAATTTCGTTGAATGGCATTCTGAGTTTCCCTATTTCGATTCCGTTTTGATTGATGAGGTGGATATTGTTTCGGGATTGTACAATTAAGGTCGGATTTTTCGATTGACCGTCAATAGGATGGAGTTTTCCAGACTCGTATTTTTCGAACGCTGTTTTCGATCCTTTTTGGTCGATTTGACAGAATCTACCGTCAATAAAACCATAGTGGAAGAGCTGATTTGGCGTTTTAACGGGCTGACTATTTTTTGGGATGCTAAATGTTCTCAACGATTTGTCGATGGCTTCTTCAAACATATCAAACTCGGTTGCCGAAGCGAATCCATAGAACAGTCGACCTTGACTTGCCCAAACATCAATTTTACGGACAGGGATGACATCAGACTTCAGGACGCTCAGTTCTCGGCCTTCCGAGTCGAACTTAAGTGTTAAAGTTTCTTCGTTCGTGATAAGGAAATAGCTTTTGTCCTTCCAACGGTAAAATTTGACTTCGTTGATTGCTGAGGCCTCCAGTTCGATTGGGAATCCTGGGGCTGCGTTACCGTTTAAGTCCCAGAGGTAGATCGCATCTTCTGAATTGACCAGTACATGTTGAGCACCGCCTCCGTGAAGTTCAATTACTTGAATCTCTCCTAGAACCTTGCTTTCCAGTGTTTTATTCCAAGCGAGCTTACCTTTTTTGAAGTAGTTTATTTCTCCTTTTGATCCCAAGGCAACGACTTCACCCGGGTCCTTGAATGTTTTGAAATCAATGATGTCAAACTTACAAGTCATCGCAATGGATTCATCACGAGATTCCACCTTTAGTTCTGGTTTTCCGAATCTTGTCTCCAGTAAATAGCCGTTATATACTGCTTTTGACAGTCGAACATCTGCTGTGATGTATCGCTCCGAAACCGATTGAGGTAAGTCACCAAATACGCGCTTTTGAGATGATCTATTCTGAGAAATGGTCTTTCCAAGTTTATAATCAGCGATAAATTGATCACAAATTTCCTCTTTCTGCGATAAAACCACCAAATCTTCCAAGTACTTGACGAAATAGGTTCTTCCTGAACTCGGGAACGTAGAAGTTAGGGGAGTTTTAAAAGCCGTTTTATCGATTGTCTGCTGAAGGTCGTTGAGAATGAGAATCGGGTCCTGCCCATCGATGTAATCGGAAATAAGCACTTTCTCTCCAGCGTATTCAACCTCAACGAAACCAGACTGCAGCCATTTCGACATGGGGCTGTTGGCGTATTTTTCGTCGATTGTGGCGTAATAATCTCGTTCGTAGAAATGGTATCCTGATGCTTTGCGACTGATGTACCCTCCAAAGAGCTCTTCGTCTCGAATTTGTTTCCCTTGCTTGATATTGTCGTTTCGCGTGATGTAGTCGACCTTTCCGTTCGCTTTGAAATAGATGTCTAAAACCGATTCAACTTGATCCTTTTTCCCAAAATAGAGAACCGAGGCACTTGCTTTTTTATCATAAATGAATTCTGCCAAAGCTTCATCATTTAGCTTGAATTCTTTCTGAGAAACGTACAGCCGATCTCTCTTGTATGAACCCGACCACTCACCAAATGAAAACGTCTTTTTGCTCTTATCAACCTTAATGCTTTCCTGATTGAACGTTGCTTTGATTGATTTTGAGTCCCAATTGCTCGAGCTGATCAAAAGAAAATGAGGACGGGTTGAACTGAAATACCCTGATTTGTAATTGGAATTTAGGGATTCCGCTAATTCAAAATTAGGACTTGAAACGAAGCCGTCAATAGCTGAAAAATTCATTTCGCTCGCGCGATTCACAATCAGTACTTGACCATCTTCTTCATTGAATACAAAAGCTTCCGAGTAATCATTGGTGGCTGTCAGAATTCCGAATGCGGTATAACCAATCCATCCAATACTGGCAATAAATACGAGTCCAAGAAGAGCGCGCTTAAACATGAAATGTTATTTCTATCAAAAATAGGCAGAAAGCATCCGTGGAAGTTGTCACCTCGATTTAAAAATCAACAATGCAATGTTTTAAACCTTCGGTTGGTTTTCGAGATGTTGGTGTTATGGAAAAAGTGACAGTTGTTCTAGAGATAAAAGTGTAAACGATTTGCGGTGATATTTGCAATCGCCGTGCTCAAAAATTCCAGCTCGGTGTTTTTTGGTTGGATAGCCCTTATTGCTTTTCCAATCGTACATTGGGAACTCAAGGTCGAGCTTCTCCATGTATTCATCACGATAGGTTTTTGCTAAAATTGATGCCGCGGCGATTGACAAGTACTTTCCATCTCCTTTGATGATGCAATCATGTGGAATATCAGGATAGGGGTTGAAGCGGTTTCCATCGATTAAAAGTGCCTCAGGTCGCAGTTTCAATTGATCCACAGCTCTATGCATCGCAGTGAAGCTGGCATTTAGAATGTTGATTTCATCAATCTCCTTTTCATCAACAAAGGAAACGCCGTAAGCGAGGGCCTCTTTTTCAATGATTGGACGCAGCTTTTTCCGCTTTGCTTCGGTGAGTTTTTTTGAGTCGTCCAAAAGCTCGTTTCTGAAGTCTGCTGGGAGTATCACAGCCGCCGCTACCACCGGTCCAGCGAGACATCCTCGACCTGCTTCATCACAACCAGCTTCAATGGCATTTTTTGTTTTAAAGGGCAATAGGGAACTCATTGAATCAAAATTGGCAAAAAAATTGTAGTTTAGCTTATACAACAATACAACTTTTAGGCGAATAGCTTCGTCTTTCTAAAAAATAAGCCATGAAAAAATTAGTCTATACATTGATGCTTTTGGTAGGATTTGCAACAGTGAGTTTCGCACAAGAGGCGAGCGAAATTGTCGTTACTGAAGGGTCTGAAGAATTAACAAACAGCAAAAAATACGGGGATTATGTTTTCGTAATGAGCGGAAAAACAGAAGGCGAGATTACTGAAAAGGCAAGTCGCTACACACTTTATTTCACTGTAGTATTTGATGAACCATCACAAACTGTGAAGCTAGAAATGGTAGAAAACGATTCTAGAGCACGTTCGGTTATCATGCGTTTCCTAGTTTCATCTGGTATCCGTCATGCTGACGTTGATGGAAAGATTATTCCAATTAACGAGTTTATGACAGGTTACCTGCAATAGACTTCGATTAAAATATTCAAGTCCCAACTTCAATTTCGAGACTTGTCGGAAGAAGTTGGGATTTTTTTGCGCTCTGTATTTTTATAACCAGGGAAACAATCAGAGTTAAAAATAGGAGCGCAGTGACTTAAGCAACTTGGGTTACTGACTATTACAGATTTTCTTCGGATATTTGTGGAAAATTAATCAACATGAAGACTTATTTAGCACTTATCGCAGCAGCCTTATTCATGGCATCTTGCGGAGACTCAAAAGAAATGACTGGAAATAGTGAATCACTTGAACTCGGAAAGAGTTACGGACCAGTTGAAGTTTCACCTGAAGAAGCAGTAGGAGTAGATAAAGTGCTTGAGGTGAACGAGAAAATGATGGAGCCAACGGAATTTACTTTCGAAGGTACGATGGTTGAGATTTGTTCAAAAGCTGGATGTTGGGTAAACATTGATGCTGGAAATGGAGAAACGTTCATGGTTCGATTTAAAGATCACTTTACAATCCCTCCTGGAACGGCGCCTGGAACGAAAGCAATTTTCCACGGTGTAGCATTTAATGACACTGTTTCTGTAGATATGTTGCAGCACTTCGCAGAAGACGCAGGGAAATCTCAAGAAGAAATCGATAAGATCACTGAGCCTGAGTTCAAACTAGGGTTTACAGCAGATGGTATCGTATTGAAGAAAGAGGAAGAAGAGTAATCTAGATCAAATAGATTCCCTTATCGATCGCATAGAGCACTAGTCCTGCGATATTTTTTGATTCCGTTTTTAGTAGAAGGTTGTTTCGATGGCCGTCAACAGTTCGCGTACTGATGAACAATTGCTCGGCAATTTCTGATGTTTTCTTTTGCTCACAAATCAACTGTAGAATTTCCTTTTCTCGTTCAGAGAGGGGCGTTTCGTTGAATTGCGATTTACGAATCGTTTCACCACTTACGAAGCTTTTTTGGAGCACCTTCATGATTTCATGATCAAAGTGGTATCCCTTGTTGTGCACCTCGATGATACAATCGATGATGCCTGCAGGAGATGTGTCCTTTCGTTGGAAGGCCGACGCTCCAATGTGTACCATGTTGACAATGAAAATCTTTGTGTAGTGACTAGTGAGCACCACAATTCGCACATCTGGAAATTCCTTTTTGATCACTTTTGTCGCTTGAACGCCATCCATTTCTGGCATTTTTAAATCAAGCAGAATGATATCGGGTAATTCTTCACTCGCGCGAAGCAAGTTCAATAATAATTGTCCATTTGCAGCCTCGCCAATTACATTAATTTGAGGATGCTCAGAAACAAGTTGTGCCATTCCCTTTCTGAAGAGTTCTTCATCATCAGCAATAATTAATTTGATTGGGCGACTCATAATTCAATTGTTAATTTGGTTTGAAATCCCTTTCCTAATTCACTATTGAATTCGTGGAGGGCTGGTATCATTTCAGATCGTGCTACGATGTTTTTTAATCCGAGTCCTAGTTGTGGAGTTGTTTCGAAGTTCATTCCCTTGCCGTTATCGCGGTAGGTGATATGCAACTTCTCGTCAAAAACAGCAGTCAGTTCAATGGAAGAAGCTTCAGCATACTTGATGGTATTCTGGAGCGATTCCTGAATGATTCGGTATACGTGGAGCTGTTTGTTTGGTGGAATGTCATCCACACGATTGTCTAATTCTATTTTGATAAGAATGTCAGATTTCTCCTGAATTTCTTCGAAAAGCTCAAACAATGCTCCTTTCAAACCAAAACTTTCAAGGGTAGGTGGAAGGAGGTCATACGAGATTCTTCGCGAGATTTGCATTGCCTCTTTGATGGAATTTGAAATACTCGTTTGATCAATTTTTTCTGTCGGCTGAGCCACAAACAACAGTACTGTTGCTAATTTGGCATTCACGCCATCGTGAAGTTCGCGTGCAATTCTACTACGCTCTTCCTCTTGAACTTCGATAAGTTGTTCAACGAGTTCTTTTTGGTGGTCAATCTCGAGTTGTTTCTTTGCGAGTTCCGTTTTTACAATTGTCTTTTTAGAATAGATAGTTGCGATTACAAGCAGACATGCGAGAAAAACGGAGAAACCAACACTATAAAGAACTAATTCCATTCTGATTCTTTTGAAGTCGATGAAAGCGATAAATTGTAATACTTATAAATACTTGATATAACACAGCAAGTGATGCGTTGATCGTCCAAATATACAAATACCATTTATCTGGATTTTCACCACTATTCATAGTAAGAAATATAATTGAACTCCCTCCAAGATAGAGAAAAAGCCCAACATTGAAAGTGTCCCAATATTTTTTGTTCGCAATATGTTCGATATAATAAAAGAACGCGTAAAAAATCAGCAGGCATGCCGAAATTAAAAAACCTGAGATATTAAATTCATTGTAAACAATCTTGGATTCAGCAAGTTGATAGATTAAAATACTAGAGTATAATACGACGGCAATAGGAACGACTATTTTAAACTTTTTCAGCTGTCGATAATAAATAATTGAAAGGATAAAAAACTGACCGATGGTATAATAGTGAGTCAAGTACAAATTTGAAGTGCCGCGTCCAGAAAGGTAGGATGAGAAAATTTCAATGTACAGTATTCCCATTAAAAGCACCATGAGTAAGATCATTGATTTACTCAGGTGCTTTGAGCCATTGGCAAAGTGCAGCACGTTTACCAAAATTATGGATATCACGTTTAAAAGCAGTAAAATTTTACCACCTGCACTTACTACTTCGAAAAGAAGATTCATACTTACTTTAGCGGTCCAGAATTACTGCACATTGAAGGGCATGGTTGTGTGAAGTCGTAAACATATAGTCCGTTTGCTTCATCAATGAGGTCGTTATTGTCGGCATCAACACCAACAACTAATAGGTGGAATTCATGTGTTTCATCTTCATTGATTTCAAGTCCAATGTACATTCTGACATTCACTGCTCCAATTTCCGCCATTGCATCTTGAACATCTTTATGAGGAACGAAGAAACCTTTAATGTCTGCAATTGAAATTGTTCGTTTTGGATCTCTCCAGTTATTTACCCATGTTTCTGCTGTAGCTGTAGCGATTGCCGGGTATGGTAGAGTACTTTCTGGCATAATTTATTCTTTTAGAGTTTTTAATTGTAGCTAAAGTTAATTGATCTAGTAACATTCGCAAGTTCGGTATAAAGAAATTCTCATGAAATGCACTAATTTGATAAATCCATGCACTGCGTTCGATTCCTAAATCAATGTGTATGAAGAGTTAAGAGCACAAAAAAAAGGGCTTAAAAATTAAGCCCTTTCTTTAAAAAAAATCTGTATTAGAAACAGTATTCGTTTGCGTCAATAATTTTGTTCGCAATTAATTGTCGAGCTGTTTTCGGGTTGAATGGTTCCGTTTTAGTGAAACGCTTCAATCCCATCATCATCATTTTCAATTCATCACCTTCAGCAAATGAGTTCAAAGCATCTTTCGCTGCTTTATTCATTTTGTCGGCTGTATCATAGAACAACAATTTCGCCATCGCAATTTGTGCTTCGCAAGCTTCTTCACCTTTAAGTTCAATCATTTGTTGAACACGCAGTAAAGTAGATTCCGCCAGGTACGTGTACATCGACATGTCGGCAATGTTCATCAATACTTCTTGCTCTTTTGCCATTGTTTGCATCAACTTTTGAACCGCTGAACCAGCAACCATCAAGATTGTTTTTTTGAATCCTTTCAAGTAAGCCGTTTCATTTCCGAGAACACCTTCAGGCTTATCTCCAAAGTCAGGAATACTCATGAGTTCGTTGGCAACTGCCATTGCAGGTCCCATCAAATCCAATTCTCCTTTCATTGCACGTTTCAACACCATGTCAACAGTCAACATGCGGTTGATTTCGTTCGTGCCTTCAAAAATTCGGTTAATTCTTGCGTCACGGTACGCGCGCTCAACGTTAGATTCTGCTGAGTAACCCATTCCACCAAAAATTTGAACGGCCTCGTCAACAGTGTAATCTAAAGCTTCTGATCCGGCAACCTTCAAAATAGCACATTCAGGTGCAAATTGTTCAATTCCAGCCAAGGTCGCTTCACCTTTCGACATTCCGCTTGCCACTAATCCGGCAATAGCGTCGTCAATATTTTGTCCTGCTCTGTACGTTGCTGATTCAACAGCGAAAACACGAGTCGCTTGCTCCGCTAACTTGTAACGAATAGCTCCGTATTTCGAAATTGGACGTCCGAATTGTTCACGTTCGTTCGCGTATTTTACAGAATCGTTGATTGTTTCTTTTGCTCCTCCCATTACTCCAGCAGCCAATTTGATTCGACCGATGTTCAAAATGTTTAGGGCAATTTTAAATCCGTTTTCTCGATCGGAAAGCATGTTCTCAGCAGGAACCTTTACGTTGTTAAAGAATACTTGTCGCGTCGACGATCCTTTAATTCCCAATTTCTTCTCTTCAGGATTCAAGGAAATTCCTTCGCTATCTGCCTCAACCAAGAATGCCGTTAGTTTTTTATCGTCACCGATTTTAGCGAAGACCGTAAACAAGTTTGCGAATCCTGCGTTTGTGATCCACATTTTTTGTCCTGTGATCGAATAGTGCGTTCCATCCTCAGAAAGAACTGCTTTTGTTTTACCAGAGTTTGCGTCTGATCCTGAACTCGGTTCAGTTAAACAGTACGCTGCTTTCCACTCACCCGTCGCTAATTTCGCAACGTACTTTTGCTTTTGCTCTTCATTTCCATAATAAAGAAGTGGAAGCGTTCCAATTCCAGTATGAGCTCCAAATGCTACAGAAAACGAATATCCTTTTCCAAGGCGTTCTGTTGATAAAAGCGATGTTTTGAAATCAACACCCATTCCGCCAAGTTCTTCTGGAACTGACATCCCAAGAAGTCCAAGTTCACCAGCTTTTTCCATGATAGAAGACATTAAACCATCTTCCATGGAATCAATTCTATCCAAGTGAGGTTCAATTTCTGTGCGAATAAAATCATCACACATATCTGAAATCATGCGTTGTTCTTCGGTCCAGTTTTCCGGAATAAAAATTTCCGATGCTTGCGTGTCGCGGATGAGGAATTCTCCTCCTTTTATAGGTTTTTCTGACATTGTAGTTTTACTTAATTTTAATAGAAGCCAAATATAAATAATTCTTAGTTATTATGCATGCATATAAAGTTCTTTTTTTTATTGGATTTGGAATATTCGTACATTCGCTCTGTGTTTCACGATAGTACTATATATTATGCGTAGATGTTGCCTTTTTTTAGTCGTATTATCCGTTGGAATTAATACGGTTTTTAGTCAAGATGATCAAACTTCCCGAGTGGAACAGATAAACGGGATGAGTTTAGTTTCGATAAACGGTGAAATCGACTCAACAAATGTGTTGCCACTGAAAGAAGTTGGTGCCAACTGGGGAGCGGTAATTCCATTTGCCTTTATGCCCTCTCATACTTCTCCTAAATTATCGTTTGATTTGAAATGGCAATGGAAAGGCGAAAGAGTTGAAGGAACCCGAAATTACATTCGCGAGTTACATAGTCAAGGGATTTCAGTCATGGTCAAGCCGCAAATTTGGATTGGGCACGGAACATACACAGGAAAAATTTTGATGGAATCGGAGGAGGATTGGGTGAAACTTGAAGACAATTATAGAGAGTATATCTTGGCGTTTGCAAAATTAGCTGCGGAAGAGAATGTTGAAATGATTTGTATTGGAACCGAGTTAAAACACTTTGTAGAAGATTGACCGGAGTATTGGAAAGGATTAATTAAGGAAGTTAGGAAAGGCTATTCTGGAAAGTTAACCTACGCTGGAAATTGGGATGATTTTGATAAAGTTAACTTTTGGGGAGATCTCGACTATATTGGAATTGATGCCTACTTTCCAATTGTAAAATCAGCAAAATCATTCCTCAATAAATTAGTGAAGGGGTGGGGCCGCACAAAGAAAAAATGGACTCTATTTCCAATAGCTTCAAACGACTGATTGTTTTCACAGAGTACGGCTATCGAAGTATTTCTGACTGCGCCGTGAGGCCTTGGGATTATTCTGAAGGAGGTAGGCAAGATGAACACGCGCAGCAACTTGCGTTGAGGGCGTTCTATAAAATTTTCTGGAGTGATGAAAATTATGTGGGCGGCTTTTTGTGGAAGTGGTATCCTGATCACGTAAAGGCTGGAGGTCCAAAAAATAAGATGTTTACTGTTCAAAACAAGCGAGCAGAGAAAACAGTCAAGGAATTTTACTTGAATTAATTTCCTTTATGAATATTCAATAGATTCACGTGATCATTCGCCATGAGCTATGGTTTGATAATTGTTTGCTTCTTCTACAATATATCGTTCAAAATCACTTTCGATTTAGTCGAATACTGAGTATCTTTGTGGGAAACTATAAACAATAACGACTATGAAAAAAGCTTTACATTGGCGCTCTGTTACGACAAGCGCTTTGTTACTTATAACCACGATACTTCTCGGCACCTGGTCTATGGCACAATCAGAGAGTAATCCCGAGGATACAGATGCGAATTACGCTTCGCAAAAACATTCTAGACTTACCCAAATTAGGTCAACGAATGGTACTTCTCAGACGGAGGCCGTAGAAAACATCAGTGTCGATCGACCTGGTTCTGCCGCTTCTTTAAACAAGGCGACGAGCGCTTGTTTTATTCCGTTAGATGCATCTTATACTGCTCTACCAAGAAATGACGACGGAAGTTTTGGACCAATCGCTCTACCATTTACATTCGATTTATACGGTGCTAGTTATACGCAAGTATGGATTAACACAAATGGAAACATAACATTTAACGGACCTTACTCTGCATATAGTGCATCAGGGTTCCCGTTCAGCCTACCTATGGTTGCTCCTTTTTGGGGAGATGTTGATACACGAAATACTGCTGGTGGGCAAATCCACTACAAGCTGTCCGCAACTAACTTAGTTGTTACTTGGGATCACGTTGGGTACTACAGCAACGCGGTTGACAAATTGAATGAATTCCAAGTTGTGATTAGCGATGGCGTTGATCCAATTACTGGGTTAGGACAAAATGTATGTTTCAACTATGGAGACATGCAATGGACTACAGGATCTGCTTCTGGTGGTGTTAATGGTTTCGGAGGTACGCCAGCTACAGTTGGTGTGAACAAAGGAAACAATATTGACTTTTACCAATTAGGACGATTTAACGTAAATAGTGCTATCTACGATGGACCAGGAGGAAACTCAGATGGGATCAACTATTTGGATCAACAGTGTTACTGTTCTCAAGTTTCTTCAGCTGTTAACATTGCGCCAATTGCAAACAATTTCCCTTCAGGTGTAATTAACATCGATTGTGGAGAAACATATAATTTAGATTTCTCGTTCATTCCACCCGAAGTTAATCAGACGTTGTCGACAACGATGAATAATGGAGGCACCTGTGGAACGACATTCTCAGCAACTTCCGGATCAATTTCGAATGTTAGCTTTAGTCTCCTTGGACAGCAATGTAATGAAGGAACAAATGTTATCACTTTTACAGCTACCGATAATGGTACCCCTGTAGAATCAACCTCTGTCACTTTGACTATTAATGTTGGAACTTGTTGTGATTTAACTGCGAGTTCAACAGGACAAGATGAGTCTTGTGCAAACCAATCTGATGGTTCTATCACAGTTTCAACTACTGGTGGAATGGCTCCATTGAGTTATTCAATTGACGGTGGTGCGACTTACTCAGGAAGTCCAAACTTTAATGGATTGGCGACAGGTACATATGTTGTTGTCGCGCAAGATATGAACGGATGCGAGAGTGTTCCTCAAACAATTACAATTGGAGGACCAACACAATTGACATCAAGTTCAAGTTCAACGGCTATCTTATGTAATGGAGGAACATCTACAGTAACTGTTACAGGTTCTGGAGGTACATCACCATATTCTGGTACAGGTACGTACACTGTTAACTCAGGACCGTATTCTTATACAGTTACTGATGCCAATGGTTGTACTTCGATTACTTCGGGAACAGTAGGTGAGCCAACTCAATTGGTTCCTTCAGCTTCTTCAACAGCGATTGATTGTAACGGAGGGACATCTACGATTTCGGTTTCGGCAACAGGAGGAACAGCACCTTATTCAGGGACTGGAAACTTTACTGTAGGAGTTGGAACATACTCGTATACGGTTACGGATGCGAACAATTGTTCAGAAGTAGTATCAATTACTGTTGCAGAACCTACAACATTGGTAGCATCGGCAACGGCAACTGAGATTCTTTGTAATGGAGGAACTACAAATGTTACGGTAACAGCAACAGGCGGAACGGCTCCTTACTCAGGAAACATCGTTTATACAGAATCTGCTGGAACGTATACTTATACTGTAACAGATGCAAATGGATGTACTTCTGATGCAACAATTACTGTAACTGAGCCAACACAATTGGC
>JAQXBM010000036.1 GCA_029252405.1 Crocinitomicaceae bacterium
AGTGGGTCGCTAATGTCTGTGTCTCTTTTGATTTTATTTCCAGATATTTCCATTCTTCGATTGTGCTCCTTTAAGATTGAGAAACACTTTTCTTGATTAGTAACAATTGTTCCATTCAAACTGTCTGCGAGGTTTTGCAATTCATGTCCGATAAGCAGTCTACTTTTTGTCAAGGAAAGTTTGCCATTTGGTCCTCCCCATGTTTCATCAGCGTCCTCGTCATCTTGCCCGTCATCTTGCCAGTCACAGATGTCACAGATATTGTGAACACCTCTCTCATCTATAGTTGGGAAACCGCAGGAAGGGCAAGTAAAAATTTCTTGATCTGTCGACTTGATATAGTCGTCAAAACTGGTTCTTCTTTGTTCAAAGTGGGCAAGAATTTGTTCGTCGTCCGCTGTGAGTTTCGTATTAAAATTTGTAGGATAAGGCTCACCAAATGTCTTGTCGTTATTTCCGTCATCGTTTACTTGTCCGCAAGCAACTAATGCTAATAATACTATGATTGTCCACTTTGTCATTTTTACTGGTTGTTCAGGCAGCTACTTTACTATTCCTTAATTGGGCATAACTTACTTATATACGCAACCAATATACAATATTATAGCGTTTTATATCCTAGAATAGCACTAATATGAGCAACGACCATAGCACTTTATTTACACCTTCCGAAGATTCAGTTTTTCAATTGGACTCGTAATTTTTCGACTCGCATCAGAACTAATATGAGTGTAAATCATAGTTGTTTTTGTACTACTATGACCCAACAGTTCCTGAATGTATCGCAAATTAACTCCACTCTCCAGTAAATGTGTCGCGTAAGAATGTCTTAACGTATGTAAGGTGCATTTCTTTCGAATGTTCGCAGCCTGAACCGCTCGTTTGAAAATAGATCGCATGCTCGTATATGAATAGCGCGAATCATTGGCTCCGTTAAACAAGAAATCTTTTGGTTTGTAGTCCATATAGTAGATGCGCAGTAATTCCAAAACGCTTTCGGAAAGGGGAACCATACGATCTTTTTTTCCCTTGGCGCTTCGTATATGAATCATCATCCGTTCCGAATCAATGTCTGCAATTTTCAACTGAATGAGCTCGCCAGATCGAAGTCCGCAAGAATAAATTAAGCTCAATATACAGCGGTGCTTGGTGTTTGAAACGGTATTCAATAACCTTTCCACTTCGGATAAACTCAATACAACCGGTAAGCGATAACCCAACTTAGGCCGTTCTAACTTATTAATTTCGAGAAGGTCGGCAGTGCCATTTGCCAAAAGAAAAAGTTTTAAGGCGTTCACGAATTGGTTTTGATATGATTCAGAATAACCATTCTTTAAAATGTACTCAACATTGAAATTTTCTACTTGATCGTTGTTAATAGAATCGATATTGGGGTTGTCGTTGAAGCGCAAAAAGGTCTTGACTGCGTCAGTATATGTTTGAATGGAATTTTCACTATAACGCCTGGAGCGCATGTAGTTATCAAGGATGCCGATTCGTTTTTCTGAGGCTTCGGACAGCGCAAATAGGCTGTTTTTGTTCGTCATTGTGGTAGGTTTCCTATTTAAGTTAGCAAAAAATAAGGCTTGAAACAATGACGACGGAGGATTTGTCAGGTCCTTTTTATGTTAAAATGAGCTGAATCGACCACCAAACGCTTGTCAGATAAGTGTGTTTATTACAAAAAGTGTACTTTTGTAATGTGAAACGTATGATGCGTACATATTTATCTGTGGTTTTATTGCTTGCTTTGGCAGTGCAATTTGCACCCTTGAGCTTGATGCACTCGCATGAGGATCATGGACATGCAGAAATTGCTCATGAAGCTATTTCATCTCACGATGAAGATAGTTTCGGCGGAGAATATGTAAGCGACACACATGACGAATCATCACAAGAGGATTGTCATATTTGTGACATACAACAATCACTCAACAATCAATCTTACACACCAAGCAATCAAACAGCGATTACCAATTTCGGTATCCGGGTGATTGAATTTTCAGGTGTGCAAGCTTCCGATGAGAATTACCTCATTGAAAGTCTTTCAGGCAGAGCTCCCCCTCGCGCCTAAGCCCCAGAATCATTTCCTTAAGAAAACTACGTTCAATTTTGTCAGAGAATTCTGATGCATAGACGTAAACCTTCTTTTGTGTGAAAGTCATCGAAAACGCTAATAATTAACGCGTAAGATACGCCTGAAGTGATTCACCCCTGTTGGATTTAGATCCAACCCGCATTACAATTTATAGTTCAAAAACGCATTTTATGCAAAGGTCAGTGCAATTTATTGCCACGCTCATTTTAGCCTTATCGGTTTTTCCGGCGGTAGCTCAGGACTCCTGTTCCTACCAACTTTCTGGATATGTGATTGATGATCACGATCGTTCCCCCTTGTCGGGTTCGAAGATCTACCTCAAAGATTCTAAAAAGGAGGTCTTCGCAGATTCCACGGGATACTATGTTTTCCCAGGATTGTGCGCTGGCACTTACGAGTTTTATTGTAAGCATTTCGGATGTGACGCGGTAAAAGAAACGATTACGATCAACGGAAATACAGAGCAGAACTTCTACCCAGAACACCACGTTGAATTCGAGGCGGTCGACGTAGTTGGGGAGAAAGTAGAGGAAGAAATTTCGCTTAGTACACGAGAGTTGTCGGAGAGAGACAAGAACGAGGTGAAGGGACTTTCTTTGGGAGATGGTTTGACAAAGCTGAACGGTGTCACGAAACTGTCAACGGGAAATAATATCTCAAAACCTGTAATACATGGACTTCACAGCAATCGAATTCTGATCTTAAACAACGGGGTTCGACAAGAAGGACAGCAGTGGGGGAATGAGCATGCGCCGGAGATCGACCCTTTTATTGCGGATGAATTGGCGGTTGTGAAAGGGGCGAATGGAGTGCGCTACGGTTCTGATGCCATTGGGGGAGTAATACTCGTCAATCCTAAAGAGTTGAGAAAGACACCAGGCATTGGAGGTGAGGTGAATTTGGTGGGGTTGAGCAACGGTCGACAAGGGAATGTGTCCGCCACACTGGATGGAAACTTCAACAAATTGACACCGCTCAGATGGCGTCTCCAAGGAACTTTGAAACGAGGTGGAAATGTCAACTCACCAGATTACTACTTGAAGAATACGGGATCAAAAGAGTACAATTTTTCCTATGCTCTAGGGTACTTGAAGCCAAAGTATGGAATCGACTTTTTCTACAGTCAATTCAATACAGATATCGGAATTTTTTCGGCTTCACATTTCGGAAACCTAACGGATTTACAGCAGGCTTTCGAAGCGGAGGAACCACTCGAATCGGCGGATTTCTCGTATGAAATTACGCGCCCCATGCAGCACATTGAGCACGAACTCTTTCGAGCGAAAGGGTATTTGGTGACAGGGAAGAAGGGGAAGCTGTCCGCAACCTATGCGCGACAATACAACAAGCGTTTGGAGTATGACAAGCATGCACCGCTGAACGATTCATTGGCCAACTTGAACTTGCCGGCACTTCAATTCGAATTGACGACGCACACTGCCGAGTTGGTGTGGGAGCACGTCCGCATGAATGCATTCAAAGGCAGTGTCGGAATCACAGGACTTCATCAAGGAAACACCTACGAAGGACGTTTCTTTATTCCCAACTTCAGAAAGATGGGAGCCGGGGCGTTCTGGATTGAGAACTGGCGTTCGAAATCGAAGAAAGTGGAAATTGAAGGGGGTGCTCGCTTCGACAATATCTACCAGCGCATTTATATGTGGAAAGATGGAGTAATCATCTCTCCAGCTCAGAATTTCATGAACGTGAGCGGCACGCTTGGTGGGATTTTCAAGGTGAACAAACAATTCGTTCTTCGTTCAAACTTGGGAACAGCATGGAGACCGCCAAATGTGAATGAGCTCTACAGCAATGGACTGCATCACGGCGCCGCATCGATTGAAATTGGAGATTCAACATTGACCACCGAAAAGGCGATCAACCTAAGTGCTTCGGCTGAATACACGGGTGAAAAGCTAACGGTCGTGTTCGATGCATACTACAAGATCATCGATGATTTCATTTACCTGAAACCGACATTAGTGCCAACACTTACGATCAAAGGAGCATTTCCAACCTTCGTACACGATCAAGTCGACGCGCATTTGAGAGGCTTCGATGTAACCGTGAATTATGCGATAACACCAGAGTTTAAAATCATCTCAAAAGCATCAATTCTGCGTGCATTCAATCAAACAACCCGCGAACACCTTGTCATGATGCCAGCGGATCGCTTCGAGAATTCATTGGAATACAATTTCAAAGACGGGAAGAAGCTCACAAATGGGTACGTTTCGCTTTCAACGCTGACTGTGCTGAAGCAAACGCGCGTTCCAGAAAATAGTGATTATGCCGCTCCACCTCCAGGATACACCTTGTTGAATTTCTCGGCAGGAGTAGATATTCCACTAAAGGCAAACGCGATTTCTATCGGGGTGAGCGTCAACAACCTGTTGAATACGCGCTACCGAGATTACATGAACCGCTTCCGCTATTTCACCGACGAAATGGGAAGAAATATTTCCGTAAGAGCAACGGTTCCTTTTGCATTATTTACACCAGAATCAAAACACAATTAATTACAACCTTTTAAACTAGATAAAGATGAAAACAAATAGTAAAATCAAAACAAATAGTAAAATGAAAACAAATAGTAAAATGAAAACAAACATGAAAGCGCTAGCCATTGTTGGCTTAGTAGGTATTACGGCACTTGCAAGCTGTAAGAAGGATGAGGATCTCGTAACGGTTCCGCCACCCGTGGCAAATGAAGTAGAAGTGATCACTACAATGACACTTATGTTCACCGACGCAGCGGGGGTTCAACCAGATGTAACTGCAACTTTCCGTGATCCAGATGGAGATGGTGGATTGAGCTACGATATTTTCGATACGATCAGATTGGCGAACAATAC
>JAQXBM010000041.1 GCA_029252405.1 Crocinitomicaceae bacterium
CTTGTTGGTGACAACTCAATTTCATATCACTTCATCAAAAATGGAAGTTCCCGACAATCAAGCGAGCAAGTGCAGCGCTGTTTTTTAGGAGCTAATTTCCCATTTTATAGAATAGAGAACTTAGAGAATGATCTTGTTCAAATTAGAGATCACCTCTCAAAAAGACAAACATATCCATATCTCTTGAGCTATGAAGCGCCATATGAAGGTGACGATATGATTCACCCTGTTTCCGTGGATATTGTACAAAATAAGAGTGTTTCTGCCATAAAATCAAGGTATGTTGTTGATCGGGAAAGGGCGTATAATGAAGATAGGTTTCCATGTGGAATTTCAATCACTTTGGATTGGGATGAAGAGTACTCAAGTCGTTCAATCACAAAACATATCGCTGGGTTTAATCCAACTATTGACAAGGAACTACACCCAAAACACAAGGAGCAAATCCGTTCGTTTGCATTAGGGACGCATCGCTTTTTCTTCGAAGCTGACAAGGCAACTTTGCCTACGCTTTTGGATCAGTCCTTGAGTGCGCAACTTTCTGTCGCATCACTTTTTGAAAATCCAAAATCCAAGACTGAAGATCAATTGGAACAACTCAATGAATTTGAGATTCTCCCGTCCGCTGGACTTTCCGTTTTTGCGCCTCTTCCAGAGCCAGGAAATGATTGGGCGACCTTTGAAAATAATTTCCAGACCTGTCTGTATTCGGAGTTTATCGACTTTGAACGTCAAAAAAGTTTTAAGAAAGTAGATGTTTGGGAAACAAGCGATATCAGAACATTTTCTCCTTCCAAAAAGAAGTCTTTTGAGAAAACACTTGAAGCAACATCCTTACTGGCTCTCTCAGAGAGTTCGCTTTTTCATGATAGTACGTTTAACCAGTTAAAAAATAGAACGACGCGACTTTATACAGATGATGTGCTTGATGCAGAACTGTATCCAGAATTGAGCGTGCTCTCAAGTCAATCCTATTTGAATCATTTGCTTTACGATTCCTCTTTTGAGTCAAAAGCTTATTGGAAAATTAATAAGTCATCGGGTGCCCTTTTAGGTATTATGCCTGACGGTAGCGGTGGAGGAATTGAAGTGGCTATTGCGCATAATTTGAAAATAATTGATTCATACGCTGGGGCATATAACAAGGCGGCGGCTCCTTTAATGAGTGATCCTCTCGCTTTCGGAACAGTGACAATGTATGGTCAGTTTTTGGCCCGTCTTTACGGGCTGGTTTGTGTGGCGGTGCTTTCTTTGGATACAGCTCAGTTACCAGCAGATTCTCGCAAGGCTATTAAGAAATTAGCATATGGAGTAATCAAATCTTTTGCCTTCGCCAAGTTCGGTAAGCTCAAGAATTTCGAGAAGATCTTGGATAAACTATTTGATCCAGGTTGGCCTAAAATTGGGTAGCATGTTAACCTTTTCAAAACTGGAGGCACTAATACTCGAGTAGATTAAATAAGAATTAAAAAAATACAATGAAAATTATTTCAACGCTTAGTTTGTTGTTAATTGGATTAGCGGCAAATGCGCAGTACACCTTCAACGAAATTGAAATCTGGTCGGGAAGTTTTCCAGGGACACCACGTTATTTTGAAGAAGTAAATGGAACCCTGTTCTTCGAGGCATACAATAATTACAACTACGAACTTTGGAAGTCTAACGGAACACAACCTGGAACTTCCATGGTGGCGGATTTAAATGGAACGGCAAGTTCAGGTCCTAAATCTTTAAAAGAGTTCAATGGCGAATTGTTTTTTACTGCAACTGTTTCTGGTTATGGTAACGAATTATGGAAATCGAATGGAACATCGGCAGGAACCATGTTATTGAAAGATGTTCGTTCTGGATCGAGCAGTGGTTTCGAGTCGACGACTTCTACGTTTAATGGCACCAGAGAAACATTTTTGGAGTTCGGAGGAGAGTTGTTCTTCTTTGGAAATACTGGGAATGGAATTGAACTTTGGAAATCTGATGGCACATCAACAGGGACGGTTTCGGTTAAGAATTTTACCCAAGGACCAGTTTACGGGAACGGAAAATACAGTTCGAATGCTGAGAGAGAAAAACTTGGCGTGATCTTCAACAATGAACTCTACTTCATTGTTGTTAAAAGTTCTCCGATTCTCGTGAACTACCAAGGTGAACTATGGAAAACTGATGGAACCACAGCAGGCACTGTTCTGGTTCAAGATAGTCTTCATGCTTCGGTTTCGGGATTGACAGTTGCTGGGAGCAAAATCTATTTCGTGAATCAAACTACAACTACAGGAAGAGAATTGTGGAGTAGTACGGGAACAATTACAGCTTTAGAATCTGATATTTCAGCTGGTTCTGTCAATAGTGATCCTGAATATTTAACTGCCTACAATGGCGATCTTTATTTCAAAGCAAAGGGTCCTGACGGAAGAGAACTATACAAAACAGATGGCAGTTTCACAACGCTGATAAAAGACATTTTCCCTGGAAATGGAAGTACAACGGCAAATTCAGGTCTTGGATTGGCTCGTTTCTTTGAATACAATGGTTTGCTCTATTTCTTAGCGGAAGATGCAACTTCCGGAGGAGATAACGAACTTTGGAAAACAGATGGTACAACTTTAGGAACGGTCAAAGCACTCATACTTCCGCAAGTTGGTGGGTACATCGAATTTCTAAATCCGACTATTTATGATAATAAAATCTTTTATCGAACCTCTGGACAGCTATGGGCAACAGATGGAACACCAGCGAATACTCAACAATTGACCGATAATGGAAATTCAGCGGAACCGATTTCTCAAGTTTCACATCTCGCTTTGTTTCAACAAAACTTATGGTTTGCAGGAGCGAATGCTACAAATGGAGGAGAGGCATGGTACATTGGAAACCAACCTCCAACGACCATTGATATTATAAGCTGTAGTTCTTACACGGTTCCAAGCGGTGATGAATCATACTCAATTTCAGGAACATATACTGACACCTTGACGAACACTCAAGGAAGCGACAGCATTTTAGTCATCAACTTAACATTGAATCAATCAACAACAGCAACGATCAACGTTGAAACCTGTGATTTCTATACTTCGCCAAGTGGAAACAATACTTGGTCAACATCTGGAACTTACATGGACACCTTGACAAATTCAGTCGGCTGCGATAGCATCATAACCATTAATATGTCTGTAATGACCTCTTTCAATACTGTTGATGAGAATTCATGCGGTGACTATGTGTCTCCAAGTGGAAATTATACTTGGACCACATCAGGACTTTATGCTGATACATTAACGAACGCTGCGGGCTGCGACAGTATCATTACGATCAACTTGTCTGTTTTGTCCTCATCGAGTTCGATTAGTGACAATACATGTGATTTGTACACTTCGCCAAGTGGTAATTACACGTGGTCTAGCTCAGGAACCTATTTTGATACCATCCCGAACGGTGCCGGTTGCGATAGCGTAATCACGATTAATCTCACAGTCGATGTTGTAGATATCAGTGTTCAAACAAATATGGGAACCCTAGAAGCAAATACTTCCAATGCGAACTATCAATGGTTAGATTGTGATAATAATTATGCCGCAATTCCAGGAGAAACAAATCAAAGTTTTACTCCACAAATAACGGGATTGTACGCAGTGCGAATAACTGAGGGTGATTGTACAGATACTTCCGATTGCTTTCAGGTTGATGTGTGGGGATTGCAACAATTATCAGAATCAACTATTTTGGTTTATCCAAATCCTACGCAAGATCGAATCACAATTCAGAATGTTGATTTCAAGAACGTTGATCAGATTGCTATTAGTAATGGACTCGGACAAATTGTGTACCTCGGAGCAGTCGAAGGCATTGAAACAAGTGTAAAACTCCCTGAATCCGCAGGACTCTACTTCCTCAAGTATAAAGGTGATTCGGGAGAATTCCATTCGCGAATAGTTAGAAATTGAAGAAAGCCAAAAGTTGAGTAAATTAGTCGGATGCGTCGAAAACTGATCATATTCATTGTATTGATTGCTGGTATGAGTGGGTTGTTTTTGGCTCAAGAAGCTCATTCCAACCAATATACTATAACTCAGAATTCTGGAGCAATTAAGGCCCAATTGGATAGTCTTTTGTCGCTCATTGATAGACTTTCTAACAATGGAGAGTATCAGCAAATTCTGGATGAGGTAGACCGCGCAGAAAAAATCGTTCTCACCCACAAGCAAGATAGTTTTTACTTGTCCGTATTCCGTCAACACAAAGGAAATGCCTTTTATTGGTTGGGAGATTACGGAAAGGCAATTGAAGGTTTCAATGATGCAATTACTGCGAATGGGAACAACGAAGCAGGGCTAAAACAGCGTGCAACGCAGTTCTTCGATAGAGCAAATGCCGAGTACCAATTAGAGATGATGACTGATTGCTATCAATCTACCTTGGCTTCAGAAGCGATACTCACCAAATTGGAGAATCCTGATTACGATTATTTGATTTCAGTGTACAATGACTTGGCCTATCAAAGTAGAGAATTGGCATTTTATGATGATGCTCGGATGTTTCTGACGAAGGCGCGCTCTGTTTACGAATCAAAGAAGGATCTTGTTGACACGTACAATTTGCCAGTTCGGAAGCCTGTTTCCTTTGCTTACAGTGAAGTACTTATCAATGCTGAGGATAAAGATGAAAAGGAGATGCTCAATTCCTTGACCGAATTGGAGCAATTAGTGGATACCCGAACTTCAACAAAGCAGGAGTTGGTTCGATTGAGCAGCGCTTACAATGCGGTTGCGGATTTTTACATCAATGACTTGCACAGTTTTACTCAAGAGAAGTATCAAAACGCTAAACGTTATTTGGCGTTGACGAAAAGTACCCTGAACGTTGATGAGAACCCAGGAGGGTTGGATCAATTGAGGTTCAATGAGGCAAAGATGGCCTACAATATTGGAACTTATTCCGAGGCAAAAGCTAAGTTCGAGAAGCTTTCCGAGGAATTAGCAATTGACGACCCGCGACGACCGTTTTTCGAAACCATGAAAGGATTGGTCAACCTGAAATTGAAGCGAAGCAAAGGTGCAGAAGCGAATTTCTTCCGAACATTGGAAATTACTCATTCGGGAAGAGATTCCTTATTGACTGACTGTTCCAATTATCAAGCAAGTACCAACATCATTCATGCGACCCTTTTTGCTGAGGTTGCTGATACAATCAAAAAATATGACGAACAATTATTTGATCGTGTTGGGAGTAAGCTCCAATTGGCGGGAATGCGGGAATTCGAGGCCAATTATCAAGGCAAAACCTTTAATTCTCGATTGAAATCAACATATGAGTCCTTGTTTCAGGGTATGCTCGATCCAATGTTGGATGAACCCAATGATTTGAAGAAAACGAGTTTATACGCCGATCTACTCAATCAATCTGAAACGATCGAGAACCGATTGCTTTGGTCAAAGTTCCTTCTAAATCGAAGATTAGGGCAGCTCAAAGTACCAGATTCAATCAGAAGAAAAGAGCAAGTGCTACGGCTGAATATTGTTCAAGCTAGGCGAGGGGGAGATGCACAGGCATGTTTCGAGCTTGAGAATGAACTTGAGAAGTTGGAGCGATCAATTCTTGCTGATTATCCCAAATACGGTACGTTCAGTCAAAGTCATTTTGATGTGAAAGGCTTGCAAAAGGATCTCGCGAAGGAGACATTGATTATTAAGTATGTTGAATTAAACAAAGAATACTATCGTTTCGATATTGATAATCGGACAATCAAATGCACTAAAATTGAGCGGCCCGATGCGTTGAAGAAACAGATTGAAATGTACTTGTCGGTGATTCGGAATCGAAAACAAGATCGAGAGTTGGCGAGGTCCTTGTCTAGCTTGCTTCTTCCCGATGACTATTCGAAGTATTCAAAGTTGGTTTTTGTCAATAATTTGATTTGGGAAGAGTTGCCATTTGAAGCGTTGTGCAACAAACAAAAAAACTATTTGGTCGAGAGTACATTGATCACATATTCTCCTCACCTTGTTTTCATCAATAACGAACACGAAAGTGAAGGAAGTAATGGAGATGTTGTGGTCTTCACTCCCAGTTACGCGAATGGTCAGACCAATTTGCGGGGTGCGCAAGACGAAAGCGAGTTAATTTCCGATTGTTTTGGTTCCAAGTACTTTAATCAAAATAAGGCGACGCGGAGCGCATTCTTGGATGCTTCGACTAATGCTAGTGTTCTTCATTTAGCGATGCACGCAGAGATCAACGAGAATATTGGAGAACAAAGTTGCTTCTTGTTTAATGATGAAAAGTTGTATTTGGATGAATTGTACGGTCTCAATTTGAGTGGAGATATGGCTGTTCTAAGTGCGTGCAGCACTGGAAGGTCTTTCAAAGATGTCCGCAGCGGAAATGCTTCCTTGCAGCGAGCGTTCATTTATGCAGGCATCACATCAACACTTTCGAGCCTGTGGGAAATTCCCGATCAATCGACGCAGGAAATAATGACATCCTTTTACGAGAATTTGAAAACAGGGATGACAAATGGAGAGGCAATTCGAGATGCGAAAAGGAATTTTTTAAAGAATGCTGATGACCCAAATTTGCAAGCGCCGTATTTCTGGGCAGGGTTTGTTTTGTCAGGACAAGATCAATCAATCGAATTAAATACAGTATCCAATAATTCATCTGTTTGGATTTGGGTGATCATTTCAGTGTCCGTTATTGGGCTGTTTTCCTTGTTTTGGGTCAATCATAAACGAAAGAAAAAAGTACAAAATCTCGCTTAAAATTTCAATTTCTGATCTGAATTCAAATTTCCCTTATCTTTTTTTCGTTTTAGTGCCCAGATTCTGGAATAGATCAATTGATTTCATGACTGTAAATTCTAGGTTAGTTGACCCACCAAATCCAGAAATGATTGATCATTTAGCTTGTCTACTATCAGATTGTTGAATGGGTCAATGAAAATGGATTCTACGCATATGGCAAGATAAGCGCAATAAATACATATTAAGGCAATTTTCCCAACGGATTTCAAATTATGAATAGTCGTTTGGATAGATACGAGTGTTGCAATGTTTTTTTTTTTTGAGCATTACCAGGGGGCTTTGAACTCCCCGTATTTTCTTGCTTCTGTCCAAATTGAGCATTCCAACCCTCCCAAAATGCTCAAACTCCCATTTGATAAGGGCATAAACCCTTCGTATCTTGAATAAGAACAATACCTGAGGTTAAATAAAAAGAGTGAGAATGTAAAATCCGAGTATGTTGACGTTACCGTAAAAAACAAAACCCTCGATTTCTCGAAGGTTTCATTTCTTTTTTGTGAGCCCGTCAGGATTCGAACCTGAGACCGCCTCCTTAGAAGGGAGGTGCTCTATCCAGCTGAGCTACGAGCCCATATTTGATACAATTTAGCAAAAAAAAAGGGACGATTTCTCAGCCCTTTAGTAGTCGGGGTGGCAGGATTCGAACCTGCGACCTCCTGCTCCCAAAGCAGGCGCGATGACCGGGCTACGCTACACCCCGTAGCTATTTGTAATCAAATATTCCAACGTTATTAAGAGAGAATCGCTTTTCTCAAACGCGAGTGCAAAATTAATGATTTAAATCACTTTCGCAATACTAAATTCAAAAAAAATGAATGTTTTCTATTATTTATCGTTTCAGCGAAATGCGCTCCACGCTTAATACTTTACTATCAAGATAATATGGGCGGGAGATTATGGCTCGCTTCGCTGTCAACATTTATTTTTTCGTACCTTGAACGCTCAAAACCGACACTATGAAAAGATTCGCATTCTCATTTATTTTACTCACTGGATTACTATTTACATTTACTCAGTGTGGATCCGCAGACGCTGGTGAAAAGACAGCGAATAAGTTTTTCTCTGCGATCATCAAAAAAGACTTCAAAAAAGCAGATGCAATGATGTTCCGACCAATTGGAGATACGACCAGTTTCATCCCTCAGCTTAGATATTTTGAGAACAATCCGACAAATGGACAATTGCTCGGTTTCAAAAAATCTATTGGATTCAATACTGAAATTGTGAATGGGGTAACAACCGTGAAACTTCCTTACACACTGAAGTATGAGAGTGGCGATCAGTTGGTTAACGTTGTCATTGAGGATAGAGGAGCAGGGAATAAAATTCTTTCTGTCCAGTAAACACTTTGAATCAAGTTTTGAGCTAACAAATACTTGGTGATTCCAACGAATTGCTTCTGATAGATTCCGTATTTTTGGAGTCGATTACAATGACGAATCAGCAATCGGTATATTATTTCTTGTTAAGCCTCTCGCTAATTCTGCCTTCAATAAGTTGGTCGCAAACGCGCACCTACGAAATTGATAGAAGTGCCAACGACATTAAAATCGACGGTCAATTGACCGAAGCTCAATGGCAGGAAGCTGAAATTGCCACCGATTTTACTGAGAACTATCCACGACCGGGAATTCCATCAAAATACGAATCGAAAGTGCGGATGTACTATGACGACAACGCACTTTACGTTGGTGGAGAAATGTATGACCCGCGTCCAGACTCTGTCAGTTACACACTTTCTCAAAGAGATGACTGGGGAAATGCCGATTGGTTTGGAGTTTTTCTTGATCCATACGCAAACAATATCAATGCCTTCGGTTTTAGTGTTACAGCGGCGGGAGTGGAATTGGATGCCTTGATGTACACTGATGATGGAGATGACAGTTGGAACGCAGTTTGGCGAAGTTCAGTCAAAAAGCAAGATTACGGTTGGTCCTTTGAAATGAAAATTCCTTTTTCCGCTGTCAGGTTTCCCAATAAACCGATTCAAGAATGGAACATAAATTTCGTACGCCAAGTACGAAGAGATCGTTCTAAGTCGTATTGGAATGAAGTTAATCCTGAAGTATTTGGTGAGATTACCCAGTCAGGGAAAATGGTCGGAATGAAGGAGGTGAAATCGCCAATTCGTTTGTCATTTACGCCGTACGTTACAGGGTACGTTGAGAACTCATACGACTACACAACTCAGCAGCAAACATGGGGACAGAGGGTTACAGGAGGCCTGGATTTGAAATACGGTTTAAATGATGCTTTCACTCTGGACATGACCTTGATTCCGGATTTTGGTCAGACCACTTCCGATAAACAAGTACTGAATCTAGGACCTTTTGAGGTGAGGTTCGATGAGAACAGACCGTTCTTTTTGGAGGGAACCGACTTGTTCAGTATTGGAAACGTGTTCTACTCAAGAAGAATTGGAGCGACACCGTTCAATTACAACGATGCTCAAAACAGTGTCAATGATTCATTGAGTGAGGAAATTACAGGGAATCCGAGTTTAGCTCCGTTGATCAACGCAACAAAAGTGTCAGGAAGAACATCATCGGGATTGGGAATTGGCGTTTTCAATTCGATTGAAAATCGGGCATTTGCAACAATTTCAGATCCTTCGGGTAATTCAAGGAGGGTTCAAACTCATCCGCTCTCCAATTACAATGTTTTCGTTCTTTCCCAGAACTTGAAGAATAACGGACGACTCTCCTTTTTGAACACAAATGTGATGCGGGAAGGGGGGAGCCGAGATGCCAATGTATCTGTAGGGCAAACGAATTTGTTTTCAAAAGATGGCAAGTATTCGCTTGGAGCTGAAATGAAGGTTTCATCCATCTTTGAAGATGAGGTTCCTGAGATTGGACATGCACTGAGTATTAATCTAGATCGGGTTTCTGGGGTTTGGCGCTATGGTTTTGGTTATTCTGAAGAAAGCGACACGTACGATCCGAATGACCTAGGTTTCTTGTTTAACAACAATTCCAGAGGTTATTATTCCTATGCTCGATGGAATGATTTTTCGCCGGGTAAATTTTTCCTTCGCAAGTGGGCGAGCACCAGCATTTATTATGAGGAACTTTACAAACCAAAGCTTTTCTCCTACGGAGGTTTGGAATTTGATGCTGTGGGAACCTTTAAGAATTTCTTGACAGTTGGTGTGAACGGCGGTGTTGATCCTTTTGGCGAAGTAAACCACTTTGAATCACGAAGATTTGGAAATGAAGTGAGATTCGGTTCGAGCTTTTCATTGGGTGGATTCTACTCCAGTGATTACAGTAAAAAATTCGCACTCGACGTTCGAACATCGTACAAGCAATTCGTTGGGTCCAATCAAAAAGCGGTGTCATTGGTTGTTAGCCCTAGAGTCCGATTGTTCGACAGACTGTTCGTCATTCTTAGAAGCAACTGGGAATTCATCACTTCTGATTACGGTTATGTGCGACAACTCGATGATAATTACGCAGACGACATTATTCTTGGTTTCCGAGATCGCGTAATTTCCGAAAACTCCCTTCAAATGGAGTACATTTTCACGAATCGAATGGGAATTGACGTTCGAGTGCGTCACTACTGGCAGCAAGTGGAGTACTTCAATTTCAATGAATTGAGAAGAGGAGGTGAGCTAATTGAATCAAATTACAACCCTGTTGGAGCAGATGGAAGCTCAGAGCACAATACCAGCTACAACGCCTTTACGGTTGATATCAACTATCGTTGGGTCTTCATCCCAGGAAGTGAACTTCGGTTGGTTTACAAGAACAACATCTTCAATTCTCAGAACACACTCATTCCATCGTACTTCAGGAATTTCGAAACCTTATTCGATCAACCTCAATTGAACAGTCTTTCGATGAAGTTGTTGGTGTTCGTGGATGCGATCTATTTCAAAAGAAATAAACCAAAGTTCTAAGTTTTTTTGAGCCTTCAGTTTCGAATCTATTTTTATCTTTAAAACACTTCTGATCTTATCAGGAGTAATCTAAACTGCTTAAAAATGAGATTTCTTACAGTTTTTATCGTCGTTCTCGTGTTTTATGGATGTGAAGGACAGGTTGATTCAAGTCTTGATGAAAACGACGCTGTTGAGGCGATAGATGATAAAAATATCCTCACGGAGGTAATTACTCGGACCTATTCCGCAAAAGTGGTTAATGATGAGCCAGCAATTGATACGCTCCAGCAAATCCAATCAGTTACGAGCGATTCCGAAGGAAAAGAAATTGAAAACACCTTCTACAATTTAGACATGTCCATAAGTTGGCTTGACCTGTATATCCACGACGAAAACGGAAACAAAATTGGATCTGATTACTACGATAAAGGAAAGGATAACACAATTTATTATACATACGATATCGATTCAAAAGGGAGAAGAACCTTCTATCAGGCGTATGATAAGAAGACAGATGCTCTGTTGTTCAATGGAGCTACGATGTACAATGAGTCGGGGACGAAGAAAAGGGACGGATATGTAGATGAGAAGGGCGAATTCATTTGCACGTTTGAATATCAATTGGACGAGAACGGGAAGGAACTTGGGTATCTGTACATCGATAATTTATCTGGGGAGAAATACCCCTCATCCTATAAATATGTGGATTACAACGATGATGATGAGTGGATTAAACGCTACGTAGTCAGTGACGGCAAAGTGCAGTCAATTGAAATGCGCGAATTCGTTAAAATAGAAACTGACTAAAAATATTCAGAATCGATTGCTTTGGCGCGTTTTTTGGTTCGTTATAAACCTATTCATTTAACAACATTGCTATGAAGAAAATCTTACTCACATCAATTATCACATTAGCCTTTGCTCTGACTGGACTTTGCTCAGTAACTATTGCTGTTTTGCCGTATTCAGTCAACTATCAAGGTCGAATTCCTAAGAAATTAGATACTCCAGAGAAAATTCTTGAATCACAAACTGCTGATGGCGAGAGTTACCAAACAGCAATGATCGACCAGCTAACGCGAATTGCTAAAAAGAAAAAGTACATGTTCATGGATATCAATGTTATTGGTCAAGTTCAAATTGATGCCATGTTGCGGAAACAAGGTATCGATACAACTGCCGCTTCAATGACAAACGCTCAGATTGCAGAGGCCATTGGCGTTAAGCATGTTGTTCGAGGAACTGTTACACGTACATTTCTACTCAGCGAAGCGGAAGCGATGGGAGTAGGAGTGATCAACGTGCTGTCGGGAGGCAGCAATCAGCGAACTATAACATCAACCATGACGGTGAGGCATTCCACGGGAGACAATTTCATGGATGGCAATGTATACAGCATGCGTGTGACACGAACAACTAGGAACACACGTCCGCATCAGCGCGCTTTGAGGGATACCTTCAGAAAAGCGGCAAGGAGAACACTGAGAGCGATTAAGAAAAACGAGTAGAAATAAAAAAGCCCTGACAGTTATCGTCAGGGCTTTTTCTATTGTCTGAATTTACTATCGGTTCAGCATCACTGGCATCACCAACATTAAAATATCTTCATCTTCGGCCATGTCTGCAGGAATTAACAATCCCGCTCGGCTAGGCTCACTCATTTCTAAGCGAATTTCACTCGAATCGATGTTGTTCAACATTTCCATTAGGAAGCGCGAGTTGAATCCAATCTCCATGTCCTCACCAGAGTAATTACATGTCAATCGCTCGTTCGCTTCATTCGCGAAATCTATATCTTCAGCAGAAAGCGATAATTCGGCTCCAGCCAATTTCAATTTGATTTGGTGCGTTGTTTTATTTGCGAAGATCGATACACGCTTGATAGAACTCAAGAATTGTAAACGATCTATCATCAATACATTTGGATTCTCCTTTGGAATTACCGCTTCGTAGTTCGGGTATTTTCCATCAATCAAGCGACAAACCAAAATCGTGTCGTTGAAAGTGAAGACTGCATTCGAATCGTTGTATTCTAATTTCACCTCTTCGTCACCTTTCAAATTTCCTTTCAACAAGTTCAAAGGTTTCTTTGGTAGGATGAAAGAAGAACTTCCGTCTGCTTGAGAATCAGTGCGCGTGTAGCGAACCAATTTGTGAGCGTCTGTTGCAACAAACGTGATACTTTCTGGAGAGAACTCACAGAAAACCCCGCTCATTACTGGGCGAAGATCATCAACACCGGTTGCAAAAAGTGTTTTGTTGATTGCGTTCGATAAGATACTTCCTGAAATACGAATCGAGCTTGATTTCTCTAAAGCTGGAGTTCGTGGGAAATCATCACCATCAAAACCAACCATTTTCGATTTACCGTTGTCGTAGGCGATCTCAACTGAGAACGTCTCGTCATTCACGAGGAATGTACAAGGCTGATCTGGTAAGTTTTTCAACACATCCAACAACAACTTCGCTGGAATGGCGATTTTACCTTCTTCTTTTGCTTCAACATCCAAAGATGTGCGCATCGTAGTTTCCAAATCAGAAGCGGAAACAGTTAAGCGACCATCATTGATTTCAAACAGAAAATTATCAAGTATTGGTAGCGTGTTACTTGTGCTCAAAACACCAGAAATTCCCTGCAAATGTTTGAGTAGTGTAGCACTTGAGATTACAAAATTCATTCTATGACTATTTAGATCAAGCTCAAAGCTACCAAATTACAAGAAAACAGGGCGCTGCGATTGCTTCGACTTTTCACCGAGTTATTAACATCAGAGCGCTAGTTTCTTATTTTTCGAAGCTATTATCCATATCCGTTGGAGCAAACCCATCCAGCGTTGTGAATTTCGTTTCATCCATTGGGAAATAAATGTGTCCGAGAAGTAGCGGATTGAAGACAAAATATTGACATTTCACAAGGTCTCCGCTCGGCAATTCACACCAGAATTTATCGATGTCCGAATTCACAATTTCTTTTCCTGCAACGATGTCATTTGCCGCAGCTTTTGCTCTGAAACAACGAAGTTTTGTTGTGGTTCCACTTGTCTCTTTCACCTTGATTTCTGCAAATGGAGTAGTGCGCTTAAGGCTGTCCATTTGTTTGTCATTCAGCTCGAAATTTCTCAGGTTGTAGTGAATCTTTTTGTAGTTCTGAAGATAGCTAAATGCCATGCGATCCTCCACATTGTCCAGTTTTCGTCCATTTTGGTAGACCTCCACATTTGGCCCTTGCTTCGCGACTGAGAAACTGCGTTCCGCCTCTTTATTGAATTTCACATCCACACGGCTAATTCTCTCCATTGGAATTGAGAAGATATCCGTACATGCCCACAATCTAGGATCAGCAAAGAATCGCGGTCCTAGGAAACCGTTAAGTCCTTTTACTTTCATCAAAACAGGATGCGTACTTTTTCCCAGTTCTTTTGTGTCGAGCAACATTACTTGACCGTAATGATCTGGTGCAGGAGGTCCAATGTACCACGTTTTCGACCATTCTCCATTTTCGAAAATTTCAACTTTGATGTTCTGTGAACTCATCATTTTGTTGTAGTTCTCGTGTGATTTATCAGGAAGGTATCCTTTGAACTCAATGTTTCTAATTGCATCAAGGATATTGTCAATATTTTCAGGAACAACACAATTTCCTTTTGCATCGGTCCATTTATCACCTTTCTTTTTCACCTCGAATGAATTCAATGCTCGATCAGTAACGATCAGGCGATCAATACTCGAAACATCTTTGATGGCGAATTCAATCAGTTGCGTGTCCGACTTCCCTTTGTTTGCAAACAAAGTAGAAATGTACCAGCCTAGTCCAGCTAATCCAGCAACAGAAACGATGAGGATAATTATTTTTTTCATAATTGAGTGTTTTAAGCGTATCGTCGCTTGCGTATGAAGTTCATCGCAAAGCCAAGTAATAGAATGATTCCAATCGGCAAAAGTAGATTGACAATTTTGTAGAAAGTTGCATCCTCTGAGACTTTATCTTTGTCCATCGGGTGCATATCAATTTGGCGACTACGAATATCCAATACAGAATTTTCTCCCATCATATAATCTGTCATGTTTTGGAAGAGCTCCTGATTTCCAAAGAAGTGTTGCATGCGCATTCGCATCATGTCTTCATCTCTTTGCAAATTGTTGAGTTGTTTTGGTCGGTAACGGAAGCCACCACGATTATCAGGCATTGAGTCGTATTTGTTCGCGATCCAGCGACCATTTCCAACGAGTAGCACCTTTCCTTCTTTCTCACTTTTATCTTTGAAGCCAGATTCAGGATCGTTCGCAAACTTTCCAACGATTCTGTTTTTAAAGTAAGAATCGAACGTTCCTTCCGCCAATCCCGCCAAACATTTTTGGTTCAATGGGTTGTTTGGATCAGCTGCCAATTGCGGGTTTTCACCATAATTGACAGGCATCATCAAGTTAACCACTGGAGCAAGGCCTGTCACCATTGAATTCGTACTCGACGTCAATATTGGCGTGAGTGCGACTCCCTCTTTGTTATTCACAAATTGAATTTCTCCTGTATATGGAAGCGAAACATTTTCCAAGTTCTTTGAAATTGGGTGCGTAGTGGGCGAGCCCAAAACATGATAGAACCATTGGATTCGACCTCCTTCTGCGTAAGGTGCAATGCGGTAGGCACATTCGGTGTCAAGAACGTAATTATCTTGCAGTTTCAATCCGTAATCGAAAAGCATGTTGTCGAGACCAAGATCGTAGCGCATTGTGTGGGTCTGACCGTTTCGTCGCAAAGAATCTTCGTTCAAATTCAACTTGTCTAGGAAGCACATCAATCGACCTCCCTTCATCAGGAATTGGTCAATAATGTACAAGTCTTTGTCACTAAACTCTGATCGAGGGCGTGCAATGATCAAACCGTCCACATTATCGAGAGCATGAATGGAATCATTCAATTCAATATCCGTAATAGCGAAATAAGGCGAAATCATAGCCCGAACTCGCTGCGTTTCCTTGAATTGAAGTTCACCATGTCCCTGCAAGAAAGCGATCCGCTTCTTGGATTCAGCAGTTGCCCGACGCAAAGAACTCACGAGCATGTACTCCAAGTTGTTGATCGCGTTCGGAACCATTCCATTGATATCGGGAATTCTGTAGGGTTGATCGGTTCGCGAACCCGGTAAGAATTGAATCGTGTTGGCAGTTGATCCGTCATATTCAATCACGGCTCCAGGCCAAAGCATCATCTTGTTGCTCGCTCCGTCTTTTTCGTAAAGCACTTGCATCGGTAGGATTCCTTTTCCTTCAGCAAACAAGGTCTGAAAGAGCGCTTCTTGTTCGTCGTCAGTGCCCTCATGTGGATCGATGAATTGGTATTCGATTCGATCTCCTGCATACAATTTGAACTCCTTTAGTTTATCCTCAATCGCGTCGCGAAAATGTTTTACTTCAGATGGAAGATTTCCTTCAAGGTAGATTTTGAGGTTCACGCGACCTTTTAATCCTTTGGTATTCTCTAAAAAGGTTTGCGTTCCCTCTGCAAGCGAGAAACGTTGGTCCTCCGTCATATCAATTCGACGGTACACAAACGAACTCACAATATTGATCAAGATTACTGCGACAACTACAATGACTAGAAATGTCCAATTGTAGAATCCCGAAATGATTTTTTTCTTTTCCGCCATGGTTATTTCTTTAGTGATTTGATCACTGTCAAAGCAGCGTAAATAAATAGTGTGATGATCGTTACAAAGTAAACGATGTTCTTCGTGTCAATTACACCACGCTTAATTCCATCGTAGTGGTAAGTGATTCCACAGTATTTCAAAACAGAATCGAATTTCCCCATCAGGTTAAAGGAACCGAGTAAATCGAATCCTTGATAAATCAACCAGCATAAGAACATGGCGAGAATGAAGGCTACGATTTGACTACTCGTTAAAGAAGAGGCGAAAATTCCAATTGCAACAAACGTTGCTCCTAGGAGAATTAAGCCGATGTAAGAAGTGAATGCTGCACCACCGTCAATGATCCCAACTGGATTCCCCAAGGAATACATGGAAATGTAATAAACAAGTGTTGGCAGCAAAGCCACGATTAACAGGGTTACTCCCGCGAAGTACTTCGCCAAAATAATTTTGAGATCAGAAATGGGTCGTGTAAATAACAATTCTATGGTTCCAGTTCTACGTTCCTCCGCGATCGAGCGCATCGTAATGGCTGGAATAAGAACGAGGAAAATTAATGGAGAAAGGTTGAAAAAGGGGATCAAATCAGACTCTTGGCCTTCGAGAAGGTTCGTGCCGACGTCTCCAGAAATCACCCAATGAAAAAGTCCTGATGCGATGAGATAAATCAAGATAAAGACGTATCCAATCACAGAGCTTAAAAAACTTCGTATTTCCTTAAAATAAAGTGCTCTCATGCTTGTCTGCGATAATTGAATTCAAAAATAAGATTTACTTTCGAATCAAGGCCTTAGTTTTGATGATCGGCAGCAATGATTTATTAAAAGATAGATGTTGGTAAGCCTGATCAATTAATCTATTTTGATTTCTTGTTTTTCGAACTTGATAACGCCTTTTTCGAAAATGGTTAACAAGATAGATTGAATGAAATTGAACTATTTCCGCTAGTTTTTTGTTTTATCAGCAACGAAAGAAGTAAGATAAAAACAAAGAACATGAATTTACGCCCTCAAAATATCTTATTGATTGGATCTCTCGTTTTTCTTGCGATCTCCTGTTCGAACAGCAATATTGCTCAGCAAGCGAATCAAGGAGCGACCAATGCTGAAAACACGTTTAACATTAATTTGGATGTCGCGACGTGCAAAGAAGAACCGAAATACGAAAGTGAATTCTCTCAGGACATTGATTCCATTCGAGGTGCTCGAACAATCGTTTCGAATAGTATACCAAATCATGACACGGGTGCATTCCCAAATAGTGGAAATCCGAATAGAATTCAGCCTCAAAATCACTCGTATTCGCTTGTACTGAAACCAAAGTACACAGGAAAGGCAACGCCAGGACAAGGTTATTCTTTTGGGATTTTATTGAATGGAGTGGAAGTGGATCCGTATTCCGGCGAGTTCTTTCAAGGACGAAATGGAATGAATCGCGAATGGAACATCAATGCATTGACTTCTTCAGTGAATTTGGGAACAGATTGCAACAATGCCCATGTTCAGCCGGATGGAAAATATCACTACCATGGAACTCCAACCGCATACTTGGAAGATTTGAAGGTCGACGGAACGAAGATGGTGAAAATAGGTTATGCCGCAGATGGCTTTCCGATTTACTACAAATACGGTTATTCCGATTCAGGAGAATTGATCGAACTAACCAGTGGATTCAAACTGAAATCTGGAAATCGCCCTGGTGATGGGAAGTCCTCGCCTGACGGTGTGTATGACGGAACGTACTTCCAAGATTACGAATACGATTCACAATTGAGTTTGCTCGACGAATGCAACGGACGATTCGGAAAAACTCCCGAAAGTGAAAACGAATATTACTATGTGTTCACGGATAATTATCCTTCGTCACCGTTGTGTTTCATGGGAACACCAAGTGATGATTTCAATCACCGAATGGGAGGAGAACCTCAATTGGGTGGGCGATCTGGTGGAAATCGACCGCAGGGAGGTCCGAATCCTGACAGATTATTCGAAGAGTTTGATACAAACAAAGACGATCGACTTTCCAAAGATGAAGTCAGAGGACCTCTACAAAATGATTTCGATCGCTGCGATAAAAACAACGATGGCTTTCTCACAAGAGATGAACTAGCGAATTTACCACCTCCACCAAATGGAAGAAGACCATAGAATAATGAAGCGTTGCTCTTGCTGAAGGTTTTTTTAAATCGCTATTTTACAGTTGATTAATAGCATTATTTCTATGAAAAAGTCGGTCGTTGATCGGCTTTTTAGTTCTCAAAACCATTGAAATACGCATTCACACTCCAAGCCTGAGGCTTTTCAGCAAACCACGGTTTGATCTTTGGCCAGATCGTTCCAAAAGTCTCCGAATTTCGATAAGCATCCAATGCTTCTTGAGTTTCCCAATGACTGTAAGTCATGACGATAGTAGGACGATTGATATCTTGGTACAATTTCATTCCATAACAACCAGGGAAAGTATTCACTTGATGCTTGATCGTATCAAAGAATTGAAAAAATCCTTCAATCTTATCTTGTTCAAATTCCAGTTGTACGATGCGGGTAATCATTAAAACAGCGATTCAATAGTTGTGCGCGATCCTTTTGGGGTAAACTCTACTCGAATCATATCATTTACGCGCAAGCCAAATAATTGCTCAGCACCTCCAGTGCTACCATTTGCTCCACGATTGATCGCAATTTCCATGAGGCCATTGGCATTGAAAATAGCCACCTTTTCACCTTGAGGTACCTCATTGTAGGCGCCAGAAATAACATCGATGAAATAATCCTTTTTCTTGAAATATACCACGAATGGTGTCTCTTCACCGAACTGCTCAAACAAGTCACGATTGATATTTGTAATAGCGTTTCCGTAATTGTCGATGTGGATTACGTAGCCTTTGATGAGGTTTGTTTCCGTGATCGCCGTTGGAGTCAATGCGCTTTTGTATGAGTTCGAAGGTGTGGCGAAACTTCCTGGATCTTCTTCGTTCAAAATTTGAAAGGCAGCCTTCAGTAAAACGTTCTTTGTAGGGAAGGTAAACAGATTTTCATTCGACAAGATGTCTTCAATTCGCCAAAAAGCATCTGGTCTTTTTTCTCCAAGAAACGCTCCGAAGAATCCATTGTCACAAGAGACGAAATAATGTCCATCAAACAACATGATTGCTGGAAAGCTTCCATCCGTTCCTCCAAAATTAATAACCGGCTCACTGTCCACTCCGACTACGTGCACTGTCCCTTTTGGGAAATCCTGATAACACGATCGAACATGATAAGAGGCTTCAGCTATGTCGAAAGGACGAACCGAGTGCGAAATATCAATGATTTTAGCATCCTCCAACGAGCGCAGAATGGTTCCTTTCAACGAAGCCACATAGTGGTCGTCAAGTCCCATATCCGTTGTTAAAGTGATGACTTTCATTGGTTGTAAATCAGTCTTGCGAGGGTTTTGTTAATTAATTTGAACAAAAATAACGCTAAAATAATGATTAGTGTAGAGTTCTATTGTATATTCATTCTCTTTTAGAGATTGAGCGAACGCGATTTGCAAATCTCATTGACAACGACAAAATAAATTGAATACGATTGCTAGAAAGAAAAATTGAAATTCAAGGGATCAATCCCGCCGAGCTATTCGGAGTAAACAATACGAAGCTTAAACACCTTAAAGCCTACTTCCCGAAATTACATGTCGCTGCGCGCGGAAATGTTCTCACGATTGCGGGTGACGATGAAGTAATGGATGAATTCGAAAAGAAATTCGAACTCATTTTGAAACTCTTCAACAAGTACAACACGATTTCTTTAAACAACATCGACAACCTTATGTTGAAGGATGGTTCTGATTTATTGGGATTGGACAACGGTTCTGAGGTGTTGGTGCATGGAAATCACGGAGTTCAAATTAGAGCAAAAACCATCAATCAGCGAAAGTTGGTGGAAGCTGTGAATAAGAATGACATGGTATTCGCAGTTGGACCAGCGGGAACGGGAAAGACATATACGGCGGTAGCATTGGCAGTTCGTGCGCTAAAAGCGAAAGAAGTAAAACGAATCATTCTTACTCGTCCAGCCGTTGAGGCAGGCGAAAATTTAGGGTTCCTTCCTGGTGATTTAAAAGAAAAACTCGATCCGTACATGATGCCGCTCTATGACGCATTGCGTGATATGATTCCACCAGAAAAGTTGGCGGATATGATCGAGTTCGGAATTATAGAAATTGCACCGTTAGCATTTATGCGCGGGCGCACGCTTGACAAAGCATTCGTTATTTTGGATGAGGCGCAGAATTCGACCACGATGCAAATGAAAATGTTCCTTACGCGAATGGGAATGACTGCGAAATTTGCCGTAACCGGAGATATGTCACAAGTCGATCTTCCGAATCGTCAACGATCGGGGTTGGCCTATGCACTCGACGTTTTAACGGGTGTTGAAGGAATTGGTGTAATCCGAATGGGGCAAGCCGATGTGATCCGACACAAATTGGTAAAGCGAATTATTGATGCCTTTGATAAAGAAGAAGCAAAGCAAAAAGAACGACGTAAGGATTCGAAAGATTCAAAGGATTCAAAGAAAGATTGAATTAGATTTTCATAAGAGTTTGCTGATATTTGATTCTCATTTACCTTTTCAATTTTCTTGATGCTATGCATCGGCTTGACCGAAAAAAAAGTGTTGAATCGATTTTATATCAATCAGTGTGAACATCCGGATTTTAATTATCAACAAAAAGAAAAAATTCAATTTTGATCCTTAATTTTGCACCTCATTTAAGACAACCGTAATGAGTAACGCGATCATCGAAAGTACATTCAAATTTAAAGGTCAAATCGACGAATACAACGGAAAAGTGCGTGATGTATACACGCTCGACAACGGATTGTTAGTCATGGTGGCATCGGATCGTATCTCTGCGTTTGATCACGTTCTTCCGAAAGGAATTCCTTTCAAAGGACAAGTATTGAATCAAGTGGCAACGATGTTTTTAGATGCCACAAAGGACATTGTTCCGAACTGGTTGATCGCAACTCCAGATCCATCGGTAGCTATCGGTCACGCTTGTGAACCAATTCGTGTGGAAATGGTGATTCGCGGTTACATGTCAGGACACGCAGCGCGCGAGTACAAAGCAGGAAAGCGAATTCTTTGTGGAGTTCCAATGCCAGAAGGAATGAAGGAGAATGATAAATTCCCAGTTCCGATTATCACTCCAGCGACCAAAGCAGAAGAAGGACACGACGAAGATATTTCCAGAGGAGAAATCATTGCTCAAGGAATCGTTCCAGAAGATGTGTACGTTCAATTGGAAGATTACACGCGTCAGTTGTTCCAAAGAGGAACGGAAATGGCCGCGAAACAAGGGTTGATTCTTGTCGACACGAAATATGAATTCGGAATTCGAAATGGTGAAGTGATGTTGATTGATGAAATTCACACGCCAGATTCTTCGCGTTACTTTTATGCTGAGGGATACGAAGGGCGTCAAGCGAAAGGTGAAGCACAGAAACAATTGTCAAAAGAGTTTGTTCGTCAGTGGTTGATTCAAAATGATTTTCAAGGATTGGAAGGACAGACGATGCCTGTGATGCCTGATGATTTCGTGCAAGTGGTAACAGATCGTTACGTTGAACTTTACGAGAAAATTACAGGAAAGGATTTCGAAAAATCAGATACTTCAAACATTCAGGAGCGCATTCAATCGAATGTTGACGAATACTTAGCGAAGAACGCTTAATTCGGGTTTACTTTTGCCTCAATAAGTCGAAGGGCACCATATTCAATGGTACCAACTTTTGCCGTCAATGAAATTGAGTCGTTTTCTTCGAATGTTTTAAGTTCCTCTTTCTGTTCCTTGGTGAAATGTACTAAGATATGCGCTTGTTGAAGACCTTGCAGCAGCGCTTCATCATCAATGCTCATAAGAATTTCTTCCCCATCCGCAGAAGGACTGTGTCCCCAATTTATAGCATCTAAGGTGACTACTTTACCTTCAAAATCTTCAGGTGTATTAAACAAATCTTCACATGTCAATGCGGAACTCTTTTCTTTCGATTCCTTGGATTTAAGATCAATACCAATCGAATCATCTTGGACTTGACATGCGTGCAATCCAAAAATAATAGATCCAAAAAAGATTCCTTGACGAATGGTCGTTTTCATGATGTAGGCAGTAATGTTGATCGTTAGTGATCACAAAGTACTGATTTCATGTTAACTAGAAGTTAAGGATGAGTAGATACCGAGAAAGAATGAATGAATCGAGATTTCGTGTTAATCTTTATAAACTCGCTACGAACTTGTCTAGTTCAGTTTTATGTTCTTTTGCCAAATTTTCGTCTTTGATTCCTTCTTCAGAGAAGTTGTCTTGAAACGAAGGAAGCATAAAGGAAGCAGTGATTTCCGCACCAAATCGAGGGAAAGCAGCACTTGCTAGCTCATGCACTGATTTTCCACCTCGTCCTCCTGGTGATGTCGCCAACAAGTACATCTTTTTACCAGACCAGATTTTTCCCTCTAGGCGAGATACCCAATCCATTAAGTTTTTGAATGCAGCGGTGTAATTTCCGTTGTGCTCAGCCAAAGAAACGATGATTCCATCCATGGATTCAATGCACTTCTTGAGTCGCTGTGCTGCCTCTGGAATTCCATCCGACGATTCCAAATCAGAGCTGTAAAGCGGAGCTTCGTAATCGTTTAAGTCGATTAATGTCAATTCCGCATCTTCTATTTGATGTGCTGTGTAATGAGCAAGTTGCTTGTTGATTGAAGTTGAGCTAGTTGATGCTCCTAAGGCCAAAATTCGTTTCATGTTTTCTGATTGATTAGAGAGCAAAATACTAAACTCCTGCAACAATTGTTTATTATTGTTGAGTCAATGAAGGATTCTCAAAATAGCACTGGATTTTTTGCAACGAAATTGATTTCTGAGCAGTCGCTCATTCCTGCAATCCCAAATTTTGATCATTCAATAACTGGATTTCCGCTTAATTCAACGCTTTCTTTTTCTGATTCCGAATTGGGAATTCCTGAACGATTAATGCTTGGAAAGCGAGCCGAGCGCTATTTTTCTGAGTGGGTGAGGCGGTCCTCCGAATTTGACTTGGTAGCTGAGAATATTCAAGTCATTGATCAAAAACAAACCTTGGGTGAATTCGATTTCATCGTTCGGAGAAAATCGGATGATCAATTGATTCACGTTGAGCTCGTTTACAAGTTCTATTTATTCGATCCTGCTGTTGATGGGAACGAATTTGAACACTGGATCGGTCCAAATAGGGGAGATCAACTCGATTTCAAGCTGGACAAATTGCAAAATCATCAGTTTCCGCTGTTGTTCAGCGAGGCTGCGAAAAATAAGTTGGAGAATTCGGGAATTGATACTTCCAATATTGAACAACAGGTGTTGTTTTTGGCGAATCTGTTTACGCCAATTAATCATCAAGTGGATTTTCAAGAAGTAAATAAAAATGCAATTGAAGGCTCATGGATGAATTTGGATGATTGGGTGCGAACAGCGAACTCAGAAGACATCTTTGCGATTCCTTCACAAGTGAATTGGTTCTCTCGAAAACTCGAGCAAATTGAATGGTTAACCAAGACAGAGATCATGGAAAAGATCATGTTGATGCATACTAAAAAGCGCTCACCTTTGGTTTACTCGAAGGACGTTAGCAGCAATCAATCCCGGGATTTCGTTGTTTGGTGGTGATTCAAATAAGTGCGTGCACTCTTTCCCGTAAAGTAGGCAAAACATCATGAGCAAACCACGGATTCTTTTTCATCCAAATCGCGTTTCTTGGCGATGGGTGAGGTAATACAAAGTTCTTCGGTAAGTATTCTGAGAAATGAAGCACAGTTTCCGTCAAGTTTTTCTTTGCTTCTGATTTGAGGTAATATTTCTGAGCATACACGCCGATCAACAAAACCAATTCCAATTCTGGGAGCTCATTCAGCAGTGCTTCGTGCCACAATGGAGCGCATTCTTTTCGTGGAGGGAGATCACCTGACTTTCCTTTTCCAGGATAGCAAAATCCCATGGGTACGATTCCAAAAAGGTCTGGATTGTAGAATTGCTCATTCGTGACATTCAACCAAGCGCGTAGGTTTTTCCCGCTTTGATCATCCCAAGGGATTCCCGAAGCATGGACTTTCGTTCCAGGAGCTTGGCCGATAATTAAGATTTTACTTTTCTTAGAAACTGAAACTACAGGACGCGGACCGAGAGGCAAGTGTTTCTCGCAAACTTTACAGTTGTTAATATCAATCAGAAGTTTATCGAAAGAAGTCATCTTAGTTCTGATCGAACTCGCCAATGATTTCTTGCAATTTATCTTTAGAAAGCGGTTTTGGGTTAAACGAAAGATTTGGGTACAACTTTGTCGTTCGTTCTTTGTCGAAATCTTCATCAGAAGAAGAAAGGATGACCACATTCGTGTTTTCCTTGTCCTCGTCAGTGAGGTAGGCATTCAAAATCCCTAGAAACTCGAATCCATCCATTACGGGCATGTTGAGATCGAGAAAAATCAATTTTGGTTTTTCTTCCGCATCCACGAAGAAATCGAAGCCAACTTTTCCGTTTTCAGAGAGGTGTACATTCACTTCGGGGTACAGTTTTTCAATCAATCTTCTGTGAAAATGATTGGTCGCGTCGTTATCGTCAATAATCAAGATGTTGGTCAGTTTCCCCATAACTATGCGTTTGTGCCCGTTAAAGGTAAGATGATTTTAAAAGTTGAACCAACTCCAACTTCACTTTCTATCTCCAAGGTGCCTCCGTAATTCTCTAATAATTTATTGATGATGTACATTCCAATTCCTGATCCAGAGCCATCGTTGGTAACGCGTTTGAACAATCCCAAGAGTTTTTCGCGGTTCTTTTCCAAATCAATACCGACACCATTGTCCTCGATGGAAATACAAATAGTTTGCTCGTCAAGTTTCTCTGTATGAACCTTAATTACACCCGGTTTTTCTGGATCCAAGTACAAGATGGCATTCGAAATCAGGTTTTGCAAAATGCTGCGAAGAGCGGATTTATAGTAAGGGAAATTATCGAACTCGGTGAAGTCGCAAATGAACAGCACTCCTTTTTTCTTAATCGTTGATCGCATTCCCGACAATATACTTTCCACCAAACTGTCCATGTTGATCGTCACGAGCAGATCGTCTTTGTCATTTCGCGCTTTCAGTGCTGAAGTCAGTTCTTTGATTACATTCATTGCCTCACGAACGGAGTATTTCAACCACTTTATGGAATCTTTCACATCCCCAGAAGGCTCTTCTAAATCCATTTCCAGCAGGTCGAGGTAGCCTGAAATATTGGCAAGTGGGGTTTTTAAATCGTGCGTCGCGACGTAGGTAAATTGCTCCAGTTCGTTGTTATAACCAATAACTTTTGAGGAATCCGGGTCGTTATCTTCAACTAAAGTGCGCAGCGTTTCATTCTCAAGCCGCAGGGATTGATTTTCAGAAACTAGTACTTCCAGTTTCTCCAGTAGATGTTCTACATTATCCTTGCTCATTGTTGATTCGTTTCGCTAAATCTAGAAATGCATCTTCCACATTTTCTCCTGTTTTTGCACTGGTTAAAAGATCGAAATCCGCATCAAAAGAGGGAGCGTTGCCTTCCAATAAATCCATTTTATTTCCGATAATCACTTTATTGACTTCAGGAAAGTAAGAATTCAAAACTTCCAGTTCTTTTATGATGGCGTGATACGTTTCTTCTCGTGTTGAGTCGAAAACCAAGAGAAACGCGTGTGTACCTCTCAAATAAGCATCGTAAAGTTGTTCATTCATCAAATCGCCTGCAACATCCCAAATGAGCAGTTTGTAGGTCACATCTCCCAAAACAACCGATTTCTTAGAGATGTTTATTCCGATCGTCGACAAGTATTCTTCATTAAATATACTGTGCACGTATTGTTTGATCAGCGATGTTTTTCCAACGGATTCGTTTCCAAGAAGGACTATTTTTTTACTTATTTCGCGCATTATCTGTAGAGGGAAAAAATGTCTTTTGTATGTGTTCGTTTACTTGCTCTGTCAATTCATTGTCGATCTCTTTGAATGAAAGTGAACCAATTGATTCATCAGCAAGTTCCAAGCATTGATCGAAATAGAGAGATTTCATTTCCTTCGAGATGATTCCTTCTGTAATCAATGCAAAGTAAAATTGTTCAAAATTGAAGAGTAGGATGGTGTAGTCGCCATATTCGAGGCTTTCCAAATCGGAATCGCCATCGCCAAAAGCGGATTGAACGAATGACTTAATAGCCGTAAGCATGCTCGCAATCAGGTCGGGCTCGATGGTGTCTTCGTTTCCATATTCGCCAATGACTAATCCAGAATCTTTGTGAATGATAAAGACTTGTTCCAATTGTCCGTTGGCTTCCTTCGTCTTGTTTTTCTTTAAGAAATCAAAAGAGAACAGTGCTTTTCGGCGTTTATTGATTTCTTCGTTAAGTCGTTCCATTTCACTTCGGATAAACTTTCGAATCAGTTTGCCGACATGTGGACCGAGCATATCAACCACTTGATCCTTCGAATTGTTCAGAACTTTGACGAATTCATCTGGATCGTTTAGTTGTTTTTCGAGCACGTCAATTCGTTCAAGTAAACGCTCATTACGTTCCTTGTTCTCTTCACGATCATCGGCTAAAATGATTTTACGAAGCTCTTCGAATTGACTTTTGGTGTCCATTTAGATCTGCAGGTCTTTACGACTGCAATTTCTCACCGATTTGAACCAATAATTTTCCAAGAACCGCTCGGTCGGTTTTTTCATCTTGTAAACGATCCAATTCTTTCTGGATATCATCTTCAAGCTTCGAGAGTTGCTTGTCCGTCTTTTTTTCAAGATCATGAACGGCACTTTCACGCTCGTTGCTCTCATCAACCAACTGATTTTGGAGATCGTCAAGGCGATCGTTGAGTGCTTTAAATCGATCTTCAAAGGTCTGAATGTCAGAGCCAAAAATAAGCTCTTTGACCGCTTGAATTTTCATTTGGTCCTGATTCATTGGAGTCTCCTTTATTTCCTCGATCTCTTGAGGGTTTTTACCTTTTTGTTTCGCCATAATGCTAATATTTGTTCCTGTAGTGATGCATACGCATCGGCTTGATTAATGGTTTCAGATTCACACAAATATAGAAAATACCTGTCCATTAGATTAAATACATCAGAACGTGCAACTAAACGAGCCTGATTGATTAAATTTGCTGAACTCATTATTTCGACAAAACATGGACAAATTCGCGAATCAGTTTTTTTCAATGCGCATGATGGCCATTGCAATGATCATATTTTTTGTTGCAATTGGAGGAGCCACATTACTTGAATCTTCCTACGACACTCAAACATCGAAATTATACGTTTACAATGCAACATGGTTCAACCTCCTGTTGACCTACCTTGCTTTGAATTTAATTGCGAACATTATTCGTCACCGAATGTTTCAGTTGAAGAAGTGGGCAACACTGCTGTTTCACGTTTCTTTCATTGTTATTTTGATCGGTGCTGCAATTACACGTTTTTTCTCTTTTGAGGGGATGATGCTCATTCCTGAAGGCGGAACTTCTGATTACATCTATTCCTCCGATCCGCACGTTTCGTATCGAATTACGGACAAGAATATGGTTCTGGTCAACGATATTCCAGTGTACATGTCTGAGTGGAAATTGTGGAACGGTTTCGATGAAACGGAGGTGTTAACCGAAGAGTTCGGAAGCAGAAAAGGTCAAGAGATCCTGATTGAATACGTGGATTATCACAAGAACATGATTGATTCAATGGTGACAAATGATAGCATCAAAGAGTCGTCGATTGAGTTGGTGTATTTGGGTGAATCGCAATTTGTTTCCCAAAACGATTTCTTGAATCTTGGTGGGGTTGATTTCTCTTTTGATAAGAAGAATGCGATGCCAGGAGTGGAGATCTTCAAGAATGGCAATAGATTTGAGATGAAAGTTGGAATGCCTGGATCGACAAGTTTGCCAATGGCCACGTTGCGAACAGCTGACCGAACAACAGGAGTTCCTGACTCATTGTATCAGCCAATACCTGTGGGCATTGTTGTTCCACTCGAAATGTCTACACTTTACAAGGTTGGAGAAACACAATTCGTCTTCAAAGGATTGAGAAAGAATACGAAAAAGATCCGTGTTAAATCGGAAGTGAAGGACGAAGGACTGGATGATTTAGTGGTGAAAATAACGCATCAAGGTAAATCAATAACGAAGACTTTAACAGGAGGAGCTAGTTCGATTCCATCATTATTACCATTTGAATTTAACGGACTTACCTACCAAATGAGCTATGGTCCGAAAATCATCAAGCTTCCATTCAAAGTTGGATGTGATGATTTCAGATTGGAACGCTACCCAGGTTCAAATGTGGCTTCGTCTTACGAAAGCGATTTGGAAATCATTGATGACTCTTTGAACTACAAAAGAAAACAAACGGTGTTCATGAACAACATTATGGATTACCGCGGTTACCGTTTCTTCCAATCGAGCTATTTCCCAGATGAAACTGGGACGAAATTGAGCGTGAACTATGACAGATTGGGAACGAATGTGACGTACATTGGTTACCTGCTGATGGCTTTGGGAATGATTGTTACTTTGTTTATGAAGAATGGACGTATGCGCGAATTGATTCGAAAACTTGAAAAGAATCACGACCGAAAGGTGAAGTTGCAAAATACCACTTTGGCAATCGCGCTGCTGTTCTCAGTTTCAGTTTTTGGTCAAACACCTCCGGCAGAAGAAGATCATTCAGGGCACGACCACAGCCAACATGATCACTCAGGCCATGATCATTCGGACATGGAGCCACCGATTATTATGGATACAAGTGGAAATCAAAATCCACCGCCTCCGCCACCTAGAAAACAAACGGTTTCTAAGCATCATGTGATGTCGGAAAAGGTGTCAGAAGAAATTGCAAGTTTGCTGCTCTTCGATTTCAAAGAGAGAATAATTCCTTTTCACACTTTCGCTGATCAAGTGATGCGAAAAATACATCGATCAAATAAATACGAAGACTACAACGCTGTTCAGGCGGTTGTGAGTATGCACATGTATCCTGATTATTGGCTTCGACAAGACGTGATTTACATTGATAGCAAAGGGGGGATTAGAGACCGCTTCGATGGCCGTAAACATGTTTCATTCATTGATCTCATGGATACGACGACTGGAAATTTTCTATTCTTCGACGAGTATCAAAAAGCATTTCAGAAGAAAGAATCTAAGCGCAACGAGTTTGAGAAAAGGCTATTAAAAATTGCAGAGCGATTTACCATCTTCAATGATATCATCTCGTGGCGTTTGATGAAAATCATCCCAAGTAAAACAGATGAAGGTGGAAAATGGTTCATCCCACTTAGCCAAGAGTTAGCTGGTGTTGATACAACTGGAAGCGGTTTAGCTCTGCGCTTTTTCACAGCTATTAATGTTTCCGCTACATCGAAGTCGGATGTAAAACCGTTGGCATTGCTGAAAGAGTTGAAAAAATATCAACGCGATGTTGCAGGGGACGCTTGTCCGAGTATTGAGAAAGTCGAAATGGAGATTAGCTACAACAAAATGAACATTTTTAATAATGCAAAGAATGTTTACGGAGCTCTGGGTGCGATCTTACTGCTTGTTTTCTTCTTTGGAATTTTCGTTAAACCAACGGAGAAGTCGAAGAAGCGCATGAAATGGATTGCCTATTCACTCGCAGCATTATTGCTAATAACATTCTTGTATCATGGTTACGGAATATACTTACGTGCAAGAATTACGGGATATGCGCCATGGGCGAATGGATACGAAGCGCTCGTGTTTATTGGATTCGTGACCATGTTCGCGGGTTTCTTTACCTACAGAAAATATCCTGTGGTAACAGCAGGGGCAGCTATTCTTGGTTTCTTGTTGCTCTTTGTGGCAGACATGAATTTACTCGATCCTGAAATTACTCCAATGCAGCCAGTTTTGAAATCGTATTGGTTGATGATCCACGTAGCGATTATCACAGGAAGTTATGCCCCATTGGGAATCTCCTGCATCTTGGGTCTTTTGGCTATGATTTTATATGCAACACGAAACAAAGAGAATGCGGCAGTCATTAATTTGAACATTAACGATCTGACTTATATTTCTGAGATTTTCATGACAATTGGATTATTCATGCTTACCATTGGAACCTTCCTGGGCGGCGTCTGGGCCAATGAATCCTGGGGTCGATATTGGGGATGGGATCCAAAAGAAACGTGGGCATTGGTAGCTGTACTCGTATATGCTGTGATCTTACACCTTCGATACATTCCAGGTTTAAAAGGCAAATTCGTGTTCAATATGGTTTCCTTCTGGGGATACACATCCATTTTGTTTACCTTTTTTGGAGTGAACTTCTATCTCGTAGGACTGCACTCGTATGCACAAGGAGATGGACTAGGCGAAGTGCCGATTTGGATCAAATTGACCTTCCTGTTCTTCGGATTATTCACAGCTTTCGTAGCCTACCGAAATTGGAATTTCAAAAAGAAAATGAAACAAGAAAATGTTGAGCTCTAAAGTTGACATACTCGCGTTTGCTGCGCATCCGGATGATGTTGAATTGGCAGCATCAGGAACGATCATGAAGCACATTGCTCAAGGAAAGACAGTGGCAATTGTCGACTTGACGCAAGGCGAAATGGGATCGCGTGGAACCATTCACACACGTTACGAAGAGGCAGAAGCGGCATCTGAAATTTTAGGACTTCAGCACCGCGTAAACCTCAAAATGGAGGACGGTTTCTTTGAAATAAACGAGGAGAACAAGCGTAAGATTGTAGAACAAATTCGTCGATTTCAACCTGACATCGTATTGGCGAACGCAATGAGTGATCGTCACCCTGACCACGGTAGAGGAGGGAAGCTGGTTTCTGAAGCGTGCTTTTTATCAGGATTGGTGAAAGTGGAGACGGAACTGGATGGATTAAAACAAGAAGCATATCGCCCAAAGGCCGTTTATCATTACATCCAAGATTATTATATCAAACCAGATTTTGTTGTAGATGTCACAGATTTCATCGATCGAAAAATGGCGTCCATTCAGGCATACAAAACGCAATTCTTCAATCCGGATTCAGAAGAGCCAGAGACACCAATTTCAAGCCGAGGCTTCCTTGATTTTGTTGAGGCGCGCATGAGAGAATTTGGTCGACCAATTGGCGCGAAGTACGCTGAAGGGTTTACTGTTGAGCGTTTTATTGGAGTAGAGGATTTGTTTGATTTGAAGTAATTAATCCAAATCAACGCAGAGTCTTTTCTTGAGTGTGATATGTATGCGAATCTTTCAATCAACGAATCCCTTCAATCTTGATTGTCTTCCCGTTAAACTGAATTTCATCTCCAGCCTTTTTTCCTTTCAGTACATTTCCCAAAGGAGAAGTCATTGTCAGGCAGAAAATGGATTCATCTTCCACCAATAATTTCCCAATTCCAACCGAGAAAAAGAACAAACCGTTTGAAGCGTTGACCAAACTCCCGAATTGAATTTCATCGTGTTTGTCTTCGACCTTGATCTGAGCGATCGCCTGCTGGAGATCACGAGCACTCAATACCTGTCGGCCCAATTTTTCTTGTTCCAGCTGCGCCATTGCTCGACCCGTTTCATGCTTGTCTCCAGCGGTGCTTTTTGATTCACTAACCATTTCCGCGCGACTATTGTCCAAGGCCTTTTCCAAGGTTGATACGCGATTGTTCACTTCAGCTTGAAGTACTTGAAAAACGAGAGATTTATCCAACATGTTTAGCGATAATGGATTCTAATTGTTCGAGAACTTTCTCTGAGCTGTATTTCATGCTGGAAGTTCGAATTTTCTCAGAATCAAATGTTCTTTCCTCTTTGATGATTTCTTCCATGGCTGCAGCCAAACTTTCGGGACTATCCGCCTTTGTTTGGATTCCCATATCCTTTGGAAGCTTTGAGGCAATTCCAACCGGAGTTGAAAGGACAGGTGTTCCAGTGGCCCACGATTCTGCCACTACAATCGAAAAAGTCTCGTAGTTTGAATTCAAAATAAATGCATCTGATTGTTGATACCAGCGCGGTAAATCTTTCCATTCGAATGGACCATCAAATGAAACTTGATTATCCAAGTTCTGCTCGGTGACATAATCTTGCCACTTCTTTGCAGATTCATCTGAAATAATCGCCAGGTGGAAATTAAAGAGGCCTTTGTCGGTTAAAATACGACAAGCGTCAATGAGTCCTTTTGGATTTTTCGTGGCTTCCTCTAAGGTTGAGATGTGCAAGAACTTCTTGATCTCAGTGCTTGGCTTTGGAGCAAACTTGAACAAATCTGTATCTATGTGATTTGGTAGAATTCCGATCTCGCTTTGGGGGAAGTGACCTAATATTTCTCGCTTCAAATTTTCTGAAACTGCATAAAAATGATCAATCTTCTTAATCGTTCTGCGGATAATGGATTTCTGTAGGAAGGTCATTTTCTTCCAGTATTCCTTTCGGAAATAAGAACCATGTTCAATGTGAATCCAAGGACATTTCAATTCTTTCTTGAGTTGAATAAATTGCAATCCCTTCGGCAAGGTGACGTGCGAAATGAAAAGGTCAGCATCCAATACTTCATTGAGCGCATGTTTCAACGCTTTCTTTTGAAGGGAAAACTTCTTCCAAGCAGATCCACCTCGTGGGTGGTATACAATGATTTCGGTTAAATTCCCCGACGAGTTCTTTTCAAGATTGAAATCCGTTTGATCCGGATGCGAAACAGTGTGAACAACTGTAACGTGATGTTTCGTAGCGATTAATTCCGCTTGTCGCTTCACGAAATTGCCCACAAATTCCTGGTACTTGTTCGGGTACCATGAGCTAGCAATTACAACATGTACTTGTTCTTGTGGCATACATGCCTAAGTTACGATTTTAAACGCAAGTTTAAACGAGTGTCTTTTCGAAAACTACGCGGATTTGCTCTAATGCGAATTCGATTTCTTCTTTCGTGGTGTATCTTGAGAATGAAAAACGCACGTTCGGTCGCGTCATGTCAGTGTTAATTCCCGTCAATACGTGAGAACCGACGGACGCTCCTGAAGAGCAAGCACTACCTCCTGAGACGGCGATCCCTTTCAAATCGAGCGTAAATAAGAGCATTCCAGCTTTTTCCGTTTTAGGGAAACACACATTCAACACAGTATACAAGGATGATTCTGGGCGAATATCTCCATGGAAGCTAATGTCGCTAAACATCGCTTTCAATTCAGAAATCATGTAATCCTTCAACCCTTGAACATATTCCTGATGCTCTTTGACATCTTCATAGGCCAAATCCATTGCTTTTGCCAAACCAACAATTCCGTATACGTTTTCCGTTCCACCGCGCATTCCGCGTTCTTGTGCTCCTCCGTGAATGAGGGCTTCGGCTTTCGTGCTTTTGTTGATATAGAGGAATCCTATTCCTTTTGGTCCATGGAATTTATGTGCCGCGCAGGTAAGGAAATCAATCTCTAATTCCCGCATGTCGAATGGGTAATGCCCCATTGTCTGGACAGTATCCGAATGAAAACAAGCATCATATTGTTTACAGAGCTTGCTAACTTTATCCAATGGAAGTAATGTCGCAATCTCATTGTTAGCGTGCATCAACGAAACGATTTTCTTTTCATCTCCTTGAAGCAAACGCTCTAAATCTTGCAGATCAACTGTACCGTTTTCATCAAGCTTTACGTAAGAAACTTTCACTCCGTGCTTTGCTTTTAAGGCATCAGAAGCGCAGATTACCGCTTTGTGTTCAATTTCTGAAGTGATGATGTGCGTTACACCACAGTTCGTGACAGCAGAAGTAAGTGCCATGTTATCTGCTTCCGTTCCGCCAGATGTGAAAATGATTTCCGACGGCTGACAATTTAAATGTTTCGCAATTGAACGTCGCGAGGTCTCGATGAGAGCCTTGGTTTTACGACCAAAAGAATGAGTTGAGGAAGGGTTTCCGAATCCGTCTCTCAATACTGGTATCATTGCATCCACAACTTCTGGCGCTACAGGAGTGGTGGCTGCATTATCAAGATAAACTGCCATTACGCTAAAATTTGAGGCAAATATAGCCAATTCCTAGGGCAAATCTTTACCCAGAATATTGCGCATTGTTGGTTTTTCAGGAGCGCGTTTTAGGTTCTCTAAGAGGAAAATGCTTTTCTCGATTCGCTTCTGACTTGATTTAATTTGAAGTACAAGGTAAATAACGGCTCGTCGCGTTCCTTTTGTTAGTGCGTTAAATCGTTCACTGGCAAGCGGATCTTGTTTCAGAACCTCTTCGAATTCTTCAGGAACAACGAACCCATATTCCGATCGGTTTTTCTCCAAATGAACGGTTACGGTGTCACCCAATCCAACGCCAATTTTCTTCATGCGGGCTTTCGAAAACGTAATATACGCCATGTTGTAGCCGAGTGAAACGGTTCCACCTTGCCACGTAACTTGATCATTCACAGTGACATCAAACCGCTGATTGTATAAGAATTTATCTCCTTCTTCCATGAATTCTTCGAGAATATCATCACTCACCGAAATGTAGGACATGCGGAGTTTGTCGAGATGCTCAATTTTGGATGTGAAGGTTTTCGCCATGAAAGCAAGATAAGCATTCTCTCACTATTGAAAACGAAAAGAGCCCACCCGAAGGCAGACTCATTTTCAACAAACATGAAATTTGCTAACGACTAACTGTACTACTCATTATACTACTTAGGTGTATTAGCTTCTTTGACAAAACCATTCGATTTTGCACGTTTTTCAATGCTCAAGTTTACGGAAGAGCCAAAGTCATCAACTTCTGCGCCTTCCTCAGCTCGTTTCTTTTTTTCTGCGGTGATAAAGTTCTCACGTTCGACAGCGAGCTCACCAATTTTTTGTTGGAACTTCGCACGTTCTTCTTTCTTCTCTTCGATGAGGGCAGTTTTTTCTTCCTTCGTTTTATTTTTGAATTCTTCAGGTAAATCTTTCTCAGCGATTTTATTGATGTCTTTTCCATCTTCAACAGCGTCCACTAAATCCCACGATGAATTCTTGTAAACTCCTTTCTTAGATTTGGAAATACTTCTTTCAGCAGCTACCGACATATCCATCTCTTCGGCATTCGCATCCTCAGACATCTGCATATCTTTCTTACGCAGTCCTTGAACTCCAAAACCGTAATATGTGCTGTTCAAAGAATCATTGTACTGTTGAATTTCAGCATCGTAAGGTGTTTCAATATGAACCATTTCTTTGTCTGTATCAATATTGAAGTAATCTCCACCTGAGCAATCTGCGCCATCGTACCAGTGTAGTTCCACACCTTCGTCATATGCACCGCAGAAAATAGTGTTGATATAGACTGATTTTTTTCGAGCGTTTTCACACGCTTTCTTATACTCAATACTGCCCTGGTTGAATTCTTCATTCCCTGCGATGTAGACCATTTTCAGATCTGTTTGGTCGTTCGACCAATCTAAATCGTCTAGTGCTTTTTGAATGACCGCGCCACAGTATTCGCTACCACCATTCGTCGTCAAGGCAAACATCTTTTGGGAAAGGTCATCTAAATCGGTGGAGAAATCGAGCACTTGTCTCAAGTAATTGTCAGCTTCAGCCAGTCCATCATTTCCATACTCGTAGAGCGAAAACTCCATCGTTGGTAATTCTCCTTCGTAACGTAATTCACTGATCTCGTTGACAATGCTCCAAATTCGGGCTTTCGCCTGATCAATAAGGTTGTCCATACTGTTTGATGTGTCAAATAGAATGGCAACTTGAACTTTTTTGTCTGATGGTGGTGGGGCGATTTGAGCAAATGTACTCGTGAAGTATAAAATACTGAGAGAGGATAAAATGAGTCTTTTCATGGCTGTTGTTTCGATCCTGTACAGCGCTGTGTTCGTTTGGTTCAAATTCAATTTTGCAAATGGCGTTTTTCAATGTGAGTTTTACAATTGAGTTCAGAAATCATGACTAAATTGTCCGTGCCTAGCCACTGAATTCGATACCAAATCACTTCTTTCGAAAATCAAGGGACTCAAGTAAGGGACGTGCTGATACTCGTTTCTGTGGAATTATTCTACAGTTACTGTTGAGGTTAACTCTAATTGAATGGGCGAACATTTAATTACATACCACAAATAAACAGTAAACTATGTCAGAAAAAGATTCAGATTGCCTACACGTTAGGAGTGTCAAAGAGTACACGCCGGATGTCCTAAAAATACCCGCGGACTACGGTGTTTTAAAACTATTAGCAGGAACATGGAAAAACCATAATCCAGATAACAACAAGACAGGTTGGGGATTGCACACGACGTGCATGCCTTCGCCAGGGTCAAATTCAGAAACACTGCCAGGGAAATACCATTTCCTCAGCGAGAACTACACTGAAACGCTAACGTTTAACCTTGTAGAAGGAAGCGTGCGTAATAGAGGAGGAGCAAATGAGCAGTTCAATGGGGCGGTAGAATACAAGACAGCCATTAACGATTTGAACGGGAATCCTCTTCATGCTGAAAATGGAATGTACCTATATTTGAATGATGTGTACAATCATCCTGCGAGTGTAGAATCAGTTAAGGAAGATATTGGTTTACCTGAGCTTAAGCCAGGAGACGGAGCCAATGGACCAGATTTTGTGCCTGCATATTCAATCTCGAGAAGCGGTACAATTCCTCACGGGAATACGATAATGTTGTTAGGGAAACATTCTACGGTTGAAGGTGCACCTCAATTTCCTGAAGGAGACGCAGCGTGGGATTTTGATCATCTCGCGATTTCTCCGAGTATGGGAGGAGCAGGAACAACGCCGGGCCATCCAATTAACCTTGATGAACCTGCTCCAGCTTGGGTACATGACAAGCGCCTTCCTATCGATTGTCCGAGTGGAAATAGAACATATACGCAACGAATTTTGGCTCACGAACTTTATCCTTATCCAGTAAGACCGGATTTGAGATTGCGTGACGCTTTGAAGAGTCAAGATGTGAAAGCGCACGTTTTGATCCAAATGTCGACGAATGAAACGGCAGGCCCTCAAGGCGGCATTCTGAATAATCCTTTTGCTAAACGATATACACCAGTTACAGAAATGAATTTCAACATGTGGATTGAAACGATTGTAGAAAACGGAGAAGAAATTCTTCAATTACAATACGAACAAATTCAATACTTTGAGTTTTCTTTTGGTACTGATGGTGGAACGACTCGTTGGCCGCACATTCAGGTGAACACACTTAGAAAAGTAAAAGAGTAAAATCGTAATACGACTAGTAAGGCCCATTGCAGATAATATTGCAGTGGGCTTTTTTGTTACTCTTCTAGGGAAATGTTTGTTGATTTCTGTCCTTTGAAAGCAGAAGGGAATACGAAGTATAAAATGATCGAAGCGACAAGCAGAGCAACTAAGAAAATATCGAAAATCACCTCAAACCAAGTTGATTCACCATAATTGATGATCCGTGTCGCACCATATAGCACGATGGAGTAGACTCCGTAAATGATTCCATAGTATTTTTTCGAAGTATGAATCGCCATCAAAGTTAGAACACTCGGAGTTAGAAATATGTCCGCGATTCCTTCCAAGAACACGAACAAAATCATTGCTGTGAAACCGAAAGCAATGAGTTCCGATTTGAAAAGAAGAACTGCTGCTCCCCAACAAACACCAATAAGTATTAAGGCGATAGCCATTTTCAAGTAGAGTGGAATTCGGTGTGCTATGAAATAATAGGGAATCGTCAAAACGAGCAAAAGCAGAGGAGATACATACCAAACGTTCATTCTGAGAAAATCATACCCATTGTCCAAAAAGAAATCTATTCTGACCATATAGACTTCGGTTGAATATTTCTCGAAAAGTATCCAGAAAACGCCGCTACTGACAATTACAAGAATTACCACAAGTAAACTCTTCGTGATGGATTTTGGCGCTTTCGAGATCGCATTTCTAATTGTGAGGGCAGTATTTGATCGATCAGAAATAATAAAAATGAGTGCGAATCCTAGAGCATAAAGCAGCATAACAGTAATAAAGGAGTAGATGTAGCCATACCATTCTCCAATTAGGCCGATTAACAAGGCGCTTAGAAAGGCTCCGATATTAATCATAGCATACATGGAAATGAAGCGTTTCTCCAAAAGAACCTTGTCGTGTGAGCTGAAATAACTAATGAAAGAAAAGGTATTGGTTTTAATGAAACCGGATCCGATTGCAATAATTATAAGGGCTGCGTAAAATGGCAATGTACCCTCTATTGTGATGATCAAAGCTCCAAAGACGCACATCCCCAATCCAACGAGTATTGCGTTCTTTGCGCCAATAAGAAAGTCACCTAAAAAGCCCCCTAAAAGTTGAGAAGCGTAGACGATCAAAGTCAAATAACCGTAATGGGTAATAGCCGTTTCACGTGTGAATTTCAATTGCTCAATTGCATATAAAATGATCACACTTCGTAACCCATAATATGCCAAACGATCCACACAAACAGTCGTAAGAAGCAGCCTAAAATTTAATCCTGATAATGAGGGATGGGAATCAGAGGTAGTTGCTGATTCTAGTGGTAGGTCGTCAATAGTTTCCAAAGCCACTGTTTAAGAACCAGCCAATTGAATCAAACCTTCTTTGTCCAATACTTCGATCTTGCGCACATGCGTTTTTACAAGCCCTTCGTCTTTGAAATCTTTGAGAAGTCGAATCAAGGTCTCGGTCGCCGTTCCAACGAAATTGGCTAAATCTTCACGCGATAAATTGATGAAATCTTCAGCGTAAATATCATCCAAAATTAACAGGGAAGAGGCCAAACGCTCACGCACCGATTTTTGCGCCATGTTTTTTATGAACGACGCGCGATCTGCCAGCTCTTTCGACAATTCTCTAAGGATTCCATTACGCAAGTTCACGTTGGTGTCAACCATATTCAGGAAATCGCCTTTTCCGATGAAGCAGATATTGCTTTCTTCCAAAGTATTTGCTGCAACCCCGTACGCTTCACCACTAAACATGGCGCGGAACCCAACAATTTCTCCGGTTGTAGCAACGTGAATGATTTGTTCTTTTCCATCTTCACCGCGAGAGTAAATTTTCACTTTTCCTTCATTGATGCAAAACACACCACGAGGTAAACTGCCCTCAATAAATAAAGGTTGATCCTTTTTGAAGTATGAACAAGATTTATTAGAATCAACAGATGTAAGCTCATCTCCCGTTAAAGAACAGAACAAGGAATCCTTGAGAGCTCCGCAAGTCTCACACGTTACGTGCTTATGTGATTTCTCCAGCATTAAGTCGTCGATTCGTTTTCCCAAAGATACGGATTTACTTTTTTTTATTAAGTATGATCTAAGTCATTTTTTACCCTGTTCAATGAATCTACATTTGAAAGATGAATTTTGATAAACGTGCACAACTCATTCGCAAGTACGATGTTCCTGGACCGCGATATACCTCGTACCCAACAGTTCCGTATTGGAAAAATGAACCATTGTCCAACGAGGAGTGGTTGCAATCGATTCATCGAAATCAAAAACATTTCTCCAGTGATGACGTGAGTTTGTACGTGCACTTACCTTATTGTGAAAGCCTTTGCACGTTTTGCGGATGTCATAAACGAATTACAAAAAACCATTCTGTTGAGCAACCATACATTGATGCGGTGATCAAAGAGTGGCAATTGTACAAAAGTGCTGGATTGGAAAAATCACGCATCAAAGAACTTCATTTTGGTGGTGGGACACCTACTTTTTTTCAGGCCGATGAACTCGTGAGGTTAGTTCACTCGTTGTTGGAAAATCAACAAGTTGATCCTTCGGAAGTTGAAATGGGGTTCGAAGCCCATCCTAACAACACCTCGAAAGAGCATTTGGAGAAATTACATACTCTAGGTTTCCGACGTTTGAGTCTTGGCGTTCAAGATTACAATCCAAGGGTACAAAAAGCAATTAACCGAATTCAACCCTTTTCTCAAGTGAAGAAAGTGCATGAACTTGCCAGGGGAATAGGGTATAACTCCATCAGTCACGATTTGGTTTTTGGACTTCCAAAGCAAAGCTTGAAAGACATGCTTTTCACCGTTGAAAAGACCTTGGAACTGCGACCTGATCGAATTTCGCTGTACAGTTACGCTCATGTTCCATGGGTGAAAAGAACAGGTCAGCGCGGATTTGATGAAAATGATTTGCCCACAGGAGAAGTGAAGCGTGAATTGTACGAGCAGGCGAAGCTTCGATTACTCGATGTAGGATATTTAGAAATCGGGATGGATCATTTTGCCTTGAAAGAGGATTCTCTGGCGCAGGCGTTCCTTTCGAAGAATTTGCACCGAAATTTCATGGGATACACAACGCAAAATACTCCAATGCTAATTGGTTTAGGAATGTCCGCCATTTCTGATAGCTGGTTCGGTTTTGCTCAAAACAAGAAAAGTGTTGAAGCATACATAGACGGAATAAATAAAGATCAACTACCAGTTTTTAGAGGACATTTATTGACGAAAGAGGATTTGGTCATTCGACAACATATCTTAGATTTAATGTGTCATTTCGAAACGGAATTGGGCGTTCATGATTCGTTTGATTTCAACTTGAACGTGCTGCTGAGGTTGAAAGGAATGGTAGAGGATCGACTGATCGAAATTGACGGCAATACATTGAGAATTACCGAAGAAGGAATACCATTTGTTCGCAACGTTTGTATGATTTTTGATCAAAGTTTACAATCATCAGCGAGCAGAGAAGGAGTGTTCTCCCGAACAATATGAGCGAAAGTTGCTACCACTGCGGTGATGAGGTAATTGGTCGTGGATATACCCTCGAAGATAAATCGTTTTGCTGCAACGGATGCAAAAGTGTGTTTCAGCTCCTAAATGAAAACGGACTGGATTCATTTTATTCGATAGAGCAGAACGCTGGCTCAAAACCCAAAACAACGGATGTCCATCGCTATGATTTTTTAGACCTCCCTTCAATCAAGGAGCGATATGTCGATTTTGAGGATGAAAATTCTATTCACGTCGTCCTATTCTTGCCAGCGATTCATTGTTCATCCTGTATTTATCTTCTCGAAAATCTAAATAAGATTGAGCCAAATATTTTGAGCTGTCAGACAAATTTTACAAAACGAACGGCAAACATCGTCTTTTTGAAAGATGCATTAACCTTACCAGGTTTAGCCTTACTCCTGGATAGAATAGGGTACCCACCCAACTTCGAAGAAAAGAAGAAAGTAAACGAATCAATCGATAAGACCTTTCTCTATAAATTGGGAGTAGCTGGATTCGCATTTGGGAGTATTATGCTTTGGAGCTTCCCCGAATACTTGGGGATCGAAAATCTCGACGCGGGAATTCGTTCGTTTACCTCCTATTTATCCTTCTTTATTTCCATTCCAGTTCTACTTTATTCCGCGCGCGAATACTACTTTTCAGCATATAAGGCAATTAGATTCAAACAAATCAACATTGATGTGCCGATTACTCTTGGGATTTTAGCATTGTACGCCCAAAGTTGTTATCACATTTTTTCCGGTTCAGGACCTGGCTACATGGACAGTTTCGCAGGCTTCATCTTCTTCTTGTTGATAGGGAAGTGGTTTCAACGAAAAACATATCGCTCCTTGTCTTTTGACCGAGATTATACTTCGTATTTCCCAGTTGCGGTGCTGCGCGTTGTTGGTGATGAGGAAGAAATAGTTGAAATTGAAAAAATCGAGGAAGGTGACCACTTAATGATTCGAAACGACGAAATCGTGCCGTGTGATGTTGTTTTGCTCTCAGAATTAGCACAAATCGACTATAGTTTTGTCACGGGTGAATCAGAACCAGTCTCGATCAATAATGGTCAACTTGTGTACGCTGGTGGGCGATTAATTGGAGCGAAAACGCGCTTCCAAGCAAAGAATGCATCTGAGAGAAGTCGTTTAGCGAATTTATGGAATAAGTCGAGTGAAACTTCAGCGAAGAAATCAAAGTCTCAAGCCAATTGGGACCGACTTTCAAGCTATTTTCTGATAGGAGTAATTGCAGTCGCGTCGGTGTCAGCAATACTGTGGGCGTTCATTGATTCTGATGGAATTGTTGAGACAGTCGTTTCTGTGCTTATCGTCGCTTGTCCTTGTGCCTTGTCGCTTTCACGACCATTTACCTTTGGTAACACAATGCGGAAATTAGGACGAAAAGGTTTATATCTTCAGAATACTGAGGTCATTGATGAGATCAATACGGTTACCGACGTCGTTTTCGATAAAACAGGAACACTGACAAAAGGAAGTCAGGAAAAAGTCGTTTTTGAGGGAGATGATTTATCAGAGAAGGAATGGATTAGCTTACTGATGTTGGCGAACTCCTCAACGCATGTTTTGTCCCGAACGATTGTTCATTGGATCAAGCAAAAAGAGTTTGTCATTGATTCTGATCAATCGATTGAGAAATACCAAGAAACATTGGGACAAGGAATCCAGGGACAGGTGAATGGAAAACACGTCAAAATTGGGAACGCAAAATTCATCGGAGTCGAATCGAGCGATGGAACATTTGTGTCAATCAATGAAGAAGTAAAAGGGAAATTTTTGTTTGAGTCGGAAATACGCGATGGATTGGAGGAAATGCTCTCAAAACTGAATCAAAACTACTGCGTTCATGTACTTTCTGGCGACTCAGAAAAAGATGCGGAAATGATGAAATCTCACTTCCCTGAAATAGAAAAATGTTACTTCAAACAATCACCAGAAGACAAGTTTAGCTATGTCGAAAAGTTGCAATCTGAGGGAAAAGTTGTCATGATGATTGGCGATGGACTCAACGATTCAGGAGCGCTAGCGAAAGCCGATGTAGGAATCGCTATTTCGGAAGATGTCTTCCAATTCTCTCCAAATTCTAACGGTATTTTGGAAGCAAATCACCTTCGAAAACTAAACAAATTACTGGATACCAGTAGCTTCGCGACAAGCGTTTTGTGGATCTGTTTGAGCTTCTCAATTATTTACAATATTATTGGATTGGGCTTCGCTATTTCTGGAAATTTAACGCCTCTAGTAGCCGCTGTTCTCATGCCAATCAGCTCCATTTCCATTGTTCTGATTAGTACCGTTTTTATTCACTTTCGCAAGTAGAATTTTCTCCTTTTTTAGTGCATTAAAAAAACATGATATAAATCAGGTTTTACTATAACATCCATCATACTTTAAGCATTGATTTCTGGGTTGCTTTGTACTATGGGAATTATCTATTTGATGTTAGTAGTGAGCCTAATCATAGCGCTGTTTTTCTTGTTCTCTTTTTTGTGGGCAACGAAAAATGGACAGTTTGAAGATGATCACACCCCGTCAATAAGAATTCTCTTCGACGACGAAAACAATCAAACAAATCATACAGAAGACGATGGAAGTAGAAAAGTTTAGTTATGATAATAAAATCGTAAAGAATTTCGCTTATGCCACCATTATTTGGGGAATCACCGGGATGCTGGTTGGGCTGATAGCAGCGTTACAATTAGCTTTCCCGCTATTTTTTGACGAATACTTAGGGTTCAAGTACTTATCCTTCGGACGAATTAGACCACTGCACACCAATGCGGTGATTTTTGCGTTTGTAGGAAACGGAATTTTTATGGGAGTTTATTACTCGCTGCAACGTTTGCTGAAAGCAAGAATGTGGAGCGATAAATTGAGTAACATCAACTTTTGGGGATGGCAATTCATTATCGTTTGTGCGGTTGTAACGCTTCCATTAGGAATCACAAGTGGTAAGGAATACGCCGAACTCGAGTGGTGGATCGATATCTTGATCACCGTTCTTTGGGTGGTGTTTGGATGGAACATGTTCGCGACAATTTTGAAACGTCGTGTGAAGCACTTGTATGTAGCCATTTGGTTCTACATTGCCACTTTCGTTACAGTGGCAGTATTGCACATCTTCAACTCATTTGAGCTTCCAGTTTCGATGTTCAAAAGTTACTCCGCATACGCTGGAGTCCAGGATGCATTGGTGCAATGGTGGTACGGACACAACGCCGTGGCCTTTTTCTTAACGACACCTTACCTGGGGTTGATGTACTACTTTGTTCCAAAAGCAGCGAATCGTCCCGTATACTCCTACAGACTATCGATTATTCACTTCTGGGCCTTGATTTTCTTGTACATCTGGGCAGGACCTCACCACTTGCTTTATACGTCTTTGCCAGATTGGGCGCAGAGTTTAGGGGTTGTATTCTCAATCATGTTGATCGCACCATCTTGGGGTGGTATGTTGAACGGATTGTTGACACTCCGTGGAGCCTGGGACAGAGTTCGTGATGATGTGATGTTGAAGTTCATGGTTGTTGCCTTGACGTGTTACGGTATGGCAACCTTTGAAGGACCGCTTCTTTCATTGAAAAACGTAAACTCAATCTCTCACTTTACCGATTGGACAATTGCACACGTTCACGTAGGTGGACTCGGTTGGAATGGTATGTTCACTTTCGGTATGTTGTACTGGTTATTCCCGAAAATCTTTAGAGTGAAACTGTACTCGAAGAAATTGGCTAACCAACACTTCTGGATTGCAACATTAGGTATCATCCTTTATGCGATTCCAATGTACATCGCTGGATTCATGCAAGGATTGATGTGGCAAGATTTCAAAGAAGATGGAAACTTAGCGAACCCTGAATTCCTTGAGACTGTAACGGCACTCGAACCTTACTATATCTTACGTGCAATCGGTGGATTACTCTTCATCGTTGGAGCTGTGATGATGTTCTGGAATCTCGTGAAAACTGCGAAGTCCGGAAAACTCATGGCAGACGAACCAGCGGAAGCGGCTGTATCTCGAAATGTAAAAGTGAAAGGTGGAGAATACTGGCACCGTGCTATTGAGAAACGACCGATCAGATTCTTACTAGTGAGTTTGATTGTCATCTTAATCGGTGGATTAGTGGAGATCATTCCAACTATGATTGTGAAGAGCAATGTACCTCACATTGCAGCAGTAAAACCATATACGCCTCTGGAACTCGAAGGTCGTGACATCTACATTAGAGAAGGATGTTACAACTGTCACTCCCAAATGATTCGACCCCTACGATTCGAGACAGAGCGCTATGGCGACTACTCCAAATCTGGTGAGTTCGTCTGGGATCACCCATTCCAATGGGGATCTAAACGTACTGGTCCTGATTTAGCGCGAGAAGGCGGTAAACGAAGTAACTATTGGCACTACGATCACATGTTTAGACCGAAAGTAGTATCGACAGGAACTGTGATGCCGGCTTATCCTTGGCTGAAAACGGATGATTACGATACTGATTTGATGCCAGCGAAGATCAGAGCCATGGAAACATTGGGTGTTCCATACGAGAAGGAATACGGCAAAGGATTCGATGAAAAAGCAGTTGCGAATATGGCTGTTCAAGCTGATGAAATCGCCACTGACATCATCACAGATATGTACAACAATACGCCGAAGAAATTGCGTACAGGTATGAATCAGAAGGAGATGATTAAAGATCTGAAAACGAAGGAAATTGTTGCGATTATCGCCTACCTACAACGATTAGGTACTGATACGAAGAATTCACCTGTGATGAAGGAAACTCCAATTGAGGTGCCAGAAGCAGCAGCCGAAAATGACACACTAACGAATTAACACAGGAAATTATGTTACGATACATTAAACACAACTTGACGGAGATTGACGGCGTGAATATCTACCCGCTCATCTCACTCCTAATATTTGTCATCTTTTTCGTAGTGATGTTTACCTATGTCGCTAGAATGAAAAAATCGCGAATTGAAGAACTTGGTGCCTTGCCATTTGAAGACGATGTTGAACCTAAGCAAGCGCTTGAAAAAAACAACTAGCATGAAAAATCGATTGAAATATCTAATCATTCTTATCCTCTGGATAAACAATGGCGGTGTTTTCGCCCAAGACGGACAAGGATTGTTCAAAGCGAAGTGTAGCACATGTCATAAGGTCGATGGCGATATGACAGGTCCAAACCTCAAAGGTGTCAAGCAAAAGTGGAATGACGCTGAGGAGGGTGATATGTTGTACGAATGGGTGCAAAACTCAGATAACTTGATTGCTTCTGGGAAAAGTAAAATGGCAATTGCTATCAAAGACTTTCACGTGACGGAGATGGCTCCACAACCAGTTTCGAATGAAGAAATAGACGCCATTCTTGATTACGTGGACACATACGTGCCAGAGCCAAAAGATGACCCAAAAGTTAACAGTGAGGGTGAGCCTGAGGTAGTCATGCTTCCAAATTACCACACCAATCTCACAGTGTTTTATGCATTGATCGTGATGGCCTTTGTTCTACTTATTGCGATTGCAATGATTTCTGGAGCAATTAAACGTTACATCAAATCGGATTACTTCAAAGAGCGTTTGGCGAAAATTGAAGACGAAGATGAAAACTCAGACGGTAAATCTGGCGGGTTGAAGAATTTGATTCTAGTAATCATTGGAACGACTTTAATCGCGAATAGCAGTAACGCACTCGAGTTCTTGCAGCCTGGAGATGCGGTTGAAAACCAACCATGGTTATTGGTGGAAACATCTGATCTCTATGCATTGGTAATCCTTAACATTCTGTTGGTTGGAGTATTACTTTACCTCAGAAGACTCTTCAACGGATTCGTTAATATGGTCGCTGATGAGAAAACTCCTGAGCAAATAGAGGAAGAAGCAGTAATGACCAAAGTGAACAAAATCTTAACGGATGTTGTTCCAATTGAAGAAGAAGAAACGATCATGCTTCACCACGAATATGATGGTATTCGCGAGCTGGATAATAACTTGCCACCTTGGTGGGTTTGGATGTTCTACGCGACGATCATTTTCGGTGTTGTCTATATCTTCAATTACCACATTTTGGGTACTTCAGATCTACAGCTGGTTGCTTACGAAAAGGAAATGGAGCAAGCGGAGATTGAGAAAGAAGCCTACCGAAAGGCAATGGCAATGAACATTGACGAAACCAATGCCGTCGAAATGACGGATGCTTCAGATATCGCGAAAGGAAAGGAATTGTTTGCTAAGCAATGTGTGACGTGCCACCTCGAAAAAGGACAAGGGTACATCGGACCAAACTTGACAGATAACGCGTGGATTCACGGATATGATATCTCGACAATCTACAAGACCATTCGAGTAGGTTCACCTAACGGAAAAATGCCGGAACATGAATCGAAGTTGAATCCAATTGAAATACAACAGGTAGCATCATTTGTGATGTCTATGCCTTATGCAGAGGGTTCAGAACCCCAAGGGGAGATTATTGAGGACGAGGAATAAGTTGAAACAAAATGGTTGAAGACGAACAACAGGAGGAAGCATTCCGCGACAGGATTGCTACAGTGGATGAAGATGGTGGTCGAAAGTGGATCTTTCCAAAGAAGCCGTCAGGGAGATTTTACAACTATAGAAAGATCGTTAGTTACGTTCTATTGGCCTTGCTTTTTGCGGCACCGCACATTAGAATAAATGGCGAGCCCATGCTACTTTTCAATGTCATCGAGCGAAAGTTCGTAGTATTTGGAAAAATCTTCTGGCCACAAGATCTCTATTTGTTTGCCATCGCATTTGTGATTGGAGTGATCTTCGTGATTCTCTTTACGATCATCTACGGTCGATTGTTCTGTGGTTGGGTTTGTCCGCAAACCATCTTCATGGAAATGGTCTTCCGCCGCATCGAATATTGGATTGAGGGCGATTGGACACATCAGAAGAAGTTGGCGGCAGCGCCTTGGAACGGTGGAAAAATTAGAAAACGGGTACTCAAACACGCCATTTTCTGGATCATCTCCTTTCTGATTGCCAATACTTTCCTTGCGTACATTATTGGAGCTGATGAACTTTGGGCCATTCAAACCGGTACGTTCAATGAACACGTTGGAGGATTTGTTTCGATCGTGATTTTCACAACAGTATTCTACCTTGTATTTACGCGACTCAGAGAGCAAGTTTGTACAACTATTTGTCCTTACGGAAGATTACAAGGTGTGCTGCTCGATCCGAACTCAATGGTTGTGGCGTATGATCATAAACGTGGAGAAGGTGAGAAGGGTAGAGCGAAATTCAAAAAGAAAGAAGATCGCGCAGCTTCAGGAAAAGGAGATTGTATCGATTGTCACCAATGTGTAAATGTTTGCCCTACGGGGATTGATATTCGACATGGAACGCAGCTGGAATGTGTAAACTGTACGGCTTGCATCGACGAATGCGATCACATGATGGACGCAGTGGGACTTGAAAAAGGACTCATTCGCTTTGTATCTGAAAACGGGATCAAGAATAAAACGCGTTTCGAGTGGACGAGAAGAGTAAAGGCATACACCGCCTTGCTTGGCGCCTTGTTCGCAGTACTTGTGGTGTTGTTGGTGACACGCAGCGATTTCCAAGCGACAATTTTACGTCAACGGGGAACGACATTTCACGTGACGAAAGATGGGAACATTGGGAACATTTTTGAGATCAACTTGACCAATAAAACGAACAATGACTTCGACGTAGTACTAAAGACAGATGACAAAGATGCAAAGATCGATATGGTTGTTGAGAAACTCCATCTAGAGGAGCAAGGACACATAAAAGAGCGCTTCGTAATCCGTATGCCAATGAACCGTTTGGAAAATGGGAAAATGGATTTGGAAGTGATCGTCTACGGAAACGGAAAAGAAATTGACAGGGTGCGAACGAAGATCATTGGACCTTTAATGTAAAACGAACGATATGAACTGGGGAAAAGGATTAACAATTGCAATGGTCGCGTTTATGGGCTTCATCATCACAATGGTTGTGATCATGATTTCTGCTGATGTAGAGTTGGAATCAGAAGATTATTACAAGAAAGATTTGGCCTACAACGGCGAAATGGAAGCGATATCACGCGTAAATGAAATGGATCAACCCATCGAACTTACAAAAGGAGACACTTCGTTTGTCGTGAAAGTTCCGACGAATGAGTTTATCAGTGATGTAAGTATTTTCTTCTCACGCCCAAATGATGAGTCACAGGATTTTGTGGTTGAAATAGGGGAGAGAAGATTGGAGAAAATCTCAATGGATCGATTCAATCCTGGTGTGTACAATATTGAAGTACGCTTTTTCGCAAAAGGGAAATCGTGCTTGCAGAAAGACAGAATTTACGTTTAAACAATGGAAACGATTTTATTCACCGGTTTAATTTTAGGCTTGGCATCGAATGTCCATTGCCTTGGTATGTGCGGGCCGATTGCGCTCGTTCTTCCTTTAAACCGAACGAATAATTGGACCATTCTCGGAGGAACACTTCAGTACAACCTCGGAAGAACATTGACGTACGGAGTTCTCGGGATCATTTTCGGTCTACTCGGAGTGACAATTCAGATTTTCGGAATCCTTCAGTGTATGAGCATCGTTGCGGGAATTGCGTTGGTGATTTTTGCTTGGAGAAAGCAATTGAAAGTTTGGTTCCCGCATGTTTCCAATCCCTTCGGAATTCAAAAGGGAATCCAAAAGTTGATGGGGAAATCAATGAAATCAAAATCACGCTTTCGATTGTTGGCTTTTGGTGCGATCAACGGTTTGCTCCCTTGTGGAATGGTTTACGTTGCCTTGTTGAATGCGTTACTCGCGGAAAACCTCATGTCGAGCTCACTCGCAATGATCGCATTCGGAGTTGGTACACTTCCCGTAATGATTTTCGTGCCCTTCATGTCGAACAAAATTGGAGCTGAAACACGAAAAAAACTCAATCGAAGCATCCCGTATGTTTTGACCGTTGTAGGACTGATGATTGCTCTTCGTGGGATGAACCTTGGAATTCCCTACGTAAGTCCACGCATCTCCGTTCCAACAGAAAAAGCCATGGTTCAGAATTCCGATCAAACTACAAGTGGTGATGCGCAACCTTCTGTGCAAATGGACTGTTGTCATCCTTCAGAACCTCAATCCTGCCCTGAGTAACATAAATTACATTCAAAATGGCTTTTTCAGTGTATTTTTGAGACATAAACAACAGACAAATGGCGAAGTTAATTGGAAAAGGATCGAAGTTGTACAGCATTTTCAGAATGAAGTGTCCACGTTGTCAGGAAGGGAAGTTTTTCACATCTCATCCCTATGATATTAAAAATGCAGGTAATACGCACGAAAATTGCTCTGAATGCGGCTTGAAATACGAAAAGGAACTTGGGTTCTTTCAAGGAGCGATGTACGTTTCCTATGCACTCGGAGTAGCACTTTTCGTGACCTTATGGGTGTCATTCAATTTATTCTTCCCGTGGATGAGCACTGGTGCGCAGGTCACGATTGTAGCAGTTTCATCAATAGTTCTCACGCCATACATGTACGCGCTCTCAAAAATTATCTGGATCAATCTCTTTATGAGCTATGAGAAGCGTGAGGCAAGAGTGAAGGAAACAGTTTAATCTGTCTGGACGCGCTACGCTTTTGGATTAATTGATCTTTAGAGCGTTTCACGCTTGGATTGGCTGAGGCGAATTAATATCATCCAACAATCCAACAATCCAACAATCCAACAATCCAACAATCCAACAATCCAACAATCCAACAATCCAACAATCCGAGGGCTGAGCGGAGCCGAAGTCCGAACTAGCAGTAAGTTTTCCCTGGATAAACTCTCAACGCTTCTTTCAAGCATTTCACCGCCTTTTTCAACGAGTCTTTATTCAATACATAGGCAATGCGTACTTCTTGCGTTCCGCGTCCCTCAGAAGAATAAAAACCACTTGCTGGCGCCATCATAACTGTCGCTCCTTTGTGCTCGAAGCTTTCAAGTAACCATTGACAGAACTTTTCAGAATCGTCAACTGGGAATTGCGCGACACAGTAAAATGCTCCGCTTGGTTTTGGACAGAATACACCATCAATTGAATTCAATCCATCCACCATGATGTTCCGACGCTCAACGTATTCAGAAACGACGTCATCAAAGTAAGATTGAGGTGTTTTTAGTGCTGCTTCTCCCGCAATTTGATCCACAGTTGGTGGAGAAAGACGTGCTTGGCCAAATTTCAATGCAGAGGCCATCACTTCTTTGTTCTTCGAAACAATCGCTCCGATTCGTGCTCCACACATAGAGTAGCGTTTAGAGACAGAATCAATCATGATCACGTTGTTGTCAATTCCTTCCAAATTCATTACTGAAAACGGAACCGCTCCGTCGTAACAGAATTCACGGTAAACTTCATCAGCAAATAAGAACAAGTCATGCTCCTTTACGATATCGCGAAGTTTTTCTAACTCCTCTTGTGAGTACAAATATCCAGTTGGATTTCCAGGATTGCAGATTACAATCGCTTTGGTTTTATCCGTAATTCTCTTTTCAAATTCTTCAACAGGAGGCAAGGCAAAGCCATCACTAATGCTTGCCGTGACTGGGACAACATTTAATCCTGCAGCAACAGCAAAGCCATTGTAGTTAGCGTAAAACGGCTCAGGAATGATTACTTCATCTCCCGGATCACACGTTGACATAAAACCAAAGGTCAATGCTTCAGAACCACCAGTCGTGATGATGATGTCTTCAGATTCAACATTGATTCCGGATTTTTGGTAGCTCGTAGCCAAATTGTCTCGGTACGATTGAAAACCAGCCGAGTGACTATACTCAATTACTTTCTCGTCAAAATTTCGAATCGCGTCCAAAGCAACTTGAGGTGTTTCAATGTCTGGTTGACCGATATTCAAATGGAATACTTTCTTTCCTTGCGCTTTAGCTTTTTCTGCAAAAGGAACCAATTTTCGAATTGGCGATTCAGGCATGATAACAGCTTTGTGAGAGATTGTTGGCATAGAATTAATTTTCTGCCGCGAATTTAATGAGAAAGTTCTATTTCAAATAATTCCAAAGAGATTTTGTTACTTTGATTCCATGAATGCTAAAATGCTCTTCTTGGCGATTGGTTTAGGTGTTATTGTGCCGAGTTGTGCAGACAATTCTGAACCTATTGTCATTGAGGGAGTTGAACTTGCTCCTGTTCCTGTTCGGGATCCCCAGATAGCGATCGATTCACTCGCTAAGGTGGAACTTGATTCTACGACAAACGTGTACATGAAATCCTTCAACCTTGTAAATATTCTTGAAATTGATCCTTCCATTCAGGTAGATTTGCGATATGCCACGGATAACAATTTTATGGGGCACGTCTTGTATGACACCTTGAATGTGCTCTATTTGCAAGATGATGTAGCGGTCAGAGTTGCCGCTTGTCAGACCTATCTAAAAGAGAAATTTCCGAATTATTCCTTATTGATTTATGATGGAGTTCGACCGTTAGAAGTACAACGCGAAATGTGGAATGCCCTAGATACAATTCCAGCGGCTCAGCGCGGTAAGTTCGTTTCAAATCCTTCCTACGGAAGTGTGCACAATTTTGGTGCAGCCGTCGACTTGACAATCTGCGATGAAACAGGAAAACCATTGGACATGGGAGCTGGCTACGACGATTTCCGCGACATTGCCTTTCCAAGCAAAGAATGGAAGTTTCTACAATCTGGTGAGCTCACTAAAGAACAACATGAAAACAGAAAACTACTCCGAGAAGTAATGAAATCGCAGGGATTTAGAGGGATTCCAAGTGAATGGTGGCATTTCAATGCGTGCTCAAGAGATCAAGCTGTTTGGAAGTATGATAAGTTAATTTTTGAGAGCGGAGCTGCAAATTAACTGAAGTAGCACACGAGGGCTGAGCGGAGTCGAAGTCCGGGCTTCGGCTCCGCTCAGCCCTCAGTAAAAGATCTATCGAAACGAATATCGAATTCCCAAAAATCCACGAATCCCTTGATTTGGACCATAAACATAAGAAGGATCAAAGGTCAATCCGTAAGGATTATTCGCAGTGGCAACAGCATCACCATTTCCATCAAAGGTCACTCCATTATCAAAAGGATCGTTTGCGCGAGCGAGTAGGAAAGGGGTGTTTTTTCCAGGAGTCCAGTTGAGCAAATTTTTCACTCCTCCGTAAATCTCCCAATTATCGAATCCTTTGTACGTTACCTGAATGTTTTGAATGCTCCACCAAGGTGAATATTCCGGGCGAGGATCAAGTTCATTCAATAGCGGTAATCGCATTGGACTGTAAACATTTCCAGTGTAATCGATTGAGAACTGCGTTCTTGGAACTTCATAGGAAACCGCCCAAGTTGCAGTGAATTTTTCCGTTAAGATTTGATCACTGCGCACGCCATTGGAAATGGAGTAAATGTCCATGAGTGTTGCTCCCGTTTGAATGGATAATCCTGGTAAGAGTTTCAGTGTTAAATTGGCGCTCACTCCTTGACTTACTGCATGACCATCCAAGTTGGCGTAGCGAATTTCATTGGGGTCGCTGTCGTAATCAGCAATAATTCGATTCGTGAAATAGGTATGGAACAAAGTGGCGTCCACACTGATCATTTTGTTTTTCTTGGTGATGAAGGTTTTGCTGTAATTCACATTTACGTTGTACGATTCTTCAGGGGCAATATCATCCTCAATAACAACTTCTCGCGCTCCCGTCAATGCAGCGTGGTCTTCGGTAAAGATGTTCACAACGCGGTATCCCGTCCCAGCATTCAGACGAAGAATGTGCAGATTCTTGCTCATCCATTTGTATCCAACACGGGGAGTGAAAATAATTCCATGAACAGAATGGTAATCTAATCGCGATCCAAGTAGCAATTTGTGCTCTTTCCCAAATTTGATTTCATCTTGCGCGTAGATTCCAGGAATCCATTGGATATCGCGCATGTTTTGTGGATTCACGCTGTCATTCGTTGCCGTTGCAGGAGTGTTATCGTCATAATTGACGTATCGAACGGCCGCCCCAATGATGAAATCGTGCTTGTCCAAATGCTTATCCCAATAGGTTTGAGCAAATCCTGTAATCTGATCTGCCATGTATGGCACATTTCCGTAGAAGCTGTTTTGCTGATGACGATTGAGTGACCCAGTCATGAAAACACGTTCTTTCATTGGTAGCTGATACATTCCGAGTAGTTCCCAACGAGATGTATAAATGCTTTCTCCGTAGAGACTGTCTCCACCGCGGAAGTTCGAATTCCAATCCATTTGTCCTCCCCAACGATCTTCGTATAAATAGCGCCCAGCAATTGAAAGTTGTCTGCGATCCTTCCTTGGATTGAACTTCCATTTCTGAAAGATTGAAATGCGATTTTGCAGCGTTACATCGGTAAATCCGTCATTATTGTTGTCAACTGGAGTATTGTAGTTGTAGTAATTGATTCCGGTGAGAACATCCCAAATCGGTCTTTTTGGCTCGTAAGTACTGAGTGGACTTTTATACCGATTACGCCTGCCTAGTTTAAATCGGAGCCCTAGATCAGCATTTGTTTCAAGCCAACTTGTCGTGAATACATCGGCAGATACCACTGGTGCGTTAATCGGATTTTTCGTGATGATATTGATCACCCCTCCAATGGCTTCGCTCCCGTAAAGTGTTGAAGCTGGTCCCTTGATGACTTCAATTCGTTCGACAAGTGAGTTTGGTATTCCAGAGAGTCCGTAAACACTCGATAAGCTGCTGACAATTGGCATTCCATCTATCAGCATCATGGTGTAAGGTCCCTCCAGCCCATTGATATGAATGTCGCCAGTGTTACAGATGTTGCAATTCAATTGAGGGCGAACACCATTCACATTTTGCAAGGCATCGTACACGGAAGGACTCGGATTTTTCTTAAAGAATTTGGGTGAATACACTTCAACATTAACGGTGCTGGCTTTCTTCGAGATTTCTTTCATCGTTCCAGAAATCACGATTTCATCAATGGCTTGAAATTCAGATTTTAGCTCTACATCAACGACAACATTACCTTGTACTTCAATGGTCTCAGAGTAGAGTTCATACCCCGTCACAGATACTTCGAGTAAATGATCTCCAGAAGGAACATTTTTTAGCATTGCGATCCCATTCTCATCACTCAACACGAATAATTTATTCGCTCGAATCATCACTTTCGCGTAAGGTATAGGGTCACCACTTCTTGATGATGTAAGGTTTACTTTGACGTTGTTTTGCCCAAATAGGCTCAAGTTGACAAGTAAAAATGTAAAAAGAATAAACTGCCTCATTGTATTGTTTCGTGATGCAAAACTATAAAAGTTAGACGAGTCTAACAATTATTCTAGGCTTTTTTAACTAGATTTGTTTTCATGTTGTCATTCACAGAAGAGAATTACCTCAAAGCCTTAGTAGAATTGACTGTATTAGATGCAGATTCAGATGAGGTGGGCGTGAATGCATTGGCGTCTTCTTTGGACGTTAAACCCGCAACAGCGAGCGATATGGTTCGGAAGCTTCGCGATAAAACACTGGTGAACTACAAAAAGTACGGAAAAGTCTCACTGACAGATACTGGAAGATTTAAAGGAATGATGGTCATTCGGAGACATCGTTTATGGGAAACCTTTCTTTCCAGTAAGCTGGATTTCTCTTGGGATGAGGTGCACGAATTGGCCGAAGAACTGGAACACATTCACTCAGAAAAATTGATCAATCGATTGGACGAGTTTTTGGATTTCCCTGAATTCGATCCACACGGCGATGCGATTCCAAATAAAGATGGCGAGATTTTGCTTCCTTTCAGAAGAACACTTTCGGAAGCAGAAGTTGGGAAGAAACACAAAATTAGCGCAGTGCGCGATCAGATCGAAGTCCTGCAGTACATGGACAGAATCCAATTGAAAATCAATCAGGATGTGACGATTGACCACCGAGAAGCGTTTGATGGCTTGACAACAATTACCTACGGTAAACAAACGAGTGTTGTTTCTCCGAAGTTGACGGAGAACATATTTGTTGTTTGCTCGACATGCGGCAAGGCGAAATGTACGTGTTAGTTTTTCACTAAAATTTTCACTCTTGTGTCACCACTTTCAGTCGTCAATTGCATGATGTAGTTGCCATTCAACCTAGACGTCAAATCAATTTTCGTTGAATTGGAGAAACTTCCTTCCTCAATCAATCTTCCGCGCGTATCGTAGATCTTGAATGATTGTGAACCTGTCATTTCTGTTTCGATGGTGTAGTTTCCTTTTGAAGGATTTGGCGAAATGATGTAATCGTTTTTCGAAGTAAGGTCGTTGATTGAATTCGTTAAGTTGTCATCTTCCACAATTGATCCAATTTCGTTGATGATATAGTTGTCAGGATCAAGCCCTACGAGCCCGTTGATGTTCCCCATGTTGTAGAAAGTAAATTGCTCCAAGTTTGAATTGATATCCAATCGAATTGTCGTATCAGGACCAAATGTTTTTGAGAATCTGACATCTATCGGGTTCGTAAATGTTGGAGTCGAGCTGGAAGTTGTGTGAGAAACCTCCAAGATTAAATCACTTCCAACTTTGTTCCAACGAGCTGAATAGGTCGGGAATCCTTCTCCAAAATACCATTCTTGAAAGGCATCAGTTAAATCCAAACCTGAACTTGTTTCGAGCGCTTCTTTTACATCTAATCCAATTAGTGTGCTGTCAGCGAAATCAACTTGCAAATCTTGCAGAGCTTGGAAGAAATCGGCATCATCATTCATAATGTATCGGAAGGTATGCAAGATGGCTGCTCCTTTATCGTAGGTCAAACGTCCTGAGAAAATGCGGTTTTCGTTCAAGGTATCCAATACCCAAACGCTTCCACCATTTTGAGACATAATGTTATCGTGACGATTGAACATGTCATCGTAAGCGTCGTTGGTTGAGTACAAGTTTTCCAGCATCAAGTGCTCGCTGTAGGAAGCGAATCCTTCGTTTACCCAGATATCAGACCAAGAACCGCACGTAAGGTAATCTCCCCACCACTGGTGTCCTAATTCGTGGGCCGTCAACCAAGGAGTAAAAAAACCTTGAGTCGTCATTGTTTGATGTTCCATTCCACCGGAAAGTGGTGCCATGCAGTGACCGTATTTCTCATCAGCAAAAGGGTACATTCCGTACAAATCAGAGAATAGCTCTAGGAAATCGACCGTTTCATCAATGTCATTTTGGAAGTTCGGCAATGTTGCCGGATTGTTGTAAATGAAGTTTTGAATCAAAATTGGGCTTGGTGCTCCTGCTGGATTTGCGAAAACATTGTATTCGACGTATTCGGCAATCGCTACAGAAATCAAGTAGTAATCAATTGCGTGGCGGTGCATCCATTCGAAACGTTTTGTTCCATTTCCTAGGTCTACAGTCGCTTCCAAAATTCCATTCGATCCTGCCATGCAGTTATCTGGAACTGTTAGTTTCACTGAAGAACTATCGGCTTTATCCGTTAATGATTGCTTACACGGCCACCATTCGTAGGCTGAAAATGGTTCCGAAAGTGACCACGTTACTTGATTTCCCCATGTAGGTGATGAATCGTTACTCATTCCTGATCCTCCAAATGGAGTAGAGGCACCTGTTGCTGGAAACCCATCGTAGTCGATTGCAATAGCAAAGTTGACGCCTGCAGCAATGTTCACAGGAACGCGAATTGCCGTCCCAACGCGTGAATATGGAGTGCTAACTCCGTTCAAACGAATATCAGAAATAGTGAATCCATCATACAGCTCAAATAATACAGAGTCCATGGCAACTCGAGAGGTTCCGTGAATTTCGCCTGTACCGTCGATGCTGGTATTCAAGTTGGTCATTTCTAAATCGAGTGCGTAAAAATGCACATCGTATTCTTCAGTTTCGGCAATTTCAGCCACAGATAACGAAGCACTTTTGAATTGTGCACCAAAGCCATCACGTTTTGAACAGTGATGTGAGTTTTCGTTTTGAGCCGATAAAATTCCAGAAAATAAAAGAGAAACGGAGAGAAGTAAAGTTTTAGTCATATGGAGATAGTTGAAGCCTAAAATTACTATTAAATTCGGGTTTGTAATTGTTAGGATTTTCAATTGATTGAAGTCCTATATTCGTTGATTCTATGAAAAAGTATTATTTCAGCTTCTTATTTTTTGTTCTTGCCTTTTGTTTGAATGCTCAAACTTCGCGATTGGAGATTCAAAGTCAATTGGATACAATCGTAAATCGAGATGGATGGCGCAATTATGAGGACACTTCTGTGCTCACTGCAGTAGGTGTTTACATCGAAAATGAATTCAAAAAGCACACGAAAAATGTCTATCGACAGAATTACATTGTTCACAACAAAGAATACTTCAACGTAGTTGGATTGATTGGGGATACAACCAAGCCTCGCGTTATCGTTGGTGCGCATTACGACGTGTGCGATACACTTCCAGGAGCTGATGACAACGGAACAGGTGTCGTAGGATTATTGCAAGTAATGCAGCAACTCAAGAACGATACTTTGGGGAAATACTGTTTCGAGATTGTTGCTTACACACTTGAAGAACCACCGTATTATGCAACCGAGTACATGGGGAGTTTTGTTCATGCTGAATCATTGCACACTAGAGGTATAGACGTTTTCGGTATGGTTTCCTTGGAAATGATCGGTTACTTTTCCGATGAGAAGCACTCACAAGATTATCCGCTGAACTTTCTGCGTTTCTTTTATGGAAATGTGGGAGATTACATCACCGTGGTGCGTAAAATGAATAAAGGTCCGTTCGCTCGAAGATTTTCGAGTAAGTTCAAGAAATCAGATAAAGTCAGAACGAAGAAGTTCACTGGGCCAAAAAACCTGAGGGGAATTGACTTTTCAGATCACCGCAGTTATTGGCATTTCGAGTACGATGCAATCATGCTCACAGACACAGCATTTTACCGGAATAAGAACTATCACCACTCAACGGATACGTTAGATAAAATTGATTTTGAGCGCTTGGCAGCAGTGATCGATGGAATCGTTTGGACCTTGCGAAGAATGAATTAATTGCCAAAATTGGGCTCTGCGTTGAACAAAATCGCTTTAAAACTGTACTTTAGAAAGAACGTTTACAGTAATCAGACAGTATGGATAGAAAGAAGTTTTTAGTAACAGCATCATTGGCGGCATTTTCAATATCTGCTTGTGCCAATGTCAAGGTGGATGGAGAATCGAGTAAGGCTGAAGAGCCAGAAGGTGAAGGAGAAGGTAAGTTGGTTGGTCAATGTGCTACAACAAATGATATTCTAGGACCATTTTATCGAGAGAACGCGCCGGATCGTTCAGACTTGACTTTCGACGGCTTAACAGGATCAATTGTTCAAGTGAAAGGACGAGTTTTGGCCGAGGATTGTATTTCGCCTGTCAAAGATGCGTTGATAGAAATTTGGCACTGTGATACGGAAGGTGACTACGATAATGACACGGATCAATACCTTCATCGAGGAGTCCAAACGACGTCGAAAACTGGTGAATATTCCTTCAAAACGATTTTGCCTGGGAAGTATTTGAACGGAAGATTGTATCGTCCAGCACACATTCATTTTAGAATTACTTCGCCAACGTCAAAAGAGTTGGTTTCACAGATTTACTTTATGGGTGATCCTCACATTACAGAAGATCCTTGGGCATCTCAGGATAAGGCAGCTGATCGAATTCGACCTGTTATTTTGGAAGATGTGAAAGGAAATTTGGTAGTTAATTTTGATGTGTATACGACGGCTAGTGAGGAATAATTTTGGTATCTTAATACCATGAAACAATCATTTCACTTTACCAAAGACAAATTTTGCAGTTTGACCATGAAACTGATCAATATTCGTCAACCTTCCTTCTTGACCGAAAAAAACATCGAAGACACATTGATGAATTGCCTTGTGGCCATTGAAGGTGAAAAAAGTGTACAAATTGAGAATATTTTCTTTACAGAATCTGAGAAAATTGTTCCGAATGGCTTGAGTCCAGTCGCGGATGTTAACTTCACGCTTTCTAAAAACGAGGATACGAAGAACACGGATTTTTTGAAGATTATTGCGAAGTTTAACTCCTAGCGTCGTAATTGAAAAATTCTTGATTGAAAGATGTTTGATTGAAAGATGCGATAGGTTTTTAAGATTTCAACGTGAACTTCTGAATAATACTTATTGACTGAAATCTAAATTGATTCCATTTATTTCATTTCAGAAGCAGTTCGATCATCCCATTTTCGTAAAGTCAACTTGGAAATAGTTACTCTTCATTCAATCTTTCAATGCGCGCAGCGCAAATCATTCTTCAATTTTCCAAGTTTCTAGGCGAAGTCCATGTTTAGTCTGTCTTCCAATATCTCAATCAGCTCTTTCTGGTAGTATTTAAATCGATCTGGAATGTGCAAAACGCGAATTTTCTTTGAATAACTCGCGGACGTATGCTTGTTGATCAAGTCTTTGTGACGCTTCTCCATAACGTAAATTACATCCGCCCATTCTGCTAAATCTTCCGACATTGGATTCGTGCCTTCTTTCTGGCAGATTTTCAAATTGGTACCTGCAGAATCGAAATTGAGTTCTGGATACTTCTCTGCGAAATAGTCGTCCGCAGTTTTAGAACGCTGCTTGTTCGCTGAGCATACAAATAGAATGTTTGTCATTTGTTTTTTCTGTCTTTTCGTTTTTGACGACGTTCGGCTTTTTTCAATTTCCTGCGCTCCTTTCGACTTAAGGGAATTACTACTTCAGGCTCCTGAGCATAGACAGGATTCAACTTCTCAACGGTGAGTGATTCTAAGAATTCAGTGTCGGTTGCATAGTCGCCATTATAGTCGATGAATCTTTGCTCCTCAGATGCTTTAGCTTCCTCAACAATAGCTACGTATTCTGCTTCTGTCGTTGCGGTTCGGGCCCGTTCCTTTAAGTCAATTTTGTAATACATCTCATGCGAATAATACATGTAATCAGGATCCGACAAGACACGCTGAACAATCTTTGAATTCAACGGAAGCACGGCATTGTAGAAAATGTTCGAGTCCAAGTAGTTGTTTAATTCTTCCAATCCGAATTGATCCACGAAGGCTTGTGTGTTTTCTCTAAAAAGTGATCGATCCTTGTTCAAAAGAACGGCCATGCTCTTGCGCCAAATTGCTATATCTTCTGGATTGTTTTGCATGTCCTTCAGCGCGATATTTTTAGGCAAAAGTGCCGGGTCAATGAAAAGATCTAACTTGTCATGAAATTCCCCCACAGACATGTTCCCTATGAATTTCTTGAGTTGTTTACCGTCGCCATCGAGCACAATCATTGTAGGGTAGGCTCTAATGTTGAACTCAACTAGTCGGCTTTGATCTGGATAACGCTCGGCATCCACCTTAATGGCGATAAAGTCAGGATTGACACGCTCTCCAACTCCAGTATTCTTAAATACATTGCGATCCAGAATTTTACACGGACCGCACCATGTCGTATAGATATCAATGAATACCTTCTTGTTCTCGGTTTTTGCTTTCGCGATGGCTTCATCAATTGAAAGCGATTGAAAATTAATTTGTCCGAAAGAGAACAAGGAGAAAGCTAAAAAGACGATGGGTAGGAGTGATTTGATCATAGTGAATTTTACTAATATAATTGTCAGGTTGAGTGCAAGTTACGACTATATTGTGTTATTGATCTGTTAAAAATAAGATCATTTCTGAATCCTCTGATCCTTCAGTTTGGGCACTGAGCCCGTCGAAGAGCAATCTTGCAATTATTGAATCACATTTACCGCACCTTCGATTTATCCAAGATATTTACAAAATGGAATCCTTTCGGTCCATAGTCTTGACTATAAAAGAAACGGTGTGCTTTGAAGTTGGTCGTATACGAATCCAAGGCGAGCATGGTGCACTTTTCTTCTTTTGCCCATTTTTCCATGTGATCAAACAGCATTTTTCCAACACCTTTTCGTCGATACGCTTCCGCCACAACTACGTTGTCCAGCTCCATGTACTTCCCACACCAGAGTTTAGATCCAATCCAGTAACCTGTTAAACCAGCGATGATGTCTCCGTCCATCACCACGACTTGTCCGTAATTGTGTGGTAACATTATGTCCAATTCATTCGAATATTCCTCCAATGTCAAATTCGGATAAACCTCCAAAAGGATCTCGAAGGCACTTAACATTTCCTCCTTGCTTTTTAATTCTCGGATTTCCATCTAACTAGTTTTTTGGTTCTAACAATTCCTGATAGAACAAGGTATAAATTCTTCGGTATTCGTCTGCCCAAGATGATGTCTTTCTAAACCCATGTGCCTCGACAGGATAAACCGCCGTTTCCCAATTATCTTTTCCTAATTCGATAAAGCGCTGAGAGAGACGGACAACGTCTTGAAATTGGACATTGTTGTCCACCATTCCATGCAACATCAACAATCGATCTTCTAGATTCTCTGCAAAGTAAATGGGCGAACTTTTTTTGTACGCTTCAGGGTCGCTTGAAGGGTAGTTGAGGATGTTCGAAGAGTATTCATGGTTGTAGTGGAACCAATCGGTTACAGAACGAATCGCTGCGCCACACTTGAATTTACCAGGGTGTTGCAAGAGCGCCATGATTGCCATGAACCCACCATAAGAACCTCCGTACATTCCTATTCGATTTGGATCAATTCCCAAGGAATCGATCAATAATTGGCGAGCATCAATGTGATCACTGAGATCTTTTCCTCCCATATGCCGGTACGTCGCTACTCTGAAATCTCGTCCGTATCCTTTACTGGCTCTGTAATCGACATCCAACACTGTGTATCCGTTGTCACGAAGTAAGTTGTGGAACATAAATTCTCGGTAGTAACCGCTCCAGTAGTTGTGCGCGTTTTGCAAATATCCTGCGCCATGAACGAAGAGTACTGCGGCTCCATTTTTCTTTGATGCTTCTGGTTGAAAGATTCGTGCGTGCACTTTTTCTCCATCGGACGCAGAGAAGGTTATCACTTGAGGAGAGTACCAATCGTAGTTATTGAATTGCTCAGTGGTTGAGTTCGTAATTCGCTCGAGCGACGCTCCTTTTTTGTTTTCAGCGATGTAGAATTCCCACGGACTTGTTTTTCCCGAGTAGCGCACAGCCAATGTTTTTTCATCTGGTGAGATGGATACTTCGTGATTTCCATCTGTTGTAAGAATCGGTATGAGTTCTTTTGAATCAATCATCAAATGGTAAAATTCTCTGTTCCCGGGGTGATTTTTATTAGCCGTAATGTAAAAACGGTCTTTTTTCGATGATAATTCAGCGTTATGCACTTCCCATTTTCCTTTGGTAAGTTGGACGGCATTTCCCGTGTTGATACTTCTCTTAAGAAGGTGCGAATATCCCGTTTTTTCACTTTGATAAAAGAACCATTCATTGTCGATCCATCCAAGCGTTCCTGAGACCATGTTCCAATTGGAAATTCCCGGACCGCCAATCCATGCTTCGTTATGTTCTCTCTCTACTAACCGAATTTTACCATTAGTGAGATCAACTTCAACAATCCATCGATCTTTGTTGTCGTAACTGCGGATATCAAGTACGTTTTTCTCGCCATCTTCAGAATAAATCATGCGGTGCATAATGATGTTTCGATCCTTACTGTATTCAGTTGTTGTGTCTTCGTATTCCTTCAAGTACAAAGGTTTCGTGCGGATGTTTGGCAACGTTGAGAAATCAGCGAAGTAGCTCGTGTCTTTTTTGATGTCGTAGATTCCCAGTTTGTGGTTTGGATCTTCATCGTGAACTTTCGCTCTGGCTGGCTCCGCGTATGTGTGACCGTCCGCTGCGATGTGATGATCGACATGCGTTTTTGTTAAAGTTGGATTGTCATTGATGCGGTACGTGATGAATTGTCCTGAACCATCTATTTGAATGTTGTTTACCGAGGAACCTTTGAAATATATCGTTGGAACTTTCGAACTCCATGATTTGTTCTGCTCCTTGCGCCATTCTTTCGCTTCCTTTTCATCTTGCAGAAATTCGAACAACTCCAATTCCTCTTTCTCCATGTAATTTGGTTCTGACTCCTTGTCTTTTTTTCCTTTTTTGAATTGTACCAATTGCTTGATACTTCGTTCTTCGATGCAGTAGACGTAGAATCCCATTCCTTGTTGGAAAAAGGCACAATCGCCAGTCGCGTTTCGTTGAATGTTCCTAATAGTTGAAACCGATTTTAGAACAATTTCTGTTTTCTTACTGGCTCGATCGTGGCGATATAAATTCCCTTGCCAGCTGTAAATCTCGACGTCGTGGATTTTTCCACCATTGAATTCATTTCCGGTTTCATAGAATTCTGGAGTGACAGAATCGATGGATTTATTTTTGAGAGAGTAGGAGTAGGTCGAGCTTCCTGGTTGATTGTATCTGTTCCACTCGAAAAGAACCGATTTTCCGTCCAATGACCAACGAAGGTAATCGGGTTGATGACCGATGAATTCGTTACCCGCCATGATTTCCTCGATCTTCAGTGTTGAGAGGTTTTCCGTCCGCTGGGCGAAAGTCTGAAAAGAGAGAAGTAGAAATAGGAGAGAAAGAAGTTTCATTGTCTGGTGTTTCCTTCAAAAATAGTTGTTCTTGGTTGGAATCCGAGTAAAAACGAAAAAAGTCCTGATCCCGATAGCTATCGGGATGTCAGGACTTGAAAAGCATCCGTGATCACAAATCAAGGTCTTTTTTTCACGGACGTTTTAGATTTAATAACATTGAATCCAACGTTGACTCCTACAATTCCACCACCAGTTTTTGCTGAGTAGAATACGTTTACTGGGATGTTCAAGGATCCAGCTCTGAATGTTCTTCCCACTGCGAAGAGGAAACTTGTTGTCAGTTTAATTCCTGCTCGTGTGTCTCCGTGGCTTTTGTCGAAGTTGTATGAAGGATCAAAAAATGAAGGCTCTGGTTGTTCGTAGAATCCATTTTGCGCGAACATTGTGTCGCTGGCGAACGTTCTGTTCGAGTAATCATTCCAATCTGCTTCCGACATGTAGTCACCTTTATCTCCAAAATGACCTTCTGTATCAAAGAAACCTTTTGATGTTTGCTTCAAACCGATTCCAGGTCCGAAGGCGATTTCCCATCCTGCTTTTCCAAATCTGAAACCGTTCAAGAAGCTCATTGTAGGGATAAATTTCCCTTGTTCCAATCCTGAAATGTTTGGAATGAATTCAAAGAGTGCTGAGAAGTTTTCTGTTCCGATGTATTGTTTCTCGAACTGGTAACCGATCATGCTCACGGCTGGGAAAATGTCCATTCCTCCTTGCGCACTTGAACGATTGGCAAATTCGTACATGTCTCCAGTCATCATTGCATATCCAATTCTAGGTCCTGAGTTCTTGATTCGACCTACGTTATTCAATGTTGCTGGCTCGTCTCGGAAGTAAAGTCGATCTGAAAGTGATTTATCGATATCCAAGTCGTGCAGTTTACGTACCGCGCACTGAGTCATTCGCTGCAATTCAAGCTCTTGATCATCAAACTCGAGCATGGCTGTTTTAATGACAGATTCTTGTGATACGTTGATCAATTTAAGGTGAATCACGATTTTGTTTCCAAGTTTATCGAATGATCCAGAAATGGCGTAATCCACACCTAGTTCTTTTCCTAACTTCGTTAAACATGTTTTAGACTGACAGTTTGATTTGTACTCTTCGTTTCCAGCGATGGCTTCGGACATGTCGAAAGCGTCGTACACATAGTACTTGTCCAATTTCGCAACTTCAATGCGGAGCATTTTTTCTGTCGTAACAGCTGTTGATTCCATACCAGATACTACTGGCTGAGTAACCGCAATTGTTTTCGGTCCTTGCGCAAAAAGCGCGAAACTTGAAAGATTCAACAATACGATTGTAATAATTCTGAGGGTTGTAAGATTTTTCATAACATTTGATTTGTATAGGTCAAATGTATGGACGTCTCTTCCTTTTGGGATACTGAATTACGCGTGTTGTGGATGGTCAGTTGCGAATTTCGCAACTATGATTCTTCGTCGATTTGCTGTTGAATTTGTTTTTTTACCTTCTCAACGTGATCAATCAGCTTGTAGAAAAACTGATTGCGTTCTTTTGGATTGTGAAGACTGATCAGACTCGCATTTTCAAATTGTCGTTTCATGACGTCTCTGGCATCCTGAACATATTCCTTATCGAAGGTGTTCATCGTGTTCATAAGGTTGTGCGCCATGTTTAATCCTTCGCGCTCTTCCGTTTTGTAATAAGTGACCGTTGCTCCATTAATGGTATCATTCAAATAAACTTCCAAGGGGTTTCCATTTGCTGGAGGCGACGTATTGTAAACGAATTTTTTTCCTTCTTCGCATTGGTGTTTGATATGCCCCACAAAATCTACCAGTTGATTGAGCAAGTGAATCGCGTACGTTGGATCCACGAACAAGCGTGAATTGTAATAGTATTGAATCTCTCTTACGAAACCGAGCATGAATTCTGGATCGAGTAATTCTTTTGATGGAATGGCTGTGTAGTCTCTTAAAATTTGTCTCCCCACACGATCGTTGTTCTCAGTCATTTTCTTGTGCTCGAAGCGTTGATTCTTCAATTCAGGAACATGCAGGTAGGTTCTTCCCCAGAAGAATAACTTGAATCGTGTTAAATGAGGAAAATTCAGTAATTGCAAAAAGTGCGTATTGTTGATCGCCATCATCAGTTCTGGTGACTTCTGTTTGCGCAAAGCTTCCAATCCAAAAGAGATCTTTTCCAAGTAGGAATCCATGTTGAAATCGATGTGTGCGATCGGTTGGAACTCAAAAATGACTTTGTTGTCATCACTTTCAAATAAACTGTCTAATGAAATGGAGTAGTGCTTCGAAAGTCGTTCCAGTTCATAAATGGTCAGTTGCGTTTCTCCTCGATACCTTCGGTATACCGCGTCATTACTCAATGAAAGTACTTCTCCAACTGCATCTCCGAGAGAAGCTTCTCCGTTGATTTTCCGTTTGATGATTTCAAATAGTGCTGACTGATGATCCTTTTGCATAGTATGAATTTAATGAATTTCTCACCACTACAAGTTTGTGTTTACTCTTTTACCATAAAGACACAAATCACCGACGAAGTCAGCAGCGGAGCTAATCGAAGATTGATGCACAAGTTTTGAGAAGAGCTCCGCTCGCCTTGTACCTTTGTGGTGAATAATTTAAAACGGTTGTTGCACCAGCGATAGGAGCGGCAGCTTCAGGCAAGCCATCAACTGGCGGATGCCTGAACTACAGCGGATAGCGCGCCCCGATAGCTATCGGGGGTACCCAAAAAAGACTCTCAACATAACATTGAACTCGGGCTAAATATAATCGTTGAAAAAATCAATTGTGATTGACTGTATTTCAGTTAAATCACTTATCTTTGCCGTCCCTTCTCAGAGGATTAGGGATTTTAACAATTTATGAATCGGAGTTTCGTACTCCAAACAGTAAAAAAATATGGCAACTAAAATTAGATTGCAAAGACACGGTAAAAAAGGGAAAGCATTCTTTCACCTTGTAGCAGCAGATAGCCGCGCGCCGCGTGATGGACGTTACATCGAGAAATTGGGAACGTACAATCCAAACACAAATCCAGCAACAATCGAAATGAACTTCGATCGTACTTTACACTGGGTTCAAGTTGGAGCTGAAATGACAGATACTGCACGTGCACTTTTGTCTTACAAAGGTATCCTTCACAAGAATCACCTATTAAATGGTGTGAAAAAAGGAGCTTTGACAGCTGAACAAGCAGAAGAGAAATTTGCGAAGTGGTTGGAAGAGAAAGAAGGTAAAGTTCAAGGAAAGAAAGATTCTTTGTCTAGCGCAGATGAGAAAGCGAAAGCTGATCGTATGAAAGCAGAGGTAGCAGTTAAAGAGGCGAGAGCTAAAGAAATTGCTGAGAAGAATGCACCTGAGCCAGAGCCAGTAGTTGAGGAAGCTCCAGCAGCAGAGGCAACTGAAGAAGCTCCAGCAGCGGAAGCAGAAGCAGCACCTGCAGCAGAGGAAACTCCAGCAGCTGAAGAAGCAGCACCTGAGGCACCAGCAGCAGAGGAAGCTCCAGCTGAAGAGGCTAAAGGCGAAGAATAAGAGTACTTCGATGAATAAAGCAGATTGCTTTCATCTAGGACATATTGCGAAACTCCACGGATATAAAGGTGGAGTTTCGCTGTTTTTGGATGTTACGAATCACGAAGATTACCGCGGATTAGATGCCATTTTCGTGGATATCAACAACCACTTGACCCCATTCTTTGTCGAATCCATGAGCCTAAAGAACAATGGCTTCGCAATGGTTAAGTTTGATGGCGTTGATGATGAGGTTACCGCGAAAAAACTCCTCCGTAAGGATGTTTACCTTCCAGCGGAAATCCTACCAAAATTAGAAGGAACTAACTTTTACGATCACGAAGTAGTTGGATTCAGAGTGATTGATGAGGCTCACGGCGACATCGGAATCATGCAGCAGGTGATTGATTTAAAAGTCAACCCTTTACTGCAAATTGACAAGGACGGAACGGAAGTCTTGATTCCCTTGATCGAAGGAGTTGTCAAAAAAGTCGATCGCAAAAAGAAAGAATTGCACATTCTTGCCCCAGATGGGTTGATCGATTTGTATCTTGGGTAGCGATGTCTACATTCCAGTTTAAACATTTTTCAGTTTCCCAATCCAACGCGACGATGAAAGTTGGAATGGATGCGATGCTTTTGGGATCGTTGGTTTCTTTAGCAGACGAACCTTCAACAGTTTTGGATATTGGAACAGGAACGGGAGTGCTCGCATTAATGATTGCTCAGCGATCGGAGAATGCTTTAGTAATGGCCTTGGAGATTGACGAACTCGCCTGTCGCGAAGCGGAAGAGAATTTCAAAGCTTCGGCATGGTCAAATCGGCTCGCTTCCATTCATGAGGATGTTCTAGAAATTGAGTTCGATGCTAAATTTGATTTGATCATTTCCAATCCTCCTTATTATGAAAATTCACTCTTAAGTGAGGATGTTCGAACTTCTCGGGCAAAGCACGCTGAGTTTCTACCTATAGATTCCTTATTGAATAAAGTAAATGAACTGCTGGCGAATGAAGGTGCTTTCTGGGTGATTATTCCCTCTGAAAACTCTTCGACTTGGATAGCAGCAGCGAAAGTGCACGATCTTTTTCCAATACATGTGGTTTCCATCATCGGAAAAGAAGGGCAAGGCGAGAAGCGAAGTGTTTTGGCATTTGGTCGTAAACCATCTGAAACAATTTCTACTGAATTGACGGTGAGAGATACTCAGAACAATTATTCCAAAGCGTACATTGAACTCACTAAGGAATTCCACGATCGGGATTTATCGAAGTGATTCGAGCCTGAAATTCTTCAAATTTTCGCGTTTCAAAAAGTGAGATAGCATCTTAATTTCAACTACCAGAAATTCCAGCCAAATTTACGTCCCATTTTTCGATATTTCTGTCCCAGCGGTATCCTTTCGTTATCCCTTTTTTCAGTGTTTCTGTCCCATTCATAGGCTTCGGTTGGTCTTTCCGAAATCAAAGAACCTAATTTTGGAATCGCAAATAAACACGATTAGTTAATCAACATGAATGTGCGTTTGCAGCTTCGAAGCAAAAGAATGGGATGCCGAAAACATTAGAGTAGGCGACAACTAAATAACGATTAAAATGAATACCACTAAAATCTCTCTTTTCAGCACACTGATGCTACTTTTTGTACTCTTCTCGAGCAATGCTAACGCAGAGGCACCACCTCGTTTTCAGCTTGTAGCTGGTTACATCGAAAATGTATCTTACTCAAATGCATGTCAAAACTGCGTAACTGTTAGTATGAAGGTAGAATACACGAATAACGGTCAAACGTTTTTTCAAGTAAGTAGTTCGGTTGTGATGAATCCAAATGCTACCCAGTTTTTTACTGTGAACATTCCTAAATCTGCTACGGTAGTGGCAAAAGAGTTTGTGTTTGCAATGGACAATGGGACGATCATGCATGATTTCGCTGCAAGCAACACTGGTTCATATCCATCTCCGGGATCAAACTGGTGCTCGTGCGGTGTGGACCCATACGAATACCTATTGCTTGTTGATTCAACGACAGGTACAAATCGATTTAAACTTGCGCCTCAGGGTACAGTTGGGTCTGGGTCTTAATACAAAGTCAAAGACGTAATCTTTAAATCCCGCTTTTCCTTTTTAAGGTGAAAGCGGGGTTTTCTTGTTGAATTTAGTGAGAAGTTACTTCTCGTATAGACTTAAACTTCGCCAACAACTCATCCTGAATATCAACTCCCTTATTCTTATTATACCAAGCCTGAAACTCAATCTTCTTTTCTTCAGCGGTTTTTGAATCGTCCGTCTTGTGACTCATCAACAAAGCTTGTGCATCTTTTGGGCGTGGACCCCACACAAACAAATCCTCTCCATTCTTGTCGCGAACGACTAAAATCGGAATCGACATGCTTACACCATTCGTCAGGTAATCTTGAATCAATGAATCCGCTCCATCGCGCAAGTTGATCGTCAAGGTGATTTTATCGTTCAATTCAGAAGCCATTTGAATGAATGGATTGATGTGCGCTGCATCTCCACACCATGGTTCCGTTATCAAAATCCATTGTTGTTCTTCCGAGATGTTCTCGATTTCGGAGACCAATTCATCGGATAACTTTCCGCGTTTAAACCAACGATTTTGTCGTGAGAAATTCAAGGACGTATAATTCCAGTACGATTCCTTGTCATAAGGAGCGGTAGTGTTCTCTTTTGTGAGAATGCTTTCGAAGAGCGAGATATATGTATTCCAGTTCATTTTTTTAGTTTGGGATTGGAACGGACAGGAAAGTAATAGCTTACAGAAACACTGTCCGTATCTATTTTTCACTAATTATTCTGACGATTCGATTGTTTACAATTTCGGCAGTGTTCCAAAGGAGCAGATCGGCGTCAGTTGTGCTGTAAAACTCCACAACGACAGCGTCGATGTCTTCGTAATACTCAACAAAACTTTGATAGCCTGGAACCCAACCGGAATGTTTGTATTCGTAGATTGATGAATATATCTTTTGTTCATTAGAATTGAGCAACGTTCCGTCGTTTAGGGCTTTGACAAAAGTTCCAACGTCTTCTGCGGTAGCGACTATTCCCATTTCGTCATTTTTCAAATCTGGGTCATGACCAAGGTGATATCCACTCATGACATTTTCCATGTTCACATCGCTTAAGGAGGCGTAGGTGTTTTCAAGTTTGAGTGGAGTCAGAATCTCTTCTTGAATATATTGGAAATGAGGATGATTTAGGATTTTGTCCATTATCATTGAAAGCAACAAGTAATTGGTATTGCAATACTGATAATCATCGTTCGGTTCGAATTCAGCAGGCTTGCCAAGTATTAGTTCAAGATTTTCCTTATTTGATTCTTTTGGGTTCGCCCAATAGTCGGGGGTATCAGTATAATTAGGAATTCCACTTCGATGCTGAACTAGCATTTTAATCGTGATCTCATCCGAATTCTCAATTCCTTTCGCAATTTCAGGTAAATAGTACGAAAGTGATTTATTCAAAGATAGACGATTGTCACTTACCAATTTAGTCACAGCCACAGCCGTATATAGTTTGCTAATACTGGCAATTTTGAACAAAGCGTCAGGTTTTGCTGGGGTCTTGTCCTCTCGATTATGCCAACCTGCAGTATAGTGCTTTGGAGTTTCATTAGATTGATCAACGTAAATAATCACGCCTTCAAATCCATGATCTACGGCCTGCTCAGCCTGTTCTTGAATAGTGTTGGGTAGAGGTAGAATCCATGCCCAAACCAAAAGCCAGGGAACAAAGAACAGTGAAATAGCCGTGCCGACTAATAGTGATACTTGAATTATCCGCTTTGTTCTTTTTTTCTTCATTTCCATTTAATGCTACAACCAATACTTGGCTTCTGCATCTCTTCGTTGGTTGTGCCTTCAATCAAACAATCGATTGCATTTCGGATATCCTTTCCAGTAACAGGGACATTGTTTCCAGGTCGAGAGTCATCCAACTGACCGTGGTATGTCAATTTCAAATCACCATCGAAAACATAAAGGTCTGGTGTGCATGCCGCCTTGTATGCATGAGCTACATCTTGAGTTTCATCATATAAATAGGGATAACCAAATTTCTCACCGACGGATTTCATGTATTCTGGTCCATCCTGTGGATGCGTTTGAACGTTGTTACTGCTGATGGCAATCAAATTCACTCCTGAATCTGCATAATCTTTTCCAAGTTGAATTAATTCATCCATGATGTGAATCACAAAAGGGCAGTGGTTGCAAATAAAGAAAATTGCCGTTCCTTTTTCTCCTTTGAGTTCGTTTAAACTAACCGTTTGATTGTTAACCGTGTTCAATAAATTGAAATCAGGAGCAGTCGTTCCCAGTTCAAAATGAGTTGATTCTACTAATGCCATGAAATAAGATTATCGTTATTAATAAATCGATGGATATCCTGAAGGATCAGCTTCGCTCATCATTGCGTAAGCTTTCTCCACGATGTCCTCAACGCTTGGTTTCGAAAAATAATCTCCATCCGAACTGTATGCTGGTCGGTGATCTTTCGCGCTCAATGTTTCAGGAGCAGAATCCAAGTGGTAGTATCCGTTTTGTTTGACCAAGATTTGATCAAGCATGTATGCCGTAGCCCCGCTGCTCACGTCTTCATCTACGATCAATAAACGATTCGTTTTCTCTAATGAATCTTGAATTGAATGCTCAATATCAAAAGGGAGAAGAGTTTGAACGTCGATCAACTCTACAGAAATATCTAATTCAGCCAATTGCTTCGTAGCAACTTCGCACAGGTTGAATGTTGATCCGTAAGATACGATTGTTAAATCTGTTCCTTCAGCAACAACTTCTGGAACACCAAGTGGTTCTCTGAACTCGCCAATATTGGTTGGGACTAATTCTTTCGTTCGGTAACCGTTCAAAGGCTCAATAACCAATGCAGGATCATCTCCAGCCATCAAAGTATTGTAGAACCCAGCTGCTTTCGTCATGTTTCGAGGAACGCATACATACATTCCGCGCAATGAGTTAATGATCATCCCCATTGGTGAACCACTGTGCCAAATTCCTTCGAGACGGTGTCCACGAGTACTAACGATCAATGGTGCTTTTTGCCCTCCTTTTGTTCTGTATTGAACAGTTGAAAGGTCATCAGATAAAATCTGAATAGCATATAATAAGTAATCGAGGTATTGGATTTCAGCAATCGGGCGTAAACCGCGCATTGCCATTCCAATTCCTTGACCGATTATAGTACATTCTCTAATTCCTGTATCTGCTACTCGAAGTTCGCCGAATTTCTCCTGCATTCCTTCAAGCGTTTGGTTTACACCGCCAATTTTTCCAGCATCTTCTCCAAAGACTAACGCCTGTGGGTAGTTTTGCAATAGCGCATCATAATTATCACGAAGGATAATTCGACCATCGTCCATTTTTCCTGACCCATCATATTGAGGAGCAACGGGCTCAATATTTAATGCTGATGAATCTGACTCTGAGTGTAATGTTGAACTGTATCGATCGAAATTCACGGCGATTTGCGCTTTGATCCAGTTCGCTAAAGTCGCTTTTTCAGCAATGTCCTCATGACGAATCATGCGCAATACTTTTCGCGCTGCACCGAGGATGTCACGACGAATTGGGTCCATTGCTTTTTCCAATTCTTCGGCAATCTTCTCGATGAATACTTTATTTTCACTCGCTGTTGCAACAGTGCGAATCATTGAAACGGCAGAAGTTAAGTCTGTTTTCAACTGGGCAGTAAAAGCGGTCCAAGCTGCTCGTTTTTGCTCTGCAGCCGATTTCTTAGCATCTTTTTGAATCGCTTCCAATTCCTCTTCGGTAGCAATTTTATCTCCGTTGCGGCTGTAATCAAGAATCCACTCCTTGAATTTATTGATACAATCGAACTCTACCTCCCATTTTAATCGCTCTTCGTCTTTGTAACGCTCGTGCGAACCACTTGTTGAGTGTCCTTGAGGTTGATTGACTTCTTTTACGTGAACAAGTACTGGGATGTGTTTTTCACGAGCAATAGCAACCGCTTTTTCGTAGGTTCTGCAAAGGTGCGTGTAATCCCATCCTTTTGTTACGAAAATCTCATATCCATTACCTTCTTCTCCGCGGTGCATTCCTGCGAGCGCTTCTGAGATACTTCCTTTCGTTGTTTGTTTTTCTCGTGGTACTGAAATTCCGTAGCCATCATCCCAAACAGACATAACCATGGGCACTTGAAGTACACCTGCTGCATTGATTGTTTCCCAGAAAGGTCCTTCAGAAGTTGAAGCGTCACCAATTGTTCCAAAGGCAACTTCATTTCCTCCGTTCGTGAATTTCTTGAACGCTTCGAGGTTTTTTAACGTTGGGTGATTTCTGTATACTTTGGAAGCCTGAGCAAGTCCAAGCAAGCGTGGCATTTGTCCAGCAGTTGGAGAAATATCTGCAGAGCTATTCTTTTGCTCCATCAGATTTTTCCAATTTCCATCATTATCCAAATTTCGGGTTGCATAGTGTCCACCCATTTGTCGACCACCTGACTGCGGTTCGTGCTCAATATCTGTGTGGGCGTACAATCCTGCGAAGTATTCCTGAACAGTCAGTTGATCGTTTGCCATCATGATGGTTTGATCTCTGTAATACCCTGATCTGAAATCACCGTCTTTGAATTGTTTTGCTAAAGCAATTTGCGCCAATTCCTTTCCGTCACCGAAAATTCCGAATTTCGCTTTACCTGTCAAAACTTCGCGTCGACCGAGTAAAGAGGCTTCACGAGAAAGCGATGCCAGCTTGAAATCTTCAATAACTTGTGCTTTGAATGCTTCGAAGCTCTCGACTTGTTTCGTTTCTGCGGCAGTTGCTTTTCCCATAATGTTCAATTTGAGTGGTGCAAAAGTACAAAATTGAGAGGGAAAATGGAAGCGTATTTGGAGCTTAATTCTAGCTGCTCCGTTGCGCACGAAATTCAACGTTTGAGTCAATTATGACGGCACTTAACTCAATCGTTTTACGCTTAGTTGTATCTTCGCGACATGAGTTTCAAAGAGTCAATGAAGAAATACGCTCCCTATTTTGTGGATGTTTGGCAGTATTTGGTGATAATTATCATCTTCATTTTCGCTCTCATCTTCTTTTTATAGTTCTATACGCATTTCGTACCTTTAGAGCCTAAACAATACTTACATGAAACTCATCTCCTCTTTATTTCTGGCATTGTTGCCGATTTTCTCCTTTTCTCAACTCAACATTGATTCTGTCGGACACGTCGACTACACAGTTCTTCATCAAACCGGATTGAACGATGTTTGGGGGTATGTTGATGAAAACGATAACGAATATGCACTAGTTGGTGGAATCAAAGGAACGGGAGTAGTTGATGTTACTGATCCTTCAAATCCGAATGAAGTATTCTGGGAGCCAGGAATGGAAAGTATTTGGCGCGATTTGAAAACCTTTGGAGATTACGCATATGTGACAACCGAGGCGCAAAATGGATTGCTGATCATCGATCTTTCTCCACTGCCTGCTTCCACAGCACTCACAACAAATTATTATTTCGGCCCAGCTGCAGATGATTGGGCTTCAGCACACAATATTTATGTTGATTCTTTAGGATACGCCTACATTTTTGGAGCGAATAGAGGAAACGGAGGAGTGATCATTTTGGATGTCGCTACCGATCCAATGAATCCAATTGAAGTAGGGATATTCGACGATTGGTATGTTCACGATGGTTATGTGCTTGGAGATACAATGTATTTGGCACACATCAGCGATGGTTTTATCAGTATTGTTGATATTTCCGATCGTGCCAACCCTGTACTTTTGGGAACGAAGGACACACCAAGTAACTTTGCGCACAACATTTGGACATCAGCCGATGGACAATTCGCTTACACAACAGATGAACTTCCTTATTCTTACATTACGGCTTACGATGTTTCTGACCCAACAAATATTGTTGAGGTAGACCGAATTCAAAGCTCGCCAGGAGTTGGAACCATTCCGCACAACGCTCACGTAATGGGAGATTATGTGATCACAAGTCACTACTCAGATGGGGTGATTGTGCACGATGTAACGCATCCATACAACATGATCGAAGTCGGAGAGTATGACACTTACCCAGGACAAATAGTCGATTATGACGGATGCTGGGGTGCATACCCATACTTGCCTTCAGGTTTGCTTTTGGCTACAGACCGAACGGAAGGACTTTATTTGCTCTCGCCAACGTACGTGCAAGCTGCCTATTTAGAAGGAATTGTCACAGACGCTTCCACGACGAACCCAATCGATTTAGTCGATGTGATGATCCAAGGAGATGATCAACCAGCCAGTACAGATGTTTTAGGGTTTTATGCAACGGGAATCGTTGGTTCAGGAACCTACGACGTGACTTATTCCAAAGTAGGATATTTCCCACAAACTATTTCAGTTGACCTCTTATCAGGAGTAATTACGAATCAGGATGTCGCATTAGTGCCAATTCCACCTTACAACCTTACTGTAAGAGTTAGAGAATCAGGAACGAATAATCCAATTATTGGAGCGGACATCCGATTGGAGTGCACTTTATTGACAGATGAGGATCAATCCAACGGGCTTGGAGATCGTGATTTCACTTTGTTCTACCAAGAACAATACTCGGTTACTGTTGGTAAATGGGGCTACTACACAGATTGTTTTAGTCAAGTAATTGATCAAACTACTGGAGAAATAATTGTTTTCCTTGAGCCTGGAATCTACGACGATTTCACGTTCGACTTTGGATGGACAACTAGCGGAACGGCTTCAACAGGATTGTGGGAGCGAGGTAAACCTAACGGTTCGACAGCTGCTTCGGTTCCAAGTTTTGACGTTGGAGTTGATTGCGGAGGTGAAGCTTATGTAACAGGAAATGCCAATAATGTGGGGCCGGATGATGACGATGTAGATGATGGTACGGCCATTCTTATTTCGCCAGTAATGGATTTAACGAATTATGCTGATCCGCAGGTGAATTATGCACGCTGGTTCTATACACAATTCGGACCTAGCGATCCAGATGATTCCTTGAAAGTAATTGTCAGCAATGGAATTACAACTGCACAAATCGATATTGTTGGTGAGGATGTTCCAAACTTCGGAACGTGGCAATACGTTAATTTACGTTTGCAAGATTTCATCACTGTGACTTCTACCATGCAGTTCTTTTTCAGAACATCTGATTTAGATCCAGATATCAACATCACTGAGGCAGGCGTGGATATTTTCTTCATCAACGAACATGTGGTTGGTTTGGATGAATTGTCGAAAACGGAGATCAAAGCATTCCCGAACCCAACGAATGGAACGATTGAATTGACGAACATTGAGTCGGAACAAGATTACCGAATCCTAAACACGAACGGACAAGTGATCCTCGATGGTTCTGTTGGTCCTAACGCGTCTGAAATTATTCTCGATTCTGTTGAATCTGGATTGTATTTCATCCATGTTTCAAATCAGATTGTTAAGATTTTTAAAACAAAATAGGCCGATGCGAAAGCATCAAGACATTGAAACAAATGGTTCATTGACCTTTTTTATAGCTGAAGCCCATAAATAACAAGGGATGTCGCGTAGATTTTTAGTTTGACTTTAAACAAGTTCCTTATATTTGTCTGAATTTTTAAAGAGCCGATTTGGAGTCTAAACTTGATATTTCTGTTGTTGTCCCTCTCTACAATGAGGTGGAATCACTTCCTGAGTTGTTTGCGTGGATTAAACGCGTGATGGATGAGCATAAATTCTCGTTTGAGGTTGTTTTTGTTGACGATGGGAGTAAAGACGGTTCTTGGAAAGTAGTGGAAGAACTCAGTTCAGAGAATTCGCAAGTTGTAGGAATCAAATTCCAAAGAAACTACGGGAAATCTGCTGCCTTGCAAAAGGGCTTCGAAGCTGTGAAAGGTGATGTAGTGATTACAATGGACGCCGATTTACAAGATTCTCCAGATGAAATTCCAGAATTGTACCGAATGATCACTGAAGATGATTTCGATGTTGTTTCTGGATGGAAGAAAAAACGCTACGATCCAATTTCAAAGACAATTCCAACCAAATTATACAATTGGGCGGCACGCCGAATTACGGGAATCAAATTGCACGATTTCAACTGTGGACTCAAGGCATACAAGAATGTTGTGGTAAAAAGTATTGAGGTTTATGGAGATATGCACCGATACATTCCGCCCTTGGCAAAGTATGCTGGTTTTAATAAAATTGGAGAGAAAGTTGTTCAACACCAAGCACGAAAATACGGTGTAACTAAGTTTGGATTGAATCGATTCCTGAATGGTCCGTTGGATTTGATGACTGTTGCATTCATGGGGCGCTTTGGTAAAAAACCAATGCACTTCTTCGGCGCTGTGGGAACGATGATGTTCCTCCTCGGATTTGGATTGACGCTTTATATGATCATCGATAAATTATTCATCGACACTTCTGGGAAACTGCTTGCTGATCGAACGGAATTCTTTATTGCCCTAGCTGCAATGATTATAGGATCGCAATTCTTCCTAGGCGGATTTATCGCTGAGATGGTTGGACGTTCATCAGAGTCTCGAAATAATTACTTGGTTGAAGAAACGATAAATGTCAATTGAAAATTGGGATATTGATCCAACTTGGACGCTATTCTTAGATCGAGATGGCGTAATCAACGAACGAATAATGGGTGGCTACGTCACCAATCCAAACGAATTCGAATTTCTTCCTGGAGTTCTTCACGGACTAGCGCGGTTTGCACGTTTTTTCAATCGAATAGTCGTTGTGACCAATCAACAAGGCGTGGGGAAAGGGCTCATGACGGAGCGTAACGTTTTGGAAGTTCATTCTTATATGTGCGACGAGATTCATCGTTCGATGGGAAGAATCGACAAATGTTTTTTTGCACCCAATTTAGTCGGTGCTGAGGATGATTTGAGAAAGCCGGGGCCAGTGATGGCGGAAATGGCTAAATTAGAATTCCCAGAGATCGAATTTGAACGAAGCATCATGGTAGGAGATACCGACTCTGATATTTTGTTTGGCAGGAATCTTGGTATGAAAACAGTACGAATTAAAACGGTCGAACCGATTTCTGTTGAAGCTGATCTCACATGCGATAGCTTGGCAGAGTTTTCGAAAATGATTTAATATGAAGAGATATTTCACTTTAATAATTTGTTTCTTGTCCCTGTCGCTTTTTGCACAGGTGAATCAAGTTGACTCACAAGGTCGCAAGCAAGGAAAATGGGAAAAAATCTATCCAGGTACGCGGGTGTTTATGTATCGTGGAGAATTCAAAAATGACAAACCGATCGGGACTTTCGTTTATTTCTACAAATCTGGAAAATCAAAAGCAGTTATCGAGCACAGTGAAACTTCACGATCGTTCGGGTATTTTTACCACGAAACCGGCGGAGTGATGAGTTACGGAAGGTACACGAACTTAAAGAAGGATAGCATTTGGACCACTTGGGACAAGATTGGTCGATTAAGCAGCAGAGCAGAGTATCAGCAAGATTCGATTCACGGGATGAAAGTAGTGTACTATTTGCCTTCAGAACAAGGGGATAAATCACAGCGTCCTATGACCGTTTACAATTACAACAATGGTGCAATGCACGGAGAGTTCAAAGAATATTTTGAAACGGGTAAAGTGAAGACCACGGGATCGTACGAGAACAATAACAAAGTAGGTGTGTGGGTGAGTTATCACGTAGATGGTGGTAAGATGACCTCGCAGCGCTATAAAGACGGTGTTCGTCACGGATGGTGCGTGGGTTACGACAAGAAAGGCAAGGAAGAAGGCAAAAAGTACTTCTATTATGGTCGCCTGCTTGAAGGCAAGGAACTTAAGAAGAAAATGTCTGAAATGAAGCGTTTGGGCATAAATCCAAACGAATAAGCCAACGAATAATTCGTACCTTACGTCTTTAGAGTAATGAAGACGACATTCTACTACATCGCATTTATTTTCCTTTTCGCAGCATTAATTGGTTGTCAGAAAAATCCTGCTCCCGATTTTCATCATGAGTATTTCGGATTGGAGGAAGGACGTTACGTGATTTACGATATAACAGAAATGGTGCATGATGACGGATTAAACCTTCACGACACGACCGTCTATCAATTGAAAACCGTTTGGGCCGATACCTTTATTGATAATCAAGAACGCACAGCACGAGAGTTTCACCGATATATTCGAGCAACTGAAAATGACCCGTGGGTGCTTCAAGATGTTTGGACTGGACTTATCGACGGAATCCGAGCGGAATTAGTCGAAGAAAATCAGCGCGTAGTGAAATTGGTATTCTCACCAACCCAAAACAAACAATGGGATGCGAATGGGTACAATCAAGATGATGAGCAACTGTGTTTCTACAGAGACATTCACGGTGATACCATTATTGACAATACGACCTTTGATCCAACCCTTGTCGTCGAGCAAGATCAATTCAATTCCCTCATTGATTCCGTGCACCGTTACGATATGTATGCAAAAGGCGTTGGCTTGATTTACAAGTACGATCGCGACCTGCATTATCAGATCAACGGTCAATCGCAAATCTATCTGAACGAAGGAACTGAAAAGTACTACCGCTTCGTTTCAACAGGAATTGAATAAGAGTAGGGCTTGAAATTTTTAATAGCGTATTTCAAACGATTTTCCCGTACTTAGTTCTCAAAGTGGAAATTCTTGTAATTTCGCAAGTATGAAAATCGCGCTTTTTTCGGCATTTTATCCATATCGAGGTGGTATCGCTCAATTTTCGGCGATGTTATATCGGGCTTTGGAAGATGGAAACGAATTAAAAGCGTTTACGTTCAAACGGCAATACCCCAATTTTCTCTTTCCTGGAAAGACGCAGTTCGTTACGGAGGATGACGTAGCGGATGAAATTCCAGCTGCTCGCGTTCTGGATACCATAAATCCGTTCACTTTTGGACAATCGGCGAAGAAAATCAATGAGTTTACTCCAGACTTATTCATCAGTCAGTATTGGATGACCTTCTTTGGTCCCTCAATGGGTCGAATGCACAAACGTTTGAAGAAAGGGACGAAGCGAATTACCATTCTACACAACGTTATCCCACACGAAAAACGCTTTTTCGACAAAGGAGCGAACAACTATTTCTTGAAGCAAAGCGAAGGATTTGTTGTGATGAGCGACGCGGTAATGAACGATTTACTCTCACTAAAACCAGATGCGATGTACTTGCGTATCGATCATCCGGTTTACAATCAGTTTGGAGAAAAGCAAGATCGAAATGCGGCGATAGCAAAGCTAAAACTCAACCCAAAGAAAAAGTATTTGTTGTTTTTCGGATTTATCCGCGGATACAAAGGACTGGATTTACTGCTTCAGGCGCTTCCAAAATTGGATGATTCGATGGAAGTAATTGTCGCTGGAGAAATCTACGGTTCTTTTGATCCTTATCAAGAAATCATCGACAAAGAAAACCTGAGCGAGCGTGTTCACCTTTTCACAGATTACATTTCGGACGATCAAGTTTCGGATTATTTCTCGGCGAGCGATGTCTGTATGCTTCCTTACAAAAGTGCTACGCAAAGCGGAATAACAGCCATTGCACATCATTTTGATTTACCAATCATTGCCACAGATGTTGGAGGATTGAAAGAGAGTATTCATCATGAATCCAATGGACTGATTGTTCCTGAACCCGATCCAGCGCAAATTTCAGAGGCAATCACGCGTTATTTCTCGGAGTCGATGAAAGAGGAAATGAGCGAGAAAATCGCTTCAGAGAAAAAGAACAATTCATGGGAGAACTTCGCAGAGAAGCTGATTGAATTTTCGAAAACGCTCTAGTTGATCTATGTCCAAAAAAAAACACTAAATTTGGGAAGTCTTAATTCTATGTTGAAATTTAGAATCATACTCATGTCCTTTTTATTCCTCCTTTTAGTAGGGATGAATTCGAATGCACGCGCAAGTGTTGCAGTGAATGATGCAATTGAAAATTCAACTGATGACGATCAATCAAACGAAGAAGCACCAGAGCATGAACCAGGTGAGATGATCACCAACTTGGATTTCTTTGGAGCATTCTCCCTTGTGAACGTACAGTTGCAATGGCGAGACCTTTTTGTTGATTTAACCGAAGATGAATCGGATTCTGATTCAGCAATCGATCCAAATGAATTATTCGTAGATGGAATTGATTTCTTCTCACTCACAACGAGTGATGAGTTTCAATCAGCTGCTGCGATTGTAAATATCGGCATAACACTCATACCTGAAACAACGTACCGTTCGGTTGATGGTAAAGTCAATGCTGATCCAATTCTTAGTGAGCAAAGTATGCGTACTATCGCTTACATCCTAAACTGCGGAACATACCCAAAGAGCTGTTAATCGACTCGATTGAGCTCCTCTAATCTCGGGTTCTGCACCATTTCAAGTGTATTTTTTACGGGGAAAATCTTTCAACAGAAGGCAATTTTTAATCACGGCTTTTCTGTTGACTTTCAAAAAGGTAAAGCCTATATTTGCGGGCTTAAATTATTAATAAATAAAATTACGAAAAATGCGTAATAAAGGATTTTTTTGGTTTCTAACGATATTGTTGGCAGCCGTTTGTGTCTATCAACTTTCTTTCACTTGGGTAACAAACACTGAGGAGAAAAAAGCGGAGAAAGAGGCACAGGCCTTGGTAGACGAGAAGTTTGCAGGCCTAGGAGAAGGTGACTCCCTTGCACTACCAAATAACACCTATGTACAAATGTCAAATCCGGCAGCGGAAGAATTGGCAAAATCGGCATACATCAATGAGATTTTGAAGTTGAAAGCCGAAAAGGAAGTATATCCAATTTTTGGTTCAACATTTAAAGAAGTAAAAAAGAGAAGTCTTGCATTCGGACTTGACCTTGTAGGAGGGATGAGTGTAACGATGGAGATTTCTGTACCAGACCTCGTTGCGAGCTATGCGCGTGATACATCGTCTGCGAACTTCCAGACTGTATATCAACCAGCATTAAAGGAGTACAACTCAGAAGGAGGTGCCTTTATCGACATCTTTGCATCAAAAAACAACAGAAAAGGTAAGCTTGTTCAATTATTCGCGATTTCTGAAATTGATGAATTAGGAACAGGTTCAACAGACGAAGAAGTTGTTGAGTTCTTGAAAGGAAAAGAATCAGGTGCCATGGTTGGTGTTGAAGAAATCATGAACCGTCGTATCAACCAGTTCGGTGTTGCTCAACCTAACATTCAGAAAGACCCGAACAACAACCGTTTGTACATTGAACTTCCTGGTGTTCAGGATGAGGTGTCGGTTGCTGAGAAGTTGAAATCAACGGCGAACTTACAGTTCTTCGAAACATTTGATATCAACAATCAATTAGGATCTCAATGGAATTCAGCGGCAATCTTGTCTCAAGAGCCATACATTGAGATTGATGAGCCTGAAGTTGTAGATTCAACAAACATTGATTCAACAGGAAACGACACAACTAACGTTGACACAACGAGTGGTGAAGATGATGAATTAGGATCTCTAGATCAAACTTTGAACGAAACAGAGAAAACTGGTTTAGCATCAATGGTAATCATTTACCCTATTTCTGAAGATGGAAGTAAATATGCTGCCTTCGTTGAAGTAGACGATATCGACGCAGTAAAAGGATTGTTGGCAAGAAGAGACATCAAGGATGTTTTTCCACCAGAATGTAAATTCATGTGGGGAGCAGAGTTGACAACGCTCGGTGAAGATAAGAAGCAAGGATACAACTTGTACGCTTGTCGTATTCCTGAAGATGGAAAAGCACGCGTTGGAGGAGATGATATCAAATCTGCATCACGTGATTACGATTCACAAGACGGTAAAATCGCTGTTGGTCTTCGTATGACGCAAGAAGGAGCTGACAAATGGGCGCAAATGACTGAAGAGAACGTTAACCGTATCGTTGCAATTACAATGGACGGAATCGTATTTAGTGCGCCAAACGTAATCAACCCAATTACAGATGGAAACACACAAATTAGCGGTAGTTTCACTGTTGAGGAAGCGGATAACTTGGCTGGTTTATTGAACGGTGGAGCACTTCCAGCACCATGTGTGATTAAAGAGCAAATGAAAGTAGGTCCAACAATTGGAGCTGAAAACGCGAGAGCTGGTTTGATGTCTTTCGTGATCGCACTATTGCTTGTATTCGTTTACATGGTATTCTACTACGGAAAAGCGGGTATCGTTGCGGATATCGCCTTATTCGCGAACATCTTGTTCATATTTGGTGCACTTGCATCATTTGGAGCGGTTCTAACGCTTGCCGGTATGGCGGGTATCGTGCTGACGATTGGTATGGCCGTGGATGCGAACGTACTGATCTTCGAAAGGATTCGTGAGGAGCAGGCTGCAGGGAAAGATTTGAAAGCTGCGGTTGACACTGGATTCCAGAAAGCACTTTCTTCAATTATTGATGCCAACGTAACAACCTTATTGACGGCAATCGTATTGAAAGTATTCGGAACAGGTCCAATTGAATCATTCGCTACGACATTGATCATCGGTATCTTTACTTCGGTATTTGCTGCCTTGGTTATCTCTCGTTTGATCATCAACATGTGGTTGAAGCGTAAATCGTCTATTTCGTTCGAAACGAAGTTGACGAAAGGTGCATTCAAAAACTTCAAAATTGATTTCCTTGGAAAACGTAAGATTTTCTACATGATCTCAGGAGTATTGATCGTTGGAGGTATCATCGCAATTGTTGGTCGTGGATTGAACCCAAGTGTTGAGTTCACTGGAGGTCGAACATTCGGAGTTGAATTTGAAAAATCAACGGATGGTCACATCGACGCAATTAAGAGTGCAGTATTAGCTGAGTTCAAAGCAGATCCTGAAGGGAAAAACTCTGCGGTAGATGCGAAAACAAAGTCGAACTCTTACTACCTTGAGATTTCTACAAACTTTAAGAGAACAGATACTGGCGCGAATGAGGACGTTCAGAATAAATTACTGGCAGGTTTAAAGAATGTGGAGGACAAAGTGGGAGTCGGAACAATCGCCGAGTCACGCTCCGTTGCAACATCGGTTGCAGATGAGCTCCAAACGTCGTCTACTTGGGCGATTATCCTGTCGTTGATTGTAATCTTCGCATACATTTTGCTTCGATTCGGTAGATGGCAGTATTCAACTGGTGCCATCCTCGCCATGACGCACGATGTTGTAATCGTACTTTCGGTATTTGCATTGTTGCACGGAATCCTTCCTTTCAACATGGATATTGATCAAGCGTTCATCGCCGCAATTTTGACGGTAATTGGATACTCGATAAATGATACCGTGGTCGTGTTTGACCGTATTCGTGAGAACCTTTCAATCTACAAAGGAACAAACGAGACGGAGAACATCAACAAATCGTTGAACTCAACATTGTCTCGTACAATCAATACATCGATGACAACCTTTATAGTATTGTTGATCATCTTCATCTTTGGTGGAGCAGCAATTAAAGGATTCATCTTCGCCTTGATGGTGGGTGTAGTTGTCGGAACATATTCGTCATTGTTCATCGCAACACCGGTCTTGGTAGATTTATCCAAGAAGGTAAAAGTTGAAACGAAAGAGGAGTAAAAACTCCCGTTAAATAACTGAATCCCGCTTCATACTCAATGGAGCGGGATTTTTTTGTGATTTCCCCAACGAAAACAGCATTTGGCACGTTATTATAGTATACCTGTAGGAGGCTCAAATTTATGTGAAGTATGATTGTAGTAGTTGGAGTAATAGTAGTTGTGATAATAGGTAAATTGGTAATGGGTACGATTTTGAATCCATAACGTTTTCAGTCACGGAGCAGCAGTTTCATTAAACATGCACAACTTCGTGCTTCGTATTTTTTCTCAAAAACAATTTCAGAATAGTACGTGCATCTCTGTCGTCAGAGGTCAAATCGATGAATTTGTTCCACTTGTTCGGTTTCAAACGGTGGAAATGATACGGAGCATATCCGTAACCTCTCAAAGATCCAGCTTCAACATATACAAGGCTTTTCTCTCCTTTAGAACGACCTTTGTCGACAACGTAGAAGGTTTCCTTGTTCATCATTAAATCATCGATTAAGTCGCTGCAGCGCGCATTGTAATCCTCAGTAGATTCTTCCTGAACACAAGCCCCATAACATTCTTTGATTTCATATCGGAAGCATGAGCTTTGTGTTTTGTAGGTGTTGCACAATTTCTGACACAATTCGAAATCTTCGATCATTCTCTCCAATTGATTCGTTCCGTCTTTTTTAGAACTGAAACTCAGTAGTGGAGCTTCCTGCATTTTTCCTGTCGCTGCTATGTGCAATTGAATGTATCCACGCGAGTCATTGTAATGATAGAGTCCATAAGGAAACTTATTCTTTCGCAAAGCACGGTTGTAGATAGGCTGATGTTGCTTGATCAACTGACTTTCCAGCAGTAGCGCGATCAATTCCGAACCTGTCAATTCAAATTCGATGCGTGAAATTTCGCGCTGCATTTCAATCCCTTTCTTGGTCTTGTTGTTGCGCAGATGTTGCTCAATTCGTTTTTTGATGTGAATGCTTTTCCCGATGTAAATCAGTTGGTTCGTTTCGTTGAAGAATCGATAAACGCCCGCTTTGTTTGGAATCTCTTCCAAAACGTCCAAGTCCAAATTGGGGTGCAAGCGTTTGGGATTTAATTCCTCTTGAACGAAGGTTGCCAGTCCCGCCTTGTCTGTTTCCATCAAAATGGTGAACAATTTCGCTGTAGCGAGAGCATCTCCGCCAGCACGGTGTCTTCCAATCAATTCGATGCCCAAGCTTCGAGTTAATTTCCCCAAGCTGTATGAATCGTGTCCAGGAAGGACGTAGCGAGAAGCGCGGACGGTGCATAAGTGCGGTCGACGGTAATCAAATCCAAGCGACCTGAACTCGTGTCGAATGATTCCGTAATCGAAACCGACGTTGTGCGCTACAAAAATGCAATCCTTGGTGAACTCAACAATGTCCTTTGCGATTTCATAGAATTTCGGCGAATCTTTCACCATCGCGTCATTGATTCCTGTGAGGTTGACAATGAACGGAGGGATGGGCATTTCAGGATCAATCAGCGTGACGTATTCGTCTATCACTTCTTTTCCATCGTGCTTGTAGATGGCGATCTCGGTAATTTTCGAGCTCTTCGGACTTCCGCCCGTCGTTTCAATATCTACAATCGCATAATTCACAAAGCGAAGGTCAGAAAAAACAATTAGAAAAAGTGAATTAATTCAATCGATTTAGGAACAAGTCTTAGTTGGAAAGAATTTGCTTCATTTTTGATCGATAAATCGGATGGCTCATAAATCCGTTGTGTCCCAGTCCACCTAACCGGGTAAGGTTAATTCTCTTTATTTCCTTTTTCAATTTTTCAGATGAAGAATAAGGTATGGATCTATCTTTATCTCCATGGAAAATATAGATTGGACATTTTGTTTCTTTCAATCGTTCGTTCGTTTCCAGGGGATAACGCAATAGGAAAGTTGGAAGCATCGGGTATTTCGATTTCATGATATCCGTCACGCTGCGGTATGGAGCCTGAAGGATCAGTTTACTAGGAGCGTTTTTGGATGCTAGCCATGCGGCAATTCCTGTCCCCATTGAATATCCAACAAGGATAATATCCTCTTGGTCATATTCTAAGGCCATTTTGTCATAGAGAATCTGAGCATCTGCGAATAAGCTTTCCTCAGAATCGATGCTGCCGTCGCTTTTTCCATATCCTCGGTAATCGTAGAGAAAACAATCATATCCTTGATCAGTATATACTGGTGCTAGTCCGCCCGCCGTTGACAGGTTTCCGGCATTGCCATGAATATAAAAGACTAGTTTTCGTTTTTTTTGCACAGAATCAGACTTGAACAAAAGCGTGTTTAACTCAACCCCGTTGGATACTTTATAGAACTTTTCAGTGAATTCCTGATCGTATGAGTAAACTTCAGTTTTTGGAACTGCTTCAGGGTGAAACAATAACTTCTCCTGAAAAAAATAGACAAGAATACAGGCTAAGACATAAATTGATGCCAATAGGATGATTCCACGTTTCAGGTATTTCAACAGTCGCTGTTTCATGTTTTTTAAAATTACGAAAAAGGAAACGCACCCAGTTCTGAGTGCGTTTCCTTTTGATTACGTGCTAAATTTTACCAGTGTCTATGGTGATGTTCGTAATCTCCATCGCCGAAAAATCTACCATGTTTTCGTTGGCGACGGGTTCTTTTTTTGTCATCATCATCTTCTTCGTCTTCATCAACTTTACCTTCTTCAGGTTCGGTGAAAGTGATTTCACGTCCCTCGGCGAGCACTGTTCCACCTTCAGGAATATCGATAATGATCAATACACGCTGGTCTCGAATCTTGTCCTCACGCGGGAAGCGGTAGTCCGTATCCAAATAGAGCGAGTCTCCAACCATACGGATGTCGTGTTCGATTCTTTCCGCACGCTTCACGCCTTTGGTGTTCGATTTTGCTCGGGCAGAGAAATTTTGGTGGATGTGGAACAATGAGTCTTTCGATTCACGGTACAGAATATCGATTCCATACATTTGAATCTCTTTTTTACCGATTTTCATGATCCCATTTCGACCGTTGCTTTTCACATTGAATCCACTCTTGGTTTCCGTAGCGTTCAATTCAGGCAAAAGCGTCAATTGGTCCGTACACATGGTGGCCACCTCTTTTTCCACTTCACCTTCTAGGGTTAAGTCAACGCCCGCTTTAAATCCAAGGTAGGCACAGATGATTCCTCCAATCAAGGCTCCTGTAAATAGTCCTCCCAATGTTAGATTCATCCAGCGATTTCTGAGTCTGAAGATCAAACTTGTACCAAGCAGGAGCAAGAAAAGTATGATGCTAAATCCACCGAGTAAAAGACCGAACCAAGCTAGCGTTACATCGTCAGGGGAGGCAAGAACTAGTTGTCCCAACTCGGTAACTGACACCATTCCATCTTCACTCAAAATTGGAATGAATTGGAAACCACCGATGATGAATATGAGGAACATTACTAACCATGACAATCCCCAAAGGATTAGAATTACCCCCGCACTAATGGCAAGTACTCTTCCTAAAGTTGTAAGCCGACGTTTCGTGTTTTCGTTCTCACGGATGTTTGAAGCAAAATTATTCGATTTATTCTTCAATTTCTCAGCTGCACTCTCAACTTCTTCTCTCACGCTTTCAACGGTGATTGGCCGACCCTTCATTCGAAGTCTGTCAATCGTACTTTTCGTTTTAGGAACGATGATCCATAAAATTACGTAGAGTGGAAATCCAAACCCGGCGAAGAGTAAAATCACTAAAAAGATTGCTCGGATTACAACTACATCGATATTCATGAAGTTCGCGATTCCTTGACAAACACCACCAATTACGGCGTTTTCAGTGTCTCTAAACAAACGTCGCTCGCTTGATTTATTCGATGAACCTTCGTACGCTTTCTCCTGAGTTGATTCTTCAGCATCCTCGTCCAAATACATCGATGGATCGCCAAGTGTGTTCAAGATATCTTCAATATCTTCCATCTCAACTACCGTTTGGAACTCCGATAATTTCTCAGTGCAAAGTTCCGCGATACGCAACTCTACGTCTTCGATAATTTCCTTGCTTCCAGATTCGTTTTTTAACGCGTTCTTTAGTCTATCGAGATAATCTTGCAACAGCTCATACGCATCTTCTTCAATCAAGAAGTTACTGCCTTTGATATTTACTGATACTGTCTTCTTCATGATTGTGGTTTTTGGGTGATTTTGGTTACTGCCGTGTTCAATTCATCCCACGTGGTTGATAATTCTTCTAAAAATGTGCTCCCCATTTTGGTGAGCGAGTAATACTTTCTTGGCGGACCCGATGGCGATTCTTCCCAGCGATAAGTCAACAATTCACTATTCTTCAGTCGTGTCAGTAGGGGATATAACGTTCCTTCAACAACGATCAATTTTGCATCCTTTAATGCCGCAATAATCTCAGATGGATACGCTTCCTGTTTATTCAGGATTGAAAGAATACAGAACTCCAAAATTCCTTTTCGCATTTGCGCCTTGGTGTTTTCTAACTTCATATTCATTACTGTTTGATACAAAGATATGGGTAAAAGAATGTAATATGCAATACATAGTACTATGATTATTTTTGCCGAGCCCTATGAAATATGCTGCATCCCTTTTGTATAAAGGGTTTGAGGAGTGATAAGAAAATGTTAAAAATATTCAGGAAATTGATTTATCCAGAATTAGGCCTAGATTTTCGCTGCTGCTTTCGTGAAATTTCGCTCTGCAACTTTATAAGCTGCTGTTTTTCCAGAGCGATGAAGGGCAATAATTTCGGCAATTTCATCCTTCAATTCCGGATGCTTTTGGATGAATTGGATGAGCACATAAATAGAGTAAACTTGAAGGGCGACTTTGTTGTCGTAATCTTGAACAAATGAGATCAACAAATCCACCAATTCGCTTTCGCGATAATCGGTCACTTGCATTTCATTGATCGTAGAAACAACACTTCGCAGTACTGATTGATTTTCACAAACGAAAAGAAGGTCAATGAGTCTTGGATAATATGCTCTTAAATCAACTCCCTTAGATTTCATAATGTGCATTAAGATCCACGAAGCGTATTCTTTGTAGGGGTATTCTTCGAGGTTGAAAATGACTTCCATGAGCGCTTCAAACTCTTTTGGTTGACTCACGAAGTAGTCTACAAAGGCTTTTTTGTCTCGTGTGGTACGAATTTCAAGTATCTTCTCGTGGATGTTCATTTATATTGGAAAATGAGTGCCGAATCATTGGTGGATTAAAATTAATACTAATTTTGGTTCAGTTAGCAAGATTGCTTATTCGGGATGTAGCTTAGTCCGGTTAAAGTACTCGGCTGGGGGCCGAGAGATCGTAGGTTCGAATCCTATCATCCCGACATTTAATTATTAACATAAAACATTAGATTGGATGAGAACCTCGGTTCGTGCCGCAGCGCAGCGGAGACCATCGACTGAAGGAGATAATCCTATCATCCCGACAATTTAGATTTGTCCTTTGAGTGATATGCTCATAAATCATTGTTCCATGAAATCAGTTCTTCTTTTTTCACCATCGAAGGTAGCAGCAACGCTAATCCTTTTATTTTTCAATTTTCAATCAATTTCTCAAGATGAAAATCAATCGTGGAAGTTAATCAAGCTAGAACACCAAGGTCCTGAGGACTTCATCTACGACAGCATCAATAACCGTTTGATCATTCCATCAGGAAAAAGAGATAGCAAGCATCCTGAAAACTCATACGGTGCTTTTCAAACCTTGAATTTGGAAGATCATTCAGTGAAAACTTTGGAACAAGATCCAGAACTGAAGGAATGGATTTCTTTGGGAATCAAGGCGGCACCTTTTGATACGACCTTCCAATACATGACGAACGCATCAAAAGTAGGCGACAACGTTTCCAGGATTCAGGGATTATCCATCGATGAAAATTCGGTGAAGGTCGTTTCTAGAAATATCGTCAATGGTGATTTGCCCTCGAGCATTAACAATCTGCGTTGGGTGGAAGGGAATGGATTGTACATCACGAATTTGTACAAAGCTAAATCGATGTACGCTGGATTTATCTCCAACCTCAAAGGAGAAGTATATCGCGCGGAAAATTTCGGAGAAGAAGCCAAAGTGATTTTGAACGCCCACGGTCCAAACTCTTTGGGTGTGCTTGATTCAACCTTATACTTAACAGGATCTCGAGAACGTTTTTTGATGAAAATCAATGAAGAGGATAAAGCCAAAAAGATCAAAACGATTCCGCTTGTTGGAGGCGATAACGTGACCATTGATGGTAACAAATTGTACACCACAGGATCTCCGAAGGTGCTCGAAGTCGTCAAATACATGAGTGAGAAGCGAGAAACTGTTGGCTCGTTCATTTATGAAATAACCAAGGAGAACGGTACCTTGCGGTGCAGCCGAATCATTTTAGTTGATCCTTCAACCATGATGGGGATGGTGTCTGTTGCCTATAAACATCAAGGAGCATTTTACTGTGGACAAGTGCGTGGATCAGAGATTTTGTATTTCAAAGATGACGTCTCGAGCTTACGGGAAATATCCGATCCGAAGAAGAATTCATACATGAAAAAAATCTACAAACGGTACAAGCGTCTTAATCGCAAGGAAGGATTGATTCTGCCTGAATTTCTCATTTTGAAACCATAAGAATCAACAGAAATACAACTTGTTAATTAATCGTTAACCTTGTTAACTTTTACACTTTTGGTACGTTCATTGTCTTATTCATGGCAAATCATAAATTGAACGCCTATGAAAGTTTTAAGATTACTTGCAATCCCATTCTTATTGGTAGGATGTGTGATCACGGATGACGGAATCGCTTTAAACCCTCCAGGACCTCAAGTCTTTGTTTGTTTAAACGCAGTAACTGATGACGAAGCAGTCGAAATGAAAAACACCATTCAAAGTGAAGCATTTCCCGACAATCGTATGACCAAGGCGCAGCTTTTATCCAAAGAGCGTTGTTTCCAAGCTCACCGCGTGGTGATCATCATGTCAGCAATGACATTCGCAGACAACAAACTGGAAATTGCGAAGTTCTTGTACAACAAGACTGAAAATAAAAACGATTATGAATTATGTGTAGACGCACTCACATTTCAAAGCGATAAAGACGAACTCAGGGCTTATATCGCTGCCATGAACTAGGTGTAGGTTCTTTCTTCCAATACTTTGGTGGGAAAGAAGGACAAAAAAAGGGCTTCGAATAACTTCGAAGCCCTTTTTCAATTCTATCTATTTCAGATTAAGCTGTTACACCCAATACTTCTGCCATTTTTGATCCGATATGTGCTGGAGAATCAACTACGTGAATTCCACACTCGCGCATGATGCGTTTCTTCGCTTCTGCAGTATCTTCATCTCCACCAACAATTGCACCTGCGTGACCCATTGTTCTTCCTTTTGGAGCTGTTTCACCAGCGATAAATCCTACGACTGGCTTCTTAGCGTTTTCTTTGATCCAACGAGCAGCAGTTGCTTCCAAGTTTCCTCCGATTTCACCGATCATTACGATTCCGTCAGTTTCAGGGTCGTTCATCAACAATTCAACCGCTTCTTTTGTAGTTGTTCCGATAATTGGATCACCACCGATTCCGATTGCTGTTGTAATTCCTAATCCTGCTTTCGCTACTTGATCAGCCGCTTCGTATGTCAATGTTCCTGATTTAGAAACAACACCAACTTTTCCTTTTTTGAAAACGAATCCTGGCATAATTCCAACTTTCGCTTCACCAGCAGTGATAACACCTGGACAGTTAGGTCCAATAAGGCGACAATCGAATCCAGAGATGTACTCGCTAGCTTTCACCATGTCGTTAACTGGAATTCCTTCAGTAATGCAGATGATCACTTTAATTCCACCGTTTGCTGCTTCCATAATCGCGTCTGCTGCAAATGCAGGTGGTACGAACAAAATAGAAACGTCTGCGCCAGTTTTAGCAACCGCATCAGCTACTGTATTGAATACAGGTCGATCCAAGTGGGTTTGTCCTCCTTTACCTGGAGTAACACCTCCAACAACGTTGGTACCGTACTCGATCATTTGTCCAGCGTGGAAAGTTCCTTCACCTCCTGTAAACCCTTGAACAATAACTTTTGAATCTTTATTTACTAATACGCTCATTTCTGTCGTTTTGAAATCGTTTCTTTTTTGTGTCCCAAAAGTAGGGGTTTGATTTCTTTTTGACAATGAATACAGAATTGAATTTCGAGTTTTTTTTGAACAGGAATTGGATACACCGCATCTAGATGATCTCGTTGGGTGAGTATACTGTTAAAATTGAAGTGGCTCCTTCAGTTTTTTCTAACTTTAATTCCTCAATTAATGACAACATTTAATCGAACTAATCAATGTGGATGATACCTCATGAACGTGACTGCAGAGAACGGAAATTCTCTGACGCGCGTGTGAAACACGCACATAATTGGGTCTTAAGAAGCATGTTTCCGATTTCGTGAAAGGGCTTTTTTGTAAGGTCATATTTGAACTACCGTCCAACGAATCAAAACAGAATCAGATAAATAAACCCCATGGCAGATACTAGAACAGCGTGCGTAGAAATAGGAGAAAGTAAATTCACATCGAGAGTCGTGGTGGGGCATCACGAATTTACTTCTGACGAACCAGTATCCGCTGGAGGATCAGATTTAGGGCCTTCACCGTATGAATTATTGGCCTCTGGATTGGGCGCTTGCACCGTAATGACGCTTCAAATGTACGCTAGTCTGAAAGAATGGGATTTGAAAGGAGTGAGGGTTGATGTCAGCCACCGAAAAGAAGATTCCGAAGATGGAAAATCCAAGGTAGATGTGTTTTCAAGAGAGATTAAGTTTTTTGGTGATTTTGATGAGAAGCAGTACAAGCGAATGTTGATTATTGCTGACAAATGTCCAGTGCATAAGACTTTGAGTGCCTCATCGAAAATTGAAACGACTCATGTTGAGTAGGGTAATTTGCTTTTGGTAGCCATTTGGCTAAATATCAATATCGCAATATTGCGAAATAGATTTATTCGATTGTTTCAGTTTTTGAATAAACAAATCCTATAAAACATCCACAATCTCCAACTCAAAAACCAAAATAGAATTTGACGGAATCTTCTCGACTTTATATTCTCCATAGCCCAACTGCGGAGGCGCGACCATATACGCCTTCGATCCCTTTTTCAGCTGAAGCATGAGTTCTTTCCACGCATTAATTTGATCCGATACGGGCAATTCAATCGGTTCCGTTTGCTCATCGAAGACGTTTCCATTCAAGAATGTCCCCTTGTATTTCACTGAAACCGTATTGGTGAATTGAATGAGTTCTCCTTCTCCTTCCTCAAGGATTTTGTAATACAATCCGCTCGATGATTTCTCACAATCGATGTTCTTCTTCTTCAAGTGCTTTTCAATCTTTTTATCGAATTCAGCAAGTTGATCATCGGAATATGATCCACAGGAGAAGAGCAGCACAGATGCTAACGCGAAAAGGAAGAAGTTAAATCGTTTCATAATTCAATAGGTTTTAAGGTGTATCCTTGTGTTTCAAGTAGTCGAAGAACGCCATTTGGTCCGCCAAGATGTCCAGCTCCAACAGCGATAAAGGTCGATTTCTCTTTGATCATTTGTTCAATCATTGGAACCCAACGTTTGTTTCGATTGTCTAGCAAGATGTCGTTCATTTCCATCAATTCACCATCTCCCGCAATCATTTGATACAAACCGTCAATATCTTGATCACTGTACAATTCCATGATTTCCGCCAATTCTTCACCAGAGTCAGCGTTACCATTTCGAATGATCTCCATAACCATGGCTACTTGTTGCTCGTTGGTGAGCAGATCAAAGATTCCCATTTGTTCAGCCACAGTTTCAAGACCTTCGATTTCCAAGTCTTTCTTCTTTGCGATGGCCTCCAATTCTATCTCGTAAGACTTCTTGCCGTCCATTCCAGGACTCGGATTGTTTTTGTCTATTTCAGGTAAGAACTGAGCCACAACGAATGGACGCATTTTACCCGCCATCAGTTTAAAAGCTGCTGGAGAAAGCGCTGTGTTTTCTTCCACCCAATTAAGGATAGAGTCGGCTTGATCTTCTGTAAAGAAATCAAAGAATGATCCTGAATCGAGCATGGACAGCTTAAAGGCTTCCATTGGATCAGGAATTCCTGCAATTTCCATTGTTAACACCTCAGATTTCGCAACGATTTTTTGCAATTTTTTCGGAAAGAAGAACTCTTCTTCGTCAATTAAATGAACCGTTCCGAATAAGTATGATTTGGTTTTGATTCCGTTCCCTTCAATTTTCCACAGAAGTGCACGATCTTCCATTGGGAATTCGCGTACACTGGTGTCCTGAGCAGTAACGCTAGAACCTAAGAGCAGGAAAAGAAAGAGATTCGCGAGGAATAAAAAGTTGTTCATTGTTGCAATTCAATTTACGGTGATGCGCGCCAAAAATTGGTATTCTTCTTCGTACAGTTTTTCGACTTTCAGGTTGAGCTTATTCGCTGTTTCCTGCAATTTATCGAAATCGATGTACAACCATTCAAACCAATCGGTTGATTGATCTTCGTAGTGCATTTTGAAGTTGAAATTTCCGTAATACTCGGTATTCAGATCGATCCACATTCCGCCATCATCATCCATGTAAAGATACTTAATGTCGGTGGAGTCGAAAAGGAGTTGACCATTTTCGCGCATCATTTTCTTGGCTTGAAGCAAAGTGCGTTCCAAATTTTTCAATGATCCCGCAATTCCAATCCCGTTCATCATCATTAGAAGGGTGTCGTATTGCTCCGTCACTTCAAAAAAATCTTGAACTTCAGCATCTATGCCTTTCGATTGCATATATTCAACAGCACCTGGACTGACGTCAATTGCCTTTACCTTGTATCCTTTGTCTTGAAGGTGTTTCGCATGAATTCCTGAACCTGCGCCAATATCGAGAATGTCTCCAGAACAATGTTCTAGCGCAATCTGTTCGATTTTGGGCATTTCATTGTACGAGCGGAAAAGGTAAGATGCATCAATGAAATCATCATCACAAATGTCCGACTCAACCGTAATGAATCGATCTGTTTTGTCCTTGCTGTAATCTAGAATGATACGACCCAGCGGATCTTTACCAGCGGCAGTCATTAATAATCGTATTGATCTTCAAAATCGTTGAAGCCGAACTCATCTTCTTCATCTTCGCCAAGCTCAGTTGAGTCAGTCTCGAATTGAAGTTCATCGCTTTCTTTCGACTCTTCAGCCGGAGCGTTTCCTACAGAAAGCTTCACTGTTGGACGTTCTGGAGTCGCTTCTTCATAACCAATGAGCTCAATGAGGAAAATCCACATGCGCATGAAATCGTGCACCAAAATGAGTTTTTGATCCTTTACTTCAATCAATTCTCCAATAGTTGTGGTGCTCATTACACGAGGAACTTCTTGATCGCTTTCACCAAACGACATGTCAAAAAGGGCAATTTCTGGTCCTTTTACCCATTCGTCATTCGAAACGTAAAACGATGCCATTTGATCTTGTGAGAAATGGTATGCGTCAACAATAGCACGGTAGAAATTTTCGAGATTATCAGAATCCGCGATAAGAATATCACGAAACACCTCTGCTTTATCTTGAGAATCGAGAAGTACTCTGAATTTTAGACCTGCCATTGACTGAAAATTTATGCAAAATTACTTTAAATTCCTCTATTCTTACGAGCTTAGCTACGAGTTTGTTTCAAGACCTAACTCATTTGCGATTTTCATCATGAAATCGAAGGCTTCGTCGTGATTATTTTGAATCTCTCCCTCGAGAATCGCTTCCTTGATTCGCTTCTTAATTGTTCCGACTTCAGCGCAAGGTGGAATATCGAAGGTTTTCATGATTTCATCACCATCAACCGGTGGCTGAAAATTTCGAATTCGGTCTTTTTCTTCTACGTCTCGCAATTTTTGAAGGACAATTTCAAAGTTCTTTTTGAACTTCTTCACCTTCATCTCATTTTTTGAGGTGATGTCTGCATTACAGAGCGTCATCAAGTCATCGACGTCGTCGTTTGCTTCAGAAAGTAATCTTCGAACAGCTGAGTCGGTCACGTCACCTTTCACCAAAGAAATAGGTCGTAGGTGTAATCGAACCAATTTCTGCACATACTTCATTTTCGCATCCAATGGAAGCTTCATGCGTTTGAAGATTTTTGGAACCATGCGAGATCCCATTTCTTCGTGACCATGGAAGGTCCAACCTGCCTTCGGATGGAAACGCTTTGTGGGCGGTTTTGCAATATCGTGCATGATTGCCGCCCAACGCAACCAAAGGTTATCGGTGTTTTCTGAAATATTGTCAAGAACTTCCAACGTATGGTAGAAATTGTCCTTGTGCGTTTTTCCTTTTCGTTTCTCAACTCCGTATAGCGCCACCATTTCTGGGAAGAACTCGTGAAGTAATTTTGTTGAGAAGAGCAGTTTGAATCCACGTGATGGAACCTTGCTCAGGATGATTTTATTCAATTCATCCATGATTCGCTCTTGAGAAATGATTTCCAATCGGTGGGCATTTCGAGCAATCGATTCCAAACACTGATGTTCAATTTTAAAATCCAATTGCGAAGCAAAACGGATCGCGCGCATCATTCGAAGTGGATCGTCACTGAAGGTTGTATCTGGTTCGAGTGGTGTTTTAATCAATCTATTTTCGAGATCAACCAATCCGTCAAAAGGATCAATAATATCTCCAAAAGAATCTGCGTGTAAGCTTAAAGCAAGCGCATTAATGGTAAAATCTCGTCTGTTTTGATCATCCGCTAAAGTTCCATCTTCAACGATGGGTTTTCTAGAATCATGATTGTACGACTCTTTTCGTGCTCCGACGAATTCAACTTCCAAATCCTTGTACATGAATTGAGCAGTTCCGAAATTCTTGAAATAAGATACCTTCTTGACGCGCAATTTCTCGGCGCATTCCTTGGCCAAATCCATTCCATTTCCAACAACGACAATATCGATGTCTTTGGACGGACGTTCGAGAATTAAATCACGCACAAATCCCCCGATAACATAAGCTTCGAGCTCATTTTCTGTCACTACTTGCGAAGCAACTTTGAAAACGGGATGAGTGAGATATTCGCTATAATTCGTGCGCATTGCGGTTGCAAAGATAAGGGAATCATCAAAATCAACTTCAAAATCGGACTTTGATACCAAACTTTTGTAATTTTTTTCGTAAAATCGTTTAAAATTCAATCATCTACTGCCGAATGGGTACTGTTGCCGACATCTGTTACACAATTGCTAATCGCTACATTGACGGGAAATTTCGAAAAGCCAATATGAATCGAAAGTTCCATGATTCGGATCGCTATCACATCGAATATTGGGACAATGAAGTGGAAGGAAAACCCGTTTTTTTAATCCTCCACGGATTGGGCGCAAAGACGAAATACCAATGGTACGATCAGCTTCATGTTATCAAGGATGATTTTCGAATAATCGTTCCGAATTTGCTGCATTTTGGTGATACGATTCCGCATACCAAGCGTCATGAAGTGCAAGATCAATTGGACATGCTTCAATTCTTTTTGAAAGAGCTAGGAGTTTCCAAATATCATTTGATGGGAGCGTCTTACGGTGGATTGATTTCTGGAGAGATGGCGAATGTTTTCCCAGATCAAGTTGAGAAATTGATATTAGTCGACCCAGCTATCAAGTACATTTACAAAAGCGATACGGAGCGGGTAAAGAAGTTATTCGATGTGCCGAGTATTCCAGAGTTTTTTGTGCCTGATACACACCACGGTTTGAAGAAGTTAGTAGCAGCCTCAGTAGGAGAGAAGGGAGTGGTCCCACCGGGATTCACGATGCCGCGGTTCCACGAGGAATTGTATATGCAAAACTTCGAAGATAAGCGCTCAATTGTACATCGTATGATTGGCATTCGCGATGAGTACGCAAAACATGAGTACATTTATAAAATGCCCGTGCACTTAATTTGGGGTGAGTTCGATCAATTGATTCCACCAGATCGCGGAGAACGGTTTTTTGAGCATATCAAAGGAAATGGTGCAAATGCAACGCTCGATATCATCAAAGGTGGAGGTCACATGCCGAACATGAACAAAGCAAAGGACTTCAATAAGTTGTTGAAGAAATACTTAGAAATCTGATTAGAAGAGATTGAGGTAAGTTCCTCCAATTGCTAAGCCTGTTCCTAGAATTACCATCGCTTCCGTTAAGTTGAGAACCTTTTTCGCTTGCACCTTCTTGAACAAAATACCCACTGCAACTAATGGAAGGCCAACTACAAAGACGAGCTTAATTTGATCTGCATTCGGCCATTCCTGGAAATGAAACAGCAGCGCGATAATCCCTACAGCACCAACAAACATGATACATTTCCGCATATACTGCGTCCACGGTTCAGTAATATGATCCATTCTGTCGTATGCCTTCATTAAGTAGATCAACGCGAGTGCTGAAGCAGATATAACGAACAAGGTCGAGGAAAGAGGAATTCCCGCCAAGCGCAAAATGAATGTCGCTACAAAGAAACCAATCAAATAGGGTTCGTATCGAAGGATTATCGCTATTTCGTTTTGATTGTCTGTCATCTATTTTCGAATAATTTTCACTTCTCCTCCCAAACCAATTTTGATAATCTGAGACGCTTTTGTACGTTTTTCTTTCAATCGATCTTCCACAATTGTATCGACACCTTCCTTTATTTCCGAATGAATATCGGAAAAATCTGTCGGAGAAGCTTCACCTGACAAATTCGCTGAAGTACTGACCAATGGCTTTCGCATAGATCGAATCAATTTAATGCATACAGGATCAGTTGTAATTCGAAACCCAACCGAACCATCGTCGGCCACAACGGAAGGCGCCAAACCTTTTGCATCTGGGTAGATGATCGTAAGTGGTTTTGTAGCGAAATCTGCTAAATCGTAGCACACCTCAGGAAAATCTGGGATGTATTTCTGAATCATTGGGAATCCATCAGCAAGAAGAACGAAGCTTTTGTTATCCGCTCGACCTTTCAATCCAGCAATGCGTTTGCATGCTTCGTTATCAGTTGCGTCACAGCCAATTCCCCAAATCGTATCTGTAGGATAAAGAATGATCCCACCCGTTTTCAATGTCTCAAAATGCTTCGTTAAATCAATCATATTTTAGTATTTCAAACCGATGACTAAGCGGAGTCGAAGTCGGAGGTTTGTTCCAAATAGTGCAATCCTTTTAATCCTTCAATAAATCAGGTCTTCTCAACTGAGTTCTCTCCAACGATTTCTCGTAACGCCATTTTTCAATTTTCCCTGAATCGCCCGAAAGCAAAATTTCAGGCACCTTCATTCCATTAAACTCAGCAGGACGTGAATAAACTGGAGGCGCAAGCAAATCATCCTGGAAACTATCCGTTAAGGCTGAAGTTTCATTGTTCAAAACACCTGGAATCAGGCGAACAATACTGTCGACAACAACCGCTGCTCCTAGTTCACCACCAGATAAAACATACGATCCGATGGAAATTTCTCTCGTGATGTAATGCTGACGAATGCGCTCATCGACTCCTTTGTAGTGTCCGCAAAGAATCATAATATTTCCTTTCAAGCTGAGTTCGTTGCAAACCGATTGTTCCAATAACTCACCATCAGGCGTCATGTAAATGATTTCATCGTAATCGCGTTCAGCCTTTAGTTTATCAATGAGAATCGAAATCGGCTCTATCAACATCACCATTCCTGCACCACCACCGTATTGGTAGTCATCAACATTTTTCTGCTTCGACGTTGAGTAATCGCGGATGTTGTGCACATGCAATTCCAAATGTCTCTTTTCCTGCGCTCGTTTCATAATCGAATCCGAAAACGGTCCCAGAAGCAAGTCTGGCAAGATGGTCAAAATATCAATTCTCATAGGGCAAAATTAGCTAATTTAGACGTTCAAATATCAAGTACATGAGATTACACACGCTTTTCCTTATCCTTTGCTCAAGTCTGAGTTTTTTGTCAAATGCGCAGCTAGATGGAAACACAACGCCAACCTATCTAGAATTGATTGAAATATATAGCCAACTGGCAGCGGATCACGATGAAATCGAGTTGTACTCAATGGGAGAATCTGATTATGGTTTGCCTATTTATGTGTGTGTCTTAAATGGAGCTCAAGATTCAACGAAGACATTCGAAAAGGCACGCAATTCAACAACTTTGATGATTAACAACGGTATTCATCCGGGTGAACCTGATGGGATTAATGCGTGTTTGATTTGGATTGAAGATTGGATCAAAGCAGGAAAGAATACGAAAGATATGCCAGTGATTGGAATCATTCCATCGTACAATGCTGGGGGGATGATCAACCGAAGTTCTTCAAGCAGAGCAAATCAAGAAGGGCCCGATGAGTATGGATTCCGTGGCAACGCCCAAAATTTAGATTTGAACCGCGATTTTATTAAAATGGACTCGAAAAACATGTTTGCATTTGCGAAGATTTTCCATGCGCTCGATCCTGATGCTTTCATCGATACACACGTTTCCAACGGAGCAGATTATCAATACACCTTGACATACATCGCCTCAGTGAAGGAACGAATGGCTCCAACCATGGCCGAGATCACGCATAATGAGTTTGTTCCATACATGACCGGTAATTTGGCGCGCCAAGATATTGATATGATTTCATATGTCAATCTTGCAGAAGATGTGCCTGAAAAAGGAATGAGTATTTTCAACGACCTTCCACGCTATTCCATGGGATACGCCGCGCTTTTTAATACGATGAGTTTCACCATTGAAACGCACATGCTGAAAGCGTTTAATGATCGAACTCAAGCGACTTTATCATTTTTGAAATGCACAATTGTTTGGATGAGTGAAAACTCAGATGATCTTGAAAGGGCAAGGGGAGATGCGTTTGAATACGACCAGAATCTTGCGAAGTTTCCATTCAATTATCAGCTAACAGAACAGAAGGATTCAATTTTATTCAAAGGGTTTGAGCACACTTTTCCAATCAGCGAAGTGACTGGATTGAAGCGCTTGAAATATCACCGAGATCAGCCTTTTGAAAAGTACATTCCGTTCTATCAGACCTACGCTCCTAAAAACGATTTGGAGATTCCAGATTACTACGTAATTGGGCGTCAGTGTACGGATGTCATTGAGCGCTTAAAGGCAAATGGAGTTGAATTCGAAAACGGACCGTTTGACGCTTCGAAGTACCGTGATGTTGAATTCGAGCAATACAAAATGAAGAGTTTCAAAAGTTCAACACGACCTTACGAAGGTCACTTTTTGCATTCTAAAATGGAGATTGACGCAGTTGATCCAGTAAAAGTGATGATCAAAAATGGAGATCTCTTGGTTCCAACAAATCAACGAAACCGAAGATTCATTGTCTCTGTTCTTGAACCCGAAATGCCGGACAGCTACTTCGCTTGGAACTTTTTCGATTCATACGTTCAACAAAAGGAATACTTCTCCAGTTATGTGTTTGAAGACAAGGCTGTGGAATTATTGGCCGCTGATCCTGAATTGAAAAAATCCTTTGAAGCCAAAAAAGCCGCGGACAAGGATTTCCGTGAAAACGCATACGCTCAGTTGTATTTCATTTATCAGCATTCAGAGTTTTATGAGCCAACACACAACTTATTGCCGCTTTTTAGGATTGTAAGGTAAAGTCCTTTTTGGGGAATTTTGGTTTAGATTCCCGGATGCTAAATCTTTATATTTGCATCAAACTAATACTTATGAGAGCCAAATTACTCGTCCTCTTCATGGTTGTTTCGACGTCCATGACTTTCGCACAAGATACTACGTGGGTGCAAACCTTCACATTTGATTCAATATCTACTCGTCGCGGAGACTTCACATTTCCTCAAGAGTTGAACGACAAACGATTCGAGAAAGTCTTGATGTACTACAAGTTGAAATGTAGTCCATTAACTCCTTGGGATCAATTTGATTGTGGTGAATGGGATTACTTGGCTTATACGCGAATTTTCGACCACACAGGAGATTACGATTCTGTTCAGGTGGATAGCGTTCATTTCTTGAATAACTATCAGTCTACACTGGTATACAATTATGCTGATTTTGTCGGAGATAAAATAGATACCTACGTACGTCCAGAGCAAATGAGAGTTGGAGCGACTGGAGGAACAGCACAATTGTTCTCTTCGGCCGCATCATCAAATTTGCCTTTCGACTTATCGAACAATGGAGGTCGTGTTCAAGTATTGGTGACAGCTGCTGAATTGGTCAACGCGGGAATTATCCCTGGCAATATTCAATCCCTGAGCTTGTTTGTGCCGACTGGTGGAGTTACTGCTGGTGGTGATTTGGATTACCCTTCAATCTCACTTAAAGCAACAGCGGATAGCGTTATTTCATCCTTCCACACGACAGGATTTACAGAGGTTTACAATTTGACCCATGGAAGTTTAGGAACGGCTCCTGCTTTTGCTGACGGTGAAAATGAATTATTGTTCTATCAACCGTTTGCTTGGAACGGAACAGATAATATTGTGATTGAATTTCAGTTTGAGCGATCAGTTCCAGCCGTGAATTCCTTAACCTTCGAAAATGAAGCCACTGCTGGAAACATGGGGGTGAATTATGCTGGTCGAAACGGAGTATTGAATTTCTCAGGATCGGAACATGCGCTGTTTGAAATGTCGGACATTGAAATTGGAAATGACGTAACAATCGCTTTTTGGGCGAAAGGAATGGGGAACAGTGGAGTAAACACTTCTATTTTGGAAGGATACGATACGCTGAACCAACGTGTAATCAACATACATTTCCCTTGGAACAACAACAGAATATATTGGGATGTCGGTGAAGGAAACAACTACGACCGAATTGACAAAGCCGCTACTGGAGGCGAAATCGATAACGAATGGCACCATTGGGCATTTGTAAAAAATCAAGGTACTGGAGAATTAAAGATCTTTAAAGATGGTGCATTATGGCACAGCGGAACAGGATTTACGCGAGCTGTTGGAAAACTTCACCGTTTAGTGATTGGTGCAAACAGAGCTTTAGGAAACAATTGGACAGGAAAGATTGATGAATTCCAATTATTTGATGTTCCTGTGGATGATGCAACTATCGCAGCTTGGTACAATCAACGCACGACTGTAGCTCATCCAAACTGGGCAGACCTTCAGGTTTACTACAATTTCGATGAGAACGAATGGGCGACCGATCTATCAAACAACGATTATTTGTTAATGCCATCTACAACAGGTTTATTCGACTTTTCAGAATATCCTCAAGTCGGATTTGAAACAGGAATTGATCGACCACAAGTAGCGTTTGGTCAGGGAACAATCACTGGAACGGCCACAGATGTTGAGGCTGATTGGCTGGAAGTAAAAGAACCAGAAGTTGTCTTCGAGTTTGCAACGGTGAACAACCACTTCGAAATTATTGATGCGTTTTTGGCTCAGCCGGATGCCTCAGAAGATGTTTACGATGCGACAAATGCAGTTATTTCTTCTGTTCCATTTTCAGGACCAGAGACCTATTCGAATAGCACAATTACTTATTATCAGGCGCCTTATGAGATCGTTCACGATGTGGAGATTGGACGTTTCATTACGCCTTACGGAATTCAGTTCGATCTTGGAACAAACGGTTTCGAATGGATTTACGATGTAACGGATTACCAAATGTATTTGAAAGATGTTGTTGATCTTGCTGCGCACAACACGCAAGAATTAATTGACCTTCGCTTCGCTTTCATTGAGGGAGTTCCTCCAAGAGATGTTCACTCACGTCAACCAATTTGGAACGAGTGGAGAAGCTACTCATACTCAAACTTGGACGATGATGTTAACTTGATTTCGACTTCTATTGATTTGGCTGATTCATCGAGTATGTTCAAAATCAAAACCCGATTTACGGGACACGGACATAACGGAAATGCAAGCTGCTGCGAGTGGGATTCGAAAGATCATATGATCAAAGTAGACGGTGTTGAGCGCTTTAACTGGGAAATCTGGGAAGAAACGGCATGTGGAGACAATCCGAATATCAGTCAAGGTGGAACATGGCCGTATGCCCGCGAAGGATGGTGTCCAGGAGATTTGGTGAAAGAATACGATCACGATTTAACACCTTGGGTAACGCCAGGAACGACAGTTACATTGGATTACGATATTGAGGATGTTCCTTCAAACGATCAAGGGCAAGGCGCAGGAAATTACGTTGCTGCGTTGGACTTGATTTCATATTCGGCGCCGAACTTCCAGCATGATGCTGCGATTATTGACATTCTCAACCCAAACAAATGGGAGTACTACGGTAAGTGGAATCCTAGTTGTCAGAATCCACGCGTGATTTTACAGAATACTGGAGAACAAGATTTAACTTCCTGTACGATCAAAATTTGGATCAGCTACGGAAATTTTGTTGAGTACGATTGGACGGGAAGCTTAGGGTTCTTGGATAAAGAAGTCGTTGAAATTCCAGTTACCGCTCCTGATTTCTGGAGTGATTACCACGGATTGCAGACATTCACAGCGCAAGTATGGAATATCGAAGGTGATCCTTCGTTGGATGAATATCCAAACAACGATGTAAAAACAGCTCCATTCGAAGCACCTGAAAGTATCAACGGACCGTTCTACGTGCGTTTCCAAACGAACAACAAAGCATTCGAAAATCAGTGGAGATTGGAAGATGCAGCAGGAAATATGATTTTTGAGCGCACAAGCTTGGACAATTCTACACTGTATCAGGATACTTTCGATTTAGCGCCTGGATGCTACAGCATTATCATTGAAGATTCTGATAACGATGGAATTGGATTCTGGTACTCGAATCAAGTGGAAGGAGAAACAACAGGTACTTTCAGACTTCGTTTAGTGGGGGGTACTTGGATTGAATTCTTCCCAGCTGACTTTGGAAATTACCATCGATACAATTTCTCGGTAGGTTTTACCGTTAATACAGAAGAACAGGAATTGGATCACGAGATTGTGATTTTCCCGAATCCGAATCGTGGAGCGTTTGACATCGAGTTGAGTGGATACGTCGGAAATGAAGCGGAGCTTCAAATTTATGATTTGATGGGACGTGAAATTCTTCGAGAAAAAATGAATGCACAATCTAACTTTGCAAGTTCTAAAGTTGAATTATTGGATGCTCCAGCAGGACATTACGTTTGTAAAATCGTAACAGCCACCGGAGTCTATACGGAAGAATTTGTGATTCAATAAAGGTTCTAAATAATAATAATCAATTTCAGAGAAGCGTCTCAACTTAGGTTGGGACGTTTTTTTTATTTGGGCGTTTCCCTAATCGGGTCGGGCTATCTCTGCAATCTTTTTTCGTCCCTCAAAAAGGATTTTCGTTGCTATCCCTAACACTTATCATTGTTTATTTCGGGCTTCGGCTCCGCTCAGCCCTCGGAGCGTTCCGCGAAATAATTGATTGAGGGCTGAGGCTCTCGAAGCCCGGCATTAAATCATTTCAATCTTTCAATCCATTAATCTTTTCAATCATTATCTTTGCACCACGTTTTCAAACACAACTCATGATTTACGACGTAGCAATAATTGGAGGTGGAATTGTTGGAGCAGCAACTTTGTACAAAATGCAAACGCGCTACCCAGATTTAAAAATCGCATTGATCGAGAAGGAAGAACTCCTAGCTGATCATCAAACAGGGCACAATTCGGGAGTAATTCACTCAGGGTTGTACTACACGCCAGGCTCGCTTAAAGCGAAGAATTGCATCCAAGGTCGACACGAGCTGGTAGCCTTCGCCAAAGAGCACGGAATCGCGCATGATGTGTGCGGAAAAGTAGTTGTGGCAACGGAACCTGAAGAGATCCCGCGCATGGAGAAAATTTTCCAAACGGGATTGGAAAACGAAATCGAAGGAATTAGAATGCTGACGGCGGAAGAGGTGAAAGAGATTGAACCTCATTGTGAAAGTATTGGAGGAATTCACGTTCCTTGCACAGGAATCATTGATTTCCGCGGAGCTACAGATAAGATGGCTGAATTGGCCCTCAAAACGCAGAAAGAAAGCAAAGTATTCCTTGGTTACGAAGTAAAGAACATTGAAAAGAAGGAGGATACTTCAATTGTCATCACCTCAAAGAACAAAATTGAAGCGAAGCATTTGATTTTCTGTGCAGGTCTGCAAGCGGATCGTTTGGCGAAGAAGGATGGCGTTGACTTGAAAGAGAAAGTCGTTGGTTTCCGTGGAGATTACTATGAATTGACAGAACAAGGGAAGCACAAAATCAAACACTTGATTTACCCAGTGCCCAATCCAGATTTTCCTTTCTTGGGCGTTCACTTTACCCGAATGACTGATGGAGAAATTGAGTGTGGCCCCAATGCCGTATTTACCTTCAAACGCGAAGGATATGGAAAAACAGATTTCTCATGGAGTGATACATGGGATGCGTTGACATACAAAGGAACGTGGAAATTGTTCTTCAAGAATATGAAATTTGGGATCAATGAGTACCGAAGGGCATTTTCAAAGAAGTTATTCTTGAAGACTTTACAGCGAATGGTTCCAAGTTTAACAATGGACGACTTGAAACCAGGTCGATCTGGAGTTCGAGCATTGTTATTGCGCCAAGACGGAGACACACGCGACGATTTCAGAATTGAATACCACGACAACTCCATTCACGTGTTAAACGCACCGTCACCCGCCGCTACGGCATCTTTGGCGATTGGAGGATACGTGACAGATATCGCTGAAGAGCGATTTGGATTGAAGTAGATCAGCAGAACGCATGAACAGAGCACTTTTAATCACCCTTATTTCAGTTGGAGTCGTCTTTTTGGCTGGGATCATTGCCTTATCGTATATTGGAGCGAAAGGTCCTGAAACATTTATTTATAAGAACAACGAAGTACCAACTAGCTTCAGAAAGCAGATGTTGGACATGGATCTCATTTCGAAGGAAGAAAAGATCATCTACTTCTATTCTGACGCGTTGATGGATATCACGGACGGTTTGTACGTGCTCACAGATCAGCACTTGATCCTTTACAGCAAGCAATGGGAAGAGCCAGAAACAATCATCGGTTTTTCAGAAATTAGTTCACTTAACATAGATTATGACGACTCATTTTTGATCGATAGTTACGTGGTGGTTGAGACAGATTATGGAATGATGGTTGAGTTTCCGCTGTCGAGTGAAAAAGGAAGGGACAAAGAGTTTTACACCTTACTTCAAAAATATGTCGAGGACGCCCATTAGTCGAGTCTCGCGAATGCAATTTTCAGTCTGAATTATCCAACATCAGGCCTGTCAGATCAATTTCATCGTACCCAATTGATTCAATGATTTGATACTTTTTCATAAGATCAACCAGATAAGAACCCAGAGTATTCGAGACATTATTTCGAAAAGATTCTCCGTTAGACAAATTGTTGATGTCTACATTACCTGATAAAGCTGAAATTTCCAAATTGTTGATGACTTCTCCAGAATGGTAGAATTCAATTTCAACATCGTGGTGGGAAAGATTAGCTCTTGTTCCGTCATAAGAATCAGGATCTTTTAGTTGAGACAACAATTCATGTCCATCCTCTTTTGTCAATTGTACGTGGATCAGCTCTTTACTTGGTGGAACTTCACTGTACTCAATGTCCCGTGACGAGTAATCTTTAAAGTATATATCCCAAACGGAAACGATCACGCTGTCGAAGTCAAATTCGAGTGTTTCATGCTTCAAGGTATCGACTTGTCCGAAGCAAATAGGGGAGAACCCCAATATGAGAATAAATGCTATCCATTTCATTCGATCACCACTTTTTGAACACCCACTTTTCCATCAACAGAAATCTTTACGAAGTAAATTCCTGAGGCAAGATCAGAGATATTCAAGGTATTGGAGGATGATTCCAGTCTTTCAGATCGAACTACTTGTCCAAAACCGTTAATCAATTCCACTTCAAGATCGCTTCCCAAATCCGATCGAATGGTCAAATAATCTTTCGCAGGATTTGGGAAGATTTCAATTCCGAGTTCTGCCATTGTTTCATCAACATCAACAAGTTGAAGCAGGGTATGAGGTGCCGCACAATAAGGGTACGTGTCATTTGGTCCAATTTTCACCACACAAACATGATGATATCCCAATTGGAGACTATTCGTTCCACCAACTGCTATAGCCCCTCCATCACTCGTTGGAATCAATTCATTCAGGAAGTCGGGTTCGTAATGCGCAATGTTTGCAACGTTTTGTTCCCAGTAGAGGGAATCATCGAAACGAGCAATGGCAATGTCATTGAAGCCATCGGGGAATGACCACTGATCGGCTAGGCTGTATGCAATATAATATTTGTCAGGGGTTTCGAATGGAACAACAGCCAATGCGATGCGCTCTCCAGAGGATCCAGAGTAATTTTCTATGACTAAATTCCCATCCAAATCCAATCGGAAATAGAACTCGTATAAAAAGGTATTACTGATCTTATTTGTATGACCAACACCCACAATTTCAGAATTGACAATATGAATGTCGTTGATGTAAGTATCCCCCAAATATCCATAATATTTCGTCCAATAAATGGTCCCATTTTCATGGATTTTCATCACGCAACCTTTCACTTTGGATGAGTCAGCAAGGTACATGGAGCCAGCAATGTAGTAGGTAGAATCATCTAAAGCATGAATGCTTGTGAGCATGTCTTCATTATCAGTTCCCATCTGCTTGGTCCAAAGTGTGTCCCCATTGAGATCAGTTCGAACAATGTACATATCAGTGTTGTTGTTCATTGTTGAATTCGTTTCTCCAACCATGATCACACCTTCATTCCCAGTGGTGAGAACAGCATCATGAACGCGTTCCCAAGCAAAATCACCATAGCTCTTTTCCCATTCTAAATTTCCGGAAAGATCAGTTTTCACTAGATAGAAATCATAGCCCCCATTTCCATAGGAATTCGTGTGCCCAGCAATGTAAAACCCATCATTTGGTCTGTATAAAACACGTCTTCCAACATCTGTTTCAAGTCCACCATAATTGTTCGACCATTGGTAATTACCTGCACTATCAATTTTGAGTAAGAATGCCTCGGATCCCGTCCCATGAAAACTACTCGACGAACCTGTGATCACATAACTGCTGTCTTCCAGTTGAACAATCCCCTCACCGTAGTCGTCATCATTATCCGAATACAGATTAAAAAAATTGATCTGTCCGAAACTCGAATTGGCAAGTAAAACCAAGAAAAGAATTCGTAAAATGTGCATTGATTTCTTAACGATATTTGTTCTGATTTGGTTGGTTCATTTTAACGATTCTAAGTTAAGGTATTTATTTTAAATTATCGATTGTCCGACCGTAGGAGAATCTTGATTCATACGAATCGGCTTGTTCACTTTCAAAAGCTGCCCTTTTTCTTGCTTTCCGATTCACTACGTGGCTGCCTTCGGCGGTGTCTGAAAGACTATTTGTTTTAATAGTTCAATGTTACCTAATAGAAGGTTACTATCTAAAGTCCCTATCATATAACCATCTCGGTAAAGTGATAACGAGATGTGGGTAGTAAAAAACTTAAAACACTTCCAAAAGCACTGACTGAAATGGTAGGTGTTTTTTCATACTCAAACTATAGCAACATCGGATATCTTCTTGGTAATGGTGGTAAATAAGAGCTTTCACAAAGCATAAATGCGAAATATGGATTATTGATAAACTCCAATGACCGCTGTAAGGAGATTATTTTGTCTTAGTAATTCACTACTGAAGAACAATTACATATCACTTTCAAAATCTTTCACTGCCCTATCAAAGAAGGGGTCTTGTGTGATTAGATACAGTATTTTCAACTGATTAATATGAGTCTGGTGGTAGGGATTAGATACTAAACGATGCTTTAAGCAATAGTAACTGCCACTCCCTTCGTTTCTAAAATTATAGATGTTCGTTTTAATGGTCAGTATACCAGCCTGGAGTAACTTTTTTGAAGTTTCATCTCCTGTCATTAGATAGTAGTCATAGAATCCATAAAGCGTAAAGATCATACCATTCAATGTGTGAAAGGGAATGTCATTTGGGTATTCTTCAAACCATAAATTACCGCTTGGATCAACGCAAGACATCCAAGGTGTTTGACCTGTACCTTTCATTACTTTCAGTGAATTAAACGTCATTTCAGCTTTAGATCTGTAATTCTCATTTCCTGTTAATCGATCCAGTCGACACAATAGAGATAATACCTGACCTTGAGCCATGGACGAGTACCATCCTTTCTCCATGAGTTCATCTGGACATTGATGCACTTCAAATTCAAACATGTACGGAAATAGTAATGATGAATCAGTTTCGATCGGTAACTCTAGTAATTTGGCGGTCAACTTTTCAGTATAAGTGAGAAGGCTTGAGTCGTTAGTTGTATTAAAGGCATCCAGTAACTCAAGACAATATTGTGCTAGAACGATCGGGTGGTAATGTTTTTCTCCTTTGAATTCGAAAATTGGAATCGAATCGGAATCAAATATAGCTTTACGCATTTTATCAAACCCATAGATGTAAGGCAATTTATCGTATTCCAATGCTGTGATTGTAAAATCCTCGGTTTTATAGTCTAAATAATTACAAGAATCGAGACTTTGGGGTAGGTCACTAAAATTACAATTTAATGGTGGCGGAATCACTTCCGATTCTTCCTTTTCTGTTTCGCAAGATGTTATGAAACATGAAACTACGAGTAGACTACCAACTATAAAAAATGGTGATACAGTTGTAAGCGTTTTTATGTTTTTATTTACCCTCGTGATTCTATCTTTCATACATTTTAATTTTTCATCAAAATTAACCAATCAAATTTAATCAATTATATCACTATGTAGTATGTCATCTGCAAT